>JAZRKW010000087.1:0-9905 GCA_045646505.1 Akkermansia sp. | reverse complement strand
GGGGCTTGGGAATATTAAATCACGCGTACCCGGGGCTTGGGGCTTCGCGTCTACGCTTGCTACGCCCACACAGGTACGCCCCGGGCTACAGAACGTAACGCCCCGCCAGTGGGCGGGGCTTGGGAATATTAAATCACGCGTACCCGGGGCTTGGGGCTTCGCGTCTACGCTTGCTACGCCCACACAGGTACGCCCCGGGCTACAGAACGTAACGCCCCGCCAGTGGGCGGGGCTGAAAACTCACCTATTAATCACCCGTCTTCGCCCTTCGGGCTACGCCGTGGCAAGCTAATCACTAATCATTAATCATTAATCACTAATCATTCACAAAATACCATGCGCCCGCGCTTTCCGGAAAAAGCGCGGGCTGAAAAACCTGGGTTGTTTACCCGGCTCAGCAATACTGAGCCAGCACATACTGCAGAATACCACCGGCGCGGAAGTATTCCTTCTCGATAGGCGTATCCAGACGCACGATGAGGGGCAGCGTAAATGATTCTGCACCAGCGGGCTGCACCAGCAGCGTAGCAGCGCTGCGCGGGGCCATATCATTATTCAGGCCGATGATGGAGAAAGTCACATCCTTAAGCTCTTTCACGCGGTCATAATCCGCCGGGTTGGCGAAATTGAGCGGCAGCACGCCCATACCGATAAGGTTACTGCGGTGAATACGCTCAAAGCTCTTGGTAATGACAGCCTTCACGCCCAGCAGATTCGTACCCTTGGCGGCCCAGTCGCGGCTGGAGCCCATGCCGTAATCTTCGCCACCGATGATGATGGTGCTTACCCCATCCTTCATGTAAGCCATACCCGCATCGTAAATAAAGGTAGGCGTACCGCAGGGAGCGTCGATAGCAGTATCAGGCTCGCTCACCGGGCTGGTGCCGAAATAGAGCGTGTAGCCGCCTTCCACACCGGCGGTGAGCAGATTCTTGATACGCACATTGGCAAAAGTACCACGGGCCATCACCAGGTCATTACCACGGCGGGAACCGTAGGTGTTGAAATCGCGGCGTTCCACCCCCTGGGCACTCAGGAACTGACCGGCAGGGGCCGTGGACTTGATAGCACCGGCGGGGGAAATATGGTCGGTTGTCACACTGTCACCGAAAATCCCCAGCGGGCGGGCATTCACAATATCCGTGATATCACCCTTGCTGCCATCGAAACCATCGAAGAACGGCGGACGGTGAATATAGGTGGAACCGGCATTCCAGGCAAAGGTAGCACCAGTGGGGGCGCTCACACCATCCCACTCCGGCACATGACCGGCATAACAGGCTGCGTAATCGGCAGGGCTGGCAGCCTTGGCCTGAGCCGCCGCAATCTCCTCGCCACTGGGCCAGATATCGCGCAGATACACGGCAGAGCCGTCAGCCGCAGTACCCAGCGGCTCGTTCTCCATATCAATATCCACACGCCCGGCCAGCGCAAAAGCTATCACCAGCGGGGGCGACATCAGGAAATTCGCTTTCACATGAGAGTGAATGCGCGCCTCGAAATTACGGTTACCGGAAAGCACGGAGCAGGAAACGAGATTGTGGTTCACCACGGCTTCCTCCAGCGCAGCATTCAGCGGGCCGCTGTTGCCGATACATGTGGTGCAGCCGTAACCCACCGTAGAGAAACCGATGCGGCCAAGCGCCTCGCTGAGATCATTATTAGCAAAATAGCGGGCGGCAATGCGGGAACCGGGTGCAATACTGGTCTTCACATAAGCCGGCACCTTCAAGCCCAGGGCGGCAGCTTTCTTAGCCAGCAGACCAGCGGCCAGCATCAGGCCATCATTGCTGGTATTCGTGCAGCTGGTGATAGCCGCCACCAGGATAGAGCCATCCGTCAGCTCCACATCATGCGTTGTATCAGCATCAGGGTTACCGGCATCGCCCTTCATTGTCACCGCCACAGAGGTGGTGCGCTGTGCCTGGCCGTATGTGCTGCTGCAGATTTCAGCAAACTGATTCTTGAGCGTGCTCAGGGGGATGCGGTCCTGCGGACGCTTGGGGCCCGCCACCGCCGGCACGATGGTGGAGAGGTCCAGCTCCAGCTCCACGGTGTAATCCACCTCACCCTTGCGCGGCATACCGAAAAGCCCCTGCGCGCGGAAATAATTCTCGCAGGTGACCACCTGTTCCTCGCTGCGGCCGGTCGTGCGCAGATACGCCGCCGATACCTCATCGAAGGGGAAGAAGCCCATCGTTGCGCCGTATTCAGGCGCCATATTGGCCACAGTTGCGCGGTCCGGCAGAGAAAGGGTGGCAGCACCCTCACCGAAGAACTCCACAAACTTACCCACCACACCATGAGCGCGCAGCATCTGGGTCACGTGCAGCGCCAGATCCGTGGCAGTCACACCCTCGCGCAGCTTGCCACTCAGATGCACACCCACCACCTCCGGCACCAGGAAGGTGACCGGCTGCCCCAGCATACCGGCCTCTGCCTCGATACCACCCACACCCCAGGCCACAATACCCAGGCCGTTAATCATCGTCGTGTGAGAGTCCGTACCCACCAGCGTATCCGGATAATACACACCGGCATTCTCCATCACCCCGCGGGCCAGATACTCCAGATTCACCTGGTGCACAATACCTGTGCTCGGCGGCACCACAGAGAATGTCTTGAATGCCTGCTGCCCCCATTTCAAAAACTCATAGCGCTCTGTATTGCGCTCAAACTCACGCGTCAGATTCTTCTGGTATGCCTCCGGAAAACCTGCCCAGTCCACCTGCACACTGTGGTCCACCACCAGGTCCACCGGCACCAGCGGCTCCATATCCGCCGGGTTCTTGCCCAGGTCCTGCACAGCTGCGCGCATCGCAGCCAGATCCACCAGCAGAGGCACACCTGTCAGGTCCTGCAGAATAATGCGCGCCACGGTGAACGGAATCTCATAACTGCCGGGCTCCTTCGCATTCCATGCCGCCAGATTCTTCACATCGCTCTCCGTCACCTTCAATCCGTCGCAATTGCGCAGCAGACTTTCCAGCACAATGCGCAACGATACAGGCATTCGCGAAATCCCGGAAAAACCCTGCTCTGCCAAAGCAGGAAGTGAATAATACTGACCTTCATTCCCGTTACCCGTGGTGAAGTTACGAAGCGTGTTCATGTGATATATTCTGCGTTTAATTAATTTATAAACCGCGAAGAGTATATACTATCAGCCCAGAATTGCAAGCAAAGAAAACACTTTATGTGCTGATACCATACGTGTCCCAAAAATTTGGCACACGTGGATTTACGATTTGTGATTTACGATTTACGAATTTTGAATCAAAAAATCAACTACTTACACAGAATCACACACAGTCTTATTCACCCCTTCACTATCCCTTGTCACGCCATAGACCAGGCTGACGCATGATACAAAAAGCCCGCGCTTTCCGAAAAAAGCGCGGGCTGAAAACTTAACCATTAATCATTAATCAATAATAATTAATCATTCCTCCGACGGCGAGCTGCGAGTGCTGCCAGCGCAAGGAGGCTGAGCGTTGCCGTGGTCGGCTCGGGGACATTCAGGCCGGTGATGGTGATGATAGTGCCCACGTTGCCGGTGCTGTAGCTCACGCCGCTGGCGCTGCCACCCTCGGCTGCAGCTGCGGCTCCGGCCTCTGCCTGGGCAATTGTCATCTGCACATTAGCGTTTTGAGCCTGATTCAGCAAGCTACCCAGCCAGCTATCAGCTGCGAACACCAGACCAGCCCCGGTAGCCAGACCGCTGTAATCCCCCATGGTGAATCCGCTCAGCGTGATTGTCAGGTCGTACTTGCCCGGTCCCATGGGAGTCAGGCAGCTCAGGTCACCCAGATCCACCACCAGGCTGGCAGAAGAATCTGCAGTATTCAGCGTGAGTCCGCTCAGGGCGCTGCTGCTGAACTCCACAGGCGACCCACCGGCGTTCACCAGCGCCACAGGCAGCTGCCCCTGCATATGGAACTTGCCCTTGGCCAGCGTCGCATCACCGCTCACGTTGCTCAGGTTCACGCGGGTTTCTGTCGTCGCTGCCGTAATAGTCGTGTTCGTCAGCGTCATGTCCTGGATGGTGAAGGATGCATCCTGCGCCAGCTGCACCAGAGCATCATCGTTCTTGGCGGTCATGGTGGCATCTGCTCCGTTGGCACTCAGGCTCACCCCACCAGCCATGCTGATAGTCTTACCATTGGCCACAGTCACAGCCTTGCCAGCCTTGGCAGAAATGCTCTGCACGCTCATGCTTTCAGACAGCTTCACATTACCGCCATTGGCCGCCAGGCTGGTAATAGTGTTGCCGGCATTGTACACGGTGAGCAACGAGCTGCCCGAGCTAGTGAGGCTGCTCTCAGTCAGCTTCATTTTCAACTCGCTATCCGCAGAGTGAGTCATTTCAACCTCCGCGTTGCTGATAGTGTACGCAGCATTGTCAGGCGTCAGGATACTGGTCTTACCATCCGCCTGCCTGGAAATGGTGGAATTGGCCCCTGTTCCGGTTACCAGAATATCATCACTCTTGTTGAAAGAAGCACCCTCTTCCAGGCAAATGGAGCTGTTTTGCATCCACATGGAACCAGTGACCTTCAGAGTAGCCCCGTTCTTAACATTGTAGGTGATACCTGTATAACTGGTCGGGTCAATGTTCGTAATTATGTGATTGCCTGCTCCGTTGAAGTTCACTTCGGTGCCATTGGCCGTAATGTATAAGGTATTGGAACCTGCCCCCTGCAACAGACCGCCGATTGTATTGCTTCCTGCAAGCTTAATATTCTTACCAGAATCAATAGTGACATTACCACTTGTCGTCAAACCGGCCGAGAAAGATGCCGTCTGAGCAAGGTCCAAAGTAGAAACCGTGACATTCTTGCTGAAGGTTGCTGCATCCGTTGTATTGACCGTCAGGTTCAGCGTACCGCCTGTGTTGGTGATAGCAGCATTCACCGTTTTTGCAGCTTCGGTCAGATGAATGTTATCTGTTTGCGCAGAATGAGTCAGAGCACCGGTCCAGGAACTGATATCCTTGGTAAAGTAGAATGTATTGGGCGAACCGCCAGTTCGTTCCAGGGAAAGAGTGCCGGAGCCACTGATTTTACCACCAAAAGTATAACTACTGTTGCTATACCCATTCGTGATGGTCAGATTCCCACTCAGGTTGATATCGGGGTTATAAATAATTCCGTTATCTGCTTGCTCAAAATACCCCTGCACATTATTGATATCGACTCTTGACCCAGTCACACCCAGGTCATTCAATTTGATATCAGCATTTGTTGTAACATCATGAATTTTCACCGTGCCGGTCCAATCAGTTGCAAGAGACATATTGGCAGTCATACCGTGCGAAGAGCCCGCATCGTATGTACCGGAGCCTGTCAGTTTAACCGAGCCGGTAACACCGTTTACCTTATTCAGTAAAGCATTTGCAGCCAGACTCACCTTACTACTTTCACTGCCTACCAGATTTTCAATAGTATGAGAACTTGACGCAGAGCCGTCTCCCAGGGTCAGTGTGGTACCCGCACTCAAATCAAGCGTACCGATGCTGGTTCCACCAGCTCCAGCGATGCTCATATCGGCAGCAGCAATCAGCGCGCCAGTCACGGTCAGCCTCTGATTATTATTATTCACCGTGCCGCCGTTATAATCCATGGCAGCAACAGTCAGTCCAGAGTTCAAGGTCAATTCACCGCCGTTCATGGTCACCTTGCCGGTACCCAGCGCACTTGCGTTGGCGGCTGTCACCCTACCACCGGTAATCGTCGTGCCTCCGCTATAAGTATTGGCACCACTCAGTGTCACATAACTGGAGGAGGTCACGGCCATATTCCCCTCAATACGACCGGCGATAGTCCAGCTGTTGGTACTTTCGGCGCGCGGCATCAGCTTCAACTCGCTGCCATCGGTACCGGACACCGTGCCGTAAATGGTGGCAGAATTGCCATAATAACTGCCAATCAGTTCACCCGTGCCATCAACAGCAACATCAGCATATATTCTGGCTCCACTACCATTACCATTATCAAAAGCAAACTTACCGCCTGAGCTCAGGTTGATAACAACATAGGAATCACTCGTGCCGAGATTAGCACTAGCACCAGTCAGATACAGAGTACCACCATTCGTCACACTCACGGTAGAGATATCAGTCTTGGTGCCGCCATCGAGATTGAGAATGGCGCCGTCCACTTCGTAATTTACCTTACCAGTAATGTTAAGCTTATTTGTACTCAGTGTCTCCTTGACCACCAGCGTCGTTCCATCAGTCATGTAGATTTTGCGGGCCTCAGTCAATCCGGATTCTCTACTGTATTCAGCCTTGGTAGCGATATCCTGCACATAGTAGTCCATGTTCTTGGAAGCAAAATACGAGGTAACCCCCGTCTCTGCATTCAGAGAAGAGGTCACGTTCACTTCTACCCCGTCTGCCCAGACACGGTCCAGCCCCGTCACCGTACCGCTGCCACTCGTGGTCAACAAGCATACATTAGAGGAAGACCAGCCGTTCACCCCTGCCTCCGGTACAACAGAGTCAGCAACCGGGGTCAGGGAAGAACCAACGATGATTTTGCCGCCAGCAACCACAAAACTGCCCGTCACGTCAGTTGCAGCGTTCAAGGTAAGCACACCGGTAGCAAGCACATTGAACGTGCCGCCCAGCACAGAATCACCGGAAAGCTCTGCCTGCCCTGCTACGTCTACTGTGCCACCTGTCTGGTTGATACCGGCCACGATCACCATACCATCCGACTCTGCCGTACCACCCAGCTGAAGGGTACCGGCGGTCAGATTAATACCTGTATCAAGGTTCTTGGCGACTCCTGCGAGAATCAGCTTACCCTCCCCGCTCTTGGTTATTTTGCCAACTTGTTGAGTATCATACGCACCCATAATGGACAGATCACCCCCTTCTTCAACAGTGATAGTCACATTCTCGCGCAACTTGACAGCTACATCTTCCCTGACCACGTTACCCTCTCCACTGACAGTCCAGTCCATGTTTTTCCAGACGTCAATCTTGGGTACATTATTGCCTGTCTGCGTCGTCTCAGTAGCTTCAATCACAGCACCGCCCTGCATATCCAGGTCTGTTGAGAAAGTCTGGCGGGCCCCCAGAGCCAGCGTGGCATTCAGAATGCTCAGCTTAGGTGTTGCGCCACCTTCCCAGCCCAGACCATCAACCGCCTGCAGGACAAGCTTGCCACCGTTGGTGATGCTGACTTCGCCAGCATGAAAACCATGACTGGAACTACCACCGCTGTGGTCAGTTTTCACCACTGTTCCATCGCCGGAAATATCCAGCACATAGGACCCGCTTTCCACATTGATGAGGGAACCAAGCCCCAGAGACGCATAGGTCTGTTCCACACCATTGGCTATAGAATAGGTAGCTTTGCCACCATCACCGGCAGCAATAGTCACCTTATTCGTTAACTGGGCGGTGGTGGTGCCGGTCAGAGTCAGCGTAGTGTTGTTACTCAGCACAAAACCGGCGGCACTGGCAGTAGTCTCACCGCCCGCAGCATCATACGATGCCGCCCCGGAATTGATATAATATACAGAACCAACGCCTGCTTTAACAGTAATATACGTGTTACCTTCCTCTTTTTTAAGAGTGTATGCACCCAAAGTACCAGATGCATTAGTCCACTCATAACCCTCGAACAGCACATATGTACCAGTCTCCACACGGTAGCCATTTGTTGTGCTGCTAAGTTCCGCGTTATCACTGTAATAGAAGTCGACTCCTTCACCTTGCGGAGTCAGGGAATGGGTCTCACTCACCTGTACAGAGCCGATAGTCAGATTGTCCACCGTGGCACCAGTGAAGGCCAGCGTTTCACTGACAGACAGAGAATTGATAGTCAGAGTGCCGCTGCCACTCACAGTGATGCGATTACCGGCGCTATTGTTTATGACATTCGTCAGGGTCAAACTACCGGCACCAGTGCCATCGGCTATGGTACCATCCGCACCTATTACATACTGCGTGGTGTTGAACGTAACCGCTCCCCCCAGGGTAACATCGTTGTTCACGGTTACATTATTTCCGGTAGATACGCCTAAAGTACCGCCATTCAGATTGATGCTTTTCTGCCCCGTACCACCAACATCGATACCGCCGGCGCCCAATATCAGGCGACCGCCTTCAGAAAGCTGCAGACTCAGATTTGTATTTTTACCAGTATTCCCTCGCGCAATACCGGCAACAGCCAAGGTGCCGCCATTATTGATATTGACATAGCCACCCCAGTCACCCAGCAACAACTTGGCGCCATTCGTTGTGACCAGAGTACCGTCGATATCAAGCTTCGTCTTCTGGTTCCACTCACCCATCAGCAAGCTCACGTTCTTATAAGCGGCGTTGTTGTTATTCGAACCGGTCACCACCACAGTATAACCACTATTGATAGCAACGGTGTGCTCAGCCAGCCCGCTACTATCGGCATCACCCAGCTCCACGCGGCCCAGGATAGCCTTGCCTGCACTCGTGCCATTGCCGAAAACAAAATCACCGCAGCGCGTGTAAAGCGTGTCTGCTGTGAGATTTCCGTAGAATGACACGGGCATGCGTGCATCCAGACCATTGTCATTCACCCCTACCAGCTTCACCGCACCTACAGTTACATCTCCGTTAAATACAACTCCTGTGCTGCCTTCTGCTGGTTGCCCCTTGATTTGCAGAATACTGCCTGCCCCGCCGGAAATGGTGCCGGTTTGCGAGGTCGAACCACTACCGGCTAAAACCACTGTAGCATCAGCAGCAATGGTGTTGGTCCCCCCAAGATTGAACACGTTGCTGTTCGTAATCGTTCCGGACAACACAGCATTAGTCAGAGTCAGCGTACCGGTGTTTGTTATATTGCTCACCGTGATGCTACTGGCAGCCGAGTCTCCACTTGCATTAGTCCCCAGCATCAGCGTACCGGCGTTGGTCACGCTGCTCAACGTGCCTGACACCTTATTGACAATTACGGTGCTTTCGGCATCGCATACATTAAGCACCCCCGCTCCTTCACCGCTCCCATATTCCAGCTCCTCAATAAGGAGAGAGCTATAATATTTCCAGTTCTGCCAAGGATTTTCTGCGACAGTCAGGCTCACCCCATCTCCTGCTACCACTTTACCGATTGTTGTTGTCTGGCCTGTGAAATCAGCAGGCATATCATTTCCACCATATCCAGAGCAGATGAACAGATTTGTATATGCGTCAGCTGCAAGAGATATACCATTAGTATTTACCGAAACATTGTTAGACCCATTTGGCAGTGTCAAGGTCGTAATTGTCTCATTCTGCACCCCATCGCTATAGTAATAGATATGATTCGATGTCCGATTATCAATCGCCCATGAACCCTCACCCCAGGCGGCGGGTGCGGCAGCCAGGGTGATGACGGTGAGAAGTGCGGTGAACAGTTGCTTGGGGAGATGCAGTTTCATGTTCGGTGCAGTATGTTAGAAGATGTTTTAACTGAGGAGTTAAGGAAAGTTTTTTCGGTGATAGCGGTGGCGGCACCCAGATACGAGGGCACAGCACAGGCATAGAGTCTGCGGCGGCATTGTACACCCTCCGGAACGGATTGTACAGCCAAATCTGCCGGAAAATGCTGAATTTTCACATGTATCCCAAAGATTTTGTAAGCAAAAGAAACATCAATGACATTTTCGAAGAAGCCCCCCCCTCATCTCGATAAATTGATGTTTATCGGGCTGAAAGCCCGAGGAAGTTTGAGCCCTCGGAGAGGGCGACACAATAATAGCCCTAGGTGGAGCTGCGTCAGCAGCGGAACCCAGGGTAAAATGAAAAACATATCAGAACCCCGGAGCGTAGCGGAGTGGGTGGCAGAAGCTTCGGCTTAGTGTTTTAGCAGCGCTTCCCTGCCACCCCTCCACGTTGGTCGGGGTTCCGGTTATTTTTTATTCCAAACCCAGCG
>JAZRKW010000086.1:0-4140 GCA_045646505.1 Akkermansia sp. | reverse complement strand
GTTCCGCGCGTGTGAGGGGCTGAACCAGCTTATTTGCTTTACATGGGGCTGGAAGCGGTGTATGCTAGGCGTGTACTAGTATACCTTTATCGCATTTTACATCGCTATGATGACATCCGCGCAGATTCGCCAGAGTTTCCTCGACTTTTTCCAGGAAAAGCAGCATGCCGTAGTGCCTTCCGCCTCGCTCATGCCGCAGAGCCCGGGCCTGCTGTTCACAAACGCAGGCATGAACCAGTTTGTACCTTACTTCCTGGGAGTGTGGACCCCGCCGTGGAATCCCGCCCGCGCCACCGACACGCAGAAGTGCATCCGCGCCGGTGGAAAGCACAATGACCTGGAGGATGTGGGTCAGGACTCTTACCACCACACCTTCTTCGAAATGCTTGGCAACTGGTCTTTCGGCGACTATTTCAAGAAAGAGGCTATTGCCTGGGCCTGGGAGCTGATTGTGGAGCGCTGGGGGTTCCCCGTGGAGCGCCTGTACGCCACTGTGTACGCTCCGAACAAGGAGAAGGGCGACCCCGGTGAGTTCGACCAAGAGGCCTACGATATGTGGGCCGAGCTGTTTGCCTCCAAGGGCATGGACCCCAAGGTGCATGTGGTGAATGGCGGCGTGAAGGACAACTTCTGGATGATGGGCGAGACCGGCCCCTGCGGCCCTTGCTCAGAGCTGCACGTGGATCTGACCCCCGAGGGCGACACCCAGGGCCGCCTGGTGAATGGCGACAGCGACAAGTGCATCGAAATCTGGAACCTCGTGTTCATTCAGTACAACGCCGAGAGCGATGGCACCTTCCGCCCGCTGCCGGCCTGCCACGTGGACACCGGCATGGGCTTCGAACGCGCCTGCGCCATGATTCAATGCACTAAGGGCTTCACTGATTTCTCCCGCCGCGTCTCCAACTACAGCACGGACGTATTCCGCCCGATTTTCAGCCGTATCGAGGAGATTTCCGGCCGCAAATATGTGGATATCTACCCGCAGGATGCCACCCCCGAGCAGAAGGAAACGCTGCGTGAGAGCGTGGCTTTCCGCGTGATTGCCGACCACATCCGCACGCTGAGTTTCTCTATTGCCGACGGTATTCTGCCCGGCAACAACGGCCGCAACTATGTGCTGCGTCGCATTCTGCGCCGCGCCGTGCGCTATGGCCGCACCCTGGGTCTCGAAAAGCCTTTCCTCTCTGAGCTGGTGGACACACTGGCCGGTGAGATGGGGCGCGTTTTCCCCGAGCTGGTGGGCCGCAAGGCTACCATCAAGGAAGTGCTGCTGCGTGAGGAAACCAGCTTCAATGAAACCCTGGACCGCGGTCTGGAGCTTTTCGATAAGGAAGTGGCTGCCAGCGGTAAGGTTTCCGGCGATTTCGCCTTCAAGCTGTACGATACCTACGGTTTCCCGATTGACCTGACCGCCCTCATGGCCCGCGAGCGTGGCCTGGAGGTGGACACCGAGCGCTTCGATGCCCTCATGGAGGAGCAGCGCCAGCGCGCCAAGGCTGCCCAGAAGAAGCAGGTGGTGCGCGCTCTGGATCTCAAGACCGAGCAGGTGACTGAGTTCACCGGCTACACCGAGGACTCCACCACCGCCACTGTGACCGAGGTGCACGAGGCCGATGGTATCCTCTTCGTCATCACCGACAAGACTCCCTTCTACGCTGAAATGGGTGGTCAGATGAGCGATGGCGGCATCCTCTCCGTGGGTGGCGACAGCTGCCCTGTGATTGGTGTGCAGCAGATTGGACAGGCCCGCGCCCACCTCATCTCTGTGGCTGATGGTGTGACCCCCGCCGTGGGTGACACCGTGGAGTTGCAGCTGGATGTGGAGCGCCGCCGCGCCCTGGAATCCCACCACAGCGCTACGCACCTGCTGCACAAGGCACTGCGCACGCTGGTGAGCGAGGATATCGCCCAGCAGGGCTCTCTGGTGGATGCCGACCGCCTGCGTTTCGACGTGAACAGCGGCGCTATCTCCAAGGCCGATCTGCGCCGCGTGGAGGTGCTGGTGAACCAGTGGATTGGTGAGAACCTGCCTGTGGTCTGCAATGAATACCCGATGACCGAAATCAAGAAGCACCCGGAAATCTGCCAGTTCTTCGGCGATAAGTACGGTGATGTGGTGCGTCTGGTGCAGATGGGTGGCGAAGCCGGTGCTTTCAACGGTGTGTCCATGGAACTCTGCGGTGGCACGCATGCTGCCACTACCGGCCAGCTCAGCTTCTTCAAGATCAAGAGCGAAGGCGCTATCGCCAGCGGCGTGCGCCGTATCGAGGCCGCCACCGGTGCCGCTGCCTATGCTGTGGTGCAGGATATGGTAAGTGCCCGCATTCCTGAAGGTAAGGAAATGCTCGACAAGCTGACCGAGGCTAACGGCAAGCTCGCCGACCTGGGGCAGCCCACCGTGCCCGTGCCCTCCAACGATGCCAAGCCCGCCCAGAAGCTGCGCGAGGCTAAGGATATCGTCACCATCAACGCTCTGCTGGATGACTACAACGCCTACTGCGATAAGCTGAAGGAAGCCGCCATTGAGGCCGAGAAACAGCTCAAGAAGGCTCAGGTGGCCGCCGCTGCCGGTGCTGCCGATGCGCTGCTGGCCGAGAAACTGACGGGTGGCAATGTGGTGGTTTGCGCTGAGGGTGGTAATGAACTGCTCACCGAGCTCTTCAACGGCCTGCGCAAGCGTCACTACGCCGCTGCAGCTTTCCTGGTGTGCGATGACGGTGTCAGTCTCTCTCTGGGTGCCTACTGTGGCGACGAAGCTCAGGCTGCTGGTCTGAAAGCCGGTGACCTCATCCGCACGCTTGCTCCCATCGTGGGCGGCAAGGGTGGTGGCAAGGCCGATATGGCACGCGGCTCCGGCAAGGAGCTCGCCGCCAAGGATGAACTGCTGGCCAAGGCCGCAGAAGCTCTCGCTTAAAATAACTTACTAACCAAAACCAATAGAAACTCAATAATATGTCTAATCCCCAGCCCCCGGTTTATCCGGATGAACCCAAGATTCCTGTGCTGCCCAACCTGCTGACAGCCGGTAACCTGTTGTGCGGTTTTTTCGCTATCCTCACTATTTTTGAGGGTATGAAGTTCCCGTCCGGCACAGAAGAGGCATTTGTGCATTACCAGAATGCCACCTACCTCATCTTTGCTGCCTGTATTTTCGACCTGCTGGATGGTCGCGTGGCCCGTATGTGCAAGAGCGATGGCCCCTTCGGGCGTGAGTTCGACTCCATTGCCGACGTGGTGTCCTTCGGTATTGCCCCGGCTATGCTGCTGGCTCAGGCCGTGCTGTTCAACCTGGAGATTCCCTACCTGGGCTGGGGCATCGCTGTGCTCTACCTGCTGTGCGCTGCCCTGCGTCTGGCTCGTTTCAACTGCATGGCTGCTGCTCCCAAGAAGCCGAACCAGAGCATGGACTTCGTGGGGCTGCCGGTGCCGATGGCTGCCGGAGCGGTGGTGAGTACCATGTACCTGGTGATTGACCTGACGGCTAACCGCGGTCTTAACATTCCCCCGGTCTGGCAGTACATCATGGCTGCCGTCATGGCCGTGGTGGCTATCCTGATGATGAGCCGCGTCATCTACCCCAGCTTCAAGCACGTGAACTTCGAGAAGCGCGGCACGGCTATGGCTATCCTCATGGCTGTTGTTGCCATCTGCGCTTTCATCTTCTTCCCGTGGATTGCTCCGGCCTTCATCTTTGTGTGCTACCTGGGTTATGGCCTGGTGGTGCGCCCCTTCCTGACCCGCCGCATGCGTCGCGCCATTGAGGTGGTGGATGACGATGATGCCCGGGTCTGATAAAAACGGTACGCATTGGCATAATCAGATTCATTAACTCTGCGACCAGGATGACGTGGCGATTTTGAATGTAGAAAGTAGAATTTTGAATGTGTAAGTTCCTCGCGCCTTTGGCGCGACCGATTCACCGCTGCGCCAAAGGCGAAGAAAATTCGGTACATTCTACATCTTAGAGTCTCGATTTTACGCTGATTCCTTAATTATGCCAACGCGTACACCGGTACAGCTTATGCCGTCCTCACGCATTCAATGGATTGA
Organism: Akkermansia sp.; assembly: GCA_045646505.1. Taxonomy (GTDB): domain Bacteria; phylum Verrucomicrobiota; class Verrucomicrobiia; order Verrucomicrobiales; family Akkermansiaceae; genus Akkermansia. The sequence continues at coordinate 87 of JAZRKW010000086.1, read as the reverse complement.
TTTCTGCCGCGTGTGGACGGCATTCTTCGTGGTGCTGCGCCATGTGGATCGTCCCTATGGCAGCTTCAAAGTCGGATCGTAGCCATG
>JAZRKW010000085.1:0-40042 GCA_045646505.1 Akkermansia sp. | reverse complement strand
TTGTATTATCTGAACGAGCGAAGCGAGTGAAGTTTCAATGACTTTGCGCAGCAAAGGAAGTTTCGCTGAGGAGCGCAGCCCGAAGTTTCACCGAGCGCGAGCGAGGTTTCACGGAGCAGCTTGCTGCGACTGATTGAGGTGTGTTTGATGGCTAATGTTTGAAGTGAAACTTCGCAGGGCTCAGAGAAACTTCACTGCGTTCAGCGAAACTTCGCTGGAGCTCAGTGAAATTTCGGCTCTGCGAGCCTCAGAGTTGTATTATCTGAACGAGCGAAGCGAGCGCGAGCGAGGTTTCACGGAGCAGCTTGCTGCGACTTAGTTCTTTTTGTATAATTGTGCTTTGCCAAGTGAATTTAATCTAGTGTTGATGCTGGAAATGAGCATATATCTAATAGCCCCTGCGTCTTTGCGCAGAATATGTGTTTCCTCTGATAATTGAGGAAGGCATTCATTTAATACGTTGAGCCAGTATTCTGTTTCGTGACATTCTTTAAGAGCAATGCGGAGTTTGTGAATGAAATCATCGCCACTTTCGGCATATGTTGCCTCGTGTATGTTGGCACCAATTGCGGTAGCTGCGCGGGCTAACTGATTTTTGAGATAGCTCTTTTTCTCGATTTTATCGTATAGATTTACAATGTTGACCGATAGAGAAATCGATGTTCTTAAAAGTTTTCCTTCTTTAGGAGAATCTGCCATATTTGGAGAGAAATCGTAGACTTTTGGTGCAGAAGTGAAACTTCGCTGGAGCTCAGTGAAATTTCGGCTCTGCGAGCCTAAGAATGGTTTTGGAGAAGTATTATCTGAACGAGCGAAGCGAGTGAAGTTTCAATGACTTTGCGCAGCAAAGGAAGTTTCGCTGAGGAGCGGAGCCCGAAGTTTCACCGAGCGTGAGCGAGGTTTCACGGAGCAGCTTGCTGCGACTGATTGATGAGTGACTGATTGTTAATGTTTGAAGTGAAACTTCGTGGAGCTCAGAGAAACTTCACTGCGTTCTGCGAAACTTCGCAGAGGCTCAGTGAAATTTCGGCTCTGGAAGCCTCAGATTATATTTCGTTAAGCGTTGAACTTGTTATCGACCTCTTCCACGAAGCCGAGGGCAATGAGCTGATGTGCTTCGTGACGCGGAATGCCGCGTGAGAGCAGGTAGAAGAGCTGTTCTTCATCCATGGGGCCGGAAGCACTGCCGTGGGAGCAGCGCACCTTGTCGGCCAGAATCTCCAGTCCGGGCAGGGAGTTTACCGTAGCATCCTCGCTAATCATCAGGTTGCGGTTGCTCTGGTAGGCATCAGTATTGTGTGCGCCGGGGGCAACGTAGATATTGCCGGCAAATGTGGCGGTGCTTTTGTCTTCCAGTACGTTCTTGTAAAGAAGGTCACTGGTGGAGCCGCCCACGTGGTGCACCTGGCGCGTATGCTGGTCGAGCACCATGTGCTCCAGCGGGGTATTGGAGGAATAAAGCTGGGTGTCAGAACCTTCGGCGTAGATTTCGGCCACTGTTTCCTCGCGAGCCCAATCGAGATTCAGGAAATTGGTGAGGTGGCGTACTTCTCCACCCATGTTCTGTACATTGGTGATGACCATGCAGCGCCCTTGCACCTGCTCCACTCCGGGGCAGAAGGCGTGAAGCTCTACCTTGAGTTTTGCTCCCTCTGCTACCTGAATGTTACGGGCGGCAAAGATAGTGGCACCGTTTTCGCAGTGAATGTTTTCAATGATATGCGCATGCACACCGGGAGCCACCATGATGAAAGTGCTGGGGGTGTAGAGCCCGGAGCTGCGGTAGTTGATGATGATGGGGGAATCGTAACTCTTTTCGAGATAAAGAGCATAGCCGCTGCCAAAGCGCTTGAGATGCAGACCGAGCAGGGCATCGGACCCGATGGTGGGCATGAGCATTTCGGTCTGTTTCAAATCATCATCATCTGCGTTGATGATAACAGCCTCCTCGTCGCATCCCTGAACCTCTGCGGAGCCTGTGCAGGGTGTGTTGCTCTGCAGCAGCTCAGCCAGTTCCCTGGCGTACTTATGCGGGCGGCCGAAGCGCCAGTCTTCGTTCAGGCGGTCAGGAATCACTGCGTTCTCGAAACGGGCTTTGCTTTCGGCGAGGGCGGCGTTGAGCTTGGCCTCGGCTTCTGCCAGGGCGAAGGCTTCTTCCATGCTCATGCTGTCGGGAAAATCCATGGTGTGGTGTCGTGCAGTTGGGGGTTAGCCGATGGAATCTTCCATCTCCAGGTCGATGAGGCGGCGAAGTTCCACGGAGTATTCCATGGGGAATTCCTTCACCAGGTCGTTGATGAATCCGTTTACGGCGAGGCTCATGGCCTGGGCACGGGTGAGACCGCGCTGCTGCAGGTAGAAGAGCATTTCTTCATCTACCTGGGAAACGGAGGCCTCATGTTGCACGGCGCTGGCATTGCCGTTCACGGTGATGGCGGGGTAGGTATCGGTGCGGCTGGCGGCATTGATGAGCAGGGCATCGCATTCGGTATTGTTCTTGCAGCCTTTCATGCCCTTGAGAACTTTCACTTCGCCGCGGTAACTGGCGCGACCCTCGCCGATGGAGATTGATTTGGCTACGATGTTGGAAGTGGTTTCAGGGGCGGCATGAATCATGCGTGCGCCGGTGTCCTGCAGCTGGCCGCTGTGTGCCAGCGAGATGCTGACCACCTCGCCACGGGCGCGGCGGCCCTGCAGCACCACGGCGGGGTACTTCATGGTGAGCCCGGAGCCCAGGTTGCAGTCAATCCAGCGGATTTCGGCATCTTCCATGGCCAGCCCGCGCTGAATCACGAGGTTGTACACGTTGGTGGACCAGTTCTGCACGGTTACATACTGGATTTTTGCGCCTTTGAGTGCCACGAGTTCCACCACGCCGGAGTGCAGGGTGGCGCTGTCGTACTGCGGGGCAGTGCAGCCTTCCATGTACATGAGCTCGGCGCCTTCATCGGCAATGATGAGGGTGCGCTCGAACTGTCCCATGCTTTCGGAGTTGATGCGGAAATAGGCCTGCAGCGGCTGGGTGAGTTTCACCCCTTTGGGCACATAGATGAATGAACCACCAGAGAATGCGGCGTGGTTCAGGGCTGAGAATTTGTTGTCGCCCACGGGAATGACCTTGCCGAACCACGGGCGGAAAATGTGCTCGTATTCCTTGAGACCTTCTGTGGAGTTGACAAAGATAACGCCCTGCTTCTGCAGCTCCTCGCGCATGTTGGTATACGCGGTTTCGGAGTCGTACTGGGCATCCACACCGGCCAGAAAGGCACGCTCCTGCTCCGGCACACCGAGACGCTCGAAGGTGCGCTTCATGTCCTCCGGCACTTCATCCCAGCTGCGGCTGGGGGTGGCACCATGCGAGAGATAGTAGCGGAAGTTTTCGAAATCGACAATCCTGATACCCTCTGGTGCCCAGTGGTAGGGCATGGGCATTTCGTTGAATTTTTTCAGGGCATCCTTGCGGAACTGGCGCAACCAGTCGGGTTCGCCCTTGGCATCGCAGATGTAGTCGATGGTTTCCTCTGTGAGACCGTAGCCGGCATCATACTTGTGGTTCTCCGGCATGGAGAACGCACCGCGGGTATCCATCTGGAACGCAGATTCGTCCATCTCAGGCCTCCGGGGTTTTCAGAAAATCAAAGCCGCGTTCTTCAATCTGCTCCACGAGCTCGAAGCCTGCCGTGCGCACTATCTGTCCTTTGTAAAGGACGTGTACTACATCCGGCCGGATGTAATCCAGCAGTCGTTTGTAGTGAGTGATGACCAGGAAGCTTCTGTAGGGGGCTCGCATGGCGTTCACCCCTTCAGATACAATGCGGAGTGCATCCACATCCAGTCCGCTGTCCGTTTCATCCAGAATAGCGTAGCTGGGGTTGAGCATCATCATCTGCAGCACATCGTTGCGTTTCTTTTCGCCGCCGGAGAAGCCTTCGTTCACGGCGCGGGCGGTGAATTTCGGGTCCATGCCCAGCTGTTTCATTTTGCCGCGCAGTTCTTTATAGAAGGCCACGGCATCGATTTCCTCGCCCTTGGGTAAACGGGCCTGCAGAGCGGCACGCATGAAGTTGGCATTGGTCACGCCCGGAACTTCCACCGGGTACTGGAACGCCAGGAAAAGACCAGCACGGCTGCGTTCATCCACGCTCATGGAGAATAAATCCTGTCCGTCCAGTTCGGCGCTGCCGTCCGTGACTTCGTAATCCGGGTGCCCGCAAAGCACTTTGGAGAGTGTGGATTTGCCGGAACCGTTCGGCCCCATGATGGCATGTACCTCTCCCTTAGGAATTTCCAGATTGATACCGTTGAGGATTGGCGCGCCGTCCTTCACGCGCGCATGCAGATTTTTAATGAGCAGACTCATAGCCGGGGGGCATTATACAGGAATATTGCCGTGTAGGCAAGCGTCCATGCGTGTCACGCAGGTTCCCTCGGGTAAATCAAATACATCTTCCGGGCGCAGACCGTCTTTCAATTGTACATCGAGCACGCGGTTGTTAGCGTCATCCAACAGGTGTACGTGTGGTATCAGATTCGGGCAGAAACGGGAGGGCCCGTTGTCGAAATTCAGATGGTTGATGATGCCGGATTCAGACAGTGTTTCCAGACAGTTGTATACGGTTGCCAGTGAAATGCCCGGCAGGTGTGCCTTGGTGCGTTCGAAAATGAGAGCGGCTGTAGGGTGATCGTGCGAGGATAAAATGGTCTCCAGAACGGCGCGGCGTTGGCGTGTCATTCGTACGCCGGCGTTGCGAACCAGACTGGTGGCCATGCTTCGGGGGCTGTTTGATTTTGTGTTGACCATAGCGGATATAGGTTCATTATATCGAATGATTCCAGATTACGCAAGCGTAATTCCTGTTATCTTGCAGCTTGTGACACGTTTTTTATGCCATCGGGTGTCCGGCGGCTGGTCTGTTGCCGGTCCTGAGCGGGAATGGGGGCGGCTAACGCAACGTGGTGTCAGTGCCGGGTATTATTCCACGCATTGGCGTGATTTTTGTTCTGGCGAACCCCTATACCTTCTCTGTAGCAGTCAGCGAGAAGTTCCTGGGCGCGGCTATCACCCAGGCCAGCCGCAATTTTGAGCATGGCAATCAGTTCCTCTGCTGTGCCGGGGCAGCGCCCGGAGAGCACGATATCCATGAGCTCGGTGATAGCTGGTTCTTCGTAGCTGCGGACACGCGCCATAAGCTGAACCCAGGTCTCAGATGAAATTTTCTCGACATTGCCTTGTTCTTCAGAAGCAGAACAGATGGGCAGAATGCAGAGTAACGCCGTCAGAGAAAGAATAATAAACTGTTTCATGGGAATGTCTGGTATCAGCTGTTTTGTTTCGTTCGGGTGTTGTCGGCAATTTCCTGGGCTTTCGTGGCATTTACCAGCGGACATATCATGAAATCTGCCAGTATCAGCAGAATGGCAAAGCTGAGCCAGGTCGCCGGTAGAATCCAGCAGGTCATGCTTGTCATGATTGTAAGCTGGGCTGCACAGGCTTTGCGTTCCACCGCTGAGAGTGTGGCTCTGGTTGCTTTTAATTTTTTCTCACTGCTGGAAATGTTTTGTTGTAATTGCTGAATGCGTTGCTGCATTTCAGCCTCTTTCTGAGGAACGCGTTCTTGTTCTCTCTGCAGTTTGACTTGAAGCTCTTCCGGGGCTTCCGGGAATGGGGTCTGGAGTTGATTGATGAGTTTTTCCTGAGCCGGGCAGATAGCCCAGCCATGTGTGGCGGTCGATGTGTATTCCTTCAGCTTTTCCTTCTGTCCGTCTGAGACTTGTTTGCGTTGCTTGAACTGGTTGAGTTCTCTTTCTTTTTGTCTCAGTTCCTGGTTCAGCGTATTGACGCTGGCTTGTAATTCCTGTTGCAGACTGGCAATTTTCTGGTTGATATTGCGGTTGTGCTCATAAATGGCTTCGATATCTGCCTGGGAAGGAGCAAAGGTTCTGGTGTAACGGGGGAGCCAGTCTGTCAAGGTGAGAATGTTTTTCCTGAGTTGCAGCCGATTGTTTTCTACGAGTGGCTGTTCATTGCTCAGATTGGCTGATACAAGTGGCAGCAGGTCAGAAATGTCGAAAATGTTCTGCAGGCGCTCGACCTCGTCCGTGCCATAGATGTTTTTCTGCGGGCGAGCGGCGTATGTGGTTTCCGGAATCCGGCGTGTGTGTGATAGAAGTTCCTCTATGCGCCGCTTGTAATCTTCTCTGGTAGTGCGGATTTTATCGTGCAATTCCTGGACTTGCCGTGTCAATCCGTTGACTTTGTTGATGAGCGGCGTTTCGTATGCTGCAAAGCTATTCATGATGGAATCCTGTATAGCCTGCTGGTATTGTGCGAGCTGAGCGGCTTTTTTATTTACAGCTTGCTGGTATGAACCGTGTTCCTCTTTTGTGGAGATATCCGGTGCCGCCACAGTCAGAGGAATATAGCTTTCCGGTTTCAGGACCGCAAGGCGTTTGAGTTCGTTATCCGCCTCCTGGGCGACATTGTTGTATTGGTCAACCACCTGGCGGAGAGACGCGACGTATTGCTGGATGTCGCGTTTATGCTGTTGAAGTTCTTCCTCGTGTCTGCTCCGGATGGATTCGAGACGCTTCGGTAATTCTTCGGCATATTTCTTGAATTCCTGCCGGGCTTCTTCCATTTGCTGGAGACAGCGTTCCTCGAAAGCGTTGTGGCTTTGTCTGGCTGCCCATTTGGTGCCGGTCTGGCTGAAAAATGCTACCAATCCCATTCCGAGAGTGACGACACAGCACCCCAGCGCTGCCAGAGAACCTGCCAGCATGAGACTGTATGCAAGCAGTCGCCAGAAACGAACAAAGGTATATGCTGCTGTGAATTTTTCTTGTTGCATGGTATGGCGGATTAATGACTGATGCAATAGAGGAAGAGACAGCCGGTCAGAATTGCTACGGCTACGGTACCCAGGGTGAAATACCCCCCGGCTTTGAGTGCTCGTCTGCACAGATTCTGCCGGTTTTCTGTCTGTCGGAAATAGTGAATGATGCGTTTGAGACGATTCATGAGGTCAGTAAGAAATGAAGGGAATATTTATGGAAGATAAATCCCGGATCCGGCTTTGGTGATGGCCAGTGCGTAGCAGGAATTTGTATACCCGTACAAGTGGTGCTGCGCAAAGATGCTGGGCGGTACACCTGCCCGTTGCAGGGTTTTGATAACGGTAAGCCCGGCATCATCATCGTCATCTTCTGCCAGGTTCAGTACAGTCATGATATTGGCATTGGCCGCTATCAGATACCGCGCACTTTCTACTCCGCCGTTGTACGCGGCCAGATAGAGCGGTGTCCAGCCTTTGTCACTTGTGTAATTGACAAAACCATCATTCCGAATCAGAAGTTTAACAACATCTGCGGCGTTTTTGCGGGCTGTCCACATGAGAAGCGGCCACCCGTCCTGCTGCCAATTACCACCGATGATATTGTGCTCAATTAAAAGTTGAATGGTATCTGCGTGGTTGTTGACAGCTGCCTGTAAGATGGCATTGTTTGAGGGCCGCTCACCTTTCCTGAGGAGAATGCGCGTTACTTCCGTATGCCCCCGTTTGCAGGCTTCGCAAATGGGGTCTTCGGAATCCGGCGCACTGACAATTCTCTCTGTCAGACTGCCTGCGCCGAAGGTGCCGAGGGTGCCGATATCCCAGCAGATGGAAAAGAGCAGGGTGGGCAGCCAGGCCAGTAGAATGTAGGGCGGATTCGGCAGAGGAACAGCCATGGCATTTTTTTCGTCCACACACGCTCCGTTATCAACCAGTTCCTGCATGGCGGAAGCATCGCCGTTGACGGCGGCTTTATATGCCGCGGTCCGGCATGCCGGCAGAAACAAGAGACTGCAGGATATTGCTGGAAGTAGTATGTACTTGCGAATGTAGTTGATAATCATATCATTCGTTTCGTTCTTTTTCTTCTTATCGGAAATCTTTCAGGATGGAAGAGCGCGACGGTTTGGCTTTGGGGGCTGCCGGTTTTGCCTGCTTTGTCTGCTTTTTGGGGGTATTGTATTTCAAGGGGGCAGCGAAACGTGCTCGCGCAGGTTTTGTCTGGTTTCTGGCTGTTGATTTTGCCTTTGTTCTGGCGGTGGGCAGGGCAACCGTTCTGGGTGTTTCTTTTATCTCAACCTTTGCAGGTTGTTGTGGTGGTGCAGGGGGAGGTGCCTGATAACCGGCGCGTGTGATGGCGAGTGCGAGTGCTGAATCTGATCTGCCGTATAAGTAATGTGCAGCAAAGACAGACTTGGGCACCCCTGCGCTTACCAGAGTTTTGACAACTGTGATACCCTTGTCGGCATCGCCATTGTGGTGGGCCTGATCAAGTACGGCGTGTACATTTGCCCCGGCTTCGAGAAGGGCGCGGGCATCCCGGACCTGGGCGTTGTAGGCTGCCAGCCACAGAGCGGTGCGATTATCGCTGTCTTTGTGGTTTACAAAAGCCCCTCGCTGAATGAGCAGCCGGGTGACATCTGTTGCGCCATCTCGCGCGGCCCACAGGAGAATCGGCCAGTCATTGTATTGCCAATTCGGGCCGATGTTGTTGTTATCCAGTAATTCCTGAACAACCCCTAGTTTGTTGCCGCTCACCGCTTCCTGAACAGAAGAACTGCAAGGTTTTTCTCCAGCTTTCAGCAGAATCCGGGTCACATCTGCATAGCCTCGTTTGCAAGCTTCATCAATGGGGGTTTCGCATTGATTTGCGTGCATGCGGGCGGTAAAACTATGTGTGCCGAATGTTCCCAGTGTGCCTATGTCCCATGCGAGTGCGAGTATAGCTGCCGGAAAGTCAACAATCAGGAAGCGGAGAGGATTCAGCCTTTGACCATGTTGTTCTCCCAGTACGTTTTGCCTGTTCAATGTTGCGCCGCTGTCCACCAGTTCCTGCATGGTTACGGCATCTCCTTCTACCGCAGCGTTATATGCTGCCGTGCGGCAGGATGGTATCAGTATCAGACTCGTATTTAATAATCCGAGTAACAGTTTTTTTCTGATATTCTTGAATCGCATGTGTATCAGAGGAAGAAGTTGGTTAATGATGTTGGCAGCATACCTGATTTTGTTGAATGAGTCAAGCATGACCTCCGGATTTGTTGTGCGTGTTATTTTTCCCTTGATGCAGTCAGGGAAATGTGTTAGCTTACACCCGCTGATTTAATAGCATGTACCAATGAAGATGAATAGAGCTTTTCTGATGTTGGCGGCAGCTTTGCTGGCTAGTTGTCATACACCTTTATATAACGCGGCTGAACGTGGTGACCTGGCTGCAGTGCAGCAGGAAATTGCCGATGGCGCTGCTTTGAATAAAGGTGCGTCGGGGGCAAATATGATGTGGCAGGCACCTGCCTATCTGGTTACATTCCCGCTGGATATAGCGCAGGTTGCCTTGACTATTGGCTCCATGGGGCTTTACCCGACGGTGATGGAACGCCTCGGCTGCCCGCCCTCTGAGCTTCTTCTTTCCCCGAAGGTGTATGATTTCGGTAGTATGAGTCCTGCAGAAATTGCCTGGGAAAAGGGCCATGCAGATGTGCTCCAGGAGCTTGCTAAAGCCGGCGTGGCTATGGCACCCGCTAGTGTTGCTGGTAAGGAGCTGATTCTGCAGCAGGAGGAAATGGCATCCCTCCCCTCGATCGATATGAATGACCTGAGCAGAGTGCGTGATAAGGGTGATATGGGGTGCATTGATTCATACTGGAAGCAAGCCGTTTCATGGGAAAAAGAACAGGATACAAGCAGCCTTTCCTGGACCGATTCGAATGAGGTAATAAAGGAAAAGAAAACGCGCGAGAAGGAAGGCGGTGTCTGGTTGGAAGGTTGGGATAATATGGAGCTTTACTATAAGCAGACCGGAATTAAGCGTGCTATGGTTACGCATGCCTATTCAGCGTTGCTTCCTGGGGCTGGCTACCCGGATGTCGGTGGACAAAAGATTCTCCTGGATTTCCAGTCCTCTACCCATGGCAGATACTTTATGATTCAGGTTCAGAAACCCGACATGATGTGGCAGTCGTACGGTAAATTCTGGCTGAAAGATGTCGCGGAATCTTCTGGAACGAACAAAAACTGAATAGTTTTCTGATTGCAAAATACCGCAGACTGCCGGCAGGCGCAGTCTGCGGTATTTATTTTTTCTCTTGTTTTGGTCTTCCTTGTGCCTGCTTGCTCATTAGCTGATATCGTGTTGACTCTCTGTATTCAGAAGGGTGATTTTTGGCTTTTTGTGTGCGCTTTCTGATATGGGTGGCTATGAGGCGTGTGTGTAAATTTTTGATGGTCAGAGGGGAAATGTGTGTTTCAGATTGTAGCCGGAGCCTGATTTCTGAAAGGTGATTTTAAAGTGAGGGTACCAACTAAACTATGAATACATATGAGCAGAAAAAGCGATTCCGGTCTATTCGACGGGATACCACTGAGCGCCGAGTCTGCTGCCCGGCTGGTGGCTAATCTGTGTGAGATAGCGCAGCAGAAATTACCGGAACTGCCATGTAGTGCGACATCTCTGACGCGCATCTTTGACATGGGGGTGGAGGTTTATGAAGAAACGATACAATCGGAGATGCTTCATGTAGCGGTTAGACGGTACCTGCTGACCAAGCAGGATTTGCGGCCCAGCTCTCTGCTGGAGTGCCGGAATGTATTGCAGCGCATGCTGAGGCATTCGCCGGAATTGGCGACCCGCTCAGTGCGTTCGCTGCGTGCGCAGGATTGTCTGGAGATGATGACGCGGGAGTTCCGGACTCCGCATACATTGGATAAAGCACGTCGCCTGTTGAACTGTTTTTTCAATTACGCGTTGCAGCAGAACTGGTGCCGGGAGAATCCGGTGAAGCGGATTCAGATGTGGCGCAAACGAGAACGGGTGATACCGGCTTTGACTCTGCTTGAAGTGAGCCGTTTGCTGGAATGCACAGCCAATTCTGCACACAGCTGCTGTGCGCCGGCTGTGGGAGTGATGCTGTGGGCGGGGGTGCGTCCGGTTGAAGTTGCCCGTTTATTCTGGGCAGATGTGAACATGGCAGAAAAGATGGTGCGTATTCTACCCCGGGCGAGTAAGACTGGCGGTGCGCGTCTGGTGACCATGCAGCCGGTGCTCGTGCGCTGGTTGCAACGTTTCAGGAATGGTGCTAAGGATGATGCTCGGCTGGTTCCCATGAACTGGACGCGTCGCTGGCGTGCCCTGAGGGAAGCCGCCGGGTTGGCTCCCTGGCATCCGGATACCTTGCGCCATACTTTTGCCTCGTACCACTTACGCTATTTCCGGGATATTCACCGGCTGCAGATGGAGATGGGGCATAGCAGTGCCCGGCTATTGTTCAGCCGTTACCTGAATCTGCAAGGCTTGAGCTGGGAGAATGCGGCGGCCTTCTGGGGAGATTCTGTTCCTCTATCTCGCCGTCGCTCGCCCCGTCGCTGTCAGCATGAAAGAAAACCGGATTCCGGCGGGATGTCGGAATTACCTGTTTCAGAGTAGTCGCTGGTGGGTTGTCTTCTGGCATTTTGGGTGATATGGTGTCTGTCTGGAGATTGGTGCAAAGGCTTGAGAGTGGCTGTCTCTACTGCTTCCGGAACGAAAACAGAAGCTGGCAGAGAGTATGATTGATTTCTGACTCGCCAAGTGTACTGTAAATTTTTGCAGACTGGCACATTTTAAGCTCGCTTTTTGACTCTAAAAATGGCAGAGTTAACAGGAACTGAACCTGCATTGGAATCATGAGTGACCAGACACAAACTCCGTATAAACGTATTCTTCTGAAACTTAGCGGTGAAGCCTTGCGTGCCCCCGGCAGTAAGGATAATATCTCGCCGGAGATTGTGGCGCGTATCGCCCGTGAAATTGCCGAAGCTCAGCAGAAGGGCAATCTGCAGATTGCCATCGTGGTGGGTGGCGGTAATATCTGGCGCGGTGCCAAGGCCAGTGTGCGCGGCATGGACCGCCCCACTGCTGACTACGTGGGCATGCTCGCCACGGTGATGAACGCTCTTTCCATCTGCTCCGCTGTGCAGGAGGCTGGTGTGCCCGCCCATGTGCAGAGCGCTATCGAGATGAAGAACGTGGCCGAACCTTATGTGCGTAACAAGGCCCGTCACCAGCTGCGCGCCGGTGAGGTTATCGTGTTCGCTGCCGGTACAGGTAATCCTTTCTTCAGTACAGATACCGCTGCGGCTCTGCGAGCCTGCGAAATCAACGCTGAAATCGTGATGAAGGCCACTTCTGTGGACGGTGTGTACACAGCCGACCCGAAGACGGACCCCACCGCTACCCGTTTTGATGCCATCTCTTACGAGGAATGCATTTCCCGCAACCTGAAAGTGATGGATCAGACCGCTTTCACTCTGTGCAAGGACAATGCCAAGCCCATCATGGTGTTCGATATGCACAAGCCCGGCAACATCACCCGCGCCCTGCTGGGTGAGAAGATTGGCACCATCGTGGGCTGAATAACCAGATTTTAACACATACAACTAAACATTACGACAATGGACGAAGAGACACTCTTACTCGAGGTAGAGACCGCAATGGAAGAAGCTGTGGAGCACATGCAGGCCGGTTTTGCCGGTGTGCGCACTGGTAAGGCTTCTCCCTCCCTGGTGGACAATATGGATATCTACGTGGCTTCCTACGGCTCCAGCATGAAGCTTAAGAGCCTGGCTGTGGTTTCCACTCCCGATGCCCGCTCCATCCTCATTCAGCCCTTTGACCCGGGTACCCTCAATGATATCAAGAAGGCTATCGCCGAGAGCCGCCTGGGTATTTCCCCCATCATCGATGCCCGCTCCGTGCGTCTGCCCATTCCTGAGTTGACCGGTGAGCGCCGTAAGGAACTCTGCAAGTATGTTTCCGGTCTTGGCGAGGAGACCCGTGTCCGCATCCGTGGCGTGCGCAAGACTGGTATGGACGGTATCAAGAAGATGAAGTCTGATAACATCCTGACCGAGGACGGTGTGCGCACCGCCGAGGAGAAAGTGCAGAAGCTCACAGACAAGTATGTCAAGACTGTTGGCGACCTGGTGGCTGCCAAGGAGAAGGAAATTATGACTGTCTGATTATTTTTCCTGAATTTATCCCGCAATTTTAATCAAATTACAACTATGAACACAATCAACGTTCTTTCTGCCGGTATTGAGATTATCGGTTCCATTCGTTTCCAGAATGACATGCACATCGATGGTCACATCGAAGGTAAGATCGAATCTGAAACCGGTAAGGTAACTATTGGTGAACAGGCCAATATCAAGGGTGATATTCACGCTGGTGAGGTGCATGTTTACGGCAAGGTGGAAGGCAATATTGAAAGCAAGCGTTGCCACCTGAACTCTGAATCTGATATCAAGGGTGATATCACCACAGGTAAGCTTTCCATGGATGAAGGCGCCCGCCTGAGCGGTCGCGCTCAGATTGGTTAAGTCTGCCCATCTGATGTTTTGTAACGCCTCGCACGGATCCGCGATTGATTCGTGCGAGGTGATTTTTATGGCGTGATAGATACGGTTTTCAATCATGAATATAAGGATAAAATATTTCTTTTGTGTATTTGCCGCAATGGTTCAGATGCTGTTCGGGGGTATTTCTCACGCCGATGAGTTGAAGACCTCCTCAGTTAAGACTGTGGAGGACCTGAATACGGTCATTTGGGAAATGGCTTTGAATCAGGAGGAAGAGCGTTTCGTGAATGTCCTGGGAACTAATGATTCTGAAGAATTCCGGCGTACGATTGGGAAAAGCATGTGGATGGACTGTGCTCATGAATACCATTATCGTTATTGGGAAAAAACGCCCAGACTTGTATTCCAGCTTGAATTGAAAGAGGGTATGCGCTTACTTGCGGCTCTTAAGAACGAAAAGCTCGCTTCCAGACTACAGGCTCCGGAGCGCTCGGCGCTGAAGGACTTGCAGAAGAAAATTGAAATATTAAAAATGCCAGGCCTTACACGCAAGGAGAAGGTGATGATGCTGCTGGATGATGTGTATGGGAATTGTAAATGTTCAGACAGAATTCCCGCGAAGAAAAAGCAAGGATATTTCGCCGCATTTGTGTTGCATAAACGTGGAGATGTAGGCACGATGGCTGAGTATCTGCAAGTGATGCTGAGTGCTCTCGAGATTCCTTGCCACACATTCAGCTATGGCGAGGCCTTCAATATGGTTCAACTGGAGAACGGTAATTGGTATAACGTATTTCCCGGCAAAGATTTTTATACTGAAGTGAGTCCCTGGTTGAAGGAAACCTCCCCGGTTTTTCCTAAGACCCCGGAAGTGTGTGACGTGACAATCAAGACATTTACTTCTGCTGAAAAGTTCTGGAAAGCTGCGGATAAAGCCTTCGCTGCCGGTGAACGCTTCATGGGTGCCAAGATAAAGAAATACCCCGGTGCAAAGAAGTTCAAGGAGGCATACAATGAGCATTTTGCAGCGGGAGGGGCCGTGATTCCCGGCAAAATGTATCTGCCGTCTGCTGCTGGTAAGACCCGCTATGTTTGTGTCACTTTCTCTGAGGGGGAGGGGGAATCAATCGTGGATGATGCGGAAGAAAATCCCTTCAGTATTGATAATGAAGTGAATAAGGTTAAGATTAAGGCTAAGAATAAGTTCAGGAAAGTTTTTCAGAAATAATCCGGATTTAAAAAAGAGACAGGGAAATCTCCCTGTCTCTTTTTTTATGATGGATAGAAACTAAGCCGCTTCAATATTTTCGGAGAATCCGGGTGGCGGTCTTGATAATATCGCCTTTGGGGGTCGAGAGAAGTTTGATGGCAGATTTTCTGAACCCTTGTTCCACGGCATCGACAGACTTACTGAGTTCGTAACTGGTATTTACCTTTTCGCCATTGTTTTCTGTTGTCTCTGTGGCGGAGCGGCCGCCTTCGCCCTCAAGCTTCTGGCCTTTGAGTTCAGCTCGTTTCACCGCGAAGAATGCTTCCCAGCGTTTGAGGTAATATTCACTCATCAGCTCGGAAAATTGCCGGTGGGCGTAGTCATTGAGCATGCCGTTAGATGGAGTCCAGGTGGTGATGAGCTGGAGCAGGGCGTTCCGCATCTGCCTGCGGGCTTCTGCGTTTTTGCCACCTTTGCTCTCGGCTCCCTGCAGGAAACGCCCCAGCAGGAAATCCTCAGAGGTGGCAAGGATATTTGCGGTGTCGCGGATAAGTTGCAGGTAGGCTGCGGCTTCTTTGTCAAAGGCTTTAGGGTTCTTTGCATCATAGGCGGCCTTGACTTTTGGCAGCTGTATACGTGCTTCATCGGCCAGCACCTGTCGGACGACATCTGCAAGATCATGGCGGTAGGTGCGTAGCTCGCCGAGCTTGCGTTTCCGTCCCGCTTTCAGGAGCAGCTTTGCTGCTTCCCGAACCTTCGCTTTGTCGTAGTAGTTGTTGGGGTTGGACCAGGTGGAGACTTTCTGGGCAGTCAGACTGGGGCGGGCGCAGAGAATGTTCTCCTGGCAGCCTTCCTGCAGCCTGGTTGGCGCATATACACTGTTGAGTAATAGATTGTAGGCCTTATGAAGGTCACTGCCGGCGCTGCCGTAGCGATTCGTGAGATATTCCTTGAGGAACGCGTTGCGGTCGATGACCTCGCGGTTGTTCAGACGCTCTGTGAGCAGGGCGTAGTAAAGCGGGTTGGTTTCAAGACCTTCGGATATCAGGCCGATACCGATGGCACCTGCCGCATTCCCACTCATTTTTTCCAGTAGTTCAGCACCGCCGTACATGCCGTGGTTGCCGCCGAAGTTCAGCAGTTCGCACCAGACATGGGGTCGCCCCTTGTAGTTGCGTGAAATATTGTGCCCCGGGCTCATGTCTTTATCCAGAGCCAGGATGATGGTGTGCTTCGGGTCGGTGCCGGCTACCAGGTCGGGGTGGGGATTGTGCCCCCAGGCTTGAATCAGCCAGGTAGAGCCTGGTGCCGATTTCTGCATGGCTCTTTGTACTGCTTTTGCTGCCGGGGTGAAAGGTGTGCCTTTCGGGATGACTGCTTCGTGGAATAAATCTCCTCCGAAGAATTTGCCCTGGTATCCGTATACCGACTTGATATGCTTGTACCACAGCTCTGCCAGACGCGGGAAATCCTTTGCTGTGGGCAGCAGGATGGCGGGCCGGTTATAGTACCCGCACCATTTGCCCTGCAGTATCAATTTGCCATTCACTTTGTCGGCGGGCATATCGTGGGGCAGGAAGCCCACATAGCCCTGCAGCACGGGTTCCATCCCCAATTCCCGGATTCGATTCACCAGGAAATGGCCTAATCGGGCTTCGTTCTCGATGATGACCGGGCTTACCGGGCCGCCTTCGCCTTCCAGATTGCCCATGTTCCACCAGGCGGCATAGGCTGGGTTCGGGATGAAACTGGCAATCTTTTCCTGCGGGTAGCCAATCTCTTTCAGAAAATTCTGCCAGACCCGCTCCAGACCGGCTGTGACCAGCACATGAGAGTAACCTGCCAGTGCCAGGCGGTCTATCTCCTGAATCCATCTGGCTCTGTCCCAGTGGGTGCAGGTGTAGCTCAGGGTGCAGTAGTTGAAAGCGTAGTTGAAGGGTAGGGCTTCCGGCACTGTGATGCTCTTTTCCGGCAGCACAAAGCGCGCGGCTTTGGTGTTATCTCCATTCCAGGAAAAATGCACACGGGCGAATTTACGCAGGTAGTAGCCATACGCGCGGATGCATTCACGCACATTTGCTGCGCAGATGTGCAGTTTGCCGTCCTGGGTCGAGATGCGCGGCTGTTTTGATTCTGCGTTGAGACTGAATGTGACTTTCCCGGAAAATTCCGGGGTGACTCGTTTGACCAGCTTTGCGGCTGGCTGGGTTGCGCGGTCAGCCTGCGGGGGGACAGATGCAACAACCAGCGCTGGTATGGCGCTGGCTGCTGAGAGAAAAACCCTGTAAGAATGAGGGAGCATATATGGTGTCTGGTTAAATCACCAGAGTTTAATGTTGGAGATATTATCCTCGTTTTCTGCTTTTTTGTTGGTGCTGTCTCCCTTGCCGTCCGGACCTTGGGAGAAAATGTCGAAATCGGCATTGATACCTGCTCCGGTCTTACCTTTGTCGTCTTCAGCTTCGCAGCCCAGACGGTAGCGGTAAGGCTTGCCCCAGGGGTCAATCACCACTAATAGTTTGCGCTTGCCTTTATCGCGGGTGCGGATACTGGCGCGAAGTACCGGTATGCCTTCACCTTGTTCTGCTTCTTTTGTGTTCTTGATGACATTGAAGGTCGGGCAATACGGCATGCGGGTCACACCGTTTTCGTCATCCGGCTCACCGTCTCCATCATAGTCGCAGGAGAGTGCCTGGTACATGATGCTGGAGCTTTCTTCATCACCACGGCCGAAGGGAAGAAGACCACCGTTGTCCGTGCGGTACTCGTTCATGGCTGCTTCGAGCAGCGTAATCTCCGTTTCGGCTTTTTTGACGAACTTCTTATTCTGGTAACTGGCCACTGCTACCCACATGCCGGCAGCAAGCATGGCCAGAATTCCCACACCCACGAGAATTTCCACGAGGGTGAAACCCTTCTTCAACTGTTGATTCAGTTTCATAAGCGGGCAGATTTTATCCGGAGTGACTGGTTTACACGTTCTTGATGATTTCCATCATCGGCATGAACATGGCAAGCACAATGCTACCCACTACTACTGCCAGGAACACAATCATGAGCGGTTCGAGCATGGCGGTAAGGGCGGTCACGGTATTGTCCACTTCTTCATCGTACACTTCGGCCACTTTCATGAGCATGTCCGGAAGCTGACCGGTCTCTTCACCCACATCCACCATGGAAATCATCATGGGCGGGAATACACCGCAGGTGCTCATCGGGGTCACGATGGATTCACCTTCGCGTACGGCATCGTGAATCTTGGTCACGGCATCGGCCACAATCACGTTGCCGGCAGTGTCGCGGGTGATGAGCAGAGCCTGCAGAATCGGCACACCGGAGGACACAAGAGTACCGAATGTGCGGGAGAAGCGGGCCACTGCGCTGACTCGGGTCAGATCACCAATCTTGGGCAGCTTCAGTACCATGGCGTCTACTGTGCGGCCACCTTTCGGCGTGCGTTTCCAGATGGAGACACCCACAATGCCGGCAGCGACAAGGACGAGGAAGAGCACGGCATTCGGCACAAAGGGAATGAGGCTGTCTGCCATGCAGTTGTCAGAGAAGTTGAACACGAACTGGGAGAGACCGGGCAGTTCCATGTTCTGGCCTTCGAACATTTCCTTGAACTTCGGCACGATAACCAGCATCAGGAAGGTAAGAATACCGACTGCAATGACCAGAATGATGGTGGGGTACACCATGGCTGAGGTAATCTTGGAGCGCAGACGGTTTGCCTTTTCCTGGTATTCAGCCAGACGTTTCAGCACCACTTCAAGCACACCGCCGATTTCACCGGCTTTCACCATATTTACGAAGAGCTTATTGAACATCTTCGGATAGGCGGAAAGAGCCTCGGAGAAAGTGGAGCCGCCCTGCACAGATTCACCCAGCGCGACAATTGTGGCGCGCAGGTTCGGGTTCGGTTCCTGCTTGCTGAGTACGTTCAGACTCTGCAGCAGCGGCAGACCTGCATCAATCAGCGTGGCAAGCTGGCGGGTGAATACCATGAGCTCTTTCTGCTTCACGGCACCACCGGCTTTGCCTTTGGCTCCTCCGTCCTTCTTCTTTCCTTTGCCTTTTTCTTTCTTGCCTTTATCTTTTTTTGTGGCAGAGGCGGTGGCACCACCCTTGGCTTCCTCGCATTCGCGTACGAGCAGCCCCTGGGCGCGCACCATCTCCATGGCGGCTATCTTGTTATCAGCTGTAACAAAGCCTGTTTTTTCAGCGCCGTTCTGGTCAAGCGCGGTATATTTGAAATTAGGCATGGCGTGATGTAAGTTTGTGGGAAAATATCGTTATGTAAAAAATAGCAGATGTGAGGTGCTGCGTCAAGCCATTAGGTGTATTTCAGCACTTCTTCGATGGTGGTATTGCCTTCGAAGATGTTCTGGATTCCGTCTTCGCGCAGAGTGGTCATCCCCAGTTCGATTGCTTTTTGCTTCAGCACGATGGAGGGCACATTCTGCGTGATGAGTTCCTTGATGGGGTCTGTCACATTCAGCAGCTCGTGAATGCCCTTGCGGCCTTTGTAACCTGTGTGGGCGCATTTGTCGCAGCGGGCACCGGTGAAGAATTGCTGTTGGCCGATGAGCTGCGGGTTGATACCCAGCTGCTGCAGCAGGACATTGGATGGCTTGTAGGGGGTCTTGCAGTACGGGCAGATGGTACGCACAAGACGCTGCCCCAGCACACCCAGCAGCGTGGCTGCCAGAAGGAAAGGCTGCACGCCCATATCCACAAAGCGGGTTACGGCACCGGCGGCATCATTCGTGTGCAGTGTGGAAAGCACAAGGTGACCGGTCAGAGCTGCCTGGATGGCAATCTGCGCCGTGTCCTTGTCACGAATTTCGCCCACGAGAATACGGTCCGGGTCCTGACGCAGGAAGGCGCGAAGCACGCGGGGGAAGGTCACGCCGATAGCCTCGTTGATGGGTACCTGCACGATTCCGTCGATATCGTATTCCACGGGGTCCTCAGCAGTAAGAAGCTTGGAGTCTTCTGTATTCACTTCTCGTAGAGCGGCGTACAGGGTGGTGGTCTTACCGGAACCGGTGGGGCCTGTTACCACAAAGATGCCGTTGGGCTTGTTCACCGTGTCGATGATGTACTCATGCAGGTGAGGAGAAAGGTTCAGGTTATCCAGATTCAGGCTCACGCTGTTGCGGTCAAGAACACGCATTACAACGGATTCGCCGTACTGCGTGGGCAGGGAGTTCACACGCATATCCACGCCGGCTTCGCCGACCTTCATCACGATTCGACCGTCCTGCGGCACACGGCGTTCTGCTATGTTCATGCCGGCCATCACTTTCACGCGCGATATCACGGAGTTTGCCAGGTGTACGGGCGGCGGTGCCATTTCGTACAGAGCGCCGTCCACGCGGTAGCGTATCTTGAACTCGGTTTCGAACGGCTCCAGGTGAATATCGGATGCTTTTTCCTTGATGGCCTGCATAATCACCAGGTTCACAAACTTGATAACCGGTGCGGCGTTGGCTTCCTCTGCGCCGTCGTTGCTGCCCACGCTCATCGTGTCAAGCTCGGCCAGTAGGTCGTTCATGGCGGCCTCGGCACCGCCGTAGCACTCGGTGATGCGGGCGCGCACCTCATAATCTGCTGCCACATACAGGTAGATATCCTGTCCGGTGGCTATACGCAGGTCATCCACCGTCTGCGGGTTCAGCGGGTCTTCCAGACACACGTACAGACCTTCGCCATCACGGTATTCGATGGGCAGGGCACCGTGCAGACGCGCTTGCGCCCCGGGCAGCATGTTGAGCACTTCCTCCGGTGGCGTGAAATCTGCCAGGGAGATATACTGGGCACCGACCTCCATGGCGATGACATTCCAGTAATCTTCCGGGGAGCCGAGAATACCGAAATCAATCAGCGTTTCCCACAGTTCCTTACCACTGTTGGACATTTCGTCCATAATGTCCTTTGCAACGGAACGCTCCAGCATGCCGTTGTTGATGAAAACATCAATTGCAACCTCGTTGTTCATATCTGTAGTAAATTGGTGTGGGGTGGAAATTAGCTGGCGTCGCCGGTGGTTACGCGGATGATTTCCTCAGCAGAGGTCAGACCGGCCAGTACTTTGCGGATGCCGTCTTCGCGCAGTGTGCGCATACCGAGCTCTCGGGCCCGCTTGCGCAGCTGGGCAGAGGTGAGGTCGGAGTTGATGAGCCCGCGCACATCATCCGTTACTTCAAAGATTTCGAAAATGCCGAGTCGGCCCTTCATGCCCTTGCCGCGGCATTTGTCGCAGCCGCCGGGGCGCGGTACTTTCACGGCGCGGGAAATATCTATGCCCAGCGTTGTGGCCTGTTTCTCTGTCAGCTGCCCATCCACCTTGCAGGAGCACAGGCTGCGGCACAGGCGCTGTGCCATGATGGCTCGCACGGCGGAGGCAATCAG
Source organism: Akkermansia sp. (assembly GCA_045646505.1). GTDB lineage: Bacteria > Verrucomicrobiota > Verrucomicrobiia > Verrucomicrobiales > Akkermansiaceae > Akkermansia. The sequence goes on along the minus strand of JAZRKW010000085.1, from coordinate 19,030 downwards.
GAAACGATCCACGCCCATGTCTGCCAGACGTGCTACTGATGACGGCGCGTCATTCGTGTGCAGTGTGGAAAGGACGAGGTGACCGGTCATGGCTGCCTGAATGGCGATACTTGCGGTCTCCCCGTCACGAATTTCACCGATCATGATGATGTTCGGAGCCTGACGCAGCATGGCGCGAAGAGCGGCTGCGAATGTCATGCCGATTTCTGTGCGAATCATCACCTGGTTAATGCCGCTCATCTCGTATTCCACCGGGTCTTCTGCGGTGATTATCTTCTTGTCCGGGCGGTTCAGGTGGTTCAGACAGGCGTACAGCGTGGTGGTCTTGCCGGAACCGGTCGGCCCCGTCACTAGAATAACGCCGTCGGGCAGGGTGACCAGACGGTCAAAGGTCGCTTCATCGTCTGAAAGGAAGCCCAGCTGCGGCAGACCCAGTGCCAGCGCAGACTTATCCAGAATACGCATCACCACTGATTCACCATGATTCGTGGGTACGGTGCTCACACGCAGGTCGATGTGCGCCCCGTCTCTCAGGTCCATTTCAATACGTCCGTCCTGCGGTACTCGCTTCTCCGCTATGCTCATCGAGGTGCTCATCACCTTCAGTCGGGCTACAATCGGCCCGAGCAGTTTCTTCGGGTGGTTGGCGACCTCCACCAGGCGGCCGTCCACGCGGAAACGCAGTCGCACCCGGTCTTCCATGGGCTCAATGTGAATATCTGATGCGCGCATCTCGTGCGCATCGTTGAACATATTATCCACCAGCTCGATGATGGGGCCTTCTGTATCGCCCTTGGCATATTGCTTCTTCTCCGGATAATATTTGTCCAGCGCTTTCTGAAGCAGCGGTTCTGTCGTTACATAGAAACTGACATCGCGCCCCAGGAACTGCGGCAGACTATCCATTGTCTGCATGTCGAACGGGTCGCATATCGCCACCTGAAGCGAAAAACCATCATCCCCCAGAGGCAGGAACTTCACGCGCCGGGCAAGCTCGCCCTTCACGGTCGCGATGATGCCGGGGTCTATTTCAAATGATGTGACATCCACATACTCCAGCCCGGAGTTGGCGGCTGCAACCTGGGCGATGTATTCGTGGGTCAGATACTGGTTTTCGATAAGATATTCGAAAATATTATCCAGCGGCGAAAGCTGCATGCGGATGGAATCGAGAGTTCCCTCATCGATTGCTCCGGCTTCTACCAGGAGCTGCAGGAGAAAGTCTTCGTTCGAGTACACGGAAGTAAGATGGTGAAGTGAATAACGCGTTAGTTGCGCAATCTGCGCCTCTTTTTTCAGTCTACACCAATCCCCCCCCTCGCGTCAATCTCTCAGTTCATGATGAAACGCTTTTTTTTTGCCTTTATCGGTGGAATCTCCTTATTTCCCTGAAATTTTGCTTGCCGGGCAAACTCTGCCGTGCTATAAGCCCACCCGGATATGATATACCGCCATTTCTTTACCTGTCTTACTGTTGCGTTGCTGCTGCCTTCTGTTTTCGCAGAAAATCTGCCGGTGGCTCCAGCGCAACCCGCGCCGGGTGTGGCTCCGTTGGATGATGAGTTCGCCTCCATGCCGGCTGAGCTTATTGAAGCTGCCATGGCGGAAGAAAATGCCGCCGCGACTTCTTCTGTTATCGCCCCGGAAGATGGTGAACCACAGTCTGCGGAAATGGAGCCCTCTGCCACTGACGCAGCCGATGAGAATATGGACGGAAACGAGATTTCTCCTGAAAATTCTGCACTGTTGCACCGTGTCAGACTCCAGACCGATTCCCTGGTTGATATGCTGGCCCGCGTGGTCGATGCCGAATCTGCCGCCGCTCTGGCTCCTGATATCTGCGCCGCTGTCGAAAGTCTCCGCCAGTGCGATTTCTCTACACTTGCAGAGGAAGATATGGAAATGGTCGCAGCAGAGTTTGCTCAGGATATATTCCTGCGCCTCGATGCTCAGTTCGAACGCCTTGCCGATGCCGATTACTATGGAAATGCTGCTCTTGAAGGGGTGATTGGCCTTGATATCCAGCTTCAGCAGGAAGTTCCCGTGCACACGGTGCCTCACCGCAGCACGGTCCCTTCCGCAATCGAAGCCCCTGCGCAGGAAGCCGCCACTGAATCAGTCCTCCCCCTTATCTGATTCCAATATCCTGAGCTGTCGCTCTTGCCTTTGCCTTTGTCACTTGTCCTGCCGGAGCGGTGTCTGTATATGTCTGATTGTTAACTAATAATAAATCTGGCCTTGGGGGGTCTTCTTCAGTGGAAATCAGCATGTTTTCTGCTCATGACAAAAACATCCTTATTTTTAGCTTGCATCTTATTCATCGCTTCTGTACACTCTGCGCGGGGCTGTAGCTCAGCGGTTAGAGCAGAGGACTCATAATCCTTTGGTCGTGGGTTCGAACCCCACCGGCCCTAGCACAAAAAAGCGCACCGCTACGGTGCTTTTTTTTTTGCTTTATTCCGGCGGGGTGAGAACGAGGTTCGAAAGCGGGCGACGGCCCCGTTTGGGCGCTCGCGCAGCGAGCGGTAAGCCCGCTTGGACAAACAGCTCTGCTGTTTGCCCCGTCAGGGGTGAGGGCGCGTGAGGCGAGCCCGAATCAACCCCACCGGCCCTATTATGGGAGCGGTCGTAACCAAGACAAAATGGCAACGACCGCTCCTTTTTTTGTGCCTGGATTTCAGCGGGTTATAAAAACGCAACTCATAACGCAAACCGGACTACCCGAGCCGATTTTGAATCCATTTTACCCCCGTTTTGCAGCCAAAAGGACTCGCTTAGACTCGTGCGGTTCCAGTCACATTGCCGGGATGTCAAAAGTATAACCCGCTCAGACTTGAATGGGTGATGGCTATATGCTAGACTCTCTGCGCTCTTCCGCTATCAGTTTCGGCTGGTAGGTGGCCACGACACCTCTCAGCGGGGAGTATACCAGCCCTGTCCGCTGAAGTGATGTGTCCGCAAGGGTACGGAACAGCAGAGAACCAGGTTGGAGGAGACATATCATGCGCACAATAGACATGATTGAGCTTGCATTGCTCATTATACAGGTAACTCTGTTTGTGCTTCGGCACCTCTGATGAGTAATAGGCTCCACCCGGTCGCCTGACAAACGACCGGGTGCATGTCGCCGGATGCGAAAAATAATGATGAATTTTCCGTCAATCTATTGACAAGAGGTCACAATTGACTATAATAAGGTCATCAGAACATTGTGCGCTGATAAACAATTCTCCTGAAGTGCCTCCGACTTGTCACCGGGGGCATTTCTATTTTACCCCCTTGAGAACTTGTTCATGAATCCCCGGCTTGGCTTACCGCTCCTTTTTCATTATACTCCCAGCATCTGCATGAGGATTATCAGCTGGAATGCGCAGGGTAAGTTCCGCGAGAAGTTTCCGGAAATCCGGAAGCTTTCGGGCGATATCTATATCATCCAGGAATGTGAGAATCCCTTGCATTGTCGTAACAGGGAGTACCGAGATTTCGCTGCAGGCGGGTTATGGTGGGGAGATAACAAGAATAAGGGCTTGGGCATTTTTGTAGCACCTCATGTCAGCATTACACGCAGAGCCTACGCTACAAAATCGCGCCAAAAATGGATTGACATCCGAGGATACAGAGTGATATAACACGCACATACGCCTGATGAACACGAGAAGAAGGGGCTTAAATTAGCTTCCTAAGTGTCGAAAGAAAGGCGCCAGTTTAGTCGTTACTACGGAAAAACAAAAAAAGGTCGGTATACAACAAAGCCTAGCGGAGATAACTGTAAAAAATGCGGATGAGCTGGCTTCTAATCTCTAGCTTTATTATTAACATTAAATCCATTTAACATCATGTTTTGCTCAAATTGTGGAAAAGAACTTCCTCAGGAAGCCCGATTCTGTGTTAACTGTGGCACTAAAGTTGTCGAATCCGCAGCTGAGGAGCTTGAATCTAAAACTACGGCTCCGCAAGTCATTCCTACTGTTAATACTCCTAGCGTACCAATACCTCACATTCCATTGGCTGAACATCAAACCGCCGATTCGGTCGGAGAGAAGTCCTTCATGGTAACTGCAATTCTTAGCATCATTCCGGTTCCGTGTGGTCTTCATCGATTCTATACGGGGCGCATTTGGACTGGGCTGATTTTATTCTTCACCTTCGGCTTGTACTTTATCTGGAGCGCAATAGATGTTCTGAGGATTCTCACCAATTCGTTCACCGATAAGAACGGAAAGAAACTCAAAGGATACAAAAAGAGTAAAGCCTCTTTACTTTTCATTATCTGGCTGGCTATTTACGGTTTATTCATCTCAGCTATTGTGACTTCATCCCCAGAAGCGGAGCCTAAGCAGATAGAAAACGATGTAGCAACAGCCGCCACAACGACAGAAACAGATATTGCGACAGCATCGACACCAGAAACGTCAGATGAAACAACACCTGCTCAAATAGAAAAAGCTGCTGAAAACACGCCTAAGCCACTTCCCTCAATCAAAAAGGTTGAGAAACCCTATGAAGCTCCCATCTTGGATGGCGCAATATTTACCTACCCTGAAACTAAACAAGCTTTGCAGGATGCGGGATTTTCTAAAACACTTAAGAAGTTGGGATTGGATAACATCAAAAAGGCCAATAAACTCATGCCTGTAGCCGCAAAGAAGGCGGCACAAAACAAGAAATGTGATGCCGTTATGACTGTAGACTTGTCCCTAGAGCGTAGTACTAAGGATAAGCTTGTATTCTTCGTATGGGCACAAAATTACACGAAATTCTATTTCTCAGAAGATGAGTTGATGGAAAACGGGCCAGCCTTAAGCGAGCAAGAAAAATTGGCACCGCTACTGGTTCGTCATGAAGTCATGGCAGAAGAGGTTATTAAGAGCCAGCTTAATTTTCCCTCAACGTACGACAGACACGAGCTAGGCGTGTTCAATTCACGTACAACTCCCAGCTGCAATGAAATTACAATCGAGTTTTCTGCAAAGAATGCCTATGGACTCGAGCTTACGTATATTGCAACGGTTCAATTCGATAAGGATAGCAAGGTAGTAGGTTTCCATATGCAGGAGAAGCAATAACGCCATTATACAACAGTAAATTCAAAAGTTCCATTTTGGTAATGCCAGATGGAGCTTTTGGTTGAGTGCTTACACAAGGTTATCGATGCGCCACATATTTATTTTTAATTGGGGCGATATGAATGCAAACAGGTAATGTTAACGTGCTTTGTAAAATATTGACAATAAAACCCTTCCGAATCTGTCTGCACCCCGTTATGAGTCGAGGTGAATTTCAGGGTAATTTTCAGAAAATGTTGTCAATTTTCGCAATTCGTTTATAAGCAATGTTTTAGAGTGACTAAAAATCACAGTCACAAAAAGGCTAGCACAAAAAAGCGCACCATCATGGTGCGCTTTTTTGTCCTCTTTCGGCGGGGTGAGAACAAGGTTCGAAAGCGGGTGGCGGCCCCATTTGGGCGCTCGCGTAACGAGCGGTCCGCCGCTCTGTGTAATTACGGGATTATTTCTGCTATTGTCGATCTTCCTTTAAAGCGCTTTTTGAACAGCCTGGCTGATTAAAAAGATTTGCTTTTTGTTTGGGGCAGACTATAATGAAAGCGTTTATGAGTTCAAAATTACCTACGGTTCGTTATTTTTTTCAAGTTTTGCACAAGAGCGGTATACGGGGTAAGTTCAGTATGTTGCTTGGTGTGTTGGCTCTGCTCTATCTAATTAGCCCCATTGATTTCATACCGGATGCTCTCATCGGCCCCGGGCAAATAGATGACCTCTTCTTCATCCTCGGTGCATTCGGCTTTGCCGTGCAGACTTACAGAAAAAATCTGAGCAACAACGAAAATCATGAGTAACACGACAAAACAAGAAGTGGTGGCAACAGTAACGGCCGCCCCGAAACCTCCCTTCAGCATGGCAAAGTGTATTGCTGTGTTGGGCGTAGCGGTGACGATTTTGATAGGATTTCTGGCGTATCTGTTCTATAATGCAAGTTATGCCGGGCTGAAAGAGGGTATAGTAACGGGTTACAATGATGCAAAAGAATTCGTGAAAAAAATTCTGGCATCCTCCGGCTTGACCACCATAGAGGTTAAAACGGGACAGGGGAGACCGGTGATGATGTATGTGCTCTGGGAGCAGGAACAGGACGTATCTTACGAATACTCCACCACCTGGGTGGGCTCCACCAAAAGCATTAAACTGTTCAGCAAGTACAAATGCTTCTATGGCGTGGATGCTTCATTGGAGGGGGTAGATGTCTCATGGAACTCTCCTGGTGTGTTAAAGCTGGGTAATCCGAATGTGGCACTCATAGCGATGGATCCTGTTGGAGAGCTCAAGATAATGGAAGAAGACGGTATCTGGAATCGTCTGCAAACGAAGGATCGCGAGGCTGCTCATAATGACCTTTTGCGTACCGCGCGAAGAATTGCAGCCAATGATACCAACGCGCTGCTGATAACAAAGCTGCGTTTTCAGGAGTTAATCAGAAATGGTATGAGTGGTGGTTATAAACTGATAACGACGGATTGATAAGAGCATATCCATCGTGTTATTCTTTCAAGGCCATCCCGAGCCGGGCCTTCGTGATGGCTGCATTGTCAAAAACTGTTTGTTGCAGAGTCGCTCGCGAGACCGGTATGTGAGGAGCATCAGCCTGTGAGGCTTTCACCAATAGACACCGCCACCTGCCGGCAAGATGCACAATGTTGTCTTGATGATTTTGTTGCCAGCCTTCTTCGTAATCTTTTGGTGCTGATTATGATACTTCTATCGTCCGGAATTGAAAAATAAAGCACTGACAACAAAATGACGCAACACTGGAATTGCGTTTTTGGGTCATTTGTCCAGGAACAGCCCTCGGTGTTCGTTGAAGAAATCGAAGAGGAGTCGTACATTTTCCAGCTCGTACCAGGGGCGGAGACCTATAGGCCGATGATCGAGGTCGTATATACGTGCCCCGGGAATGCTGAGCAACAGCGGTGAGTGGGTGGCAATAACCAGCTGAGCCCCGCACACTGCACTGGAGGAGAGGAACTCTACGAGGTCCAGTTGGAGGTTGGGGGAAAGGCTGTTTTCCGGTTCATCCAGCAGGTAGAGCCCTCGCTCCGATATGGCCTGGGTGAAATAAATGAAGGCGCTTTCGCCGTTCGAATATTCGCGCTCAGCCGCCTGGGCTCGTTCCTGAACAAAGCGGCTGCGGGTGCTGTGGCGGGCTTTCATGTGAGTGATGAAAGCATCGTAGCCGCCTTGTTCGTAGGAGTTGAGTTTCATGCGGCGGTAGCTTTCTACGCCCCATTGGCGGCCGGCTCGTTCAGAGGCGAGGTGGCGGGCATCGTTTTGTTCACGCAGACGCAGAATGTGCTCAAATACATCATCGCTGCCGATAAAACGGCTTTCGTACGGAATTTTTTCGGGGTAGCCTGTGTCTTCTCCCGCCATACGCATGCGGCACATGTCCACATAATCGTCGAAGAAAGGGGTGCGGTTGTACGGGGTGCTGCGCGGCAGCCCCAGCTTTTCTGCCATGAGGTTGAGCAGAGTCGTTTTGCCCGAGCCATTGCCACCGTACAGAATCGTGATATTGCCCAGTTCCAGCTTCGGTACGCGGCTCTCGAATACGCGGAATGGATAGTACTGCTTTGTGCAGTGAGCGTCGCAGTTGTTGTTCAGCCAGTTTTCTGCCTGTTCAGGTGTGAGAATGGAAAACTCTTCGAGGTAAATCATAGGGAGATGGTGCTATATGTCACCGTCAGTCTAACACACCATGTCTGCTGAGTGAAGTGTTATCTATGCCATTCTCAGCTGCTGCATACGTGTCCCAAAGAATATGAAAAAATAGTCTTAAACAACATAAAGGTATAGTATTCTGTATGAAAAATCATAGTGGGGTATCACCAGCCTCACCATCGGCAGTAAGCATTCATTCGTGATTCTAACGACGTAAGCCGCTAATTTCCAATTTGTAAATCGTAAATCCAAAATCGTAAATCACCGTGTTTCATATCTTTGGGACACGTATGCAGATGCTGCATTTCTCTGCGCTAACAGCTTGCAGAGCCCGCCGGATTCTGGTAACATGGCGACGTGACGCGGTTGCATTTTGAGTAAAATGGATATGGTAGCAGTATTGCGCAAATGGTACAATTATCGTATTGAGCTGAGAAAAGCCAGACGGCTCGATTCGTGGTACAGAAAAAGATTAAAAAAACGAAATGAACAGGAATTTGTTGCCCGATGGGATACCATGGGCCATGTAAATCTCGAATTGTTAAAAGAATTTGCGGATATTATGGAATTGCCCAATCATTTCATATTCCCTCATGACAGGATGTTTATTCTGTTTTGTAATCCCTACAGTGATATGAGAGAAGTGGAAGCTTTGCTTCTGATGGAAGAATATGGAATCTCTATCATGGATTCCAGCTTGATAGAATCTGAATATAAGTACGCAAAAGATATATTCAGAAGAACCAGATAATGTTATTGTTTTTTTCTTTCCGCCAGGGCTGCTGACATCTTTTTGTTTACTTTCCTGGTGTGTGTGGTAGTCTTGCTGATGAGGAATGAATTGTATGAATTTGTTGAATAAGGTAATAGGTGCTTTGTGGCTGGCTGGTGGTATATGCTTTGCGGCTGAGCCTGGGAGCGCGGGGATATATACCGGCACGGTATGGGCTGAGGGTGTTTCCCAGACAAGTGGCTGGTACGATGTGGATAAAAGCCTGGATGATACGCGGGACGATATGATGTGCTATGCGGCTTCTGCTTCAAATCTGATTACCTGGTGGCAGAATGGATGCCAGCTTACATCATCTGCGCCGACCCATGTCGATGATATCTGGGCGACTTATTTGAGCTATAGTAAGAATCATGCATCAGGCGGAGATCCGCTGGCTGCTATCAACTGGTGGATTTCCGGTGTGTATGCTCCTGCGAATGAGAGGGAGGCGCAGCGGTCACTTTTTAATCAGGTAGAGAACCCAGCAATGATTACACTTAATACATTCGGCGGGTATTATTATGATCAATACGGGCTTGGGCAGGATGAGTTGAAGAAATTACTCGATTTTTCGATAGATTACACCGGCTCGGATTTAGGGCGTTTACTGGGGAGCGGTGCAGGGGTGTCTTTGCTGCTTAAATCTGATTCAGGAGGTCTGGCTCATGTCATCACGCTGTGGGGGGCGGAATATACGGAGAGCGGCAGCCTTTCAAAATTATGGGTTACCGATTCAGATGACGCTTCCGCTGAGATGTATTACGACGAGCTTTTCTCAATAGACGTAGTAACAGGAAGTAATGGTAAGATTTATTTTGATGCAGAGGGTGAAATGGGATATTACGAATTGATGGCGATGCAGGGGATTTCAGGCGTCTATATATATGGGATTAGTTCTATTTATGCCGGTGCATGCTCTTCCTGGCAGATGCTCCCCGAGCCCACTACGACTACGCTGAGTCTGATAGCTCTGGTTGCGCTTACGACTCGCCGGCGGCGTAAGTAAATCCTATGCAAGGTGGGTGTCCTGTCACGGCGTAGCCTGACTGCCGCTGAAGTTTGGGGAATAATAAGAAATGAGCCAGGGGAATGAGGTTCCCCTGGCTCATTTGCAAATGACAATCTGACGGGCGTATTAGTTGCCGCGCACAGTAGTGGTGTAAGTGGTGTAGATGCCCAGGATGCTGTGAATCTTGGTATCAACGGAAGAAACGGTCGTAATGCCGCCATTCTGCTTGGCTGCTTCGATGGAAGCATCGCCCTCAGCCCACAGGGCAAGATAAGTGGTGGAGGTGGCCGTACCAACTTTGGTGGCGGCTGCGGTAGTGGCCGTTACAGGAATGGTGATGTCGGTGTAGGCGGCACCGATAAGAGGCGCGCCGCAGCTGCTGAGAACAAATGCGGAAACGGTGAGAGCGGCAGAGACAAATGCTTTTTTCATATATGTAAGATTAGTGTATGTTGATTAATTGGTTTCGTGTCGGTATGGATACCATGGCACCCATGCGAACACCGCTGTCCTATTTATCATAATTGGTGGCTTATAACAAGAAAAAACGTCGTGCTGATACAGAAAGAATGTCTTCTAAAGATTTGTAACGCAATGATTTATGAATTAAAGTAATTTGCGCCGAATATTAAACAAGCTGGCTTTTGCTGACAATAGCTGAGCTCGTAATCCCCCCCCCCCCGGGGAAGTAGGCCCCGGGCTGCAAAACGTATCGTCCCGCCGGCTGGCGGGGGGCTGAGGCGATTTTTTCAGATTTGCCGGTAAAGAGATTCTGTGAAACCTCTCTTTTTTATGGGAAAAAGAAAAAAGCCGCTGCTTTTGATCTGGCAGCGGCTTTTGAATGAATGCTTATTTGTACGCCGTGGCGTGATGCTCACCTTTATTTGCGGCGGCGGCGGCTGGCAAGGCCGCAGAGCGCCAGCAGGGAAAGCGTGGCTGTTGCAGGTTCGGGGACCATCTGCCAGGAGGCAGATTCGTTCGGGTCGAGACTGTATACGCCACTGATATAGACCTGGCTCCCGTAAAGCTCCTCATCATCAAAATAAATTTTGCTGCCATCTTCGGAAAGGGTAACATCTGCAGAGAAAAGGCTGGGATTATCTGCGTAATCATCAGAATCCGTCAGCCAGAGCTTCTCCAGTTTGCCATCTGTATACTCTGCGCCCCACAGCGTGATAGCATGCGCGAAGTCTTCATCGAGCTCTGAATTAATAGTCAGCGCTACAGCCATGCCGGAATCAAACAGGTCGTAGAAATCAATTTCAGAGGCGCTATCATCCTCTCCATATACCCATTCATCTGACAGGAAGTTTGCCAGATTGTCCTGCGTAAGGCCGCACTGGTCATAATAATACCCATTTGTGCGGGGAAGGGTCAGGGGTAAGTAATCCTCCGGTAGATATTCTTTTGGCACATAATAGCGGCCATAGTCATCTTCGGTTGTCGGGGCATAAACACCGGAAATCCACCAGTTGACGGCGGAAAGAGTCTCGCCGCCGTCATCCCAGATCTGATTGTTCTGGACGAATGTGTCCCATATGCTATCCAGTTGTTTTGGGGCGGATGATGTAAGATGCTGGCTTTGTTCGTGATTCTGCCACCAGGTAATAAGGTTGGCAGCGGAGGCCGCATAGCACATGTTGTCATCTGCATCTCCATCATTATTATCTATTTTATTTGCATCATACCAGCCGCTGTTTTCATCGACTCCATTAACCCAGGCGATGCCGGTATAATTAAAATTTTCGTATGCAGTCGCAGTTGTTGCAAAGCAGGAAAAAAGACCTAATGATAATAAAAATAGACGAGACGGTTTCATGTATGGAAAATTTCTGCGGTAATCTTAGTGAAAAATCGTCAATCTGTCAAACTGAGGAATAGGTGCTGACATAATTATAACATGGAAAAAGCCGTTGCTTTTTACATGAGCAACGGCTTTGAATGTGAAGAATTGCAGTATGACTCAGCGGCGTCTGCGGCGCATGGAAAGCCCAGTCAGCGCCAGCAGCGAAAGTGTGGCGGTAGCGGGTTCAGGTATGCTCAGAATCAGTGATAAAGATACCGCATCGTACATGACAAAACCTTCCGATACCAGGAAGAGTGTGGTATCGATGGTCTGCGGGTCACTGAATTGGAAAAGACAGATATCATAGAAAATGTTGGATGGTGTGTAATCCTGCATTTCCTCCAGGCCGGTGTAGGTGAGGTAGGTCTCTCCAGTCATAGATAACAGACCGTCGAAGTACATTACATAACTGTCAGAGCTCAGGTCGGTTAAATCGAAGGTGAGCGTAGCTCCCTCCATAAGGGTCAGATTACCGAGGAAAGATGAGTTCACTGCGGCCTTGAACGTACCGCCGTTCTGCACCTGAAGCTCAGAGATGCTGGCACGGCTGTCTGCTATCGTGAGGGTGGAGCTGGTGTTCACCGTGCCGGTGTCTGCCGTAAGCTGAGTCCCACTGGCGAGGATGAGTTCACCTGCCTCCAGAGAAACCGCTTTTGCCAGCAGGGAGATGCGGTTGAGTGTATCGGTACTGGCGCCTGATTTAAATAGTGTACCACTTCCTAAATTGATGCTGTCTGTGTTTGCTCCGCTTCCTGTGAAGGTGTAATCTGCGCCGGGGTCTGCGGAAAGAACCATGCCGGCTGCGCGTACTGAGCCCGCTACGCTGACCTGGGTGTTGCTGCTGCCGTGGTTGCCGAATTCGGCTACTCGAGATTCGGAATAATATGTGTTGTAGTATTGGTCATGCGCATCATTTGTCTGGGAATCGACGTATACTTCCCAGCCGGTGGAGGCTGTGGGCAACTCATCTGTTGTGGAGTCGTAGGTGTCACTCCAGGTGTTTTGCTTGCCGTTCCATTCCAGATTCCGTTCCTTCGAGGTGTATTCTGCATACATTTGAACCAGTTCATCCGGTGTGCGGATGTTCTCGATGCCGTCGATATTCCAGTTGTATTTTGCGTATTCCCAGAGCTCCGTGCAGGCTTCGTCTGTGTACAGCCGCAGCGAGCTGTCTACATAAAGGTCAAATAAGCTGTATTTGACATCATCGGAGTTTGTTACCTTGAGACTCTTGATGGTGTTGTCATCATTCAAGGTGAAACCGTAGCAGGTGATGGCATGACCAACACCGCCGCTATTTAATGAGAGATAGGCAATCTGTCCTTTGATCTCCTGCCGGATGCTGCCATCGTCTGCAATGGAGCAGCCCATGGCGGCTACCAGTGCCTGGCCCGTGTCGCTGTTGTTAGTTGAAACTTGCTTGGAGATGATGGCCAGATTGTCCAAATCAGAGCCCACCTGTAGTGGTGCGGGAAAATAGTCCTTGAAATAGCCGCCTGCAGAGGCAGTGCCACCGGTGGGGATGCTCGTACGCTTGAAGTTTTTGCCGGTGGTTGAGACGACTATGTTGTCCGGAATGGTATAGCTCCAGCTCTGGGGCATATAACTTAAATCAGCACCGCCGAAATAATAGTCTGCGGCGGTTTGTAAATTGCCACCAGTATTTTCGATGTTATCATAAAAGACCATGGCGACCCGCAGAGACTGGGTGCCGCCCAGCAGGTCCAGCGAATCCCGGCTATATGTCATTCCGTAGGGGAGCTCGGCGCTGTTCTGGGCAAAGACTCCGTAATATGTCTGCCAGTGTTGAATCAGGTTGGCAGAGGTCTGGTACCAGCAGGTGTTGCCATCGCTTTTCAGGTTTTGAGACCAGCTGCCTTTATACCAATTATATGCACTGGTGTATATGTTGTTTTTTTCACTGTCAGGTATGCGTTCCTGCAGTTCCCCCATGAATGTGAACTGATTCCCTGTGTCCTGATAATGCTTGAATATCTCTTCATAGGTGCTTGACCACTGCCAGTAGTGCCCTTTCCCGGTATCATAGAAACGTGAGGAATGCGCCAGGTCATCGGGGTTGACCCCTTCGGTCAGATAGGTGGACGCTGCGCTCGCCAGCGGTGCGCTGAGGAATGCAGCCAGAAGCAGAAGAGAAAGAGATGAGAGTTTCATGAGACGCAGGGAATTCCTTATCTTCCTTATAACATTATTGAGAGTAAAAAACAAGAAGTATCTGACTTTCTGAGTGTTTTTTCTGCTAGTCTGAGATTTGATGGAGAATATAACCACGGAAACGTGTTAATAGAAGCAAAGTATACAGGATAATCGGAGAGCTGATGATGGGTGGGGCAGTGCGTTCTGATAAACGGTGCTGGAAGATAAGCCGCGGTCAAAAGTATTCTGTCACCCCGCCAGTTGGCGGGGTTTCGGGGGGTATGGATGCGTTCCCCCGGGGCTCACGCCCCGGGCTACGGAACGTATTGCCCCGCCAGCAGGCGGGGCTGGAGGTTATGCAAACTGTTCGTTTTTTCAAAAGCGAGAGTTTAATAATACGCATTCCTTCTGTTTCTGTCAGTCTGGTGCGCTTCGAGAGTGGTATTCAGAGCCCCATTGGGGCGGCACTTTCTGTAGCCCGGGGCGTGCCTGTGTGGGCGTAGCAAGCAGCCCGACAGGGCTGACGCGAAGCCCCAAGCCCCGGGGTATATCAATAAATAACACCAGAACTCCGAGCAACGCGCGGGTGACAGGACCCCATACTTCTATTTACCGTGCTGTTTCTGAAGTTTTTCCGTGGGGATGCCTTTATGGTTCAATATATCCCAGGTTTCGCTGTGTTGGAGGGGCAGGGGAGCGCATCCGCAGCGCCGGGCTACGGAACGTATTGCCTCGCCAGCAGACGGGACTTGAGGTTATGCAAACTGTTCGTTTTTTCAAAAGCGAGAGTCTAATAATGCACATCCCTTTTGTTTCTGTCAGTCTGGTGTGCTTCGTGAGTGGTATTCTGAGCCCCACAGGGGCGGCACTTTCTGTAGCCCGGGGCGTGCCTGTGTGGGCGTAGCAAGCAGCCCGACAGGGCTGACGCGAAGCCCCAAGCCCCGGGGTATATCAATAAATAACACCAGAACCCCGAGCAACGCGCGGGTGACAGGACCCCATACTTCTATTTACCGTGCTGTTTCTGAAGTTTTTCCGTGGGGATGCCTTTATGTTTCAATATATCCCAGGTTTCGCTGTGTTGGAGGGGCAGGGGCGCGCATCCGCAGCCCCGGTGGAGCGTGGAATTCTGCCCGCTTCTGGCGCATCATATAAGCAGCCCTGGCTCTGAAACTGATTCTTTTTTAGAAATATTATAAAATGCCGCAAAATGCGCTTGCTTTTGTGTGGTGTTTCTGTATAGTGAGGGTTCCTGAACAACAATAATAGAAACGTCTGGTATGAGCGACAAAGTCTTATTCTTCGACACCACGCTTCGCGATGGTGAACAGTGTCCCGGAGCTTCGATGAATCTCCGTCAGAAGCTGGAAGTAGCACGTCAGCTCGAAAAGCTAGGCGTGGATATCATCGAGGCCGGCTTCCCCTGCATTTCCGATGGCGACTTCGAGGCCGTGTTCACCATTGCCAATACAGTGAAGAAATGCCGTATTGCCGGTCTTGCCCGCTGCGTCGAGAACGATATCCGCCGCGCTGCTGCTGCTGTGGCTCCCGCCGGGGACCGTGGTCGTATCCATACCTTCCTGGCCACCAGCCCGTTGCATCGTGAGTTCAAGCTCAAGAAGAGCAAGGAAGAAATCATCGAGATGGCTGTAGCCGGTGTGAAGCTGGCCAAGAGCCTGGTGAACGACGTTGAATTCTCCGCCGAGGATGCCAGCCGCACCGAGCACGACTATCTTGCCCAGGTGGTGGAGGCTGTCATTGAAGCCGGTGCCACCACCGTGAACCTGCCGGATACCGTGGGTTTCACCACGCCGCAGGAATACATTGCCATGATTGACTATGTGGTCAAGAATGTGAAGAATATCGATAAGGCTGTCATTTCCGTACACTGCCACAACGATATCGGTCTGGCTGTGGCCAACTCCCTGGCCGCTGTGACAGCCGGTGCCCGCCAGGTGGAAGGTACTATCAACGGTATCGGTGAGCGCGCCGGTAACGCCGCCATTGAGGAAGTGGCTATGGCTCTCTCCACCCGTCCCGAGGCCTTCGGTTTTGAAGCTGGCGAGAAGCCGCACAACCTTGAGACCCGCGAAATCGTGAAGACCAGCCGCGTGGTGGCCAGTATGAGCGGTCTTTCCGTGCAGCGTTCCAAGGCTATCGTGGGTGAGAACGCCTTTGCCCACAGCTCCGGTATTCACCAGCACGGCATCCTGGCCAAGCGCGAGACCTACGAGGTCATCGACCCCGCCGAAGTGGGCTGGGGCGAGACCGAGCTTCCGCTCACCAAGCACTCCGGTCGCGCCGCAGTGAAGGCTCGCCTTGAGAAGCTGGGCTATAATCTTTCCGACTCGGAAATCACCCACGTGTTCGAACGTTTCAAGAAGGTGGGCGACAGCAAGAAGTTTGTGTATGACGATGACCTCGCATCCCTGGTGAACGACTCGCTCGACACCTGCGACGGCACCTGGAAGATGGTGGATATTCAGTTCGTGGCCGGCTCTGCCGCCCGCCCCACTGCCACCGTGCAGCTGGAGAAGGATGGCAAACTCTTCATGGACTGCGCCATCGGCAACGGTCCGGTGAATGCCTGCTTCAAGGCCATTGACCGCATCACGAAGAGCAAGGGCTCTCTGGTGGATTACAATGTGCGTGCCACCTCCATCGGTCAGGATGCTCTGGGTGAGGTGACAGTGAAGGTGCAGTTCGGAGCCCGCGAATGCAAACCGGTTTCCGGTAAGGGTGCCGCTACGGACGTTATCGAGGCCTCTGCCCGTGCCTATCTGAATGCCGTGAACCGCAACATCTCGCTGGAAGCTCTGGCCGCTTCCACACAGGCCTGAGAGTGACTAATCAATAGTCATTCGTCAATAGTCAATTGTCAATCCCATGGATTCTCCCATTCGTATTATCGTCGGCCTGGGCAACCCAGGCCGCGATTATGCTGAGACCCGGCACAATGTGGGCTTCATGGTGCTGGACCGCCTGGCTCGTCGATTCGGGGCTGAGTGGAAACTCGACAAAGCGCGCAAGGGCGAGCTGGCAGCCGGGCCGGGCGTGCTGCTCATTAAGCCGACAACCTTCATGAATCTCAGTGGCGAGTGCGTGGGGCCCATCATGCGTTACTATAAGTTTGCGCCTGAGCAGGTGCTGGTCATCTACGATGATATTTCCTTCCCCGTGGGGACTATGAAGCTGCGCTCCAGCGGCTCTGCCGGCGGGCACAATGGCATGAAATCCCTCATTGCCCACCTGGGCGGCGAGAAGTTTCCGCGCATTCGCGTGGGTATCGGTGCTCCGGGGCAGAAGGAGATGGTGGGCCATGTGCTCGGCAAATTTGCGCCGGACGAACGCCCGCTGCTTGAGGATTGCCTCTCCAAGGCAGAGGAAGCCACGGTCATGATGATGCGCGAGGGCTTCCAGGCCGCTGCCAATAAGTTCAACGTAAAAAAAGAAAAGAAGCCCCGCAAGAAGACCGAGGCTTCTGCGGAGGAATCCGCCGAAACAACACCTGAACCACAGCAAACAGAAAACGCATGAAACGCCCCATGATTTTCCCGCTCATCACCCTGTTGATGGTCGGCTGCATATCCACGCCGACTCAGCAGGCTGAGGAACGTGCCACCATGGTGCAAGGTGCTGTGGTGCATGCCTGTGCTGCCAGTGTAGCCGTGATTCGTTTTTCGGATGACGCCGTGTTGTCTTCTTTCTCCATGCCGAAGGAGACAGTTGCCGAGCTGAAAGGTCTGCTGGAGCAAGGTCGCCCTTCTGTTTACGAACCGGATTTTGTTTCACCTCCCGCACCTCCCTTAGCGGATATTTATCTGTGCATCGGGGATATGAAGCTGAATCTGGAATCTGTCTGGTCCGAAAGCCGGGAAGCCAGCGAGCTGGAATGGTTGAGAAAATGCGATGGTGAAGGACGCCTGGCACCGCAGATTGTGCTGCCGGATGCCGCGTATGAGCGGCTCATGGCGCTGGATGCCATTCAGCAGGCCCGCGCCGCAGCGGCGAGCCTCGAGAATGAGGGTTGATGAAAAAAATACTGCGTCTGCGTGGGAAGTTACTGCTTGACGTGCTGCGTTGTATCAGGTATCCTTTATCACGATTACACCCCATACACATTATGCCGACTGACAAACCGATTAATACCATTTCCGTGCTCGTGGAAAACAAGTTTGGTGTGCTTTCCCGCGTAGCAGGTCTGTTCTCCGGTCGCGGCTATAACATTCACTCCCTCAACGTGGCTCCGTGCGAGGACCCCAAGTTCTCCCGCATGACCATCGATGTGAAGGAAGACAATGAAAAGCTGGACCAGGTCATCAAGCAGCTCAGCAAGCTGGTGAATGTGGTAGAGGTGATTGATTATCGCAATGCCCCGACCGTGTACCGTGAGATTGTGCTGGTGCGTGTGCGTTTCGGAGAGCACAAGACGGAGATTCTGCAGCTTTGCGATATGTTCCGCGCTCAGGTAATCGATGCCACGCGCGAGATGCTCACTATCGAGATTTCCGGTGGTGCTTTCCGTCTGAACCGCTTCCTTGACCTGATGAGCGATTATGATGTGGATATGGTGACCCGCTCCGGCAAGATTGCTGTGGTGAAGCCCCGCGACTGATAATTTTTCTCTACATTATCTTACAACCTATAACCACCGGCAAGGCGCAATACTTTGCCGGTGGTACTTCATTCTGAAACAATGGCTATAGAATCTTTTGGCGGTGTCATGCCGCAGCTGAATGAACCTGCTTTTGTGGCAGCCAGTGCCGATATCATCGGGCGGGTAACGCTGCACCCTGGGAGCAATGTGTGGTATAACGCCACCATTCGTGGCGATGTGTCGCCCATCGAGATAGGGGAGGGGAGTAATGTGCAGGATAACTGCTGTCTGCACGTGGATTACGAATGCGGCTGTAAACTCGGTAAATATGTGACAGTGGGGCACAGCGTGACTCTGCATGCCTGCACCGTGGAGGATGCCTGCCTTATCGGCATGGGAGCGGTGGTGCTGGACGGCGCGGTGGTGGGGCACGGTTCCATTGTGGGGGCGCATGCTCTGGTGACCAAGGGGACCATTATTCCCCCTCACAGTCTGGTGCTGGGTTCTCCCGCCAAGGTGGTGAAACAGCTGCCACCGGAGACAGAACAGGCCAATATCGACCACGCGAAGGACTATATCCGCCTGGCGCGTGAATATGCTGCCCGCTGATATACCGTCGCTCTACATCCTGCTGAGCTGTGCTGCTTTTCAAATGCCGTGGCCACACGTGACCCAAAGTTTGAGTACTAATCTCGATAAATTGGACTTTGCCGGGCTGAAAGCCCGAGGAATTTTGAGCCCTCTGAGAGGGCGACATAATAATAGCCCTGGGTGGAGCTGCGTCAGCAGCGGAACCCAGGGTAAAATGAAAAACATATCAGAACCCCGGAGCGTAGCGGAGTGGGTGGCAGAAGCTTCGGCTTAGTGTTTTAGCTGCGCTTCCCTGCCACCCCTCCACGTTGGTCGGGGTTCCGGTTAT
>JAZRKW010000084.1:0-6504 GCA_045646505.1 Akkermansia sp. | reverse complement strand
TCCGTGAGAAGTTGAGCATATTCGCGCGCTTGAGCGGCAGAGCCTGGAACATAGCCGGAAAGGTGCGGGCGTGGTTGCTCACGTTTCACAGTGTGGCCGCGCTGTGGGTGTTTTTCCGCGCCGGGGAATTTGATGAGGCTTGCGCTGTATTCAATTGCGTTTTCGCTGGGGAAGGGGATACCGGTTATGACCCGCGGATTGTGCTGATAATCATCCTGGTGCTTGTGCTGCAGTGGGTGGGCCCTGTCTGCTTCAAGCGCTTCGCCGGAGCCATGTCGCGACTGCCCTGGGCCTTGCAGGCGGTGGTGGCCGGACTGCTGGGTGGCGGTATTCTGGCGATGGGCCCGGAGGGTATGCTGCCGTTTATCTATTTCGATTTCTGATATAAGCGACATGTTGCCACGTCTGCCACAGCCTGTGAAAATCTGCCTGGGTTCCATCCTGGCAGCGTTTCTCATTGGCTTGCAGAATATAGATGAGTACGCCCAGCAGCTGGAGAGCAAGTACCCCGAGCAGATGGAACTACCAGAGATTCTCCGGAGTATCAGCCGCTACACAGGGTTGCCGCAGTGGTTTGAGCTGCAGAAAGATTTATATACGAGTCTGGGCGCATCGGAGGGCGAGGAAGAGGAATTCCCGGACGATGAACCCGATTTTCAGATTACTGAGGAAGCAGAAGAAGAACCCGAACCCGCCCCGGAGCAGGTGATAGAGCCGCCGGTTGAGGAAAAGAAAGAGACTCCTTCCGAAAAGAAAGAGGAACCCGTGAAACAGTCTGCCGGGATATCGGAGGCAGAGCCGCCAGCGCCGCCTGTCGAGGTGAAACCAGCAGAGGTGGAAGCACCCAGGGTCCGGGTGAGGAACCGCCTTGGCTTGGTCTGGAAAAAGTCGGTACGGAAACTCACCAGACGGCGGATTCGTAGTTCATACCCCAGACGATTAAAGTACAGGGGGAACAGGAAGAGATGGAAACAGCTCAAGAGACGTAATGTTCCTCAAGAGCCGTGGCCTCGTCCTGAGCCGCCTCTTCAGCCGGAGCCCGCCCCGCAGCCGGAACCCACCTCCGTTCCACAACCAGAACCCTCTCCTGAGCCGCAGCCGGAGCCTGCACCCGCACTGCAGCCGGAGCCCACTCCCGCCCCGCAGCCGGCACCAGCCCCTGCGCCGGAGCCTGAGCCGCAGCCGGAGCCGCAGCCGGAGATTGAACCGTCGCTTCAGGATATGGTGGCATTCAATAAAGAAAACCCGGTGCATTACCGTATCATGCTTATGGGTGACTCGCTCATGGAGGATCTGGGCCCTGCAACGTACCGGGCTATGCGGAATCGTAACGGTTTACATTTCTTCCTGACGGCAAAATTCTCGACAGGATTATGCAGGCCTGAGTATTTCAACTGGCCGTTAAACATGGAGAACACCGTAAAAAACACTCGGCCGGACGCGATAGTAGTCTTCATCGGTGCCAATGATGGTCTGGCCATTCGCATGGGGAATCGAGTTGTTTATCCGAATAATCCTGAAAAATGGAGTGAGGCCTATGGCATCAGGACAAAGGAAATCATAGATATAGCGCGCAAGTACAACTGTGATCTGTTGTGGGTCGGCATGCCGCCCATGGGGAGTAAATACGCAAAACTTCTGAAGAATACAGCTGATACGCAGAGAACTGTATGCCAGGCAAATGGTGTTCCGTTCCTGGATACAGTCGAGGTGCTCGGGGATGCAAAGGGGGAGTTCCGTCCCTATATGACCGATTCGAATGGGCGTACGGTGCGTTTGCGAGAGAAAGATAAGGAACATATTACTGCTGCGGGCAATGCCTTGATTGTCAACCGACTTGTTCCCCGGCTTGAACGCATGATCTACACTTTCGGTCAGAAACACCCGGAAAAACGACTTTCTGAAAACGAAATCAGGAATAAATCAAACGCGCGTATGGATGTAACCATCAAATATGCGCCAAATAAACGAAGAAAATGAAACGTTGTATTAAAGTGGCAATAATGTCCCTGCTGGTGATGCTGCTGGCAGGGGTGGGGTGTCAGCAGAGTAATGCATTGATGAAACCCGCAGGAAAAGGAATGCAGATGAACCCGGGCGGCACAGGTCGGGCAGCTGTGCCGATTCGTATTCTGCTGACGGGTGATTCTCTTATGGAATCTCTGGGACCGCAGATGAAGAAGGCAGCGGCAGGGTATGAGAATATCACGATGATACCCATTGGCAAGCGCTCCACTGGTCTGAGCCGCCCGGATTATTATAACTGGCCAGCTGTACTGGAGGCAAATTTACAGGAACACCGACCGCAGATTGTTGTGATGTGGGTCGGCACGAATGACCCCCAGGGTATACATGGGATGAAAGGGCTTGGTGAACCTTGCTCCGCCAAATGGATGAAAGCCTATGCCGGCAAGATTCTCGAAATTGTGAATTTATGCAAGAAGTATCGTGCGCGTATCATTTTCATGAGCCCGCCTGTCATGGATGAGGAGCCGCTGGATTCCCAGCTTGCCAGGATAACAGGGCTGATGCAGCGGATTTGTTCATACTACAGGCTCGGCTTCATCAATACACGAACCATTCTGGCTGATAGTGACGGGAAATACAGGCACACTGCGCTCATGCCCAATGGCAGGATGGCGACCATCCGCTGGAAAGATCGTGTCCATATTACCGGCGATGGTAACAGACTTGTCATGGATAGACTGATGCCTTATATGGGAGCCATGATTCGCGACGGGGGAACCCAGCGGTAATGATAACAGCCCTTCTGTAAATTATTCTGTAATAAAAGCGCGGCGTCTGAAACATGACGCCGCGTTGTTCTTTTATCTGGATGGATGGCAGGAGCCGCTGGAGCTCCGGTATCAGCGGGTGGAAATGGTGAGTCCCTTGAGTAGAATCTCCAGATTGTTCTGAGTGCTCTCAATATTTCTGAGCAGGGTCTGCAAGCCCTCCCAGCCGGGCATGGTGGCCAGCTGGCGGCGCACTTGAAGCACGCGTACCAGTTCATCCGGATGGTACAGACGGTCGTCATTGCGCGTGCCGCTCTGCGGAATTGAGACGGCGGGGTAAATCCGGCGTTCTGAGAGCTCCCGGTCCAGGCGGATTTCCATGTTGCCGGTGCCTTTGAACTCCTCAAAGATGATTTCATCCATGCGGGATTCTGTCTCAACAAGGCAGGTCGCGATGATGGTCAGACTACCGCCTTCTTCCAGTTTGCGGGCGGAACCGAAGAATTTACGCGGCTTTTCCAGTGCGTTTGAGCCAAGACCACCGGACATGGTACGCCCACCGCTTTGGTTGGCATTGTAGCCGCGGGCCAGGCGGGTGAGGGAATCAAGCATGATGATGACATCGTGCCCTTGCTCCACCAGTCGTCGCGCGCGCTCCAGTATCAAATCACTCAGCTGAGCGTGGCGGCGGGAAGGTTCATCGAATGTGCTGGCATATACCGGTACATCTACCGTATCTTCGAAATCAGTTACTTCCTCCGGTCTCTCATCCAGGAGCAGAACCAGCAAATCTGTCTTCGGGTAATTAGCTCGCAGACTTCTGGCCATGGTCTTGAGCAGTACCGTCTTGCCGCCTCGGGGGGGGGCTACTACCAGGGCTCGCTGCCCCATACCCAGCGGGGTTATCAAATCCAGCACTCGCATCGCGGGCGATTTGATATCCGGGTTCTCCAGAATGAGCCTCTCTGTGGGAATCAGCGGTGTCAGACGGTCAAAGGGCTTCGGTTGGGAATATTCAGCTACCTCCCGGCCTTCAATTTCGATTACTTCGCCAACCATCAGGTTCCGTTCCTGCTTTCCTTGCGCAGGGCGGAGTCTGACTTTCACCATATTACCAGGGCGCAGTTCGTATTTACGGATGATATCCTGCGTGATGCGCGGATCATCATCTCCCGGGCGGAAGCTGCGGGCGGCATCGCGCACAAAGACCATATTATCTTTGCAGAATTCGAGTACGCCGCTTACCATGACCTGGCTCCCCTCTGCCAGATAGGTGCGTGCCAGCTCTGCCACAAGCTCAGGCCGGGGCAGGGTATCGGTGCCGCGCCGGGCTGCAGTAGCGGCAATCTGCTGCAGTTCATTGAGGGGCAGGGCTCGCAACTCGTTCAGATTTATGACTACAGAACGGGCGTGCATAGCCTTGGCTTCTGCTGCCAGCTCCGTATTGTAGAAAAGCTCTACCTGCGTGCGCAACAGCTTGCTGCTGCCTTCGTTCCAGAATACGACATTAGCGCGGTCAATCTTGGCCTGGGTCGGCATCTGCGCTGCCAGCATTGCTTCTGCCTCCTGGCGCTCAAAACCATCCCGGCTCGCCATGCGGGCTATCTGGGTCTCCGGTGTCGCAGCCACGACACAGACGATATCTGCCCTGAACTCCACCGGGCTTTCAAAATATAAAGGAATATCTATCAGAAAAGTATGTACATTGCCACTCTGGCGCGCAGCCGCCTGGGCATCCAGACACATCTGCGCCAGTTTGGGGTGAATTACATTGTTCAGCTTTTCTCGCCCTTCCGGGTCATTTTGTACAATACGGCGCAGATAGGCCTTGTTCACACTTCCGTCATCGCTCAGGGCATCGGCGCCGAATGCTGTCACCAGGTCGCGAGATACTTTGCCGGATTGCTGCAATTCTGCAACAGCTGCATCGCAATCAAACAACTCTACACCCGCTCCACCCAGTTCTTGCAGCATTTCTACTACCGTGGATTTGCCCGAAGCTATGCCTCCTGTTACAACAATAACCTTCACGCCGCGCATTCTATCATACTCACCCCCACGCTTCAAGCCCAATCCGTGTGCATCGCTTTGCAAAAAAATCCCGCCTTGATTAAGGCGGGATTCTCTTCATAGCCCCGGTAGGAATCGAACCTACATCAGAGGTACCGGAAACCTCCGTCCTATCCATTGAACGACGGGGCCGTCGAACGTGCTGATATTGCCACACTACTCTTAAGATGTCAAGTGACGAAATCTGACATGATGAGCCGTATTTTGTTTTTTATCTGAAAAAATTACAGAAATTTGAATTTAAGGCTTGCATTTCCTGCTTGATTGAGATATCATCCGCCCCGTCCTCACCCGGAGGACAATAGCACAGAACGGGGTATTAGCTCAGCTGGTAGAGCACTTCAATGGCATTGAAGGGGTCAGCGGTTCGAGTCCGCTATGCTCCAGCCTCCGTTTTTTCGGAGAAAAAACTTCGGCTTGGCAAGCCTTTTGGTTTGCCAAGCCAACTTTTTTATGCAGCAACGCGAAATAAAAAAGGAAGGCTGCCACGCTGAAGCTTCAGCGGAAGCGGGCAAATCACCGTGGCGCAATACATGCGGTAAACGAAAAACTCTGCAATGCCTACCTCTCATTTTTACTACGTTTACATTCTGCGTGATGTCGCTACCGGTAAACATCACTACACTGGCGTGACGCATGATTTGCAAGAACGCCTGGCTATGCACAATGCAGGGCATGTACCGCACACCTCCAAATTTGCACCATGGTATATTGAAACCGCCATCGCTTTTCGTGACAAAGAAAAAGCCTTTGCATATGAGCGATATCTCAAAACTGGTGCAGGCAGAGCATACTCTATAAAGCATTTTTGATTTTCAATCTCCACGCCCGCTTAAGCATTGCAGGGGGCTTCACTAAAGCTACGCCCACCCTAGCACTTGCAATCCCCGCCACCGCCCCGCCGGGCGCAAAACGGCTCCAAAAGACCAAATAGCCTACTTGTCTCGGCGACCTGTGAGGGCGTAGCAAGGGAGTGTAGCGACACACGAAGCCCCAAGCTTTAGCGGAGACGGAAGCATGCCTACCTGTCGCGGCGTAGAAAGGAGGGCGCAAGACCGAACTCGAAGCCGGAAGCCCGTTTTCCTAAGCTCGAACGCTTTTTAGGGTCACTAAAGATGCTTCGAATCTACAATCTGTTGATTCTGTGAGCTTCCGTCTTCTCTACGATACGCCGTGACAGGTAGGCATGCTTCCGTCTCCGCTGAAGCTTGGGGCTTCGCGTGTCGCTATACTCCCTTGCTACGCCCTCACAGGTCGCCGAGACAAGTAGGCTTTTTGGCCTTTTGGGGGCGTTTTGCGCCCGGCTGGGCGGTGGCGAGGCTTGCGAGCGCTAGGGTGGGCGTAGCTTTAGCGAAGCCCCCTGCAATGGGTAAGCGGGGGTAGGTGTTGGAAATCAAAAATGCTTTATGGCGTATGCTCTGCCTGCACCTGTTTTGAGATATCGTTCATATGCAAAGGCTTTTTCTTTGTCTCGAAAAGCGATGGCGGTTTCAATATACCATGGTGCAAATTTGGAGGAAGTCGGAGCCCAAGCGGTCTTAGGAAGACAACACTTGAAACCAACTCCTTGGCTCACAGAACGACATGGCTACGATCCGACTTGCCTGCACCAGTTTTGAGATATCGCTCATATGCAAAGGCTT
Source organism: Akkermansia sp. (assembly GCA_045646505.1). Lineage (GTDB taxonomy): Bacteria > Verrucomicrobiota > Verrucomicrobiia > Verrucomicrobiales > Akkermansiaceae > Akkermansia. The sequence goes on along the minus strand of JAZRKW010000084.1, from coordinate 56 downwards.
TTTCTTTGTCACGAAAAGCGATGGCGGTTTCAATATACCATGGTGCAAATTTGGAG
>JAZRKW010000083.1:0-51418 GCA_045646505.1 Akkermansia sp. | reverse complement strand
AAGATTCCTATACCATCACTAGCATCACTGGCAGAGTGGCGACGGCATCAACGAGGCTTTCACCGTTCGTAAGATTGCCTACGGCGAAGGCGTGGAACGCTCCTTCCCCATCCACACCCCCAAGATTGCCAAGATTGAGGTTGTAACCCGCGGTAAGGTTCGCCGCGCCAAGCTCCACTACCTCCGCAGCCGCGTAGGTAAGGAAGCTGTGACCGTGAAGACCATCCGCTAATCTTGCGGAACAACACCAAAACTTTTCATGACTCAGGCCATTCCTATAAGGAATGGCCTGAATTATTTTTGCCCCGCTGCTCCAAAATCCCTTTTGCTGCGGTACACAACCGCACAGCGATATCCTCCCCAACTCACCCACCTCCACCGCGGCCAGGCCGTAGCCCAGCCTCCACCGGTCGCAGCCTGCAGCACCTTGCCCAGCCCCTCATAGCAATGAGGACGATATTTTGCCCCGTATCGCTACATTTGAAGATATTTCTATATCTTTTTCCTTGCTTTCTATGTAGCTTTCTGTATAACTAAAAACATAATTATGTCCACACCCCTCATTAACGGAAATATCATAAAGGCCAGGCAGCAGAATGCCCCATACCTGGCAGAAATGCGAGACGCCGCAGAGAACCTCATACAGCAGCTACATCGCATCCAGCATTCCCCCTTGGTCCAGTACAAGCCGGAAAAATGCGGCAGCCTCATTGCCGAGGTCGAGAAACTGAAAAATGAACTGGAAAGCAAATACCAGCTGTTCAGCAACGGTGTCATCACTGTTTCCATTGCAGGCATGGAAAAGTCCGGTAAAAGCACCATGCTGAACCGCCTGACCGGCATCACTGCCCTGCCTACAGCAGATGAGAGATGCACCTCCATTTCCTGCGAAATCATCTACGTTGACTCCGAAGATAAGGAAGGCCTCGAGATTGTGTTCTACACGGAAAAACAATTGCTCGAAGTCATCCATCACCAGCTTGCCTACCTGCAGAACGAAAAGGATTTATGGAAAGATGGGTATTCATTCACCTGGAGCAATATGCCCGGCACTGTCGGAGACTTCGCTTACTACACCCTGCCGACACTCAACGATATTGATAACACTCAGCGAGGCAAGTACAAGAGCGCACTGGAGCAGCTGTATAACATCCGCACCATTCTTAAGCAAAGCTCGGAGCTGGCGAAACTAGGCACCTCATACAGGGACAAGCTGGCAAATCTTCATCTGTATGCCAGCCATAAAACGACTGCCGTCGAAGCCATCAGCGAGCAGCAGGCCATCATCCGCAAGATTACCGTCTTCAAAAAATATGAAGGGGGCATACCCTCCCTGCGCCTGATTGACACTCCTGGTGTAGACGACCCGAACCCGTTTGCTTTCAATCACACCATGCAGGCCATCAAGGCGGAAACAGACCTGCTGGTTATTGCCTGCCGACCCGGCAATAAGCCCAATCTCAGAAAAGAGGACACAGATTTTCTCGCTCGCCTCAGACGAGTCGACCCTGTTTCCCCTATAACTAAGCGTTCTATTTTCTTCATCAACTGGCACAAGAGCGTTGACACGACTGGAAAGAACGCGAATATTACCAAGAACGAAGTTCTGGAGACTGGAACATTTACTGATGAATCTATCTTCGGGCCCTGCGATGTCATGAATCAGGATGAACTCCAGGCATTCCTCAGTAAGGTAACAGAACGGCTCCAGACTGCCATTCCGGCGCAGGATAAGGAACTGCTTGAGCTCTTTAAGGACAAGTGGAGAAAACTTCGTGAAGAAGTGCGAGCCCACGTATACGAGCCTCTACGCGAGCAGATGCCCCCCATGTCCGAAGAGGTGGAGGGGCTTCTGTACGACATGTACGACTGCTGGTTCGCGGAGGAATTCGACTCACCTCGTAAAACACGGGAATCTTATTTCATGGATAGTCTGGTTACCGGATTCGGTCATTTGACCAGCACATGCGCCGATCATGAATCCCTCCGGGAGCTGAATTCCCGAATCGGCGTAATCTGCAAGCAGGAAATGGCCAGCATCCAGGAATGGCTCAAGACTTACGCCAACGTTGAGCAATGCAAGAATTATCGGAACCGCAATACGGAACCGTGCTATGTGCTGATGCCTGAGGTAGCACGCAAGATGTCCAAAACAGTGGAGAAGCTCACACAGGTTATCGAGGACATCAGCCCCGTTGTCCAGGATGCGGTCTATGATGTGATTGCCCAGGCTCTGCAGGATCCGGCCGTAGAGGAACAGCTCTGCCCGGGCCAGACCTCTGCAGAAAAGCTGACAAATCTGTGCAAGAAAATGAGCGAACGCACTAAGCCTCAATCCAGGGAAGAGGATGAAAATAACGATGTGCAGTTCATCATTGGAAACCTGAGAGAATTTGCCAGTCTCGACACACAGATGAGCTGTCTGATGCGCTATGAGCTGAGACCCGCTCTCAACCTGTTCGACCCGCACCGCTGGAGGCACGATCGCCGACAGGCCCTAGTAGATTCCCTGTCTCAAACTCTCAGTAACTCGACCGCAGGCAAAGCATGGGTACCCTGGCTGCAGACTGCAGAGGTTCTCTCGTACAACAATGCGAGCGTAGAGGATATCAGCAGATTCATAGAGGATTTGTGCAAGCTGAGCTTCACCCTCATCTACACCACCATGGTATCGAGCTCCAATAAGTTCGAGGCCCTGCTGCAGGACTTCATGGGCGATGCCAGTCAGAAGCTTTCCACCCAGAGCTGCTGCCGCAACGGCTGGCGCAAGGGGCTTCGTCCGTTCACCAGCATCATTCTTCGCGATGACTTCAATCGCATGAAGCAGAGCCAGGCCACGGCCAAGGAGTTCGACCAGCTGCTCAAGGAGCTCAAGAAGGCTATTGATTAATCATCCACAGTCATCGCTTACCCTTCATTCATATGGCAGGTGAACCAACATCTATCTCCTGGGAAGACCTTCATCGCATGTTCGTTGAGGTCCCCCAGAAGGAATCAAACCTCCACAGAAGCTATACCTTAACCGCTGATTCAGAATCCCAGGCCACACGTGATTGGCCAGATTTTGATGCAACGGATAAAGCCTCTCGTCCGGTTCTGCCGGACGGGGCCCGCCTGGCCGTCCAGCACGCCCTTATCTCCAGCATCGAGGAAATCCGGAACAATTATAAGATGACCATTTTCGAGGTTTTCTATTCTGAGGAAGGGCGTGGGAACCTCAAAGAAATCGCCAGAAAGAACTCCAAACACGACACGCGATTCTACTATATCCAGCAACTGATTAAAGAAATTATCAATAAAGTTCAGGGTAAGAATTCTGAATGCACATACAGCGAAGCCATCGACATGTGGCAAGGAAAATGCCCGGCACTGCGCAATCTGGACCTCCCAAAGCCGGAAGATTTGCGGTTAGAAGAAAAGGAATCCGGGCCCATTGCAGAGACCATCAGGAACAAGTATATTCCGACCGTAGACGAAGCGATGGAGTCCATTGAATCTGCCTTGTACAACAAATTAGAAAAGGGACCTCTGGCACTGATGAAAAAAGCCCTTGCTGATTTAGAATCTTATTAAACAACCATGCTGGGTCATTTCTTAAAAACAATAGAACTGGAAGGCTATACGCCGGTCGGGGAATTACGGCCAGGCATGGCTGTGGTCGGTGTCAGTGATGCCCGGCAGCTCGAAAAGTACGGCATACCAGGAGCCATACAGTTTGCCATCGTCTCAGACAACGGCACGCTCATCTACCAGAGCTGCCTTGGCAATGACATCAACAGCTGCAACTTCTGCATTCAGGACAGCTCCGTTCAGGAATTCAAAAAGCAGTATGGAGAGCTCTATATCTACCATATAGAGAATGAGCTGCCTGCGGAGCAGGTTCTGCAACAGGCCAAGGAGCGCATGAAGAAACAGCTTGATGCACCCTTATCCGGGCTCCGCAGTTACGTAGGAGACGATTTTGTGGACGAGAGCCTGACCGGTGGCAATGTGCTCGAGATGATTCAGCAGGATGCCGCCGCCGGTCAACATTGGCTGGTGCCGCTCAATATAGATGTGGGGCTCGTTGCAAGGCAACTGCAGGCGCATCCCAAGATTCAGCGCATGCTGCAAAAAAAGCTTCTGAACCCGACGGTTCATGAAGGGACCCACCACGGTATTGCACTGGAAGCCGGGCAGATGCTCCACTTCTCCACCTGCCGCACGCCGGATGATTCAAACCGGCTCAAGCTGGACCCGCAGGCGATTTTCCACAACATCAGCCACACTTCAATGAATGGAACAGCTGTTGCCTACAAGGAGGAAACAGACGAAATGCGACTTCTGAGCCGCAACAGGGCTGTCTGGTGGTTATTCCACGCAGAGGCATGGGGTGAATACTGCATTTTCTCCAACAACTGTGAGCATTTCAGCCGTTATTGCCGGGAAGGCAGGAAAAGGTCTATCCAGGTTGCGAAGGCATTTGTTCAGTTCATCATCAGCGTAACCCCCCTGGCCATCCCATATCTTGGTGCAATCAGGTACGTAGCTCCCATCCTTACCCAGGTATTGCGCAATGTCGTCATCAGGAACAAAAACGAAGGCCAATCATTTCTCTGATAATCAGTCAAATAGAACATCTTTATTTCAACATGATAACTATCAAGTATAAAAATTCCAGAAAAATCCCACGCAATGGAAAACAAGTAACCATTGATGCCTATGAGTTGTCTCCCTTCAAGATTCTGATGATAGGAGGCGTGGGCACCGGCAAGACTTCTCTGCTGGCCTGCATGCACGAGGAGTTCGCTTTAGGCAAGGTTAGTTCCATCCTCTCCTTTGCCCCGGATAAAGAGACAGACAACGGAAAAACCTTCTCCGCCCTGAATAAACAGCTGCAGCGTCTCAACCGGACCATTGAGGCAAAGGAAACAGGAGAGCAGTATGTAGATAACCGACAGCAAATCGTTACGAGTGCAGCTTCGGTGTGCTACAACTTCCGCGGTATCAAGACTGGCGAAGGTGCATTCCACGACAAGGAATTCAACTATCTGATTCAGTTCCGTGACATCCCCGGTGGCTGGTTTCACGACCCTAAGGGGACAAACGATAAGAAGGTCACGGAGCTCATCGAATCATCCGATGCCTATATGTATTGCATTGACACCCCGGCCATGATGACTGGTGGAGACATTCACAATCTCTTCAATTGCTATACCACGGTAAAGGAATGGTTGAATAAGGCCGCCCAGAATGGGTTGCTTGAAGGAAAAAGCATTATTTTCGTTCTAAGCAGAAGCGAGAGATGGCAGCTCGAAGAAGAAAAGGTTATTGAGCGGTTCAAAGAAAATTACGCAAGCCTCATCGCCTGCCTGAAGAACGCCAAAGCTTCCATTTATGTGACCCCTGTTTACACGCTGGGAGGCGTTATCTTCGCAGAATACAACGAGGAGCGTGTGCCGGTGTACGAGAAGATCGGGCCTCGCAAACAGCACAAATGCAGTATCCCGTTGATTCAGTTATTACACGATGGTATGGACACGTACGAAAAGAAGCTGCACGAACTCAACAAACAATGGGATATTAAGGTCACAAATAAGTTAGGAATCACTCATTATGACCTTGCGGAGGAATGCGCTAAAGAACTGAAACAGCTATTGAAAAAATTCTGCGACAAGTCAATCGTTATCCATAAACCTCTCTCATAACCCGCGACATATGCAGAAGAACAATTTCAAACTTCACGTCCGATCCAAGGGCAGAAGCGTTGATTATTCATGGATTGGAAACCCTCCCCAGATATCAACAAATGAACTGACCAGACTGCAGGGAAGCCTACTCTATATCCTGAGCATAGAGAAAAGGGGGGCTCTGTATCACGAGTTCATCGCTGTTTACATGCCAGGCACAAGTGATAAATACGGCGGTACCATTCGCCTGGAAATGGCCCTGGAAGCGCTGACGGAGCCCCAGGCTCGCGCACTGGCCCTGGCCTACCTGAAGCTCCCTATCCAGGGTGATAATCGCGTATGGGAGGCGGCTCAGAAAACCTATGCACAGACCGCTGACGGCTTCTGCACGGTTGACATTCCTGCATTGCAGAAGGAAATCGAGCGCCTGATAGAGGAGAATGAACCCCTGCTCTCCAGCGAGAGCCCCGGGCACCAGCTACGGTTGTGGGAGAATGAGCGGACTAAGGGTTCCCAGACACAGAAGGCTATCGAGCACCTGCAACGCTACCGTCTCTCTGAGGCAGACGGCATCAAGGTCTACCTGAACGACGCCATCACTGAGGAAGAGGCTGATTTATCGCTCCAGGCCGAGGACCCTGAAGACAAGGAGGAGCAACTTCCCCTGCCTGAGGAGAACCCTGCACCTAGGCCGCAGCCTCAATCCCCAGAACAGCCAACAGGCATAGAGCAGGCGCCGCAAAAGGCAGAAAAACCCGAGCAGACTGATATCATAGCACCAGGAGAAAAGGAAATTGAACCGCTAAAAAAATATATCGCGGGGTTCGTGATTCTGCTGGTCATTGTTGGGATCGTCTTCGTTCTACAGGGACGGAACGCATCAACGACATCGCTGGAAGTATTCTCAAGCCTCTCATGCCAGATGAAAGTTCACGGTAAGACATACGAAATCAGCGCACACGTACCCCGCGAAATCCTTCTGCCGGGTTCCCCCAATGGGGTGATTATTCTGGAGATTCTGAATGATGTAGCCGGAAGCACCGTCCTGCTGAACGATGCCGTTATCAGCAAGGGAGTCGATGGGAAATACAGCATTCCGGCTCAAGGTGGCAAGCTGCAGATTCTGCCACCGAGGTCATGAGACTTCCCCGCTTCAGATGTCACAAAACCGGCTTGCTGGCCGACCCTGTTCTGGGGTCGGCCAGTGGGCATGGGCTGGCGCAGCGGTTGGCGGAGCTGATTAACACGCCGAACACCACGGTGTATGATAAGGCAATTGACAGCGTCTACCTGAGCCTGCATACCGGGGGCTCGAAGCTGCACCATCTGGTGGATGGGCAGCATGATATTTTCGGCGCGTTTGAGGCTGCGGCCAAGGCTCGGCCGGATGACAGCCTGTGGCAGGAGCTGATGGGCACCGCCCAGCACCTGGGCAAGGATTTGTTCTCCGTTTCCGGGCTGCCGGTTGTCTCTCTGGAGCCCGGGCAGTTCCACGCCATGAGCAGCTGGCTGAACGAGCATCTGCACATTCCCAGGGAATGGCTGGGGGACATGCTGCAAATTAACGCGCTGGAGCTCTTCAGCGGGATTCTGGCTACCGCAGCGGTGGTCATAGGCTGCAAGCAGGCAGACGTAAAGAAGCTGGCCGAACTGGCGGCCTCCAGCGGACTGGCGGGTGCGCTTGCGGCCAATCCCATCAGCATGTGTGCCGCAGCCATTGCGCTCACCATGGCATGGAAACAGCAGCAGGAGGGCAGCGCCGGGCTGAAGCGGGGCTTGCTGGTGGGTGCCGGAACCAGCGGCGCAGCCATGGCCACAGGCACCGCTGTGGCAGCGCTGGGAAGTGGTGCCTTATGTACCGTGGGTGGTGTAGCTCTCAGCCTGGTGGTGGGGATTTATACGCACCGCTTCCTCTCCCGGAAAGTTTATTCGGGCCGGGGGCTGCCGTGGCGCCTGTGGGGTTCTCGCTGCCGGCTGTGGCTTCAGAACCGTTTCGGCTTAATCTAGTTGTCCGTGCGTGCCGGGGGTAGGGTCGAAATACTTGAAAATGATGTCTTTTACCATCGATGCCCAGCCGGGGAGAATGATTCCCAGAATGGTGTCGATTGATTTGATAATCTTATCAGGCAGCTGAGTGCAGGAGGGGGCCCCTTCACGACAATCGCGACAGAAATGTTCGCTGTTATTGAGGATAATATTGAAATTCCCCCATTCCCCAGGGGATATAGCTTCACGGCAGATGCGCCGGACAGCTCGATTTCTGGCGTTTAACCGTGATTCCACGTCAGCTTTGCCTTGTGGCAAGCCCTTTGCCGGACCACCGATAGGTGTATTCGGAGTCATGTTGCAAAAGTTTGCTTTGGTCATGAAACGAATGCTACCCTCGGTAAAGAGTATGCACTGGCTGCCTTCAAGGAGAATAGCATGGTGTTCGAGTTGGGGAAGCGTCATCTTCTGCAAGGCTTGCAAAGATACCTTTTTGATGCCTGCGGATACTTGTTTCAGTATCTTGTTTTTTGCCTCTCTTGCTTTTCGTTCAAGAAAGTTTTCATCGGGTGGAGCCGCTTTGCTTGTCTCTTGTTCGATGAGTTCAATGAGATTATCCAGAACATATTGTGCGGTGACTTCGAGCGGGGTCCACCAGTGCTGGCCGGCTTCTTCCTTTCTGTTGCCAAACAGGCACTGGATATCGCGCCCGGTGAGACATTCGTCCACGAAATCATCGCCGGGGTAGCTGCGGAGGACGTGTTCGTATCGACGCCCGATTTTAGATTGGGCGCGTTTCAGAGCTTGCGGCAGCTCCATGTCCGGTATTTCATAGGTGAAATACGCGAGCTGAGACGGGGCTTCAAACTCCTGGACCTCGAACAGCAAGCCATCTTCTGAATCAGATATGACATTTTGCCCAATGAGAAGTCCGGGGTTGTCTGAAAGAATGGCAAAGAATAACCGGGGGCAGAGCAGCCCTTCCTTGAGGTTCCCCGGAGCATCCATTGCAACGACAGGGGTTCCTGCCGGCAGGTTGTTCAGAACGGTTATTTGAGAGCTGCGTCCGTGGGTGTATGAGTGAATGAAATCGCCCAGCATAATAATATGGAGTTAATTAGTTTTCATTTAGCGTATTGAGAAATTTAAAAAGCATCATTTCCGACATCATTTCGAAAGTGATTCTGGTGGCGGAGATGTTCATGGTTGTATCAGGGGTATCGCTGAACAGAATCATGGCCTTGCGCGCGGCAATATCCTTGATGAAGTGCTTGAGCATGGAGCTGCTGGGTTATGGGGCTTTTTCTGCATCCGCCGGCTGGTCGGCGGGTGTTTCGGGAAGTTCAGGCTCCGGCTCTTCTCCCGGCTTTTTGCCCGCGGTGGCCATGCTGGAGATGATGGCGGTGAAGACGAGTGAGAGCACGCCGATGTCATCCATCCAGCCGACGACGGGGATGATGTCGGCAAGGGCATCCATGGGCCACACGACATAGAGGATGCTGAAGGTGAGGATGGCTACATTGCGCGGGGTGAGCACATTGCCGGCTTTGCTCTGGCGGTAGAGCTGCAGCGCGGCGTGCAGCTGTCTGCCTACTTTGCTTTTCGTGCCGTGTTTCTTGAGCCAGAGCTCAGCACCGGACTCAAGCCCGGCGATGATTTCAGGTTTATTGAGCTTTTTGAACCACTTGGAGTTTTCGATTTCTTCAACGGTCTGCGGAATATTTTCGTCCATAAGGGTAGAGAGGTGATTTTGTGTAGAAATGTTCATCATTTGCCGGGGCTCACTCCCCATCGACCAGGAGTACGGAGCCGGCGGGGGCGTGGTGGGCGGCCAGGATGGCGGCGCGCTCGGGGACGGTGAGGGTACCGGGGTGCGGCGGGGTGAGGGTGATGCGGCGCGTGGTGCCGTCCGGCTGGCAGATGGTGGCGGTGATGCTGGGCAGCGGTGCATCCCCCGGGGTGCTGAGAACACCGGCGGCGGCTACGTGGTCGAGCGTCTGCCAGTGGAAGCCGCCGTTGGTGTCGTGGTTGGGGATATCCGGGTAGCGGCAGCTGGCGCAGCGGTAGCCCAGGGTGCTGCCGCGCAGTTCCTGGATGCTGCCGCTGGGTATGCCTGACCACTCTCCGCCGGCCGTGCGCATGAGGGTAATCGGCGTGCGGTGGACGGCTTGCTGGATGCTCATGAGTTCATGGCTGCCGCAGACTGGGCAGGTGAAAATGATATTAGTGGTCATAAGGCTACTTCCTGTCAGATAATATGTAGCAAAAACACGAAAAAGTCAACTTCATTTGCAGGATGCAGGTTGATTTTCGGGTAAATTGAACACAATCGGCTTGCAAAAGTGTGGCGAAAATGCTACTTTTACACCGTGGAGACGCAAGACCAGTCCGAGTTGAAGAAAAGTATCAAAATCTGGCTGAAGGCAAACAACTACAGTTATGCCTGGCTGGCGGAGCGTTGCTATGTATCGGAGGCAACGGTTCGCAACTGGATGGCCAAGAAGCTGATACCGGCAGCGAAGGTGCATATCATCCGCGAGATGGTGAAGGAGCTGCCGCTGGTGCTGCCGGGGCGCGTGCAGGTGGAAGAGGAGACGAAGATTACGCTGAGTCTGGATGCCACTACGCGCGCCGCGCTGGAGAAGCGGGCTTTTGCGCAGGGCAAGACGCTCTCTGAGTTCCTGGCAGATGAGGTGCCGCGCCTGGGAAATTGATGTTTTGTTCTGACGAATCCTCCCTATGAATGATTCCGTGGATGCTTTGCCGCCCGGCGCGCAGCTGGGGCAGTACCGACTGATAGAGGCCGCCTCGCAGGGCGGTTTCGGTATTTTGTACCGCGCGTGGGACGAGAAGCTGAACCGCCCGGTGGCGGTGAAGGAGTGCTTTCCGGCTTCCATCTGCCGCCGCGACCCGCAGACCGGGGTGGTGCAGCCGCACACGGAATCGCTGCGTGCGAATTATGAGACCGCCATTAATGATGTGTACGAGGAGGCACAGACGCTGGCGGGGCTGCACCATGCGCAAGTGGTGCCGGTGTATGATATATTCCACTCGGCGGGGAGTATGTTTTATGTAATGCCCTGGCTGGAGGGCGGCTCCCTGCGCGATAAGATAGCGGCGGGGGAAAACGTGGACGCCGAAGAATCGACCCGGTGGCTGGTATCTATCCTTTCTGCCCTGGAGTACCTGCACGACATGCAGGTGATTCACCGCGATATCAAGCCGAGCAACATTATGTTTGATGCCGCGGGAAATCCGGTGCTGGTGGATTTCGGCTCGGCTCTGAACCGCGCCACGAAGGTGGACACGACGACGCAGGGCGAGTTCTCGCCGGTCTACGCCTCACCCGAACAGGTAAGCGGCAAGGGGAAAATAGGCCCGTGGACAGATTTATATTCTCTGGCAGCCACCTGGTATGAGCTGCTCACCGGGACCCAGCCGGAGCCCGCGCAGCAACGCCTGGTCTCAGATGACCTGGCTCCCCTGCCCTCCGGCACCACCGTGCTGGAGCCAAGCATCATGCAGAATCTGGCGCTGGATGCCGCAACGCGCTGCCAGTCTGCCCGCGAGTGGCAGGAGTGGCTGCTGCGTGGGGCTGCTCCGGTGGCGGTGGCGCGGCGGCGCCGTTCCCGCCTGTTGTGGGCGGTGCCTGCGGTGCTGCTGGCGGCCGGCGGGGCGTTTCTGCTGGGGCGGCAGCAAGCAGAGCCTGTGCAGGAGGAGGGCGCGGCCCAGGTGAAAGATGCTCCGGATAAGCAGGAATTGGTGCTGAGTGATGAGTTTTATGAGAAGGCGTGCTCTCAATTGGGTATACCGGCCTTGCTTCAGCGCTATGAGGAGGTGTTGAACAAAGCGGCGGCATGCCGTGAGAGCTATGCTTCAAAGCTGGAGTCCTTGTACAACGCTGGCGTGGAAGATGCCCGGACGCACGCATTCCGTTCCAGTCTCCGTCCCATTTCGAAGAGACGGGGGGGCGTTTCTTTGGAGGAAATGCAAAGTCCGGGCAAAAAGGCGATGACGAAGATTAATAGGTTGCTGGAGGACTGGCGGGGTGAGATGGAGGGCTTGCGGTATGAACAACTGCAGATTGCCCGCGCTTTGCAAACTGGTATCAGGGATATTGAGAAGTATTGTACGTGGAATACGGCGGAAGATCGCATGCTGCTGGAGAAAACAGGATTGCGCCTGGAGAAGGATTATGCGGCCTGTTTGTCGACCCACGCTCTGGATCAGATACAAAAGGAATTTGAGGCGCAGGGCATGGAGCAGTACCGTTCCCTGAGGTCGCTCTGGTATGCCAGGGCCGAGGAGAATACCAGGAAGTGGGAGACGGAAAAGGCAGAGGCTGATGCCGCTGTTCTGACGGATGAAATGTATCACCAGATGTCGGAGAAACGAGGGTTTTCCCAGCTTCTGGCCGAGCGCAAGGCGATGGATGAACAAGCGCAGGAGATTGCCCGGGCGGGTGTCCTCGCTATGGAGAATGAGCTGGCGGCTGTTCGCCAGACTCTGGATGCTGTTGATGCGGATACCGAGGAATCCCCAGAGAAGAAATCATCGTGGTTGAGGTTTGATTTTATCAATCAGTACAGGGACTCGATTAACAAGATACAAAAAGATTATATTGATGGGCGGTTGTATGCTCTGCACAAGGAATATTACAAGGTTTTGAAACCCCAGTTGGAGCGATATAGGGCGGATTCTTACCAGAAACCTGATAATGATGAGATGAGTGAGATGGAGAAGCGCATGGAGGCGCTTTTTCTCGAACGCGCCGAAAAAGAGTATGCTGAGTTCATAGATTCTACACCTTACACGAAGCCGCGCGAGTATTTTTTGAAGGAGAGAAAACGCATAGAGGGGGCAATCCGCTCACAGGTTGATGCCAAGTATGATGCTTTGCAGAAGCGTGAGCGGGAGATGGAGGCAGAAACTCAAGCCCGCTTACAAGGCGCATGAAATTCTGAATTACCTGCATGCCAGCACGAAGAATGATGTGGCGTGTAAAATTTCAAGTACAACTTGAAATTTTACACTAAATCACATTAAACATTTCGAGGTGGGAATTGAATATCAGGAACAAAACTCTTGCAAATCGAAAGAATTCTCTCAAACTTAAAGCGGGGGTTGAGTCATACTTCCGGTATATTTTCTTTATCTAAATAAAACATACATTCTGACCCGCCATATACAGTAATGGAGGGAGAACTCTCACGCTACATCACAGACTGCCCCCCCACAAGCAATGCTTCACAACTCAAATCTCTATAAAACACAAACTCTATGAACTATCATTTCATATATTCCGACTTGGAAATTTTCTGGTGGGGGCTCACCCGGATATGCGAGAGCCCTATCTTCTTCTGCACAATAATCGCGACATTAATAGCGTTGACAGTTTTTTTGACAGCTTATATATGGCCTTATCTATGGAATCGAAAATGGAGAGTATGGCGAGCATCCTTCCCCTCATTAGCTATGGGAGCTGCGTTCTATATAGTCTTCATTTCTTCCATGCTCTCTTATATAGGATTAAGAGATAGCAGCGATGCTCCGCTTATCACCGAGACCTGCGAGATTCGAGACTTGAACAGTACGGAATACAGAGACATACGCCACATGGTATACGACCTCTGCGATGAGCGTGCAAGAGAGCACCTTTTCGCTCCACATACGAATCTGCACTCCGATTATCTCCTTAATCTCCCGAAACGCCACTTGCCGCCACCTATTTCCCCCACAATCGAGGAAAATATTCTGAAACAGGGAATGGCCGCAGCTCAGGAAAGAATCAACAACGCCAGGCTCCACTCCTTCTATTACGCTTTAGTGGCGCTACTGTGTCTACTTGTTATTATCTGCCTCGCAAGCCTCCGGGATATCTCCATCCGCACCTCCAGAACTCTGTCCGACCCTTCATCCGACGAGTACGATTTCGATAACTAAACCATCTAAAAAATCAAAAACATATGCAACTTCAAAACCATTTCATTATTGGGCTTGGCGGTACCGGTGGTGCAGCCATCAAAGCATTCAGGGAAATAATTGCGGAAAACAGGGAAAAGCTCTGCCAACAATCGAAGCAAAAATACAAATTCGCCTTTCTATACGTAGATTCCAACTCCTGGGCTCTCCACGAATCCACCAGGTGGACACACCAAGGAAAAGATATTTCTCTACAAGAGAGAACTGAGACACAGCATATTGCACTGACTTGCCCGGAACGGGAATTACCAGCCATTTGCGAGCATCCCAATATCAAAAAGTGGATAGGGGATATCTCGTACATATCTAATACCGCCACGCACCGCTACTATCACAGTAACACATGCGGACACAGACGCTACGGTCGATTACTGACAGTACGCCACTCCACTGATATCAAGCACTGCATTCAGCGTAACGTAGCGCAATTCATCCACTCAAGTTCAGGCTCGTCCTGCTTCAGACCAGATAATTTCATCGTAACCTTTCACATCTTTGCCTCTCCAGGAGGCGGTACAGGTTCCGGTAGTCTGATGGACATACTCTCGTTACTTCCCGAATGCTGCAAAGCCGTTTCTGCGTGTTGTTTAATCAACATATACCTGCTAGCAAAAGAAATAAACGGCACACCTATTACAGAGTCCTTCGACTGCAACCAGTACACGACTCTTCGAGATTTGAATGCCATGGTGACCGGTCATTACTGGCTGCGCCGCGACATAAGAGCATCCATTAACGGTATCTACATCAGTGCTCCTCAGAACAGAGGGCCGCTGGACACGCAGGTAAAGCAATTAGTCAAAGCTTGCTTTGGCATGCTCATTAGTAACAAGCTGCATACTAAAATACTCGAATATAGCCACCTCACGCCATTCGGAGAAAAATCCGAAATAGAATCGACTCCTAACTCTGAGCACGTCATCCAGAAAATTGCGCATTTCTATGAAACTCCGGAGCGAGCAAACGCCTTCCGGACACTAAGCTGTGCTCATATTAAACATCCGGCTGAAGAGCTGCACGGCATCCTGGCATGTACCATGGCTGGCAAAATCCTGGAGCACTGGATTCATGGAAACGCTTCCGCCTGCAATAAACATGAAGCTTCTACACTCAGCTTCATCCAGGAAACCCTTCCGGTCATACTGAATACTCAAGATATTCAAATGAAAGACAAGGATTTTCTGAATGAAATTCTGAGCAACTACCGCAAAGAAGTCGAACGGCTCAAAAACAAGAGATTCAGTCAAATGCACCTGCATGCTATCAAGGCATGCGCTCAAAAGCAATGCGACATCATAATAGAACAGTCCAGAGAGACTGCACGCCCATTCGAAAGCTTCTGCTGGGAAAATGCTCACAGGCTCCGCGATTCCATCATTTCAAATATGGAGCAGCACCTGGTATGGTCAGCAAAAACGCTGCAGCAGCAAGCTCCCATATGGGGTATATCAAATCTTATCGATACCTTGTTAATCCTGCGGGAGGAATTGCAGAAAACATATCATAACAACTATGAGTACCATTCGGGGCACTTGAAGAAGCTTGAATTTCATGTAAACGAGAGCGAGAAATTAGGGATTCTCACGACTCGCTTTACCAATATTCCGCAGAAGATGCTCAACGCACAGGCTGAGGCTGGAGAGGCTTATATCCGCGAAATCTATCTGCAACATCGGATAAAAGATATCATACGGCACCGCAACGACTTACTCTTTAGCCTTCTGGATGCCGATATTGAGTTCTATTATCGTACCATTTCTGCTCTACGATCGCAACAGAAACAATTGAAGCGCCAGATAAACGACTACCGCGAACAAATCTCAGCTTCGGCAATACGTCATACTGCTCCTGGCATTTACGAAACAGATGATACTATCCTCATCTGGAATGAAAATGCTTTGCAACAGCACGAAGCATATTATGACGACGATGCCGGCGCTCTCAGCCAGATTGCCTCCGCCTTGACTGACTGCGAGGTACTCAGAGAATCATCAGAACTTCTGACGGCCCGCTATCGGAACAAACAATCAGAAAATTCGATTTCTGTACAGGCAAGCCTTCTGGTGCAAAAACTCACCACTCCCGAATCAGGAAAAGCATGGATTGCAAGTGACCGGATTCACGAAAAACTGAGCCAGAGTCTCGGATCAGCCTACGCTCATAATATCTGGGGGTACATAGGCCAGCAAGACCAGGCGTGGGAAACTGCTTTGCTTAAAGCTGTCGATTTATATTGTCAACCTGGCGCAACCACTGAACCCGATTTTTCAAAAGGCCCCCGCCTGAAATCGGGAAATTACCCCTACAAAATTGCCATCGTTCTTCATTCCGGCACTCATGAGCCGACAGACAGCGATATTGCACACAGAATACTACAAGGCATCCATGGCATGTTGTCCACACGACAACTCGACAGCTTTCTTTCAGCGGAGAACTATGACAGCAATGAAATCCAGGTCATTTACACCGAAGGCTGCATCCCGTTACGGTTCTTCCACCTTACAAAATATCTTCATGCTCTTTACCATGATGTAATCAACGACGAACAGAAAAAAAGCATAAGGTACTTCTCGAATATCGATGACACCGGCATGCTCGACCCCTGCCCCAATCGTCCGGATTTGATTCCAGAAACAAATGCACAAGCCCATATAGAGCGCGAGCGTATTCGTGCCTCCTATAACCAGGAGTCTCCGCAAACGGAGGCAACGGCTTCAAGCTGACAGAATCGCGACAAAAAAAAGCAGAGGGGAAAGGTATCAGGCTCCGCAGCCGCCCTTGATCCAGCAGGCAGCATTATCACTTGAATCCAGGTCGTAATGCTGCCTCGCGCATCTGGCGAAATCGCCTTCTGACATATTTTCAAGAATAAACAATTATTTTCAGAATTGATAAATAAAAGCGAGCTTCTCGAACGCTTGTACTCATGACTGCAGACCTCATCACGGATTGCAGTCAAAAAACGAAAAATTATGTTTGACAAAGTAACAACTATCAATGTAGAATGCGCCATGCGACAGACATCAGGCGCACCTGTATTGGTCACCTGTTGTCAGGCTATACTCTCTCTTTCACCTGAACACTGAAGTCATATCAGCTTCCATTATTTGAAAAAGCGGGTATTTTCGATATTAACCCACAAACACAAAACAACAAAAAAATGACAGCATTGACATTTAACTGTTTAGCCTTCCTTGATACCGTCTTGTGGAGTATTAAGGGGCTTTGGGCAGACCAGTTGACGATGTGGCTTACTGTAGCTGCGATTGTAATCGTGCTCGTAGGCGTAGGCGGCGCGCTCTGGCCTTATTTCTGGAATAAAAAGTGGCAACTCTGGAAGGCAACCACCTCTCAGTTGCTGGTTTGCGGGGCGTTGATTGTCCTTATTGTGACCAGCATGTTTACTCTGGTGCAAACGAACCCCTTTGTTTCAAAACCCAGTGAAATACAAGAATTTAAATCAACTGCCACACTCACAACGCTGAACGGAGATCCGTACTGCAAACTGCGCGAGATTATGTATGGCAGCATGACTGATAAAGAGAAACGCATATACTTCTGTGGCGG
Organism: Akkermansia sp.; assembly: GCA_045646505.1. Taxonomy (GTDB): domain Bacteria; phylum Verrucomicrobiota; class Verrucomicrobiia; order Verrucomicrobiales; family Akkermansiaceae; genus Akkermansia. The sequence goes on along the minus strand of JAZRKW010000083.1, from coordinate 34,214 downwards.
CAAAACAACGGGATCGGTGGATAGCAGATATAGACTGAATATACCCGAAAAAGCCAAGACCCCCAATGGAGAAACGGTAGACGGCAAGAAAATATTTACACCAAAGGCTATCAAAAAGATGAACCAGACGCTCGCAAGCTGGAAAAAGGCCTATAACGTCTCGTTGTACACAGCCCTGGGTGGCGTGATTATCTTTTTCGTATATGTCTGGTTCTGCGCCTATTCGGACATCAAGGAGCGAATCTACAAAGCTAAAAATGCAGTCGGGGGCGACACCGCATCAGACGCAGACGCAGACGCAGACGCAAGCAGCGACGAAGATGACGAGGATGAGTAAATCCTGGATTCAGGCATGATAAATCACACAAACAAAACACTATGAGCTTTAATAACAATCTGATTATTGGTCTTGGCGGCACAGGTGGCGCTGCGGTCAAAGCATTCCGCGAAATTACCGTTGAACGCAGAGAAGAACACGCATATCTTATTACCCGGAACAGACGGTTTGCGTATCTGTATGTCGATTCCAATCAAGTGGATATCGCTGGCGCAACCCGTTGGTCACATCTTGATGAAGACATCCGGCTTGTGGAGGGAACAAACGCCATCTCCGTTGCGCTTCCTGCCGGCACAAACGCGCAAACCATCTGCCGACTGCCGAACGTCCGCCCCTGGATTTCCAGCATTATCGGCACCTTGGGTGACACCTCGTTCATCGGCCAGTTACAGACAGGCACTATTCAGGGAGCCGGGCAGCGTCGACGCTATGGACGTCTGCTGGAGTCTAGAGATCCCTCCCTTATCCGAAATGCCATCCAGTCGCAGATAACCGCCCTGACCGATGGGCTCGTAGGTGAAAAACGCAAAGTCACGTTCCACATCTTTGCAACGCTTGGTGGCGGCACGGGGTCGGGTAGCATCGTGGATGTTCTTACCCTTATTCCCAGTCTTTGCAGACAATTCAACATTGATTGGAAAATCATTCCCTATCTGTTCGTCGGCGGCGCTCAGGTCGGAGTAGCTCACACCGGATACTTCTTCCAGAATGAATTCTGCGCTCTTCGCGACATTAACGCGTTGATGGCGAACCGTTATCGTCCGTATCGCTCGCTGATTCAAGATATCACTCAACCGTTCCATGACACGGCAGACCCCATTGATGCGGTATACATCAGCACCGAGGAGAACGGTGTGCGGCTGGATTCTCAGGTCAAGCGCATGGCCGCCAGTTGCTACGATTTGATTTCCTTTGTTCCGGATGCCTCATCCGATGCAGGTCGCGCATTCTCTGGTGAAGACGTATACGGAAACAATCCCGGCGAAATCTCCAGGGTAGTAGAGGACCCGCTTACGAGAGAAATTGTCGTCAAACAGGTTGCGCCTGAAAACGACGGACGCCAACTCGTCGACATTGTCGATCGTTCATATCGCTTTCAGACCTTGAGCGGAGCCCGCGCTCGCCATCCGATGCATGAGCTTCACGGCATTCTTTCCGCTGAACTCGGTAAAAAAGTGATTGACCGCTGGCTCAACGGCGATTTCATGAATCGCGGGAACCGCAAGAGAAGGGCCAAGGACAATCTTGATATCTTCCCGATCGGGGAAGCAGAGGACAGCATCACCATTATTAGACAGAAGCAGGATGAAGCTTACCGCAAGCAGAAACTGCAAGAGTATGATTCATTCATCGCACAGATGGAGGAGGAAGGTGAGCACAGAAAATCGTCTTCACTTAATAAAATCCTCAAGAAGACCAAGGAAATCCGGGATGCTATTATGGGAGAATCAGCCAACCAGGTTGAGCCCAATATGAATGGTGTGCCAACAGATGTAGAGCTTACTAGTTCACAGCAGGCAGATGCCGACCGTGAAAGGATTATTGCCAGGCTGGAAGGACGCCGAGTATGGCAAACGGCCGGTCATAACTTCGGCACCACCTGGGGTATCAATGATATGATTGTTTATCTGGAAGATCTCATCCAGGAGCTGAAGAATCAAGGGATTGATGGCATGCCAGCCATTGATGCAGAGCCGGATAAAAACATGCGCCGACGTTCGGCAGAATGGAACAAGCTCGGGGTACTTTCTTTCAAGACGACCCAGAAGCCGAATCGTATGTTTGATTACCAGGTTGATGAAGGCAGAGACCTGATTAAGGAAGCATGTGACACACGCATAGAAGCTATTCGCAGGGTTCGTAACCGCATGCTGATTGCTCTGCTGGAAGAGGATGCTGATAAGTATCGCGAAGGCGCTGTTGAACTTAAAAATCAGCAAACGGCCATGGAGCAGAAACAAGTCCAGTGCCGCAGCCGCCTTGGTAACCTGGGGCAGCATGTCGCAAGTCCTGAATTGCACGAAGGTGATGACCGTGTGCTTGTGTGGAATGAAGAGTATTTGGATAGACACCTCAACCACTATTCAGATGATGCTATGAGCGGTGACGATGTGAACACAGCCATGATCTCCTGCGAAGTGCGGTTCAGAGCAATTGTCGGAAAGGCTCTTAACCTGGTAACCAGAGCTTCTACATTGTTCAAGGATCTCATCAAAGAAGGTCAGGAATTGTGGCGTGAATGCGACAGAATTCATGAACGACTCTGCAACATTGCTGGTACTCGCCGGTTCGAACGCGCGTATGCAGCTACCATTTATCACTATCTGGCAGGGAAAGATGCTGCCTTCAGGACAGCGCTTACAACCCTCCTGATGACGAAGATAGCCCCGAGCGCACGCGTTGTCACCAACGGCGATCCGACTTGCGGCAGAATTACGCCTGGCCCGTGGAGGGGATCTTGCCTGGGCATGTCAGATGCCGCGGAGCTGACCGGCGATGCTGCTGCTGCGCATGCAGACATGAAGACTCAGTTGACAGTCCAGCTGACAGGACGTTCCAGCGTCGGACGAATGGAGACATACGAACACAGTGATGCCTTTGAGATTCGCCTGTGCCACACCATGTACTTCATGCCGCTGCGTTACTTCACCGTATATAATCATCTGAATACAGAGTACCTGAACAGCATTCAGGATAAAGATATGGCGGCTCTGTATTACGCCAATATCGATACTCAAGGAATGCTTGACCCGAGTCCGGATCGTCCCGACGTGCTGCCTGAGACAGATCCCGACCGCCACGAAGCGCGCGAAAAGGCCCGCGCGACTAACGCCGAACGGCGTATGCAGGACGGTGGACTCCGCGACAACGGCAGATGGCAGAAGAAAGACAAAAATGGCGCGCCAGCACCTTGTGAAGAAACACAGGTCAGCGAAACGCACATGAAAAAAGCATAAAACAAACAAAAGCAAGGCAGCGTTACCACGAGGAAACAAGTGGTAACGCTGCCGCGCGCTCTAGCCTGAGCAAAGCATAAATTCAACAACTTACACCTGCAAAACCATGGCAAATATACCCCAAATCAAAAAAAAGAAACCAAATAAAAGCAAGAAGTCAAAAGAAGAAATCAAGCGCCGGTGCTGGATAATAGGTCTTGCAGCTATAGCCATGGCCATTATTCTGAATCTTATTGTTCCGGACACACTCTCAGAAGCCGAGAAACAAGTGACAGATAAAAATGAGACATACTTGACGACCTTGCAGGAAATGATTTCTGCCTATCAGGACGCGAAGCTGAATCAAGAGGATAAAGCAAATGGTCTGCTGGCTCAAAAAGAAGAAACACTGGAACAAATTTCTCAATTGGTCGAGCAGGCTCAGGACCTGACAAGTGATTTCAAGGAATCGAAAAAATGGCAGACGGATGAGGAAACCGCTGCCGCAAACGAATCCAAGAAACAACGACAGCAGCAGGCACTTCAACTGAAGGATCGCGTCGAGGAAGAGCGAGGCAAGCTGTACGAAATCAAGGATACAGCAGAGGCTGCTGAAAATACAGACAATTCTGACGCAGCAAAAGAAGAAGAAGAAAAAGAAGCGCCGGCAACGGAGACAGAACAAGAAACACCCTCATCTGAAACAGAAGAAGATATCGTGGAGTTGGATGAGGAATTCGCTTTCATTGCGCCGCGCATGCCCTGGATGCAGGACGAGATAGCGGAGGAGTACATTTTTGAAGATGAGGAAAGCACAGGCGAAGAAGAGCCTGAAACCACCGGAGAATCTGAAAAAGAGTTAACAGAAAAGACGAGTGACAACTCTGAAGAAACAGCAGACCTAGAAAGTACTCTGGATACAGATTCATGGAAGAAAACTATTCAGAAATTACTGGCTGCTGGAGATATGAAAGGAGCCCATAAAAAGCTGCTGGAGTTTTATCATGCAATAGAAGCAGAGATAAGCGATACAGAAGACCAGCTGAGCTCCACGGAGGCAAAAAATGTATACAACAACCAAATGGGATCTCTGAGCGAGTATTATAACCTGCTGATAGGGGGCGGCGAAGGACCGGTGGATGATATCCAGGAACAGTTGGTAAAGCTCCAGCAGGAGGCCGATGCCCTGATTAAGGAATTCCCTGATACAGAATACCTCGCCGATGAAACAGACACACAGATACCGCCGCCGGGTGGAGATCCCCTTGTACCTGGTGAAGCAGATTTCAGCATTGTAACCACAAAGGAAATTGCCGATAGTCTGGCACACAAGCTTGTGGAACAGTGGGTCAAGTATTATGCCGGTGCAGCAAATGCAGTTGAGGTTGATGAACGTTCCAACGGTATCCGCTATGTGCTTCCGCGCAATAACGAGAAGCAGACTGTAGACCTCATCACAGAAGGTTCCCCGACCGGCGCCCACGTCTATATCTCGCCGCAGCAGAATCTGCGGATGGCAGAACTGGCACGGAGCAGCAACCATCGCACTATCTGCCTGGATGCACTCGTATTTATGAAAGCAGACACTGCAAAAGCGGTGATGAAGCTGGATACCATCCGCCAGACCAAGAAATATCTGATGCCTGCCGGCACCATGGATCGAGTAGCCGCAGAGTTGTTCAATTTCACGCCAAAAACCGGAGATGTTCAGCTGAGTGAATTTGCACCGGCACTACCCAGCGATGGTCTGCTGGCCGTGACCTACCACAACCGAGCTCGTTTCGGCGGACAACCACTCGGCATCGAGTACAACTCCCCGCGCAGCTGCGCACCGGATGCGGCAAGCATCGTCAGCCGCCATTATCTGTACACCTTCGATATCGTGATGGAAAAGCTCAAGGATGACAACAAGAAGCTCAGGGAGTCATTCGAACACTATTTCATGGAGGAGAAGTCTGCCTCTGACCTGATTGCCGTACGTGGCTATGTGCCGCTGTACCGTGGGGTTAATCTGACACCTACCCTGCTGACAAATGATGAGCTTCCCGTGAAAGCTATTCTGAAGAAGATGGGCAACGAAATCCGGAAGGAGTTCGGGTATCTCGAAGGCCGCGAAACGCTGAAGGGTGTGCTGCTGCCGTATCCTGTACGCTTCCCAACGGATAGTGACACGGAGAAGCGCTGTGTACTGCGCGATGATGACCTGGCCCTGTTGAAGCGCATGGTTTCAGAGAATCTGAAAGAGCTTAAAGATGAGTATGGCAGATTGTTGGTCATTGTAACCGGCCACACGGACTACCGCGGTGACCGCGTTCAGAAGAACCTGCCGCTTTCCCGCAACCGCGCAGCCCGCTTCCTGCAAAGCAGCCTGAGCGTTGACATTGCCCCGGATTTCATCTCCAGCCCGACAAATGTGCGTCGCAACTCTGACATTGCCCCGTATAAGAGCAATGATGGATTTGTGACAGTCATGACCTACGGCTGCTCGGAAGACTACTACATCATATCCGAAGATGAAGCCCAGATGTATGGCAAGGACAAAGAAACACTGGATAAGATTTGTCAGCCGGATCGCCGCGCCAATATCTATGTGATTGTTCCTGCTAGTTAAAGTCACCCACACTACATTCTAAACGATAAGCCCACCAGCACCGATAAGGGTAAGTCTGGTGGGCATATTTGAGCAGCAATGAATCAGCTCTACGAAGACAACACGCTCCTTTACTACTGGACGGTCGCTATTATCATAGTGGCTCTCATTGCTGTAGCCTGTTGGGCATACGCTATCTGCATTAATCACAAGCGGTCTACTGCTTTCGGGAGTTCTGGTGCATTTTCCTGGTTTGACAGTATTCTGGATTCGGATACGACTATCAAAACCAAGAACAACATGCTCTATGCGCTGGTCGATTCTCTGGATATATCAAAAGTAGAAGCCAGTGTAGAAAATCCGGCTCAATTAGCAGAAGAGTTCACTCAGATGCTGCATGAACGCCCGTGGATGCACCAGATACGTGGCAAGGAAACTCTCCTGGAGCGCATCAAGAGAGCCTTTTCCGATGATGGAGAAAACAGAACGTATTTCCCCGCGATTGAACAGCGTATTCTGGCTATCACGAGCATGGTGAAAGCCAGCAATTCATCCCAGTACATGCCGCACCTGGCAGACCTGGCACAAATGACCCGTGAACGCGATGACAGCCGCGTAACGGTGCGTACTTTCAACTGCATCAGCAATGTGGTGCTGCTCATGGGAATTTGTGGAACGCTTTATGGTATCGACTGTCAGTTGAGCAAAACAGGTATACCCACCATGGACGTGCTGCGGAGCTCACTGCTGCCAAGTGTTGTTTCTGTTTTAGCCGCAGCTATCCTGAGAATTTGTCGTGAGATTTACCAGGCCTCTGCTGAATCGTTCTACACGATGCTGGACCGATTCACAATGATGGTGCTCGTACCGCTGTTTCAGCCGCTGACCGACATAAAAGGCGATTCGGCACGTTTTGGGCAGCTCATTAAAACACTGGGAATATTCAACCAGGACAAAGCGATTCGTTTCTTTCAGACCCTGAAGATGCTTTGTGAAGCACTGCTGATAAGTGAGCAGAAAATCCGCCAGATTGAAGATGTCATTCTGGAACGTCTCAAGCTTCTGCACGATGCTCAAACGACAGTGCAACAACAGATGTTAAATTTTGCGAAATTGTTGCAGCAATATACCTCTCTACTCTATAAAGGTCTTGCATTATGCCATGGGGTGAGTCTGCACTACAACGCCCGGCCTGCACAGCAATCGAAATATATCAGCCAGATCAATCAGTGCATGCGCCGCTTACAAATAGAACGCCAGTTGCTGCACTCAACAGAGTCTCTGCATTACTGCATGCTTGCCTGGAAGCAGGGCATATACGCCTACAGCCAGCTTCAGCGTGCTATCTCCAACCTGAATACAAATGCCCCGTCTTTCAACTCGAGCTCATTAACAGCAGATTCCATAAAATTACTTCAGTATATCAACAGCACGTTGCCGAATGTATGTGATAATTGGAACCAGAAGCTCAACCACCCTATCCGGGAAGAAAGCCGTATATTGTGGACGAAGGCTCACACATCATTATGCTCCCTGCAGGAGGTCTGTGACAGCGCAGCGAAGATGAAGAGCCCCATCAATGATTTGCAAGCTCTGACAAGCCAGTTACGCGATGCTCTGCGCATGAGCAAGGCAGAAACAACCCATGACATGTCCTCTCTGAACGATCGGATGACACGCCTGGAACGTAAGCTGCTCCGCATATACATAACGAAATCCTGGAAAGCCCTGACCAAACGAAATATAAAAGAATCCAGCTTCTTCTTCCTGAAGTGGTTTGATCTGATTGGCTCTGCGCGCAAGCAGCGTCTGGCTGATTCCCTCGTTCTCTTTACTCAAATTCTCATCTTATACATTTTCTAAATATGAATACTATTGCTATACTCAACATTCTGGCTTTAGCTGACGTTCAGTCAAGTAGTGTCACAAAGCTTATCCTCTTTGTGATTAGCCTGTGTTTCCTCATTGGCTTTGTAGCGTTAATCCATTCTACTTTCACAATCAAAAAAGAACAAGAAGCTCTGAAATGGGTAGAAGAAAATACAGCTGGTGTGACATTGGATATGTCTACTCTGCAGCAAATCATTCTACAGAGAGAGGACACCTCCGAACAACCTTATCTGGAGAATAGTCTGGTATATAGTCGACTGAGTGAGATAGCGCGCGTCCTCAGACGCGAGAAGCCGGCGACCCCAAATGATACAACAGCAGAAGACAAACAGGTTACCCCCCCGCAGTTGCAGGATTTGCACCGCATGACACTGCAGGAAATACAAAGCCGAAAAGCGCCCACCTGGCTGCGAATCTGTGCCTCAGTACTGTTGATTATCGGTATTCTTGGAACGCTGGCCGGCGTACACTCCTGTATCGGTGACCAGAGTGGGGCGACCTCTCAGTTGTCTGCACTCGGCTCAGCGCTGAAACCCAGTATGTTTGCAGTTCTCGGAACGATTATTCTCTATACCTTGCAAAGTCTTTATCTGATGCATCTGGAGCGCTTTATCTGCTACCTGGATCGCCTCACAATGACAAAATTCCTGCCAGATTTGCAACCGGCAAGCTCTTTCACTCAGACCATGACGAAAGTCGCTGAACAGGTGGAGCAATTCGGTAAGCTTATCGGCGGTTTTGATTCGATTGAAAAAACCGCAAAGGAAATGCAATCGACAACGGCCAAATTTACGGAAATTGCAAAAGGATACGAAGAACGAAGCACCCTTATCAAATCAAATCTGGATTTAATTGCCACCACCGGGAAGTCCATAACCGAGGCATACAGTAAACTGAACACCGAACTCGACCAGACTTCTGAAAATATTAACAAGCTGGCGATACAGCTTGGAACTGCAATTACCCGGGAGAAAGAAACTGAAGAGGCAGCAAAGGAGTTTGCAGAAATGCTGAACCTGCTGCAATCACACATCACCACGGTGGAAAGCACGGCGCAACAGGTAGTAACGACTCAGAAGCAACTCCAGAGTCTGACCGAAGGCGCCATCACTCTTGTACCCATGCAACAATCTCTGGATACACTGGCTGAAAATTGCCAGCAACTTCAATCCCAGATAGAGCAGACGCGTACGGATACTCAACGAGTTGGGACAGAGCTTTCTGCTGGTGTATCCCGCCTGCAGGGAGCGTTCCAGAATCTGGAAAACGAGATTCACAAAAACACGGATGATGTCCAGGCAATGGCTGCAAATGCAACAGAATTCAAACAATATGCAGAAGATATGAAGAAGCGTATGCACAATACTCTGGAAAATGGTAAAAACGCCATTGCAGACATGGAAACCCAGCAGGCAGAAGTGAAGGACAGCCTGCGGAACCAGAAATTCCGAGTTGAACAACTGGAATCATCAGTTCGCGGCTAATAACAGAACACTCTCAAATTATGACCAAAAAACATTTATATTCGCCTATCCTCAAATCCCTGTTGTTAGGAGCCCTTTTCTCAGCAAATCTTCTTCCTGAGGCCTCTGCTGCTCCTGCCTTTTTATTGCGTTGGAAGAGTCGCATATTCGGCCAGCAGGTACCTGCCAGCAAGAGTTCCTTTATTCTGTTTGCCTGGTCTGTCAACAGCCCTTCCGGTACAACTCTTTCCCAGAACGATGCTCAAAAAGCAACCAGTGGGATTCTTCAAGTACTAGAGAAGTGTTCTGCTTCACCGCAGATGCACGGCACGTATGAGATTTCCCTCATCGGCCACACAGATGCAGACGGCAAGGATTCTGCAAACCTTATCATGGGAATGAAGCGCGCTGAAGCCGCCAGAAAAATGCTGACAAATGCCCTGATTAAGCACGGCGCTGAAAGAGCCCCCCATAAAGGATTAACTTATGGGAATTGCAACATTGTTTTCCGTTGCTATTCATCCGGCAGTTCTAGTCTGCTTGATCCGGCAAACCCGGGTTCAACACGGAATCGACGTGCGGAAATCCGCATAAGCAAACTTACAGAAACACAAGTTGCTGATATGGTTACTGGCAAGCCTGTCCCTGCCCCGCCTCAAAACCTTCCTCCGGATTTGCCGAATGAACCGGCGACATGGCGCAATTTCCCCCAGGAAGTCGAAAAACCTGTCTTCGACGACGGAATAAACTATTAATCTTACAAAGGGAAGCAGCGGTCGGGCTATACTTGTCCCCGTTGCTTCTCTGCTCTGTTCCAACCATAAGCCTCACCCAGCAGATGTCACTCAACGGACACACACAAGATGTAAATTACTGGCCGAGTATCAGTGATATGTTCCTCGTGTTCTTCATCATGGCTATGTCTATTGTGATTACAAGCTCCGTTTCGGATGAGGTTGGTGATAAATACCTGGTGGATGATGTTATACGTGAGTACGATTCTCTGGTATGGCTGGTTGGCGATATAACAGATCAAGATGTCAGCGATCTTTACTACCTGAAACAAAACCAGGAACTTGTCGATTTTGACCTGGTAGATCCGGAAAAAGGCAACATCAGGCGTCCCCTGCTCCGCTGTAAAATAGCCAAGCTATTGCAGTTAATGGATACGACTGGATTTTATAGACGCAGCAAGCATTATCAACCGGAACAGAAAAAGCTCTATACAGAGCTGCTACATCTGCCACGCTTTGCCAATGAGAACGGACCGGAATGGGCTGAATACCCCTTTGCTATTAATAATAATAGCAATATCGAAAGTTCATACCGCACCGCACGAAACAAATACGCCCAGGACAAGAACAACCAGGACAAAGAAGACATCGGGTACGATGAAGCGCTTCGTCTGCTGGCGTTCCGCGTGCTGTACGTCGGGCATTCAACCTTAAGCAAGATGGATGTGGCTTCCATGGCACGCGAGGTCCGCATGGCGTTTGCAGGCATCAGCCATAGCCGTTCTACCCCGGTACTCATGGATACCATCAATGAGCTGAACAAATTAACTGCGGATAAACAGAGAGAAATAGATAATCTGAAAAAAGAAAATAACAAGTTCAAGAGAGTAAATAAGCATCTCAAGAAAATGGCAGCAGGTGGAAAAGGAAATAAGGAAAAACTGGATGAAGCCTCAAAAGAAATACTAGAGCTGGAATCTGAAGTGCAAAGATTGCAACAACAACTTCACGACAGGCCCCAGGTGTCGCAAGCTGAACTCGACCAGCTTCGGGGGCTTCAAGAGGTCCTCAACAACCTTACTCAGCACACTGTCAACTCAAGTCCAGAGAAAATTGCTGCCCTCATCCAACAGTTGATAGACGTTGAAAACACAAACCTCTATACCAACAATCTACAGGAGGCTGACGTTTTATTCGCACTCAACGGAGCGACCCCGAACGTTCAAGATACCGGGGAAAAGAAGCTCAACACACTGGTGAAAACTCTCAGCAGCCAATCTTCATCTGATCAGCAGACGGCTTATGAAATCATCATCGTAGGTCATACAGACAATACCGGGGATGTATACGACAACAGTATGTTAGGCATCAGGCGAGCCCTTGCCATCAGAAATGCAATAATCAACAGGTTAAAAGAAAGGACAAAGGATATCCGCATTAACGAAGCCATGAATATCTATTCATTTGGCAACACTCACGTCAGATTTTGTTGTTATTCCGGCAGTTCGCTCAATCCGCTTGAACCCACTGATAAAAATACCGAATGCGCGGCCAACAGACGAGTGGAAGTAAAACTCACCCGTGCGGATAAAAAGAAGGCTGAGTTTATCATCAAAAAATCCAAAGTATCACCATCGTATTAACAAACAACGGCTTATCCAGCTCTTATGAACTACAGGGATAACGATATCAATTACTGGCCATGCATCAGTGATATGTTCCTGGTGTTCTTTGTGATGATGATGGCAATTGCAATTACCAAAGGCGGCTACGAAACAGCAGGTGATAAATTTGTAATTGATGATGTTGTGCGTGATTACCAGCTTCTGGTGGAAAAAGTCGAAGCGATAACCCCAGGCCGGCAACAAGATCTGAGAGCTTGCTACTACCTTCCCAAAGGGAAATATAACTTTACGGTAACAGATGAAGAAGGTTCCACCCTGGACCCTGAACCAGACTCCGACAACCGTCCCCTGCTTCGCCAGAAAATCCTTCGATTGCTTCAGATTATTAATCAAGAAAGCCTATACAAGCGCAGCAAAGCCTATGCTCAAGGAAGTCGTTTTTTAAACGGCATGCCGCGTTTCGAACGTGATGGGGAACTGATTGCGGAGGCATACGCTTTCAGCGTACCCAGCAAGATTACTACGCATAACAAGGCAATGAAAGAGCTGGAAAAGGCATTTTCCAACGCCATTGTACAACTACAACCCAGTCGAGACGAACTCAGCGGTGAAATTTCTACCGACCATCGTTACAGCGATGCATTGCGCCTGCTGGCATTCCGGGTGTTATACGAGCCGGAGTCCAACTTGCGCGGGGTGGATAGTGCAACCATTCTGCGCAAACTTTGTCACGCCTATGACTCTGATGCAGGAGTAAATGGAAATAACACCAGTGCTGATGATTATCAGCAGCAGCTTGCAGAGAAGGACAGCAAAATTGCTGCCTTGCAAGAGGAAAATGCCCGAATGTCTGCGCTACTCAAAACGCTCTGCTCGCTCACCAAGGTAAATCAGGATTCAGAATTGGAAGATGCGATCCGGGAGCTTTTGAACAGGTCCAACTCCGGCCAGAATTCAACGGCTTCATTCCAGCAACAAATTAAGACACTCCAAGACGAAATCGCAGGCCTCGAAGCCGAAAACCAAGCACTCAAAAACGAAATCAAAACACTTAACGCAAAAATAGCAGGTCTCGAAGCCGAAAACCAAGCACTCAAAAACAAATCAAAATCAAACGAAGCACTCAACGCCAAAATCAGAACACTCAACGACAAAATCAGTACACTCAACGCCAGAATCAGTACACTCAACGACAAAATCAAAAAACTCGATCAAGAAAATAATAAGCTTAGAAAGAAAAATGCCAAGGGCTACATCAATGGCAGGCAAGTGGATATAGACACATCTATGTGAAACCGTTGAATCTTCTTTTACCAGCAACAATTCTTAACAGAAACAAATGAAAGATATGATAGATTTAATTTTTGACGTTATATATGCTGTTTCTGTCGAGCAATGGTGCATAGTAGTCGTTGGCAGTTTAGTATTAGGCGCAGGCGGCACCTGGGGAATGTCCCGATTATGGAATACAAAATGGTATGAAAATCACTGGGATATCTTTTTCTTTGCAGCCACAATTCAGACGGCTGTTGTTGCGTTCTGTCTGGCAATCTGCCTGGGGACAGGAAATTTAGAGGATGCAGACTTAGAGACAGCCCTGAAAAACGATAAGGAAATCGAGTTTTCATTGTCGCACAAAAAGAATGAATGGCCTCGCAATAAAAAACAATCGTATAAAACTTTCCGAGACTTTGCGAATGATTACGTCAACCTCCCCTTGTGCAAAAAGTTTTTTTACACAAACACAGTCGTTAACACGAATTCCGATACAGCAAAAAAATTGTATAAAAGCCTTTACTCAAAGCATTTTAAAAAAAATAAAAAGGCCCCTGATATTCTGATATCATGGATACGCCAGAACAATAACACAAACGAGATTCTAAAAAACAAACTGACCGCAAACGAGCTGACAACTCTGAAGCATTTTTTTGCAGGCTGGCATTACTCATATGCCAGAAAAAAACACGCAGAAGCGCTTAAGAATCTGCCTTACAATACAAAACTTATCAGCCTTTTCGCTTTTCTGGCAATACTCTATGGAGTTTCAAAAGCAGCATACACCGATATTGTTAACCCGCCTAAGCTCAGGAAAAGAATTGAAACATAAACAACGATGAAGAAAAAGAAGAAACTCCAGAAATCATCCCCGTGGATGAATCTGATTAAATTGTTTACTTTTATATTCACGGGCATAGCTGTTCTCTGCTCCTTAATGATGGATTTAAACCGCGCCAATACAATTCCCGGCGGGCGTTCCGTATTATTGGAAACGGTAGAAAAAATTACACCTTCAACAAAACTGAAAGGCTCCGAAAAAAAGGATAGCCGAATAGGGGTACGGGCTGTTTCTGTCAATGGGGGGGCACTATACAATAAGGTAAAAGAGCTATATAAAGCAGGCATTATTCCACGACACTTACCACAAACAACGCGCAAAAAGTTAAAACTTTTTCCAGTTATCAGGAAAGAGGAAACGTTGTTCGCATTCATCAAGGCTTGCGCAGAAAAAGGGTTTACATTTTCCCAGTTTGATTTACCAGCCCAAGGGGATAAAATCGCGCCCGAACAGCTCCCCGGAATTCTGTACAAGATTACAAACTCACTATACCATATCAGTGATTTCAGTCTTCATTCCACCTATAGATTGACGACTGATACCGGCCACCGCATGCAACTGCACTGGATTAACTCCGATTTTGCCCGTATGAGCGAAGCTGTGCAAAGTATGCTGAATGTCGCCAGCAAAGAATTAAACAACGAACCGTCCACAGCCTGGGAACCCATGTGGCTTCATCTGAATGTAGAGGAAATCCGCGCATTGAATAAAGCGCTTAATATGCTGGAAAAAACCGTGAAAAAGGCAGATTCGGCAGAGCAGAGGGCAAGAAAGCTACACGATGCACTTATCCGTCTGGTCGAATATCACAATCTGAAAGATGAAAAAAGCGTCTTTTACCAGAATCGAAATAAATTCGTCATCTACGCGATGCAAGGCAACGCTATCTGCGAGGGATACGCTCAGGCATACGGATTCCTGCTGAATTTAGCAGGAGTGCAGTCACAACGCGTTTCCGGAATCGTGTACGATTCCAATGGACAGGGTTGCGGCCATGCATGGAATATGGTAAAAGGGCCCCAGGGGTGGCGGCACGTAGATGTAACATGGGATGACAATGGGGACAAGGCGCGCGATACTTATTTTATGGTGACAGATGATACCATGAAAGGCAAAGCCGCAGGTGCTCGCAACTGGGAATATACATACAAACCACCTGTAAAACAGTAATATACAATGGGTAAGAAAAAGAAAAAAGATTCCGGGCCTCGGATGCTGAAATTTTATATGACGATTGCCGGCTCCTTGTTTATGCTGGGATATTGCGCGGATTTCTTTTCTGCAAAAGAGAGTTACGCTGTAGAGAACGACGACCGTTTTCTGGAAGTGGAAGCATGTTATGAAAAAGAAGCGGAATTTGTGGAGAACATACAGAAGATGACCGCCCGCCCGATTGTGGAGCAGACAATTATTGCAGGTTCGCCTGATATGGAAGACTTTCTTTCGCTCAAAGTGGGGGCATACGAACATTCTTCCCTTTACATCTCGGAACGCTCAGAACAAGCCCAGCAAGATAAGATTATCGCCTATCTGCTCGAGAACATCAAACATAAGCGCGAACTCGTCTCCTGGGAATGTGGGTACGAAACAGAACCAGCCCCTCAGCCAGGAAAACCAGCTACGGTAAAATCCCACATTTCATGGGAAAATGCCTGGCGGGCATGTAACGATTCGTGTTTCTCAGATTCGCATTTGTTCCAATTAGGGAAGGTGTCCATATTCGACACACAAGAGGATATCGCCAATAGTTCCCATAACCGAGTCCGCTTTCGTATACCGGTTGTGCACACGGATTTGGCACGTCTTCTGTATCTGCATTCCAATGCCAGCCGGAACGGAAAGCTGACCCATTGCTCCATTAATGGCTCTCAGGCCATTACGGGAGAAATGTTTACAGCATACCAACTGGCTCTTAACGTAGTACAGAAAATCAAGCAGGAACACAAGAAAGATTATGATATAGCTCTGGCGCTACACGACTTTCTATGCAACAATGTAAAATATGAAATGAACATGCATAGCGAAGCAAACGAAGCGCTGGTAGTAAGTACATTGCTTCAGCAAAAAGCAACCAGCTATGGCTATGCCCGAACTTACATGTTGCTGCTCACAATGGCAGGCATTGAAAATTACTACGTAGAAGGCAAATATAAAACAAAGAAAATGACCCGCCCGATGATTCGCGCGTGGAATCTGGTACGATTAGGCGGAAGCTGGGTGTACGTGGATGTTGCGGCAGATGATCCTGCGCCAGATGATAAATCTTTTATCAGCCACAGTTACTTTGGTTTATCGCTCCAGCAATTACAAAAAACATCTATCCCTTTCCTCAAACAGCAGTCTGTTGATACGACAGGGTCGATGTATTATTTCGCGAAAAATAAACTTCAGTTCAGAAGTGAGGAAAAATTATTACATGCAGTTATTGATAATGCATGGCCTAAACGTATCCGCACAGCCGAGTATTGTTGTCTCAATCCGGCAATGACTGTCGCTTCCATTAACAAGGCGCTCAGTATGCCGTCCATTCAAGAAAAACTGACGGAACGCAACATCATGAAAATCCGTTTATCCTGCCAACCCATTGATGAACATGGCGTCATTCGCATCAGCGTTAATCTCAATGATGAAATCAAAGATTAAATTCTATTATCAGTGCTGATTACGCTCCGTTTTTTACTTTCTTTCAGCTTTTCAATTAGTATAAAAATGACCGCTATGTGGTGACAAGCACCACAGAGCGGTTAAAATCAGGATTCGGGAGAGGACTATCAGTCCTTCTTTTCGCCGGCGATACCCATGGTGTAGCCGTTGTACTCGCGGAAGTTGTACAGGGGCTGGCCTTCGGGTACGGCATAGCCGATGTTCTTGCGGATGGCGAGGAAGTCGGCAATACCGGCTTCGTTCACCTGGTTGAGCTTGCCGCCGTGCATGTCGGCGAAGAGCACCATCTTGCAGTAGGCATCGGCATTCTCCATGAACCACTCGGCTTCCTCGATGTGGCGGGCGCCGGTGATGACGCCGTGATTCTCCATGAATACCACCGTGCTCTGGTGACAGGCCTTGGCCACGGCTTCAGCCGTCTCGGGGGAGCCGGGGGTGCCATAGGGAGCCAGCGGAATCTGGCCCAGGAAGATATCTGCCTCGGGGTTGATACCGTTCGGGGGCACCATGCCGGCAAAGAGGAAGGCGTTGCAGCACGGGGGATGAGCGTGGATGCAGGCATTCACGCCCACTTCCTTCATCATGGCGATGTGGGTCTTCACCTCGCTGGTGGCGGGGCGGTAGCCGCAGAGCTGACCGGCGTTCATGTCCACCATGCAGATGTCGTCCACGGTCATAAAGCCCTTGGAGCAGAGCGTGGGGGAGCAGAGCACGAGGTCCTTGGCCACACGTACGGACAGGTTGCCGCCGTTGCCGTCCACGTATTCGCGCTGCCAGAGGCGGCGGCCCATGTCGACCATGCGCTCCTTGATAACGCGGATTTCGGGGCTGTTGAAGAAAGCGTCGATTTCTTCGCGGGTCTGCGGGTCGTAGTTCTCCCAGGGGAAGATGCGGTCCGGCAGAGCGGGTTTGATGTAGAGTTCGGGATTAGCCATACTAGCAATGATTAATTATTAGTGATTAGTGATTAATTGTAGAGTTCGGCGTAGGCGAGGCGCTGTTCGCCGGGGGTGATGGTGGTGTAGGTGATGCCGAAGGAATCGCGGCAGGATTCGGGGGAATCGAACACCCCTGCCCCGGCAAAGGCATACATGGCAGCGCCAAGCACCGTGCTTTCGGATACGTTGGAAATGCGGATGGGCAGGCCGAGGATATCGGCGCGCATCTGCGTCCATACCTTGTTACGGGCACCGCCGCCCACCAGCAGCAGGTCGGTGGACTTGAAGCCACCCACCTTCTCCAGCTTCTCCAGGCGTTGCTTCAGGCGCAAGGTGAGAGCTTCCATGGCGGCGCGGTAGATGTGGGCGCGAGTACGCCCCAGCACCAGACCCTGAATGCTGCCGGGCACGGCATCGCTGGGCAGGAAATCGGGGATAAGCTTCACGCCATCGCAGCCGGGGGCTATCTTCTCAGCCTCGGCATCCATGGTATCAAAGCTTTCACCGTTGTAGCAGGTAGCCTTCACCCACTCGATGATACCGCTGGCAATCCACTGCAGACCGGGATTAAGCAGGCCTGTCTTGCTGTCGTATTCCACGGTGGCACCGGCGGCGTAGTCCTCAGATTCGAGGGAAGCCTTGGCGGTGCGCAGCATCAGGATTTCCCAAGTACCGCTGGAAAGGAAGGGCTGGTTCTCCTGCACACCGCTGCCGAACAGGGCAAACTGCGTGTCGTGCCCCGTGGAAACCACCGGCACTGCATTCGGCAGCCCCAGCAGCTCACAGGCGGCGGGGGTCAGGGTACCGATGACATCGCCGGCATTCACCATGGGCGGGAAGAGCTCCTTGCATATACCGATGGCACTGAGAATTTCTGTCGACCAGTCGCCGGTAGCCAGATCGGTCATCTGGGAGGTACCGGCCATGGTGCGGTCGGTTGCCATCACGCCGGTAAGACGGTGCGCCAGGATATTGGAGATAAAAAGCCAGGCGTGGGCAGACTCAAGAAGCTCCGGGCGATTTTCCTTGAGCCAGATGAGCTTATAAATCGTATTGAACGCAAACTCACCCACACCGGAAATGGAGTTGAGCATAGCCTGGGGCATATACTCTGCCACGCGCTTCATCACCTCGGCCGTGCGCGGGCACTTCCAGGAAATGACTGGGTAAAGCAGTTCCCCTGCCTCGTTCACCAGTGCGCCGTCCACACCAAAGGTGGTGATGGTCACCGCCTTGACCTGCGATGCATCAATCTGCGGCAGAATCTCGCGGGCACAGGTAGCCAGCTGGTTCAGAATGCGGTCAGCATTCCACACATGAAAATCCGGGTTCTCTGCCCCGGCATCAGTAGAATTGGGCTGGCTGGACTTAGCGACCAGCTGTCCCTTATCATCAACAAGAATGGCGCGTACATTGGTCGCGCCGCAATCTAAGCAAAGTACGTATGCCATATCAGGAAAAAAGCGGGCAAGCTGCCGGAGAGCTCTCCGGCAGCTTGCCTTGGTAAATGAAATTAATACTTACCGTAGATGGGACCGAAATTGGCGCAGGCGCGGAAGTCTGCGCTTTCGGGGCATGCGGTGCCGAAGAGGTCCCATGCAGCCGGGCGGTACACCTTGTCCTCGGGCACGTTGTGGGCGTATACCGGGATGCGGAGCATGGAAGCCAGGGTGATGATATCAGCACCGATGTGGCCGTAGGTCCAGGCACCGTGGTTGGCACCCATGTTGGCCATCACAGTGTACACATCCTTGAAGCCGCCCTTGCCGGTCAGGCGGGGGGCAAACCAGGTGGTCGGCCAACCCGGGTCGGTGCGCTGGTCGAGCTTGTCGTTCACCTCCTGGGGCAGGTCGCAGGTCCAGCCTTCCACGATGGTGAGCACCGGGCCCTGACCCTTCACGAGGTTCATGCGAATCATGGTCACGGGCACATTGCCCTTGGACACGAAGTGGAGGGAGTAGCCGCCGCCGCGGAAGTATTCGCGGTTGGCCGGGCACCACTCGGAAGCACCCATCATGGCCTCGATATCGGCCTGGGTGGTCTCGCCGGTCTTCTTCATGATGGGGGTGCCATCCTCAGCGGTGGAGTGCATGTTGCCGTCCAGAGCGGTGGAACCGGAGTTGATGAGGTGCATGATACCATCCTTGGCCAGACCTTCCATGGTGTAGCCGGTCACGCGCTTCACTGCGGCGGGGCTCCAGTAGGTGCGGATATCGGAGAAGCAGGCTGCGCGGCCAGTGAGCTGGTGCAGCAGGAGCATGCACACGCCGTTCATGGCATCGTTTTCCGTAGCGAAGGGAATAGCCTCACGCGGGCCGTTCCAGTCGAAGGTGCTGTTCAGGATGGACTCGGCCATGTCGCCGTTGGGGTAGAAGTCCGTCCAGTGGCGCTGACCCTGGAAGCCACCGCAGATAGCGTTGAAGCCCAGGCCCTCTTCCTCGCGGTCGATGGTCTTGAGGTAGGGGTTGCCGTGCATCATGTCGCGGAAGATGATGGTCATGAGAATGGACTCACGCAGAGTGCGCTCCTTCTCCTCGGGGGAAAGGATGAGGTCGGGGCGGTTGCGGTCCGGACCAATCTTCACATACTTCTTAGCCCACTCCATGGCCAGGTCGAACTCGGCCTTGTCGTAGATGCCGAGCTCCATGCGGCGGCGCACTTCGGTCATGTCGACAGCCTGCACGCGCATGCCCATGTAGCTTTCCCAGAAGTTCTGGTCAACGATGGAACCGGCGATACCCATGGAGCAGCCGCCGATGGAAAGGTAGCCCTTGCCACGCAGAGTAGCCACGGTAAGACCGGCGCGGGCAAAGCGAAGAATCTTCTCAGCCACGTCCTCGGGGATGGAGGTATCGTCGGCATCCTGCACATCATGACCGTAGATGGAGAAAGCGGGCACTCCCTTCTGGGCGTAGCCGGCAAGAGCAGCGGCCAGATACACAGCGCCGGGGCGCTCGGTGCCATTGAAGCCCCAGATTGCCTTGGGCGTGGTGGCATCGGTTTCAAAGGTTTCAGTAATGTAGCACCAGCAGGGAGTCACGATAAGGGAGCAGCCCACGTTGTTCTCAGCGAACTTCTGGTTGCAGGCAGCGGCCTCAGCCGGGCCACCGATGGTGGTATCGGCGATGATGCACTTCACAGGCTGGCCGTTGGCGTGTGTCACGTTGGCCTCGATGAGGGCAGCGGCGGCCTTGGCCATGTTCATGGTCTGATCCTCCAGGGATTCACGAACGCCAAGGCGGCGGCCGTCAATCGTAGGACGGATTCCGATTGTGGGCAATGTATCGTACTTCATATACGTTTGGTTTGGGTTAAATGGTTATTATTTATCAGAGGAAGTGGTGGGCTTGCGGAAGATGAGGCTGTACACCAGCACCACCGCAAAGCAGATAGCAGGCACAATGAAGGAAGCGCGCACCGCAGCGTGGGAGGTGCCCAGGTTCGTGTCCCAGGTGTTGTCCATACCAGCGGTCAGGCACAGCCAGCAGGAGTCGGCATCGCCGATGATACCGGCCATCCACGGGGTGATGAGAGCACCACCCAGAATAGCCATGATAAGGCCGGCAGCGCCCAGCTTCACATCGCGCTGGTTCAGACCACCGAGGGCAATGCCGTAAATGGTCGGGAACATAAGGCTCATGCAGCCGGACATAGCGATAAGGCAGAGCACATTGGCAGAGAAATCAAGCCCGCCGATGGTGAAAAGCACGGTGCTGGGCAGGTAGATGGTACCGGCGCAGGTAGCAATGGCACCAATAGCGAACAGACTCATCATGCTGGCCGGGTTGAACTTCTTCATATAGTAGGTGGCAACCCAGCGGCAGATAATGAAGAGGATAATAGAAATCAGGTAGTAGGTGGCAGCCGTAGCGGGGGTCACACCCAGTTCCTTGCAGCAGTACACGTTCAGGTAGGTCCAGGCGGCAATCTGCACACCCACATAGAAGAACTGCGCAATCACACCACACCAGTAGCGGGGCTGACTCAGCAGAGAGAACAGCATGGTGCGGTAATCACCCACCAGGAACAGGTAGGCAATCGGTCCCAGTGTACCACAGAGCACCCAGGTCACCTTATCCATGTCCGGGAAGAGGAAATAGAGCACAGTGAGAGGTACAATGGCAAACAAGGCAGCGATAAACACGCGGAGGCCGCTGCCGCCACCCTGCTCCGTTTCAGCGGAAGTCTCCTGCGTCTCCTTGACTCGCAGGAAGAACAGCCAGATAAAGAATGCTATGGCGCAAAGCCCTACATAGGGAGCGCACACCCAGAACAACTCGCCGTGCACAATCTCCTTGAGCTGCTCGGCAGGCATGACGGCGCGCTCGTCGGCTGTAGCAGGATTCAGGTTGCTCAGAATCAACTGCTGAGCCAGGAAAATACCCGCAATGGAACCCACCGGATTGAAGGCCTGAGCAAAGTTCAGACGCCGCACAGCCGTCTTCTCCGGCCCCAGAGAAATCACATAGGGGTTACAGGTTGTCTCCAGCACCGAACAACCACAGGCCACTACGAAAATGGCAATAAAGTAAATCTCAAAGCTCTGGTGAATACAGGCGGGGATATAGCAGAGCGCCCCCAGAATGTACACACCAAGGCCAATCAACACACCTTTCTTATAGGAAAATTCCTCAATAAGAATGGAAGCAAAGATAGCCAGCACAGCGTAAGCCCCGTAAAAAGCCACCTGCACCAGAGCAGCCTTTTCCTGCGGAATCGTGAAAATATTCTTGAAAGCAGGAACGAGGTTATCAGTCATATTATTCAGCAAGCCCCACAAGGCGAAGCAGCTGACCAGCATAAAGAAAATGGCGCGGTACTTTCGTGGTACGACCGGCGTCAGGTCTTTCTGGGATTGAGTACTCATATAGGAGCATTTTATCACATATACCGCCATGGTCAACGAGAAAATCAGGTTTTGCTCTTATAAAACACATCCGATTTTCATTGTTTTAAATCAGGATTCATGTTACACTGAACACAGTGAAGGCCGTCTTAACCGGCCGAAGAAAAACATAACAGATTTATGAAACACACACTTGCATGCATCTGTCTGTCATGCACAGCTCTGGCAACAGCTGCAGATTACTCACCAGCGGACCATTTGTGGTACAAGCAACCAGCAGTTCTCCCTAAAACAATTCTCCCCTGGGCTCCGCAGTCCCATAACCACAAGAACCTGCCAGGCAGAAACAACCAGGACACCTGGGAAAGCCAGACTCTGCCGGTCGGCAATGGCCGCGTGGGCGGCACCGTCTATGGCGGCGACCGGCTGGATTGCGTGGTGCTCAACGAAGTAAGCCTCTGGTCCGGCGGCCCCAATGAACCCGATAACGGCAAACATTACAAATACGGCCCACTGGCAGGCAAAAATGAATTCGGCAGCTACCAGCCGTTCGGCAATCTCTATGTGCAACTCAACTACGAGGGCGAATCCACAGAATATACCCGCGCCCTCGATTTACGGAAAGCAGAGGCCACTGCCACGTTCCGCGCCAACGGAGTGAAGTACAAGCGCAGCTGCTTCGTGAGCCGCCCGGACGATGTTCTGGTCTACACAGTAGAAGCAGATAAAGCAGGCTCAATTTCCGGACTCGTTGCTCTGACCCCCTACCACAATGTCAGCTACAAGAAAGATGGGGAGCAGATTATCATGTACGGCACTCTGGCCAACGGCGAAGAATTCGAAGGACGTATCCAGGTCTGCGCCACCGGCGGCACTGCCGATCTGCACCTCTCCGGGCAGGATGTACCGGTGACTTATACAGGTAAAGGAAATGGAGTGATGCCGGCATACGCAGCTGCTGATGTGCCTTACATTACAGTCAACTCAGCAGATTCCCTCGTCATCTATGTCAGTCTGGCTACCAATTATAAGATGGACTACAACGAAAACTGGGAAGGAAGCAGCCCTGATGATCGCAATGAAGATATCCTCGAGGCGGCATTAGAAAAAGGAGTAGAAGCCATCCGCGAAAGCCACCGCCGCGACCACGCTGCGTACTATGACCGCATGAGCCTGGACCTCGGCAAATCCCCGAAAATGATGGCCGAAACGCCCACCGATGTGCGTCTCATCTCCTACCGCACCCGGTACGACCACGGTCTGCGCACCTTTGACCCGGACCTGGAGGAACTCATCTACAACTATGGTCGTTACGTCCTCATCGCCGGCTCTCAGCCCGGGAATCTCCCGGTCACGCTGCAGGGTATCTGGAACAACAAGGTACACGCACCCTGGGCCAGCGATTACCACAACAACATCAACCTCCAGATGTGCTACTGGGGTGCAGAGGTCGCCAATCTGGCAGAATGCCACCAGCCGCTCATCGACTTTATCCGTGCCATGGAAGAACCGCTTGCCGAAAGCACACAGAAACATTTCGGGAAGCATGTGCGCGGCTGGACCACCCGAATCTCTCAGAACCCCTGGGGTGGCGGCGGTTGGATTAAGTGGAATCCGCCCGTGAATGCCTGGTATGCCCTGCATATCTGGGACCGCTACCTCTACTCTCAGGATAAGGAATACCTGCGCAAAGTAGCCTACCCGCTCCTCAAGAACATCTGCCATTTCTGGGAAGACGAACTCAAGGAAGTCGGCGCGCAGGGTAAAGGACTGCAGACAAGAAACAATGAAAACTCCCCCATCCACAACCTGAGCGTTGACCAGCATCCCGAACTGGCAGAAATCAAAGAGGGAGCTCTCGTCTGCCCCATGGGCTGGTCTCATGAATGGGGTCCGCTGGAAGACGGCTGCGCTCATGACCAGCAGCTCATCTGGGAACTCTTTGACAACACGGCCCGGGCTGCTGCCATTCTGGGTGAGGATAAAGAATGGGCTGCCGAGCTGATAGCCAAGCGCGACCGCCTGGTCGGCAACCGCATCGGCCGCGACGGCTACCTGCAGGAATGGATTGTTGACCGGCCCAACATGGTAACCGGCCAACGCCACACCTCGCACCTCATCGGCGTGTTCCCCGGCACATCCATTTCAGTCCAGCGCACTCCCGAACTCGCCAAAGCCGCCATGAAGAGCCTCAAGCTGCGAGGGCTTACCCAGGATAACCGCCGCAGCTGGACCTGGCCCTGGCGCACCGCTCTGTGGGCTCGTTTCCACGATGCAGACCAGGCCTACAGCATGGTGCAGCACTACATTCGCTACAACCTGCTGGATAATCTCTTCGGCAACCACCCGCCCATGCAGATGGATGGCACCTACGGCATGACCGGCGGCATGAGCGAAATGCTCATCCAGAGCCACGCCGGGCTCATCGAGCTTCTGCCGGCTATCCCCTCCGTCTGGAAAAACGGTCATGTTCGCGGCATCCGCGCTCGTGGCAACATCACCGTTGATATGGAATGGAAGAACGGTAAGGTGACAAGCTTCAAGCTCACCACCACCACGCCGAATCCCGCCCCCGTCACCGTCAGATTCAACGGCAAGCGCGCCCAGATTACCCCGGACGTGGTAAAGTAAAGGCGCATCTGCCACTCCTTTCTTCCAGCATGCGGAGCCCCCCTGCTCCGCATGCTTTGTTTTCATCCAGACAGGCCACAACCTGTAATTACAACCATTCACTTCAGCAAATCTGAAACAGCCCCCAATCTGATCACGCCTTCGCGTTTATGATTGACTCCCGCGCGTGGCTGTGGCAAGATACAGGCACTATGTTAAAAGGAATTTCTCCCGTTGTATCACCTACCCTGCTCAAGATTCTCGCGGAAATGGGCCATGGTGATGAACTCGTCATCTCAGACGCTCATTTCCCGGCCCACACCTTCTGCAATACAGTGGTTCGCGCCGATGGTCTGGGTGCAGACACCCTGCTGAAAGGCATTATTCCCCTGTTTGAGCTGGACAGCTACGCCACCCCGGTCATCATGATGGAAGCCGTCCCCGGCGATACCCTCGACCCTGCCGTGGAAGCCAAGTACCGCGCAGCCATGGGCTACGATGGCGAAATCGAACGCGTAGAACGCTATGCTTTCTACGAACGCGCCAAACAGGCCTACGCCTGCGTCATCTCCGGTGAAACCGCCAAATACGGCAATATCATCATCAAGAAGGGCGTGACCCCCATCTGCGACTAATGTACCGCATCTGCAAAAGCATCGAACTGGAAAGCGGGCATCTGCTCTCCAAACACCCCGGCAACTGCCAGTTCCCGCATGGGCATACCCGCAGCGTCGAGCTTGTATTTGCCGCCGAAACCCTGGATGAACACGAAATGGTCATGGATTTCAAGGCCATCAAGGAAATGATGGGGGCCTTCCTGGAGCAGTTCGACCACGCGCTGTGCATGAACACGGCAGACCCCAACTACGAAAACTTCCGTGCCATCTATGGCGACCGCATCATCCCCTTTGAACAAGGCGACCCCACCAGCGAAGCCATGGCAAAGGTCGTATTCGAACACGCCAGCAACGCACTGGCAAGAGCCCAGGCCGGCGAATGCACCTATCCCGTACGCCCGAGCGTGAGGCTGGAGCGAGTGCGGGTCTGGGAAACCAGCAGCAGCTGGGCAGAATACGAAGCCTGACAAAAAAAATCCCCCGGTCCATCAGCCGGGGGATTTTTCATTTATCAGATACCAAGCTCTTCCTTGATAATCTCGCGGATTGCAGCGTGGACTTCCTCCACTGTACCATCGGCTTCCACCCGGTGCAACCATGGCATTTCCATGGAAGAATAGATAGCCGCACAATCCGTCAGGAATTTTTCATTTTCAAAAGCATCCTTTCCGTTGCCGCGCGCATACATGCGTTCCTGCGAAAGCTCTATCGGAATATCCAGCCAGAGCGCCACATCCGGCACAGTGGCAAACGCCTCGTTCCACTCGCGAATCTCCTCTACATTCGCACCGCTGGCACCTTGATACGCCATCATGGAGAGATAATAACGATCCAGCAGAACCCATTTACCAGCCTGCAGAGCCGGTTCAATCACATCGCGCACATGCTCACGGCGGTCCTGCAAAAGACAGGCTATCTCCTCATCAATCGTAAGGCGGTCACCCGCCATGGCAGCCTCGCGCACACGCATACCCCAGGGGCCGCGAGTCGGCTCAAAACCAGTCACAACTTCTATACCGCGAGCGCGGAGATAACGGGCCAGTAATTCCACCTGCGTTGACTTACCCGTGCCGTCAATGCCTTCAAATACAATCAATGAACCTCTTAGGTGAGGAGAATCTGCTTCCATGGTGAGCGTGAACATAGCACAGAGCCCCGCTCGCTGCAAGTCCAAAGTGCTGAGAATTCACAGAAAAGCGTGCCATTTTCTGCTTTTGCCTTGTCTTTCCAGTGAACCAGTGGCATAATGAGCCGCGTGCCTGATATCTGCGCCATATTCACCCATTTCAACAGCCGCGAACGCACACTCACGTGCCTGAGCCGGCTGGCGCAGCAGTTCCGCCGCCCGGAGCACATCGTCATCATCAACAACGGCACGCCCGATGACCCGGTTCTGCCCGAAGCCCGCGCCTTTGCAGACACCTCATTCCCTGCCGGAACACTCCATATTCTGCAGATGGAAAGCAACCTGGGAAATGCCGGTGGTTGTGCTCGCGGTCTGGAATACGCATTCAATACCCTGAAAGCAGATTTCACCTGGGTACTGGATGACGACTCCTGGCCCCGCCCCCATACACTGGAGAACCTGCTGGCAACCGCAGCAGATGCCGACACAGTGCGCATGAGTATCGTTATCGACCCGGCAAAGGATGACGAACTGAGCTGGCCACTCACCATTCCCGGCCATGCCCCCGGACAATGGAAGAATGCCATCTGCCGCGCGGACCTGCCCGAAGGCAACATCATACCCAGCCGTGGCGGCTGGCTCGGGGCTCTCTACCCCCGCACAGCCTGGCAGAAAGCCGGCTTACCGACAGAAGCGCTGTTCATCCGGGGTGAGGACGAAGAATACCCATGGAAAGTGCGCGAAGCCGGGTTCAGATTCATCACCGTGCTCAATTCCGAGCTGGAACACCCCTCCGCCGCCATTCCGCTCATTCACTACCGCATTGCCCACCGTTCATTCTTTTACGAACCCGGGCTGCACATCTCCCGGCAGTATTATAAAAACCGTAACTGGGCGTGGCTGCAGCGGCTCCGGGCTCCCTACAATTACCCCCGCCGTCTGGCAGCCTGCGCGTTCTATATCATTCTTTCTCTCAACGCCATGCTGAAATGCAATGAATTGAGTATCCTGCGCATTTACAACCTGTTCCGGGCTCTTCATAACGGTTTCTATGGCAAATTACGCCCCTACTGAGACGCAAAAATTACAAATACACGCAAATTTGTCTTTACAAACGGCAAGTAATCGCTATAATCTGCGTCCCGACGCATAAGCTTCTCCAATAAACACAAACATATCACCATAATATCATGAAAGTTCTTTCCTCACTCGCCTCCATGAAGCGCCGTCACGCTGATTGCCAGATCGTGAAGCGCAAGGGCACTCTCTACGTGATCTGCAAGAGCAACCCCAAGTTCAAGGCTCGTCAGGGCACGACGGCCGGTACGCGCCTCAGCAAGAAGGGCGTGAAGTAATTTTACCCCATCCCCTGCTGCACGTCGGGGATAAATTGACAGAGAGAAGACCGGTGTCTGTAACTCCGGTCTTTTTTCGTATTTTACCACCATGAGCCAGACCATCCGCACCCACATCCTCCCCATCGGCGATTTCACCTTCGATAACGGTGAAACGCTGCCCGGCATCGAGCTTGCCTACGAAACCTATGGCACGCTGAACGCCGACAAGAGCAACGCAATCCTGCTCTTTCATGCCCTGACCGGCAGCCACCATGCCCATGGGTACAATGATTCACTGCCCGAAGCGGGAGATTTCTGGCAGCCGGAAAATTACGATGGCTGGTGGGACCGGATGATCGGCCCCGGCAAACCGCTGGACACGGAGAAATACTTCATCATCTGCATCAACTACCTGGGCAGCTGCTATGGCTCCAGCGGCCCCTGCTCCACCGCTCCGGATGGCGAACCCTGGGGCAGCCGCTTCCCCCTGGTGAATGCCAATGACCAGGCCCGCGCGCAGATTCAGGTGCTGAACCACTTCGGCATCGACCGTTTCACCGTGGTAGGTCCCAGCCTGGGCGGCATGCTCTCCCTCTCGCTGGCCACCATCTACCCCACCCGCATCAAGAACATCATCATCATCGGTGCCGGGTACAAGCCCGCTATCGAACACAAGCTGGAGGCATTCGAGCAGATTCTCGCCATCGAACTGGACCCGGATTACCGCGAAGGCCGCTACCCGCTCAGCAACCCGCCCCGGCGCGGTCTGGCACTGGCGCGCATGATTTCTCACAAGCTCTTCGTCAACCAGCGCGGACTGGAAAAGCGCGCCCGCAAGGGCGTATCTGACCGCAAAGGCATGCTCACCTGGTACGCCCCCATCCGCAACACAGAAAGCTACATGCTGCACCAGGGAACCAAATTTGCCAAGCGGTATGATGCGAATGCCTACATCCGCATCATCAACCTCTGGGCAGGCTATGATCTGGCCACATTCTCCGGGCTTGGCAGCGTGGATAAAGCGTTCAAGCTGTTTGCAGAACACGGTATCCGCTTCATGCTTTTCTCCATTAACACAGATTGCTGCTTCACCGCGCGCGATATTTCCTGTTTCCACCGCAGACTGCTGAAGAATGGCGTTGATTCCCGCTACAAGTGCATCCACTCCGTAAAGGGGCATGATTCCTTCCTCCTGGAACCGGAACTGTACGAGGCCGACCTCAAGGCGTATCTGGGGTAAGTTTTCCGGGCTTCCTCAATTTGTTGTTCTCGGAGCGCGGGACTTCAATCCCGAAATCACGGTGCACATAATCGGGACTGAAGTCCCGTGCCCGACAAAGTTCAGCCCCTCGGTATGAATCATTCCGTGGCATACAATCTGCCGGAGAGCACATAAGGCTTGATTTCCTCGCGTGCGTGCGCTATAGTCGCGCGCGACATGTCCGAACGTAAGAATCCGTATCCTTTTGATGTCTTTGAACCCAAGTGGCAGGCCACCTGGGACGCAGAGAAAACCTTCAAGGTGCTCAATCCCGGCCAGGAAGGGTTTGATGCCAGCAAGCCGAAGTGCTATATCCTGGATATGTTCCCCTATCCGAGTGGTGCCGGTCTGCACGTTGGCCACCCGGAGGGCTACACCGCCACCGATATCGTAAGCCGTTACAAGCGCATGAACGGCTTCAATGTGCTGCACCCCATGGGCTGGGACTCCTTCGGTCTCCCCGCTGAGCAGTACGCCATCAAGACCGGTCAGCACCCCAGCATCACCACCTACGCCAACATCGACAACTTCCGCCGCCAGCTCAAGATGCTGGGCTTCTCCTACGACTGGGACCGCGAAGTTGCCACCACCGACCCCCGCTATGTGCGCTGGACGCAGTGGATTTTCCTGCGCCTCTACAACTCCTACTACAACGAGGAGCTCAAGAAGGCCTGCCCCGTGAGCGAACTGGAAGCCAAGGGCTGGACCCGCGAACAGATTGACAACGTGCGCCTGGCCTATGTGGCAGAAGGCATGGTGAACTGGAGCCCGGACATGGGCACCGTGCTCGCCAACGAAGAAGCTGAGGAATGGAAGAGCAAGGGTCACACCGTGGAGCGCCGCAAGCTCCGCCAGTGGATGCTGCGCATCACTGCCTACGCCGAGCGCCTTATCGATGAGCTCGAACCTCTCGACTGGCCGGAAAGCATCAAGCTCCTGCAGCGCAACTGGATTGGCAAGTCCACGGGTGCCGAAGTGAACTTCGACTGCCAGGGCAACACCATCACCGTGTACACCACCCGCCCGGACACCCTTTTCGGCGCCACCTACATGGTGCTTTCCCCGGAGCATGACCTGGTTCCCTCCATCACCACGCCCGAGCAGAAAGCCGCGGTGGAAGCCTACCAGGCAGAGTGCGCCGCCAAGAGCGACCTGGAACGCACCGAGCTGAGCAAGGAGAAAACCGGCGTATTCACCGGTGCCTATGCCACCAACCCCGTGAACGGCAAACAGATTCCCATCTGGATTGCTGACTATGTGCTCACCGGCTACGGCACCGGCGCCATCATGGCTGTGCCCGCCCACGACAGCCGCGACTTCGAGTTCGCCACCAAGTTTGAACTGCCCATCATTCAGGTGGTGCAGCCCGATACCGCCGACACACCCTGGCAGAACTTCTGCGGGTACGACGGCACCATGGTGAACTCCGAGCACTTCAACGGTCTGAGCGTGCCCGAAGCCAAGAAGCAGATGACTGCCTGGCTCGAAGAAAAGGGCTATGGCCAGGGCAAAGTGAACTACAAGCTCCGCGACTGGCTCTTCAGCCGCCAGCGCTACTGGGGCGAACCCTTCCCCATCGTCTGGAACAGCGAGGACGGCAACCACTACGCCATCCCCGAAAGCGAGCTGCCCCTGCTGCAGCCCGAGATGGAGGACTTCAAGCCCAGTGGTGACCCCCGCGGCCCGCTCGTGAAGGCCACCAGCTGGATTCAGTACTCCGACACCTTCACCCGCGAGACCAACACCATGCCCCAGTGGGCCGGCTCCTGCTGGTACTACCTGCGCTACCTCGACCCCACCAACGACAACGCCTTCGTTGACCCCGCCGTGGAGCAGTACTGGATGGGCGGTGGCAACCCCGGCGGCGTGGACCTGTACGTGGGTGGCACCGAGCACGCCGTGCTGCACCTGCTCTATGCCCGTTTCTGGCACAAGGTGCTCTACGATTACGGTCTGGTCACCACCAACGAGCCCTTCAACAAGCTTGTGAACCAGGGTCTCATCCTCGGTGAGGACAGCCAGAAGATGTCCAAGAGCCGCGGCA
The DNA here is from genome assembly GCA_045646505.1 of Akkermansia sp. Classification (GTDB taxonomy): domain Bacteria; phylum Verrucomicrobiota; class Verrucomicrobiia; order Verrucomicrobiales; family Akkermansiaceae; genus Akkermansia. The sequence goes on along the minus strand of JAZRKW010000083.1, from coordinate 3,080 downwards.
ACGTGGTGAACCCCGACGACATCGTGAAGGCCTACGGTGCAGACTCCCTGCGCATGTACGAAATGTTCATGGGCCCGCTGAAGGAAGTGAAGCCCTGGCAGACCAAGGGTGTGGAAGGCATCAGCCGCTTCCTGGCCCGCGTGTGGCGCCTTGCCATGGTCGAGAACCAGGAGGGCGAATGGGTGCTCGGCACCAAGATTACCGGTGAGGACACCGGTGCCGTCACCCCCGTGCGCAAGGAAGCCCACAAGACCATCAAGAAGGTGACCGAGGACATCGAATCCATGAGCTTCAACACCGGCATCTCCAAGATGATGGAGTGCGTGAACGCCATGACCAGCGCCGAGACCGTGTGCGTGGCCGACTATGTGAACCTGCTCCAGGTGCTCAATCCCTATGCTCCCCACATCACCGAGGAGCTCTACAGCATCCTGCGCCAGCAGTTCACCACCCTGCCTGCCTGCCAGCTCTGCGAGCAGCCCTGGCCCACCTTCAACCCCGAATACCTGGTTGAAAACACCAGGGAAATCGTGGTGCAGGTGAACGGCAAGCTGCGCGACAAGATGACTGTGGCCGCCGATGCTCCCAAGGAAGAGCTCGAAGCCACAGCCCTCACCCTGCCCCGCGTGCTCGAGTTCACCACCGGCAAGACCGTCCGCAAGGTCATCGTCGTTCCCGGCCGCCTCGTGAACATCGTGGCCAACTAAGAAACTATTTACCAATCCCCCGCCCGCAATCATGCAGGCGGGGGATTTTTTTATACTCAAAGCTTGACAAACAGCTGAAATAAAGTTAATTTACATCTGAAATACAGTCATATTGTCACCAAAATACAGACATGAAGATTTTTGATATCACAAGACTCAACCAGGCATTACAGATGCTCAACGAGCAGCTGGAACTGCGAAATTTTCCCCAGACAGAGATTGTGGTATGCGGAGGGTCGGCTCTGATTGCCTCCCAACTCGTGAGCCGGACAACTCAAGATGTTGATATCGTTGCAATGCTAGAGGAGGGAAAACTTGTTACCGCACAGCCTTTACCGACCTATCTGATTGCCGCAGCCAAACGAGTGGGAGACATACTTCAACTTCCGGAAGATTGGCTGAACAATGGTCCGGCCTCCCAATTTGACATGGGATTGCCCGAAGGATTTGTACACCGGCTGCAAAGAATCCGAATTGGAGAAAGGCTGGTGATATACTATATCAGCAGAATTGACCAGATATTTTTCAAGACATTTGCATCGGCAGATAGAGGCGGGTATCACATTGCTGATTTGAAAGCTCTTGCCCCGACCGAGGAAGAGCTCTACGCTGCCGCCATCTGGTGCATGGAACAGGATATCTCAGAAGGGTTCCGATTTATTCTTGCCGAAATGTTAAAACAAAATGGGTGGAACAATGTCTGCGAACGATTATAAAAACGCTTTGTATGAGTCAATCCTGCACCTGTTGTGGCGCCAGTGGGTAAGCATCGGCGTTGCGGGCCACGCATCCCCGGTCAGAAATGATTATTCGATTGACCCTGAATCCCTCATACTTATCTCGAGTAAGTTCTGCCGATATGACCAGAGGCTGTTTGATGCGGTAGCAGATTGGTTGCTGAAATACGGCCAACTAGTGAACCCGACCCGCATCAAAGCGCTGCAACGAGGTTTTCACCATTGCGATTTGTCATCGCTGGCCTATCTGGCAAGTCTGCAAACAGAGGCGGGGGACAAAAGGTGGATTCAACTGGCGAACAAAGGCAAATCCGGAAACGAAGGATTGCAGGCAATGTTCCTTACCTCCGATGGCGAAGCCATCTCTCATTGCCCCGAGAAAGACCCGCTGGCATTGGAATATGGTTTTATCCGCCCTCGATACATCGCGAAAAACAAAGTAACCGGCAGATTACCGGAAAACACGGCCTCGTTGCAGCTGCGACTGCGCGGATTGACGGGAGTATCGGCCCGGAGCGATATCATGCACCAACTCATGATATCCCCTCGCAGTATTCAGCAACTGGTAAACTATTGCGGTTTTGCCCGGAATCCCATCAACGATGTCATTAAAGAACTGCAATCAGCCAACATCGTCACCCAGGTAAGCTCCTCCGGTCGCAACGCAGTCTTCGTACTCTCCGATGCAGACAAGCTCAAAATATTCTTTAAATGCACAGATTGCCGCCCCATTCACTGGCAAAGCATCTATGAAAGCCTCTCCTGTGTATGGGAGCTTGTCTCTAATCCCGCTCTCTCCAGACTATCGGATGCAACATTTCAGGGAGAACTCCATTTATTGTTCCGGGAAAAATTGCAATCAAATCTGCTGAATTGCGGCATCTCCGAATTAGAGCAACTTACAGAAGAGCGGATAGCGGAGCTACCGCAACTTCTCTACCACATCTGATAATCACCATGCAGCAACTCCCCGGCAGGAAAGATATCAACTCGCGCAACAGCGTGTATGAGCAGAGCGCGCTGGATACCTTCTACGGCAAGACGCAGGAGGAGGCGATGGAACTCCTGCTGGAGGATTTTGCCCATTACAGCGAACACCTCGGGTGGATGAGCTCTGCCGGCTTTGCCTACTATGGCCAGGCCTGGGAAAAGATGCTCGATTACTACGATTTCGAATCCGCCGATCCGGAATTCACACACGAATTTTCCGCTTACACCCGTTGCATCATCGTCTGGCGCTACGGCTGGTGGAAAAATGACCCGCCGGAATGCCGCAAAATTCTGCGAAACATGCTCTCCTTCTGTGAAAAATATCACCGTGGCGATGACAGTCTCCGCGCCTGGCTGGAGGAGAAAAACTAACACCAGAAACACAAATTTTCCCACCCCATTGAGGGTTCCGCATTGCACACGTATGCAATACCCCGCCCCTCTTGCCAGCTCTACAGAGCCCGTCAGGGCGACATAATCGTAGCGAGGGGCGTAGCCGTACCCGCTTCTGCGGGGACGAGCGGAGCCCCTCGTAACCACAATATACCAATGAAGGAGCCCGCTCTGCGGGCGGCATAAGGCAATGCATGCGAATTGTGGATTCTGATGTCCATCAAGCCCTCGCTCATTCAAACATTCCTTTGAA
>JAZRKW010000082.1:0-37093 GCA_045646505.1 Akkermansia sp. | reverse complement strand
CGCTGGCTCTTCTTGTTGCGGGTGGTCACGTAACGGGAAGGGGTCTTACCCTCGGCCTTGGCCTCCGTGCATTCCAGAATGATAATATCTCTAGGCATAATTGCGAATTGTTGACTTGCGGGCGCACATTTTACACTATTCGTCGCTTTCGTCAAGAGAAATCGCATTTTCCATGTCATTTTGTAGGTCAGCGTACCCGACATGGTCCTGTTTTTTGGCTCTGTAATTGGCGTAGGAGCCATATTTCTTCTCGTATTCCTCCTGGCACTTTACGGTGAGACGGCAGAACGGACGCACCTGGAGACGTTTCTTGGGAATGGGGTCTAGGGAGATTTCGCAGATGCCGTAGGTGCCGCGGCGGATGCGTTCCAGGGCGGCATCAATTTCAAAAATCTGCTCGCGGTCCTTGTCGAGCAGGCGGATGGTGAGGTCTCGCACTTCTGCTTCGCTGCCAGCATCACCAATGTGCTGGCCGGAGGAGGAGGCGACATTGGAGGCACCGCTGCGCAGGTGGTCGCGTGTCACATTCTGCATGTTGGGCAGCAGTTCATCGCGCAGATTCTGGAGAGCCAGCTTCTGCTCCTGCAGGAACTGCGGCCATTCCGGGTCAGCCTTCAGCAGCGCCAGCGTTTCCTTGAGCTTCTTGACGCGGGCCTTTTCTTCGGCCGTCAGCGTTTCGCGCACCTGGGGCTTCTTGGCCGCAGCGGGTGCATCTTCCTTGGCGGCGCTTCTGGCGGGCGCTTTCTTTTTTGTATCAGCCGTAGCCTTTGTCTCCTTGCTTGTCGTTTTCTTGGTCGTAGCCATATAATCTTTCGCGTAAGTTGCTTGAAATCGGGCACCGCAGCGAGCGGTATAAATGATTTGTCTGCTACTACCATAACTGGAAGGAAAATTCAAGTAAATTCTGCTAAATGGTAGCATAATTCCGCGTATTGGAGTGGAATATTTCAAAAAAGCCCCTATATAGGCGGCTTTCTCATTGCGCCAGCCTGCAGACTCTGCTATGATGCCATGCCATGGTGATGGAACGGAAAACGGGCGTGCTGCTCCCGCTTTTTTCTTTGCGGAGGGCAGGTGATGCCGGTATCGGCGACCTTGCCGCGCTGGAGGAGTGGATTGACTGGGCGGCATTGCATGGAGTCGGCTTTCTGCAGCTGCTGCCGGTGAATGCTCTGGGTGAGGATGAGGCTCCCTCTCCCTATTCCGCCATCAGCTCGGTGGCGCTGGAGCCTCTTTATCTGTCTCTGGAGCGTATTCCCGGCATGCCTCTGGAACGTCCGCCCTATTCTGCGAATCTGCCGCCGCTGCAATGGCCGGGGGGGCGCGACCTGGTGGATTATGCCCGCGTGCGCACCTACAAACGCTACTGGTTCCGCCAGGCCTGGGGTCATTTCCAGTACGATGCAGATATGGAAGCGCTGCGTGCCGAATTTGAGGCGTGGGTACAGAAGCAGGGCCGCTGGCTGGATGATTTCACCACCTTTTATGTGGCCAGCTTCGCTTTCGGCACCATTGCCTGGTGGCTGTGGCCGGAGCAGAACACCGATGTGGTGCGCCGCCTGGTGAATGAGGGCGCCGAGTCCCGCGGGCAGAAGCGCTACCAGCAATGGCTGCAATGGCTTTGTGCGCGCGAATGGGCCGGAGTGCGCGCCCTGGCCGATGAGAAGGGGGTACTACTCATGGGTGATGTCCCCATCGGTGTCTCGGTGGCCAGCGCCGATGTGTTTTTTGAACGCTACCTCTTTGATATGGACTGGAGCGGCGGGGCCCCGGCCGAGGGGAATTTTGCCGATGATCCCTTTACGGCCAAATGGGGGCAGAACTGGGGCATTCCTCTCTACCGCTGGGATGTGATGGAACGCGATGACTACGCCTGGTGGAGCCGTCGAATCCGCAAACTGTCGGAGCTGTTCTCCATGTACCGTATTGACCACATTCTGGGCTTCTACCGCATTTATGCCTTTCCTTGGATGCCGGAGCGCAACGCGGAATTCCTGCCGCTGAGTGCCGATGAGGCTGCCTCCCGCTGCGGCGGGAGGAGACCGGGATTCCGGCCGCATGGAGACTGGACGGAGCAGGAACGGCGTGATAATCTGGCACGTGGCGATTACCTGCTGCGCCAGTTGCTCAAGGCTGCGCCCGGTGTGCGGGTGGTGGGCGAGGACCTGGGTTGCGTGCCCGATTATGTACGCCCGGATTTATCCTGCCTGCGTATTGCCGGGTTCAAGATTCCGCATTGGGAGATTACCCCCACGCAGCAGATTGCGCGGGGCGAAAGCTATAACCCCTGTTCCTTTGCCACTTACGCCACGCACGACTTCCCGCCCCTGTGCAACGACTGGAATGACTGGGTGGAGGCTGTTCAGGAAGCCTGCTCCATGGTCGGCGAACCTTCCCTCGCGCCTGATGTGCGCCGTGTCATCCGGCAGAAGGGCTGCGACTGTGCGCGTGTGCTGTGCTGGCTGGGTGATTTTGCCGGCTTGCCTCACCATGACTGTATGGTGGCCTGGCACCAGGGTATCAAAGAAGCGCTCGTCCGGGCGCTGCTGCAATGCAACTCGGCCTATGCGGCCCTGATGTGGACGGAGTTGTTTGACATCCCTGTGCGGCTCAATACGCCGGGAACCGAGGGCGGGACGAACTGGCGGCCTCGCATGCCGTTCACGGCAGCTGAAGCTGCGCAGATGGAGCAAAGCGCCTGGCTCAGGCAGCTTTCGGTTGCGGCCGGGCGTGCCTGAATCGCGGCTGATATGGGCTGATTTTGAGCTTGCGCGAATGAGGAGTTTGTCTATAATCAGGCTATGCTTCCGGGCAGAATAGTGAAATTCTATGTGGATGGTTTCCGCAGCATGACGCTGGGGCGCACGCTGTGGTGCATTATTCTGCTGAAGCTCTTTATCATGTTTGCGGTGCTGAAAACTTTTTTCTTTCCGGCGTATCTGCGGGGCAGTGAGCAGGAAAAGGTGGAGGCTGTTTCCGCAGAACTGACTGACCGCGTATCAATAGAACAATAATAGTATGGATACCATTGATTCGTCTCTTGTCGATTGGTCGCGCGCGCAATTTGCGCTTACGGCCATGTACCATTGGATATTTGTGCCGCTCACCCTGGGGCTGGGCGTGGTGATGGCCATCATGGAAACGCTCTATGTGCGTACCGGCCGTGAGTTCTGGAAACAGACGGCACGGTTCTGGATGAAGCTCTTCGGCATCAACTTCGCCATGGGTGTGGCCACCGGCATTATTCTGGAGTTCGAGTTCGGTACGAACTGGAGCAACTACAGCTGGTTCGTGGGGGATATCTTCGGCGCTCCTCTGGCCATTGAGGGCATTGTCGCTTTCTTCATGGAATCCACCTTCATTGCCATCATGTACTTCGGTTGGAACAAAGTGAGCAAGGGCGCGCATCTGGCCTCCACCTGGCTCACCATCATCGGCGCCACACTTTCGGCTTGGTGGATTCTCGTGGCCAATGCCTGGATGCAGTATCCTGTGGGCATGGAGTTCAATCCTGATACCGTACGAAATGAAATGGTGGATTTTGCTGCCGTGGCGCTTTCTCCGGTGGCGGTGGTGAAGTTCTGCCACACTGTCACTTCCTCCTGGGTTCTGGGGGCCATGTTTGTGGTGGGCGTGAGTTGCTGGTATATGCTGCGTGGCCTCCATATCGATTTTGCCAGAGCAAGTATCCGGGTTGCCTGCTGGTTTGGTCTGGTGGCGGCGCTACTTACCGCGTACACCGGCCACAAGAGCGGTCGGGATATCGCGCTGCACCAGCCCATGAAGCTGGCCGCTGCCGAAGGCCTTTATGAGGGTGGCACCAGCCAGGGGCTGGTGCTGGGTGGCGTACTCACCCCCGGTGTGGACTGGGCTGCACCGGCGGAGCAGGACCGGTTCCTCTTCCATGTGGAAATGCCCTGTGCGCTTTCATTCCTGGCCACGCATGAGTGGGATGGCTATGTACCCGGCATCCGCAACCTGCTGGAGGGCGGCTACCTGCTGCCGGAGGGCGGGGTGGCGCTCTCTGCCGAGGAGAAAATGCAGCGCGGGCGCACCGCCATTGCTGCCCTCGCCACCTATCGCACCACCCGCGATGCCACGGAAAAGCAGGCTGCGCTGGAAACGCTGCGGGCAAATTTCGACTGCTTCGGCTATGGATACCTCAAATCCCCGGCAGATTTAGTACCCAATGTACCCCTGACTTTCTACAGCTTCCGCATCATGGTGATACTGGGCGGCTATTTTCTGGCGCTTTTTGCCGGGCTGCTCCTGCTGGGTAAGTATATTTTGCGTTGGAAATGGGCGCTGCTGGCGATTGCTCTCACCACACCTCTGGCATGGCTGGCCAGTCAGGCGGGCTGGGTGGTGGCCGAGGTGGGGCGCCAGCCCTGGGCCATTCAGGGCCTGCTCCCGAATGTAGCCGCTATTTCCCGGCTGGATGTGGGCTCGGTACAGACCACGTTCTTCCTCTTCCTGGTCTTGTTTACCCTTCTGCTGGTGGCAGAAGTGAGCATCATGGCGCGAGCCCTTGCCACCGGCCCTGAAACCGATAACGCTCCTGCATAACGATGAACGATATTTCCTTACTCCAACATTACTGGTGGTTCCTGGTATCTCTGCTGGGGTCGCTGCTCGTCTTCCTCATGTTTGTGCAGGGCGGGCAGTCTCTCATCTGGACTCTCGGCAGGACAGAGGAACACCGCCGCATGCTCCTGCTGGCTACCGGGCGCAAGTGGGAACTCACCTTCACCACCCTGGTCACCTTCGGCGGGGCGTTCTTTGCTTCGTTCCCTCTTTTTTACAGCACCAGCTTCGGCGGTGCGTACTGGGTGTGGACGCTCATTCTGCTCTGCTTTGTGCTGCAGGCTGTTTCGTATGAATTTCAGCTCAAGCGCAGCAACTTGCTCGGCATGAATACCTATCGCGCATTCCTTTTCCTGAACGGCGTGCTTGGCCCGCTGCTCATCGGTACAGCCGTGGGTACTTTCTATACCGGGGCCGAGTTTGTGGTCGATCAACTGGCTGTCACCAACCCCACCATGCCGGTGATTTCCCGCTGGGCAAATCCGCTGCATGGGCTGGAAGCTGCCCTGGTGCCGCAGAACCTGCTGCTGGGCATCAGCGTGTTCCTGCTCACCCGACTGCTGGCCTGCCTGTATTTTCTGGGCTGCATGGCTGATGCGGAGCTGCGTGAAACCTGCCGCCGCCGCCTGTGGATGGAGGGGGCTTTCTTCCTCCTTTTCTTCCTGACATGGCTGGGCTACTGGCTGACTTCCACCGGCTTTGGCTATATACCCGAAAACGGCATGGTGTACCTGCAGGAATATAAGTACCTGCATAATCTGCTGGATATGCCTGCTGTGGCTGTGGTGTTGCTGCTGGGGGTGGTGCTTGTGCTGGCCGGCCTGGTGCTGGGCTTGCGTGGCTGGGGCAAGGCGTTCTGGCTGGCAGGTCCGGGAAGCGTGCAGACCGTGCTGGCGCTGCTGCTTTGCGCCGGGTGGAACAATACGTCCTACTACCCCTCCGTGGCCGATTTGCAGAGTTCGCTTACCATTGTGAACAGTTCATCGAGTCTTTTTACCCTTAAGACCATGACTATTGTCTCCTTCCTCATTCCCTTTGTGCTGGCCTACATTGCCTGGGCCTGGCGGGCGCTGGATAAGACTCCGATTACCTCTGATGAGGTCTGAGACCAGTCTTTCGACCAACGGGAGAATATCGTTCAGACTCTGACGAGTCTGAACGATATTTTTGCCAGCGGAAAAACGATATTAAGGTTTCGCCGTAACGATATTCGCACCGGTGGTGCGAACGGGGGAGGGGAATACCATATATGAAACGCAAGTTCATGGCCGGGGGTCATATCTCCTAGCCATGAAAAATGATTCAAAAAGCCCCGGCAATAGTGGCCGTATTGCTAAATTGGGCGTATTTACCCTGGCCATGATTAATGTTTCTGCCATTGTCAGCCTGCGCGGGCTGCCGGCAGAAAGCACCTACGGACTCAGTTCGGCATTCTACTATATCTTTGCCGCTGTGTTCTTCCTGATTCCCGTTTCGCTGGTGGCTGCCGAACTGACTACCGGCTGGCCGCAGAAAGGCGGCGTGTTCCGCTGGGTGGGCGAGGCCTTCGGCACACGCCTGGGCTTTCTTGCCATCTGGCTGCAATGGATTCAGACCACCATCTGGTTCCCCACGGTGCTGACCTTTGCCGCTGTATCCCTGGCTTTCATGGGGCCCGACCAGCGCTGGGATCACGCCCTTGCCTCCAACAATATCTACGTTCTGGTCATTGTGCTGCTGGTGTACTGGATTGCCACGCTGCTCAACATGCGTGGCATGCAGACCAGTGGCAGCATCACCAAATGGGGTGCCATGCTCGGCACGGTGATACCCGCCGCCCTGCTTGTTCTCATGGGCATGGTGTACTGGGGGCAGGGGAATACCATTGACATCAGCATGAAGGCGCGCGATTTTGTGCCCGATCTCTCGAACTTCAACAACATCGTTCTCGCTGCCAGCATCTTCCTCTTCTACGCCGGCATGGAAATGAGTGCGGTACACGTCAAGGAAACCGAAAACCCCAGCCGCGACTATCCTCTGGCCATTGCCATCGCCTCTGTGGTGACCGTGTGCATCTTCGTTTTCGGTACGCTGGCCATCGGCTTCATCATCCCCCAGAGTCAGATTAACCTGACGCAGAGCCTCTTGATTGCCTTCGACAACCTCTTTGCCTATTTCCATGTGTCCTGGCTTGGGCCGATCCTGGCGCTCTGCCTGGCGTTTGGCGTGCTGGCCCAGGTTGTGGCCTGGGTGGGCGGCCCGTCCAAAGGCTTGCTGCAGGTGGGCTGTGCCGGGTATCTGCCGCGTTTCATGCAGCGCACCAACAAGGCGGGCGTGCAGGTCGGCATCCTCATTATCCAGGGCTGCATCGTCACGCTGCTTTCCATCCTCTTTGTCGTGCTGCCCAGCGTGCAGACGGCGTATCAGATTATTTCGCAGCTCACCATTCTGCTCTATCTCATCATGTATATGCTTATGTTTGCTGCCGCCATTTACCTGCGCCACCGCGAGCCGGATACTCCCCGCGCTTTCCGGGTGCCCTGCGGCAAATACCTGGGCATGTGGATTATCGGTGGCCTGGGGCTGCTGGGAAGCCTCATCGCCTTTATCTTCAGCTTCATTCCGCCCGGGCAGATTCCTGTGGGCAGCCCTGCGGTGTATGTGGGAATCCTCATCATCGGCACCTTGATTTTTGCCGGTATTCCCTTCCTTATCTACGCTATGCGTAAGCCCTCCTGGGCAGACCCGGCGGCCGCCGCTGAATTTGAACCTTTCTCCTGGGAAAAGAAGAAATAAGGGCCGGAGTAATGCTCTGCGGCTGACTAAAATAGGTGGAAGCCTCCCCTGCCGGGAGGCTTCTCCTGTGTCTGGAATGCTGTTTGCCGCCGGAGCTGCGGGTAGATGGTGCCTAGTTGGAAAAAAAGCGGAATTATCGGTATTCACGGCCATTTCTGGCTTGACTTCATTGCCTCTTTTGTTAGCATGAAAAAGTTTGAGAATATACATTATTCTCCGTTCCTCTTCCCTCTTTCCATACATACCATGAAACTCCGTCTGAATCTTTCCCTCCGCAAAGCTCTCCTTGCCGCCATGGCTGCCGTTGCCATGCTTGCCTCAACGGTGACAGCTGGTGTGATGCACAGCGACGCCACTTATCAGACCTACACCGATTTTGGCCAGAACTGCGGCCGTTATGTGGTCGGCGGCAAGGTGAATGACTTGCTCTCCGAAATCCGTAAGGCAGAGAATGGGATTGCTATCACTTATACGGACGGCACGCCGGCCTTCGTCATTTCCAACGAACAGGGGATGATTAACTACAGCGGCACGCATGATTCCGGGCACTCCACCGTCATTGCCCCCACATTCATCGCTACGGTTTTGCACAACGGCTCTCTGGACGGTTCGTTCTCTGAGCGTACCGTTGGTCAGAACTACGCCATCAATTACGATGCCATTGATATCCGTGGCTCTCAGTACTTCCGCCTTGCTCCTGAGTGGGGTAATGGTCAGTATGACTATATGCTGCAGCGCCAGAGTAAGGTAGTGACGGATGTGACATGGAACTCCCTGACATCGCTGACATACGAGCAGATTGAGAATCTGGATGGAGGCTATGTCTACCATTCGGGTTCAGGCACCATGTACCAGTGGGACGAGGAAAATGAAAAGATGGTGGGCAAGGCAGACCCGTACAGCTATGTCATCGGTGCCATCAATAATATCACCAATGGACAGGTGCATGCCGATGGTGAGAACTTCAGTATTCATCAGAATCCCGAATATGTTCTGAATGACGGCGCCAGCGAGGCGAATCCGCTGCCGAACGGCATCCGTCCTGGTGACTCCGGCAGCCCGACTTTCATCTACAATGAAGCCTCCGGCCAGTATGAATACATCGCGGCTCAGCAGTCTGCCGGTGCAGAATCATATGGCCAGGCCCGCGGTAACGTGGAATGGACTCGGGAGACCCTCAAAGCCTTTGATGTCAATCTGGACATGAGCGAGTGTGAAGATGGCGTTATTCACCTGGGCGCAGTGAATAATCCAGGCGAGACCATTTCAGAAACGGTGGGGGCAACCACCTACAGCACCACGCTCTTTTCCGGCAATGCCACCAATAAGGCGGGAGCAGTAATCGGCAGTTATATCGGTGTGCAGAAGGGTATCAACACCTGGCGTAACTACGATGGCAGAAAAGATTTGAATAATTGGTATGCCGCCCATGAAATATACTGGAAAGTACCTGGTGTCATTTATGAGGAATTGCCGGATTTGATGGTTGCTGATGAGGACCTCTTCTACACGCAGAACATGGTCTTCAGTTCGTCCGAGAAAGAGAACAAAATCATTCTGGATGCCACGGTGGACCTGGGTATCGGCTATGCCGAATTCAATAAGGCCGGGAATGTCGACAAGGCTGTCTACACCATCAGCGCAGAAACAGCCGGTACCATGTTCAATCACGCTGGCTATGTCATCAACAAAGGGGCGGAGGTACACCTGCAGCTGGTGAACACGACCGAATACATGACCGAGTGGCGCAAGATTGGCGAAGGTGATTTGTATATCGATGGCGAGGGCGACACCAATGCCCTTCTGAACCTGGGCGGCAGCGGCAAGACCTATCTGCAGCAGAAGGGGCTCGGTCATGCGGCATATAATGTGCTGGTCAACAGCGGCGCAACAGTTGTCATCGAAAACACCAGCCAGATTGAACGTGACCTTACCTTTGGTGCCGGCGGCGGTACGCTGGATATGAATGGCAACAGCATGGAGTGGTACACCAGCGGCGGTGAAAGCCGCGAAGGCAGCTTCACTATCCAGGCCCTTACGGAGGAAGCCATGATTATAAACAGCTCTTCCCAAGCCTCCAACCTTACCTACAGGCAGGATGGCAACACCACCTACAAGGGCTCTTTCTCCGATGCAACAGGGAAACTCAATATCACCTACGCAGGTGGCGGCACCTGGACGCTCAACAGCATCCATACAAACCTGTCCCAGAGTACATTCACCGTCAGCAACGGCAAGGTTGTCCTGAGCGGTGTCAACACGGTGCATGGCATGGGGTCTGCCACGGCTACGAATACCAACCGCCTCATGCTGGAGAATGACTGGCATTACGCCGATGCAAACATGTACATCGAGATTGAAAACGGGGCTGCGTTTGAGCTGGGAAGCCATGCGCGACTGCGTGGCGATGTATGGGCAAAATCCGGTAGTACATTCATCCTGCGGGAAGGCGTAAAGCACCGCTATGAATATGTGGAAGGCGGTTCACAGCTGGTGGATACCTACGGCAAACTGAGTGAGGGCTCCAACTACCGCTACTCTGATTTCTACGGACTACACGCCGACTCAATGGTGCTGGATGAAGGATCCAGCCTGCAGGTGGAATTCAGCAACGGCACTACTGCCAATACGACCGTTGACGCCAGCATATCTGGTGAAGGCTCGGTTTCTGTAGACACGGGGCTCTCCGGTGGTACGTTGACACTCGCCGGCAATAACTCCATGTCCGGCACCAAGACCATTGTTTCAGGCGGGTTGATTGCCGATTCCGCTACAGCCCTGGGCGATACATCAAACAACAAATGGAAAATTCAGGAAAAGGGCTGGCTGGTCTCTCATGTAGACGACGGAGAAACGCTGCTGGGCAAGATTGACTCATCATCGGCGGGCGTACTGGCACTTTCCGGGAATACAACCACCCAGCTGAATCTTTCCGGGCACAAGTCACTCTATGTAGGTGCCGAAACAGGTAAAACGATTGAATACGGCGAGAAGGGCACCTCCACAGAGCTGGTTGCACAGAACGGAGCCTGGAGACTTGGCGGCGGCGGCGGCACCCTGAATGTCAACTTTGTCCTTGCCGACGGCGTGGATGCCGAAACGGGTGAGGTAATCAAGCATGACCTCATCGTTGGTAACGAATATTCCAGCGGCACGGTGCATCTGACCAACTCGAACAACAGCTTCAGCGGCATTATCTACATCAAGGGCACGGGCAACCTGCTGACCTACGAAAGCCTGGATGCCCTGGGCGATGCGCGTGTCTCCATCGAGTACGGCAACATTCTCGCTCTGCACAAGGAAAGCGACCTGTACCTCATCAATGCTGACGTGGAGAATGGCGATGGTTCCCTTTCTGTCGGCGCGAAGGGTATTCTGGCCACAGTTTCCTCTTTTGACCTGGATATCAGCAACTACAGTATTGCCCTGGGTGCCGTGGGTGAGCAAACCTATACCAGCAAGCTTACCGTAGATGCGGCTAAGGGATACCGCCTGGGCGGCAGCGGCAGTCTGATTCTGGATACCACTCTGGATTGTTCCTCCATCATGCAGATAGATGGTCAGGGTAATTCCGGCAGCAGCGTCACCTTTGCCCGGGAACATGCCTACACCGGACACATTACCGCTGGTGGCTTGCTCGAGGATGGAAACCAGGCTGGCAGCATTGCCATACATGCCGGATACGGGAACACCTTTGCCTCTGTTGCTTCCATGATGCTGCAGAAAGGTGCTACCTTGTACACCGATGGGCATGACCGCATGGTGGTGCAGAATCTCACCGCGCAGACAGGCGCCCGCATCACCAATAACGGCAGTTCGGATTCGACCCTTGAACTGCACGTGACCACTGGCTCGAGCACAACCATTGAGGACGGCGTGCTGGTTGATGCAGAAAACGCCTCCCTCTCTCTGCTCAAGACCGGTCAGGGCACCCTTTCCATGGAGGCCAACAAAGAGTGGAGTGGCGGCCTGACTATCCGCGAAGGCCAGGTCAACATTCACGCAGGCAATGGCGGCGTGGGTGCCAACAGTAACACCATCCACATCGAAGAAGGCGGCACACTCCGGGTCGATGCTTTCCAGGGCAGCTACACAGGTATCGGCAACACCATTCTCCGACAGCATCTTTCAGGCAGCGGCACCATCGAGGCAGCCAGCGGCAGCAGCATGTTGCTCACCCAGCAGGCCGCCGGCTTCGAAGGTACAGTCCGTGTAACAAACAATACCCGCCTGTATGTCGGCACCGGCATGACATACAATACTAATAGTCTGGCCACATACAACAACGCACAGGCTTTTGATAAAGCCACCATTCAGGTGACCTCCGGCAGCCAGGTGAGACTCACCTCAAACCTGCTGCACGTTTCCGAAACCGCGGTCACATCGGCAGCAGACTACATTATTGCAGGCGATGGCATGGCTGGGCACACAGGAACAGGCCTCGTCCAGGATGCGCTGAACACCGGAGCCTTGTCCATTGACTGCGGTGCCACCATTACAGGCAACGTGACCCTGGCAGATAACGCCACCATCGCCTCATGGTCAAAGAACGTTGTTAATTCCAAAAAGAATCCGGACTCTTCTGCAGATGCTCCGTATTGCTGGTATCGCTGCAACAATGGCTCCAGTGTAATAGAAAGCAAATACGGCATCAAGGATTACCTCGGCGGTACGATACGCGGTCAGATTCTGGGCGAAGGTAAAAACCTGACCATTGCCGGCACCGAGGGGATGACATTCACGGCAGATGCGGCCAGCACATACGGCAATCTGCTCATCAGCAACGCCAATGGTAACAACACCGATAAGTTTGCCCTGCGTCTCGATGGAGGCAAGGCGGTGAGTCAGGTTACCACAGCTCTGGGTACAGGCCAGGTAGACCTGGGCAGCAACCTCATCCTGCGTCTGGCTGGTACGGGTACCCCCGGCCAGACCGATGTGGTGTATACCTACAGGAACGAGATTCAGGCCGGAAACAACGCCACCCTGCAGAGCTACAACATCACCAACGAACTGACCAATCAGGTAGTTGCCGGAACAGGCACGTTGAACCTGGCAACGGCAGAAGGCGGTGTGCTGCATCTGGCAGGTGGTGTATCCGGCACAGGCTTGCTGAATATAGCCGCCGGTTCCGATGTGCGCCTGGGTGGTGCCAAGGCAACCTTCCAGGGCAATGTGCAGGCGGCAGCAGGGGCAAAGCTCACGCTGGACTCTGCTGCGGCACTGGACGGCAACTCCACCATTACCGGTATCGACAGCCTGACGCTCTGCCTGGGAAATGGCGGTGATTATTTCCTGGGTGGCATCAAGATGGAGAAATCGTCTGAAGCAGCATCAACGGCGCTGACTCTGCGCTTCGATTTCACGGGGGTGCCCAGCGAAAGCACCCCCGGTTCATGGCCCTCACTCGACACCTCCATTGAGGCCGGTGAGCTTCTTGTGGGCATTGACCTGAACATGTACAACGATATTCAGAAGGGGGAATATGTCCTCGTCGAGGATATCGGCGACCTGGCATTCAGACTTGTGGAAGGCAGCAACGACCGACTTTCCCTCACCAACGAGAGCGGCAGACTGGTGCTCAATGTTGCGCCCGATAGCCGTCTGATATGGACAAGAGGCAACGGCACGCCGCAGAGATGGGACTCCACGAATTGGTATTCGGAGGAGCAGGATAAGCTGCTCACCCACACTTCCGGAACAGATGTCCTCCTGTCTGACCGCGCTGCCGGGGGGGGGCCCTCCGATACCCTCGAAAGCATTGCGCTCCAATCCGACGTGGAAGTTGGCAGCATGATGGTGCGTGATGCGGCTTACAGCATTACCGGGGAGCATCAGCTCACTGGTACAGAATTGTGCGTGGGGTCCGGCGCCGATTTGAAGCTGAGTACCGCCCGGGCCGAATTTGTGAATGGAGTCCAGGTGAATGGTGCGGCATTATCTGTTGAAGCATCTGAACTGGATGCTGATATCACCGCCGAGAATTTTGCCAAGGTATCCTTGAAAGACAGCACCTTCACGGGTGACATCCTCACGACCAATGCGTCCGTCAGCATGGATGCTTCCTCTGCCATCGGTGAGATGACGCTGAGCATCTCCGAACTGGAAATGGCTAATCAATCCCGCGTGACAGGCAATGTGAATCTGAGCTACTCTACTGCCAGCATCTCCGATTCTGTTCTTGAGGGCAACATCAACATCGGCAAGAGTTCTTCCCTTGCGATGGAGAAAGCCAACCTGAAAGGCAAGATTCAGATTGGCTCGGAGGGAAGCATCATCACGGCAAGCAATTCCAATACTGCGGTCAACGCCTGGGCCACCCTTTCCGGCAATCTGAGCGATGGCGGCTCCTGCACACTAGCGGTAAGCAGCGGTTCCATAGCGCTTAACGGCAAGGTTTCGCTGAAGTCTCTTTCCATGGCCGATGGGGAGAGCGTCCGCTTCTACAATGATACTAACAGCGTGGAGAAGGGTAAGCGGATAGACCGGCTGGAACTGGGCAGAAATGGAACACTGGAGGTGTACAACAATGCAGGACAAACGTGCTATTCCGGCTCCATTGGCACACTGCAGGTGAATGAGGTAGCGAGCGTCAAGGATATCTACAATTCCGGGTATCTCAAGATTGAGTCTCTGGAGCTGGCTGAAGGTACAAGCAGCGGCACGCTGAATCTGGTGAAGAATTCCGGCAATCACGAGGCTTCCTATACCACCATCTACGAGCTGGGCTCAGGCACGGCGGCTGGCGGTAACTTTGCCGGTGTGGTGGAACTCAGCAACACCAAGCAGAACAATGGAAATCACTCCGTTTTCATCACCCTTGCCGGGAAAGACATCCTGGCCAACGCTGCGGTGAAAATGAACACCCAGGCCTCTGGCAACGCCTATCTTGGACTGGGTATTATGGCGGATGGTGCTACAATTGGCGGCCTTGAATCCAGCCTGGGGAATCGTGCTCTCCTGTTCTCTGGTGAATCCAAGCAGAATTGTGGTTGGAATACAGGAGATAAGGAAAACCATCAGTTGACGAATAACGCAACGGTCCGCACCCTGCTCATTGATACGGATGCCGGCACGGAGTATGCGTTCAATGGTCGTGTCTTCAATAACCTGAACATTGTGAAGACGGGTGAGGGCACTCAGGCATTCAATGGTATTTCCACCGGGTTCGACAATACCTACAACTTCGATGGAGCCATCGAACTGCAGGAAGGTACGCTTATCTTCGGTAAGGATGCCATCAGCATGCTGACCAACGCTTCCTCCGTAACCATCAGCGGCGGCACGCTCGACATCAGCAGCTATGATTTCAATACCAGCGACGGAGGTCTGGAACTCAACAACTTCACCTTCTCGGAAAATGCCGTGCTGGCTCTGGGTAACCTGAATCAGGGCACGACCTACGAATTCTTCGGTTCTTCCGGCATATTCCTGACAAACTGGACAGACCTGACCACGGATAACTTCTCCATTAACGGAGTCTCTCTCTCTGACATGGGACGCGTGGATCTCGTCCTGAACATGGGTGGTTCGTTCTCCTATACCATCGGAGAACGCCAGAACCTGGTCTGGAACGGCGGTGCATCCGGCACATGGGAGAAGAATAGTTCTGCAGAAACGTGGATGGGTGGAGCCGGAAGCGAACAGGCCTCTTTTGCGAACTACGACAGCGTAAGTTTCAATAGCAGCGCGTCGTTGACCGTTGCTGAGAGAGTTATTGTTCAAAAGCTGGACGTTCAGCAAGGTGCAGAATTGACCACTGAAGGCGGATTGACCATTCTGGGCGATTTGTCTGTGGCCGATGGTGCCAAGTGGACGCTGGCCGGGAGCACAGAGCAATCCCTGACCAGTGATCAGCTGCAGAATGTTTCGTGCATGGTCATTGACGCTGATGCCACGCTGAAGGTAAGCGATAGGCAGATGGACGGTTACACGAAAAAGAACTTGAGCGGTACGGGTGCGGTTGAGCTGGACCTGTCCGACAATTGGAGTAACAAGGTACAGCTCGGGGATGGCTTCGAGGGCGAAACCTACATCTCCAGAGGATGGTTCGATCTTTCGAATGTGCAGGTGGGCGAGACGCTGCGCCTGGCCGATGGGGTGGATGCCAATTCGGCCTCTGCTAAGACGACAGTAACGGCCAACCTGATTCTGGAAGGAGAGACCGAGATTCACGCCAATGATACCAAGTCCATCACTTACAGCGGTTCTGTAACGGGGCGGGATGGTACCTATGTCAGCAATGGCTCAGATACCCACACCTTCGATGGAGAGGTCAACCTGAAGGGCTTCAGCGTTGCCCACACGTCAGCAAAGTCTCAGTTTAATAAGAAAACAACCGTTGCCTCCGTCAATATCAGCAAGGGTGCGTGGACGAAATTTAATGGTGAAACCAGCATTGGTTCGGCCACGCTCTCCGGCAGTACCATCACGTTCAACGGTGAAACCAGCATTAGCTCGGCCAGCATCGGAAGTGGAACGACGGAATTCAATGGCCTGACTCGTCTTGATGAACTGAAGGTCACTGGAGGTACGGTGAAGGTTGTCGGGCAGACGACGATTGCTGGTGGCATCACCCATTCCTCTAGTGGTGATATCATCTTCTACGCGGATACGGCCATTTCCGGCCGGGTCAATAGTACGGCTGGCAACTTCCGTGTTCTTGGGGGTGAAGTCGGCCTTACCTATGCCGGTAAGGAGGGGAACTCCATCCTTACTCTGGATGCCTCGGATGGTGGTAAATCCAAGGGAACGGTGCGCCTGGGGCGCGATGTGAAGGTTTCGGCAACCAATGTGTATGGTACGGGTGGTTCCACATACGTTCTGGAACAGGGCTCCTCCCTTACTCATGCGGGTAAGACCGTGATTTCCAACACTGGGGCGGGAGAAGCCACCATCACATCCAATTCGACCGACGGCGAGGTATATGGACTTGGTAATGGCAAGTTTGAACTGACCAATGCCCACGTCAGGTACGTGGCTGGTGGTAATATCACAGTGAATAACAAGCTGACCAATACATCTGTGGAGAGTGCCGGCGGTGGTACGGTTACGGTGTCGAGTTCCGGCAATCAGCTGGCCGGCCTGTTTGCCACGGGGGGTAACCTGCTTGTGCAGGGGCAGACCGGGGTAAGCCTGGATACCATTTCAATCTCAACCAATAAGATGATTACCGCTTCGTCTTTCGAGATAAGTTCCCTGGCCCGGTTTGAGCAGGGTGCCACCCTGGCAGCAAACCTGACGCTGCTGAATGGTGCGGAGCTGGACCTGACGGGTGAAGCCGTCCTGAACGGTACACTGACGCTGCAGATGGGGCTGGAGATGGGCGATGACCTGCTTGCCTTGGTCAGTGGTATGAGTGTGGGTGAATCCGTCACCCTGTTCTCCGGCGTAACGGACCTGACGCTGCAATCCACGGTGACACTCTACGATGCCCGTTCCCTGGAACAGCAGACACGGGAGGCGCTCAGCTATGAACCGTTACAGGTCAATGCTGCGGATTACTTTGCCAACCTCAACGCAAATTGCGGACTGGTCATCACCTACAGCGCAGAGCAGGGAACCGTCAGCATTTCGCAGCAGTCGATTCCTGAGCCCACCACAACGGCTCTGGGGCTGCTGGCGCTGGCCGGTATGGCTGCCCGCCGCCGCAGAAAGTAAGGGCATTTTTTTCTGCTTCTGTTTTTATTCCAGCGCAGCCGGTCGGCTGCGCTGGTTGGTTTTCAGGCGTGGATAAAAAAATAACGCCCCGTTTCAGGGGCGGTATTCACACTTGCAAATAGGAAGGCTTTTTCTTAACCGCGGTTCTTGAGCTGCGGGAAGAGGATGATGTCGCGGATGGAGCAGGCGCCGGTAAGGAGCATGCAGAGGCGGTCGATGCCGATGCCGATACCACCGGCGCTGGGCATGCCGCTTTCCAGCGTTTCCACGAAGTCGTAGTCAATCTTCTGGGTGTCCTCACCTGCCTGGTGCTGCAGGCGCTCCAGCTGCTCCACGGGGTCGTTCTGCTCGGAGTATCCGGGGCAGAGTTCCTGGCCGTTCATGACCAGTTCGAACACGTCCACCACGCTGGGGTCTTCGGGGTTGGCCTTGGCCAGGGGAACCAGGTCGCGGGCCACATGGCACACAAAGAGCGGGTTGGCCTGCTTCTCCTCCACCAGCTTCTCGTACACCTGCTGGGTGACGTCGGTGTCGTTCAGGTCGTCGCCAATCTGCACATGCAGTTCGTTTTCGGCACGGTCGCGGCGCTGTTCCGGGGAGAGGTCGAACCAGTCGGCACCGGCCACTTCCTTCACCAGGTCGTTGTAATCGGCGCGGCGCCAGGGGCGGGTCAGGTCCACGGTCCAGCGCAGGTTGCCGTTGTCATCGTACTGGTCGAACTTCAGGGTGCCGAATACCTTCTCTGCCACGGTGCAGATGAGATCTTCCATCATGGAGGCCATGGTCTCGTAGTCGCCACCGGCTTCGTATACTTCCAGCACTGTGAATTCGGGGTTGTGGCGGCGGTCCACACCTTCGTTGCGGAAATTGCGGTTCAGCTCGAACACTTTGGGGAAACCGCCCACCAGCAGACGCTTCAGGAAGAGTTCCGGAGCAATACGCAGCGTCACGGCTTTCTTGAGTGCGTTGTAGTAGGATTCGAAAGGCTTGGCGGAAGCACCACCGGCAATATCCTGGAGCATGGGAGTTTCCACCTCCAGGAATCCGCGGTTGATGAGGTACTGGCGGATTTCCTGCACGATGAGGGAACGCTTCACGAAACGGTCGGCGCTTTCGGGGTTGCTCATCAGGTCCAGGTGGCGGCGGCGGTAGCGGGTATCCATATCGGCCAGGCCGTGGAACTTATCGGGCATGGGTCGCAGGGCCTTGGAAAGCACCTTGAACGAAGCCACGCGCACGGAGGGTTCACCGGTCTTGGTTACGAAAGTCTCGCCTTCGATGCCGACCCAGTCGCCGCGTTCCAGTAGTTTCCAGAGAGCCCAGGCTTCCTCGCTTACAGCTTTTTTCGTCAGCATGCACTGGATGGAGCCGCGCACATCACCCACCGTGAAGAACTGAGTACGACCCATATCGCGCAGTGCTGTGATGCGGCCCAGGAATTTCACCTGTTTACCCTCCTCGAAATTTGCCTTGATTTCGCCCGCGTTCGTGGTCACATCGAATCGGCCACCATAGGGGTTCACCCCCAGGTCGCGAATCTTGCCCACCTTCTCGCGGCGCACGGCAATCAGTTCCTCCTCAGAGGAACCCGGAGCGGTCATTGCAGGTTCATTTTCTGACATAGCGCGGGCATTATACGCACTTTTTGCAGAATTACCAGCCTAAAAAGTGAATAATGAATAGTGAATAGTGAAAAAGTGAGGTTTTCGCGGGAAGAGAAAGCCCCCGCGCAGCCATTCAGGCGCACGGGGGCTGGTTAAACTGATTTCTATTATTCTCTTACTTCCTGCGGCGGCGCATGGCGAGCGCAGAAAGCGCCAGCAGGCTGAGGGTGGTGGTAGCAGGCTCCCGTCTTCGCCCCCTTGCGGGGGCTACGCCGTGGCGGGACGCCTGCGATTGCTTTTATTTTCTGCGGCGGCGCATGGCGAGCGCAGAAAGCGCCAGCAGGCTGAGGGTGGTGGTAGCAGGCTCGGGGATGTATACCACCGTCAGACTGCCTACGTTGTTGATAACCTGGTAGTTGACATACAGGTTTTCATTCTGTACGTTACTGAACACAGAACTGGCCAGCACCTGTGAGCTTTCGAGCTCTCCGGCGGTTACAGTGGGCATAATCACGTCGCTGAGACCGGTGAAGAGAGTGACGCTCTGTTCCCACTCGGACATCTCGTTCACGATAGCCAGCAGGTTCTCACCCATAATCACCGAACCACCGAAGGTCAATGCTCCATTCAGGGTAACAGCGCCCAGGTTCATATCTACCATATCCAGTGTGGAACCTGCAGCCAGTGTCAGGCTGGTATTCAGTGTGGCTGTACCGCTCAGCAGTGCGGTACCTGAAGACGCCACAGATACCCTCTGCTTTTGGTCCACATTGGTCCCCACATAGGCATTCACCGTCTTACCGGCGGCAATTTCCAGCAGATTCAGCGATGTATTCGCCGCCAGGTTCTGCAGAGTCACATCGCCGGCTGAAGCCACCACACCGCTGAGTGTGTTAGCACTATTTGTTACATTCAGCACACCTCCACCGGCATTCTCCACAGAGGAATTGGTCAGCTTGTTGCTGATGGTCGCGTTCGCCGCCGTGGACTTGATATGACCATTCGTCAATTCGTATGCTTCATTTGTAGCAGAGTAGACGACAGTCTCTGCACCGCTGTAGCTCATGGTAGCCTTGTCGGTACGCCCACTGATTTCCACGGAGCTGTTGCTGATGTTCAGCGAGGCATCCTTCGCCACATGCAGCTTGGCCCCGCGTTGAACCTCTATTTCCTTAACGGTGTTAGCTCCTTCACCCGTGTAAGCCACGGAGATATCGCCAGCCTTGGCTGTAATCTTGCCCAGCTTCACCTGAGAAGATACAGTAACAGCACCTGCACCATCCTTTACCACCTTTCCCACGGTGGAGGTTGCACTGTCAAAGTGCATACGGCCGCTGACAGACAGAGAAGCTCCTTCAGACACATTATAAGTCAGAGTGCGGTCGTCGCCACCACGCAGACGCATATTAGCCGCGATGGTATTTGCACCAGCTGTGACATTGATGGTTGCATTATTATTGAAGTCCATGGCCGCGGTGTAATCAGTTACACCTCCACCGGAAGACTTGTTGTAGCTGCCGCCTTCACCAAGAATCTGGGCACCATTCTTGAGGGTGATGTTCCAGCCTGCAATGGTCTGGCGGGTCTGACCGAAATCAATCACACCACCATCCACAGTCAGGGCTTTGCTGCTGTTGTAGTCAATGGTATCAGCGCCTGTTCCGGTGAAGGTAAGCGTAGCGTTCTTGTTTACCTTGATATCACCCTTCAGCACGCAGCTGCCGTCCATCCTGGCCTTAGCCCCCTGAGCCAGCTCAATGGTGGAGGTAATTTCCTTCCCATTGTTCACCAGAGTCGTACCCTTGGCGACCTCCAGCGTACCATTGGTCACGGAGTTGTACAGAACGTAATCTCCACCAGTGGCAAGAATAATCTTACCACCGCTGATGTTCGTTGTGCCGGTATAGGTATTCTGAGCCGCAAAGGTCAGCGTGCCCGCGCCAGCCTTGGTCAGGCCACCACTGCCGCTGATGACACCGGATATGGTGCCGGAGCAACCACTGTTTGAGTGGAAAGTCGTATTGGCATTCAGCACCACATCGCTCTTCAATTCAGGGTTGTTGGCATTGGCGAAGATCAGCTGGCTATTGCTGGAATTGAGAACAAATGTCGGATGCTCAGCATTAGCGTCGGTAGCGAACTTACTGCTGCTGATAAGCACGCGACCTCTCTCTACCTGCACAGTACCAGTCAGGCCGCTGAAATCGAAACCCACGCCATTGTCGGAGCTCTTCACTTCATAGTCAAGCACCACGGTGCCCTCGCCGCTGACATTATCCAAAGCTGAGGAGTACACATTACGGTCACCGGCATTATCCGTCATGACCAGCTTGGCATCCTTACCTACCTTGAAGGAACCTCCAGCCTTAAGTGTATCCTCCGACACTCGCAGTGTAGTCTCGCCGGAGAAATCCCAGCTGCTGCCGCTGCCCATGCTCAGCTCGCCATTCACGGTCAGCTTACCATTGGTCACCAGGGCCACATTGTCGCCCAGCTTCACGTTATTGACGATAATCTGCCCCTCCAGCTCCAGCTCGGCACCGGACTTGAATTCCACGTTATCATTGTTGGTGAAACGTGTGTTGAAGGTCGTTTCCTCACCGGCCATTTCATTCATGCGGGTTGTCTCCCACACTTCATTGTTGGTGGAGGTATTCCACTTGCCGGATTCGCCACCGTTCCAGATAAGGTTCCAGCTTTCCTCCAACGTATAGCTGAAAGAGCCATCCATACCCAGGGCAAGGTTCACACGCCCCACATCAGAAAGGGAAACACCGCTGATGGTGAAGTTATCCGTGGTCAGGGATGTCCAGTTGTCGAGCTGAGAGTCTGCGGTGAAGAATTCATAAGTGGTACCCGACGTCAGATTGCCAAGTGCCAGCACTGAGTCTTCAGAGAAGCTGAAGTTATTGACGGTAAGGGAACCGGAACTGAAATCATAGCTGCTGATATCGAGTGTACCACCGTTTACAGCCACGCTGGAGGCCGTGCTCAGCATGCCTAGTGCATCCCCGGTAAATGCCAGCGTGCCATCCAGGATTTCAATACTGCCGTTGAATTTGGCAGAATTGCCGCTGAAAGTCTGCTTGCCGGCTCCATCTTTCACCAGACTCAGATTCTCACATACCTGACCATGATAGGTATATGCAGCATTTTCCGCCGTATCAATGATAAGCGTGCGTGCTACCTCATCATTATTCTTATCGGGCCCATCGTCGAAGTTCCAGCCAATATTCTGCGGAGCACAACCAGAGAACAGGAGCACCCGATTTTCAAGAGAAGAAGAGGATTCCAGACCTCCAATCCGGGCGTTATCCGCGTTAATACCCAGCCCCAGGTAGGCGCGGCCATCCTTCTGTTCATTCATCTTCACCACGGCATGAGCCAGTGTTTCCTTGCCATACAGGTTGATGAATACGGAGTGCTTGGGGTTAGTCGGGTGGTTCACCGTATTGGCCAGCACCACCTCACCCACAAAATTACCAGCGGGTGCCGTGGCAGAGCCTATATCAAACATGGCAGTGTAGGAAGCCCCGCCATTTGACGATGACTTGTGCAGATTCAGCGTGCCCGATGCCACACCATCAGCCAGCGTCAGCGTGTCAATGGTCAGGTGTCCGGAGCCATACGTCTCCTTAATTGTAGCGTTGCCTCCAATCTGAAGCGTTCCGATGATACCGGACTCAGATGTGGTGTTTGCGCGATTATCTATTGCGAGCGTTGCATTATCTGCCAGCTGCAGAACACCAAACTTCTTACTCTTGCCGGACTCCTCTGCGATGTTGTACAACGTGGCGGTCTGACCAGCATTCACAGCAAGCGTCTCTATGTCAGAGTCCTCCTCAAGAGTGAAAGAACCACCGGCCACAGTAATGGAACCAGCCTTCAGCCGGGCAGATGATTTGAACGACCCTTCGCTCAGCACCAGATCCTCTGCATTCAAAACCATTGCACTGTTATCTGTGGAGAATGTACCAGACAGCCTGGCATTTGTCAGAGCGATGGCACCAGATACCGGAGTGCTCACGGAGCCCGTAATGCTGGCGGCATCCATATTGACAGCAGATTCAGAGCCTACCATCACGTTGCCCTTCATCGTAGCACCATTCAGATTCACCTCGGCGCCATTTTCTGTGCTTAAATTGGCCGTGAGAGACTTGCCCTCTACGGTCAGGGTGCCGTCATTCACCTGCACGCCTTCCGAGAATTCAGCGTTCACTCCCAGCTTCAGGTCGCCACCGTCACCAATGACCAGCTTTGTGCCGTTGAGCGAGCCCTCGCCCTTCAGCTCGTACAAGGCGGCAACATTCACCTTACCAACAGTTAATGCGTTGGAAACGCTGATGGATTCGCGGGCTCCCTCTGTGCTCAACCCCGAGGAAGTAAGCATCACCTCAGCCGTGCCGGAGAATGCATTCTTCTCGCCCTTGTTGCCTGTTAACCAGTTATTATCAGCATTGTTCCACTCCTGGCTGGCAGAATCTGCTGCCCAGTACAGGCGGCTTTCGGGGCCGACCTGCAGTGTAAGAGTGCCGTTGTCCACAACAAGAGACAAGCGGTCTCCATATGTATCGGCCAATGTGTAGATGGCGTCGCCCAGGCTGCCGTTAATCAGCGTGTAATTGCCCTCTGCGATGTCGTTGAACATGTTGAGGTCAATTGCTATGGTCGTGGCAGAGGAAGCAATTGAAGAATTCAGCGTAGTATATTCAGCAGAGCCAGTCTGCGTGAAATCAAAATGCAGCGTCAGGGCAGAATCTGCGCCACTCATCGTAATGCCCCCCAGCGTATAATCAGCCGTACCACTCAGACGCAGCGTAAGAGAATCAGAGCCGGAAATCGTGGAGCTAGCAGCCAGAGAGGCCTCTGATTCAAGAGTAAAATCAGCCCCTGCCTCGGTCATCACATTGCCACCGAAAGTCACGGTGCTGTTGATGCCATCACCCAGAATCACTTTGGACCCAGCGCCAATCTTCAGCGAGCCGCTGCCGGAAACGCCGCCGGCCAGGTGCAGCACACCTCCATTGGCTGTGGCCAGGTTCAGGGTGCCAGCAGCCGTTACAACTCCTGTGAGCTTGTTGGTGATGTTGTAGCTCTGGATGGTGGAGCTATCGCCAGCGCTGATATTGTTGGCATAGGTGTACTCTACATAGGATTGATTGGCTGTGCCCGTGCCTGCCAGGCGCAGAATGAGACCATCGTTCAGCGTCACATGGCCTTTACCCAGCGCGGTAGAAGTCTGGCTCACAGCCTTACCGCCATTCAGACGCAGGGCAAACTGGTCTGAATTGTGACCATTGCCGTTGGCAATCACCAGATTGCCGTA
Source organism: Akkermansia sp. (assembly GCA_045646505.1). Lineage (GTDB taxonomy): Bacteria > Verrucomicrobiota > Verrucomicrobiia > Verrucomicrobiales > Akkermansiaceae > Akkermansia. The sequence goes on along the minus strand of JAZRKW010000082.1, from coordinate 13,144 downwards.
TGTATTGGCCGAATCCGCCGTGATGGTCATGCTTTCGTTGCCACCAATACTCAAGGTTTTACCTTCACCCAGAATCAGGCCACGGATATTGCCGCCCAGATGTTCCCTGACACCGTATGTAGCGTTATTAGGATATCCCGAAACATCACCGGGAATATGGCCCATTGAGGAATAATATTCCAAGGTGCCGGCCGAACTGGAGGAAATCATGGCATCTCCAGCCAGGGTGATATTGCCATACACAGTGGAGTTATTATCAATAGCCAAAGCACCTGCAGTCAACCGGGATGCCAGGATGTTCCAATTCGCGGAACCGGCATAGCCTGAGCCACTGATGGTGAAATTCGCCGTTGTACTGATTGCAGCCTGTTTACCCCAGCGGTGTGTGTTTGTCACTTTAGCCTGGCTGCCGGCTTCTACCACAATGGTGGAACCAGCAAGTGCTTTCAGATTGCTAATGGGATCGTAACCGATATCGCCGCGAAGATCGCCAACGTAAAGGCGCGTGTTGTCTTTTAATTGAATCGTGCCGTCAAAAGATTTTGACTGATTGGAGAACAATACTTCGCCGCCGGAAGACATCACGATGGTGCCTGTACCAAGCACAGTCTGTGGCAGAAGCGTACTTCCCAGCTTGCCTTTGTCCTCACCGCAGGTCTTTCCGATAGCAAGCTGCAGTGTGCCTTCTTTTTCCAGAGTAATAACGGATGCGGCGTTACCGATGCCGCCTGCTGCATTAATGTAGGCCGTGCCGGATAGCGCTGCTACTACCGTACCCTGAGAAATAGTCATGCCGCCAGCCCAGGAGGCATTCGTTCCCATGGTCAGTGTGCCGGTGCCGGATTTGACAATGTGAAGAGCCGCGGAGTTCTGCTGGTCATGAAGCACCCCATCGGCAATGGAGGTGGATTCTCCCTCGCTGACGTTCAACACCAGCAGGGCTGCATTTTCCCCGTTGTTGGAAATAGCAGAACCTGACTGAGCTGTGAGATTCCGCACCTCCATGCTCTGGCCATCCATATACAGGGTTGCGCCCTGTTGAAGCTCTATGGAGGCAACGCTGGCCAATGCCTCTCCATGGCCTACGTGAATGCCGATATCACCGCGGCTGTTGGGAGTGGAAAGATTCAGCCCGCCTCCTGCAGTAATGCTCCCGGTGTAGGCATCTTCGCGAGCAAAAGTCACACTGCTTCCGGTAGTTCCCTGGCCATCAATCTTCACAGCCTTGCTGCCGTCCAGTTCTGTATCCAGTGTAAGATTACCACTGCCGCCGAAGCGGTATGTATCTTTGACGCTGAGGTTGCCTGTGTAGGTGTAATCTCCATCAGCACCTACGGAAAGGGATGCGCGATCATTGGAACTTAAATCCAGATCAAATGACTCACCATCTCTTGCTCTAAGCGCAATTGTGCCTTCTGCGCCGGGCTTGATTGCTTCCAGCAGAGACGTGTCATCCAACATCAGGGAATTACCGTATGTCAACAATATGCCGGCACCACCAAGTGCAGCCCGGTCGGTATAGGTAAGTCTGTTTCCCGTGCCCTTGATGATGATATCACCGCCAATCTGGTTATTGACATTGGTGAGATGCACCGTGCCGCTGGACCATTCGTTGCCGATAATCAGGTTGTTGTCACCCGTCAGCTTGAAATCAACGATAAGCGTACCCGTGCCGCCACCCAGAAGCCAGTTTCCTTCATTATTAGCAGACAAGGAAGCTTCAGCATTACCATAATGCACCTCTCCCCAGGCGCCGATGTAGAGATTCTGCTTATTGGTAAGATTTAATGCGGTAGTCTGGTCATAAGTCAGAGCAAAAACACCATCTGATGTTTTATTAACATAAAAATCCAGAGCGGTCGAATGCTCCACACCTATAGCAGCCAGGAAACCTTCCTTGCCAATGGTCCATTTGTACCAATCCAAGGCATTTGCCTGCTCTATCACCAGACCGCCACCCCGAATTTCAACCACAGGCACGCCTATATTGCCGGATACTGCCAAAATGCCATTACCCTCCTTGACGAACTGCAGGGTGGGAGAAGCATCCCAGTCATAGTTCTCCATGCGAATGCTGCCGTCAATCTTCGTAATGGCAGAGGACTGCACATTGGCCGTCATGGTAGACGAATTACCATTGAGTCGCACATCACCAACCAGCGTGGTGTATTCTTTACCGGCCATGTTTATCCTGGAACTACCGGAAATGGACTCATAATCGGCATTGACCACCTGGTTCATGATGAACTTGCCGCCGTTTTCCACAATGACATCCCCCTCCAGCTCGGCATGGTGAGAAAGCTGGAAGGCGGCTCCGCTTTTCACGGTTACATCAGAACCCTGCATGCTTGCATAATCCCAGTCATCGGGGACATTGTAGTAGGAGTGCGGCGTGGGGGTGCCCTGCAGCACCAGCGTGCCGGCTTCCACGGTGTAGCCGCCGGCAATGTCGTGGTTGCCGGTCAGCGTCCAGGTGGCATCCTGGGCGGTATTGTTATAGACCACCGCCAGCTTGGCTGCACTGCCCGCGCCTTCATCCATGAAGCAGCCGTCAAAGGTGCCGGTGCCGGTATAGGTGAAAGTGGAAGTCTTGTTCGGGGTGACTCCATCCTGTGTGGTCATGTTGCCGATGCGGGCGCCCTTGCCGGAGCCATCCTGATTGATAACGCCCCAGGTGAGATCGTGGCCATTCAGATTCAGCAAGCCACCGGCATTACCGAAGGTGAAGGTATCGCCAGCAACGGAATTGGTCTTGAACTGATCGTCGCGCATGAGCACAATGCTGGCCACGCCGGCCTCCAGACGAATGGAAGATGCCGCATAGCCGCCTTCGCGGTCAAGACGGGTTTCGCCCAGGTTGCCCAGCGTGCAGCCGATGATATTGCCTTCATCATCCCGGACGACATTGTACACGGTGTTGCCACCGCCCACGCGCAGAACAGCCTCATTATTGCCGCTGCCGGCAATGGTCATGATACCCTCGCCCACCTTGCGCCATTCCTCATTCGCAGAGGCGGTCAGCTCCAGTGTTAAATCCGCACCACCATTGACAATGAAACCAGCGCTGTTGAACGTGGAGGCGGTATCTTTTTCTGTGAGTTTCCAGCTGCCTTTATCGAAGGTCATGGCGCCGGCACCCATATTCACGCTGCCCTGTAATTCGATAGTCTGGGTATTGACCGAGTCAGCGGTGGAGAAGGTAAGGCCGAGATGGTCCTTGACAGTATTGCCACTGCCGGCGCCGGTGTATTCCACACTTTGGCTACCCTGGGTAAGTGTTCCTTTACCCGTGGTGGCATCCTGGGCACCCCAGAGAATCTTTTCCGTACCAGTGAAATTGTTTACCTTGACTTCGCAGGAATCAATGAAGTTATCGTAGGCCGTTGGATTGTGGCAGATGTATACATCGCCCGTGTAGCCCGAGAAACTGTTACCGCCGGAGCAGAAGCCGACATGTACAAATTGATTGTTGGCATCATCCCAGGCATATAAGGGGCTGCCGCTATCACCCGAAGTCATGCTGATTTCCAGCGGGGGGCGTGTATCCTTCGCCGTATCAAACTCCCGGTTGAAAACTCGGTAAACCCAGGTTCCTGAGCCGTTCTGATTAAGAGTGGAGAGGTTACTCAAACCGCCCAGCGGCGAGCGACCTGTAGTAATGCCGCCATTGGTATCCTTCGGGTCACCCTGGCCTGTGCGGTACAGCCAGGTTTCGTTCAGCTTCATGCAGTTACGCATGAAATCGTCGCTGCCGTAGGGCGTGTATGCAACTTCTGTGACAATTTTATTGAGACGTTGGATGCTCCAATCGCTGGAGCCTACTCCGGCCTGACTGGCATAGCCTGTGGAGGTATACCCATAGTCATATTCTCCTCGCTGCGTAACAAAATATACAGGGCCTTCCTTACAGTGATTAGCGCTTACAACGTATTGAGGTGAAACAAGACCGGCACCGCCACCTACTTCGCCTGTCTGTGGCTGGCTGGCGCGGAGAGCATAACTGTCCAGATTCGGCATCAGCGGAATGGTTGCATTGCTGACTGATGTTCCATCCTTGAACGGGACGGTAATATTGGTGGCACCTGGGCGGAACAAACCCATGTTATAGCCGAAGTCCAGGTAATACTGCAAATCATATCGCGCATCTACCAGGCCTGCTGTTGCAGAAGAAGCAAACGAGGCAACGGCTGCCATGGCGGTGAGGAGAGCTCGGCGCAGGGAAAGATTCAGGTGAAGTTTCATGAGTGGAGAAAGGGGACGGAGAAAGAGTATCGTATTTTATTTATTCTAGCATGCAGCCCGGGGATGTCAATCTGGATTTTCTGAGATGTTGTAAAATCTGCGTTGCGGAGTGGTAAATGGTATTGCATTATGGGGAAAAAACGTTATGATAACAGCAGAAAATCCCTTTAGTTATTATGTGTTTGAAAAATCTGGTAATCGGGTTGATGACGGTGTTCGGGTGCATGGGACCTGTGATGGCGGAGACTGGCGTGGCGGCTCCGGTTCCGGAAGTGGCGGCAGATATCATGACCATGGCGCGCGATGCCCGCTGCGGGCAGGTACTGGTGACTGCGCTGGTGAATGGTGTACCGCTGCGCATGATGCTCGACACGGGAGCCACGCATACTGTTCTACATGAGGAGAGCGTGTCCAAACTGGGGGAAGTGCAGTGGGTGGATACTTCTAAGTTTGCATTCAAGGGAAATTCCACTCAGATGCCCAGGCTGCTGGTGGCTCCGCTGCAGACCGGTCCAGGTGTTTCGCCGTCGCACCCGATGATGGTGATGAATCTGGGAGCGGTACGCAGCATGATGGAAGAGAAGATAGATGGTATTCTTGGCATGGATTTTCTTAGTTCTCTGCCGTTCACCTTTGATTTTCGCCAGAATGCGTTTTACTGGGGCACCCCGGAAGCCGGGGATTTCGTGCCGGTTATGGGCGAAGTGGAGCGCAGCGGGCGTGTTCGCTGGCTGACCCGCTGCCAGGGCAGGGAGATTAAGTTGCTGCTGGATACGGGTAGCTCTGTGACCCGCATTTGTGCAGAAGACTGGCTGCCTGGTGCAGCCGGGGAAATCAAGGCCCGCATCGGCGATATTGATACGACTTCTGCGCAGCAGTTTGTGGAGGGAAAACCCGGAGACCTGGAGGTGGCACCGGGAGTGGTGCTCAAGGGCGTGACCCCCATTCTCTGCGGGAGCGGGGAGTTCACGATTCTGGGGGTGGATGCTCTGCGCGATTCCGTGCTGGTGCATGTGCCGGCAGAGGAGTTTCCCGGCGGTGTTTTCCTGCTGGCCAGATGAGACGCTCGCCGTGCCCTCATGCTTGCAGGTGCAGTGTGCCGTTTGTCTATTACGGGGCGTAGTTGATGCGCACCGGCACTTCCTCCACCTCCAGCCCGGCAGCGGTGAGGGTATCGAGTACCTCTACAAATCGGCTCATGGAAGCTCCGCCCGCGGCTGATACCTGAATGCGAGCCTGCGGATTCTGCTGCAGCAGTTCGCGCACTTCACTGGTGAGCTGCTCAGCGGGAATGAGCCTGCCATTGAAACCGATGCTGCCGTCATCACCCACTTCCAGCAGGATGCTGTTCTTATCACCCTGAGTGCCGGCCAGGTGGTGAGTCTGCGGTACATCCAGCTTCAGTACCGTTACCTGGCGCTTGAATTCGGTGTGGACGATGAAGAAGATGAGCAGGATGGTGAGGATATCCAGCATGGGGACGATGGGTATACCCTGCTGGCCGAATCTGCGTTCGTATAGTTTCATGCGCGTGAGGCGTTGCGGTGGTTGGCCAGGATATCGGTGAAACATTTGTTGATGCGGGTGGCGCGCCGCTCCAGCGCGCGCTCGAAGCAGCTGAGCGCTATTGTGCCCGGCACCGCTATGGCCAGACCGAATATGGTGGTGTACAGAGCCTTGGAAATGCCCATGGCTATGCCATCCTGTGCATCGGGCGTGCCGAAGACTCCGAAAATATCCACAAGACCCCATGCTGTACCCAGAATGCCGAGCATGGGGGCAATGGTGGTGATGATGCTGATGGTGGACAGACCGGCGCGCTGGCGGTCGATGATGCAGCGCAGGCGGGCTTCCACTTGTTGCTCCAGGGCTGGGGTGGCGGGTGAGTTCTGAATGAACGCCAGCACCTTCACCAGTTCATCATGTCTGGAGGCTTCTTGTACTGCGGCGGCAGAGCTTATGCCGGCACTCACTGATTCCAGGCGGCGCAGGCACCTGTGCTGCCGCGTGAAGAGCATGTGGTAGAGGATGGCTGCCAGCATGATGACTGAGCAGACAAGCAGGGGCAGGCCGAAGGGATGGCAGGCGGTAAAGAACTGGTGGATTGTTTCGTTCATCATAGTTTGTGCGTGAGTTAGTCAAAGTTGAATTCAAAAATGAGCTCCATGAGCGGGCCGATGACATCTGCCTGTACCTCCGGTGGCATGGGAGGGAGGGTTGCTTTGCGTATGGCTTTGAAGGTGAATGATTGCTGGCTGATGCTGGCGCCGCTGCGCCTGATGAGCGCCATGCTGTCAATCTGCCCGCGTCTGGTGATGCGAAGACTGATGGTGATTTTTCCGGGAATGATATCGCCACGGTGTTCATCGCAGGCTATATACCAGAAATGCGCCACCCGGCGGTATACCAGAGCCTCGTACATGCCGCGCGGTGTGGAGGCTACATTGAGCGCGGCACCCTTTCCGAGCACGAAACGGCCATTGCTGCGGCTGCGGCGTTCGTGTGTGCGGAATCCTGGTTTCTGAGCCCATTCTGCCAGGCTGGGATCGTAGAATGCGCGTTTCTGGCGCCGGGGTGTGGCCCGGGAAGCGGATTTTCCCGCGCCGTGAGGTACTCCTTTGCGGGTCGTTTCCTGTTTCTGGCTCTGCATGGGTGTGTGTGGGGCTTCTTCCCGGAGTCGGAGCTGTCCGCTCAAATCATCTGAGAGGGTGAGTGAGTTGGTGGCATCAATCTGAGAGTCTGCCGCGTCTTTTCCTTTGGATATGGGGGATGGTGCAGCATCCGGTCGTCCTTCGGCCGGTGGCTCGGTGGCTGCGCTGGTGGTGGGCTGCGGTTGTGGTGGGGTGGGCGGAGCCGGTGGTGTGGGATTCCCGACTCTGGCCTCGTGTTCCAGGTCCCCTTCCTGCCGTTGCTGGTCAAAGGTGACAAGTTCTTTTTTCTCCTCGCCGTTCATGGCTGGAGCGTGTGCTGCGCTGGCGCGGTGGCGGGCATCAGGTGCGCTGGCGGCGCGGGTATTGCGGCTGCCTTCGTATTTGGGATAGTCGGGGCGTGCCTGAGGGGTGTCAGCACTGGTCTTGGCAAAAGCTTTTTGTTTGTCGGGGTTCTGGTTGAGTGCTACGTCTGTTTTTTCTTGTTGAAGCTTTTTATCTGCTTTTTTGCGGATTTCGGTGCGCAGAAGCCTGACAACCCGTGCTTTTCGCTCTTTTTCTGTTTTGCTGATATGTTGCGGTGGGGGCAGCAGTAGAATGAGAGAAATAATCACCAGGTGCAGCAGAAGGGAGAGTACTACACAGAGCAGTACTTGTGGTATGTGTTTCTGCCGCCGGGATATCACGATGATTCAGTGTGCCACGCCTTGTTGCCGGGCGCAAGCATGCAGCTTGTCAACATCCGCCGGAGTTGCTGATTTTATTCGCTTACGGCGAATTCGATATCGCGCAGAGTAATACGGCGCATCTGCAGCGCGTTTACCAGGGTTCGCAGCAGTTCCAGGGACCCGGCCGCATCGTAGAGCGCATCGTGCCAGCGGGCATGATTCGCATCGTTGACCAGGTTTGTGACAGAATCGCGTATGCCAAGCGCTTCACAAACAGTGGATAGTGCGTGGTCTGGCAAATCCGGTATGGCCTGGCGCGCCAGGGCGAGGGTGTCAACCCAGGGGCCGAATCCGTGGCCGGGAAAACTGCGCAGAAAGCGCTTCTCAGTGGCAGGGTTGTGCCCTAGAACCACAGCTCCGCGCAGCAGCTGGCGAATCTGTGGCCAAAGAGAGGTGTAGGCCGGGGCATCGTGCAGCATGCTGGTGGTGATGCCGTGCACCTTGGCGGCGCTCCAACGAACCGGACGTTCGCAGGCGATATAGCTGGTGAAGAGCTGCGGCGTTGCCGAAAAAAGTTGCTCCACGCGAACGATGCCAATCTGCACCGGGCAATCGGTTTCGCCCGGTGCGGTGCCGGCGGATTCAAAATCAATGGCCGCCCAGCACAAATCTTCCAGTGCAGTGGTTTTCACGGTTTATCTCTTCTCCCAGCCGTGAATGGCTTTCATTTCGGCGCAGAGGGCATCATAATCGCAGGTGAGGAACTTGCCGTCGCGGTAGAGTTCCTGTCCGTCCACCACGGTGAGTTTGTTTTCAAGCCCGGTGGCGGCGTATACGATGTTGGAGACGATGTTGTGCACTGGCTGCATGTTCGGCGTGGTGAGATCCAGGGCAATGAAGTCTGCCTTCATGCCGGGTTCCAGCACTCCGATCAAGGGCTCATGCAGGGCATCGGAACCGCCGCGTGTGGCCATATCGAGCGCCATCTGGGCGGGGCAGGCGGTGGAATCCAGATTCTGCACTTTCTGCAGCAGACTGGCCATGTACATTTCGCGGACCATGTTCTGGGCGTTGTTGCTGGCGGGACCATCGGTGCCCAGAGCCACGGGGATGCGGTAGCGCTGCATAGCGCCGATGGGTGCCACACCGCTGGCCAGTTTCATGTTGCTGGCGGGGTTGTGTACCACAGCGCAGCGCCCTTCGCAGAGCAGCTCCATATCCTGTTCATCGGCATGCACCACATGAAAGAATGTGGAATCCGGCTGCAGAAGCCCCAGACTCTGGCAATATGGGATGGGCCGCATGCCGAAGTTCTGCAGACAAGTCTGGGTTTCGCTCTCTGTCTCTGCCAGGTGCATGCCGAAGAGAGACCCGGTTTCATCTGCCAGTTCGCGGCATTTGCGCAGCAAATCAGGGTTTGTGGTGTATGGGGCGTGCGGAAGTATGGCCTGGCGGATACGCGGGTGTCCTTTCCATTCTTCTGCCTGGGCGCGCACCAGGTCGTAGTAAGCCTCGGCATCCCGGCAGGTGAGGCTGGGGAAGAACTGGGTGACGCTTTCGCCCATGACGGCGCGCATGCCCAGTTTATCTGCCGCGCGGAACACGCTGCGCTGGTGCATGTACATGTCGTAGAAGGCAGTGGTGCCCGTTCGTATCATCTCTGCCAGTGAGAAGGTGGCACCCAGTTCCACCAGTTCAGGGGTGAGTCTGGCTTCTGCCGGGAATATATCCTGAGTGAGCCAGTCCATGAGGGCTTTGTCATCGGAATACCCACGCAGCAGACTCATGGAGATGTGCGTGTGAGCATTGATGAGACCGGGCATGATGACGGCATGCCCCATATCCACGCGGCGGTGTTCCGGGAAAAGTATTTCCAGTAAATCAGTATGTCCCACGCTCAGGATTCGCCCATCCTCCACCGCTACGGCGGCGTTTTGCAGGATATCGCGGGCATCGTTCTGGGTGACGACGTAATCGGCGGTGTACAGGGAAATCATGGAATCAGACAGAATTTGTAGGGGAATTTACCAGAACAGCCCGGCACAGGTGCAGATAACCAGACCATAAACAAAGTTGAATACTGCTATGCCGGAGATGAGGGCAGGGCGCTTGACGAGCCAGAACATCCAGTCGCGGAAAAGATAGGGTTTGCCCACCCAGAACATGGCTACCGTGAGTACCGGGTACCACCAGAGCGGAATCAGGATGCGGGAGGCCGGGTCTTTCAGGAAGGCGGCGCTCATAGGCACAATGGCCAGGAGCAGCAGGAAGAATCCCAGAGCCCGGGCGAAGAGCTGCTCTTTGGCCATGCTGCTTACGATAAACCAGATAACCGGGCAGAGAATGAGCAGGATGCCACGGAATTGCTCAAATTCGAACAGCGGCATGCAGAGGGAGTTCCAGTCTGCCTTGAACAGCAGTAGTGCTACCCAGATGAAATCGATACCGAGCAGGACGGTGCCGGCGCTGCTTTTGGCGTGTGCGCTGCTGAGTTGCTTCCGGAGCTTTTCCGGGCAGAGCAATGCGTAGAGACTCAGAAGCATGAGCACCATGCCCATGGTGAAACCGGTGGGCGCCAGAGAAAGTGATTCGTAGAAATGCATGGTATAACAGGGGGGGGTAGGCTTACATGTCAAGGTCGTCTTCGTCGCTTTCGGTGGCAAGGGGGGCGTGTTCGATGCGCACTTGCGTGACTCGGCGACCATCTGTGCCGATGACGGTTATGAGGTAATCCCGGTGGCGGATCTGTTCATCACACCCAGGCAGGTGCCCGAGTACATCGGTGATATACCCGCTCAGGGTCGAGATGCCGCTGTCTTTTTCGAACTCACCCAGTCCGGGCAGTTCTTCTTCTAAATCAAAGAGGGCGATGGAACCGCTGGCGATGTACTGCCCTTCCGCTACCTTGAAGAAGCTGCGGGTGGCCTCTGTCTCGAATTCATCCTGAATATCGTTGCCGACGATTTCTTCCAGCACGTCGTCCAGGTAGACCAGTCCCTGGGCTTCTCCGTATTCATCCACGACCAGGGCAAAATGCGTGTGCTCCTTGGAGAAGAAGTTGAGCAGGGTATCCAGCTTCATGGTTTCCGGTACTACCTTGAGCTCGCGGCGCTCGGCCAGAATATCATGCGTGCCGCCGTGCAGCATCTTGAGAATATCTTTCACATGTACCCATCCTTTGGCGTGATCCAGGTGGCCGGATACCAGGGCAAAGCGACTGTGGCGGCTGCTGAGTACCTGCTCCAGCAGTTCCTCAAAGCTTTTGTTGATATCGAGCACTTCCACGCGGCTGCGTGGCACCAGAATATCGCGCACGGAGCGGTCGTTCAGCTCCAGGGCATTCATGGAAATCTCGGCTTCGGTTTCGGTGACTTCCTTGCTGCGGCCACTGGCTTCCACGATGAGGGCGATTTCCTCGGCGCTGTGGGATTCATTCGGCTCGTAGTGCGGGTCCACTCCGAACACCCGGTGGGCGATAGCGTTGGCCGTGTTGTTGAAGAGCAGGATTATCCACTTGGTGTATTTGGCAAAGCGGTGCATGGAGACCGCTGTGCCCAGCGCGATTTCCAGCGGCTTGCGGATGGCCAGGCTCTTCGGTACCAGTTCGCCTAGCACTACATGCGCAAAGGTGAAGATGGCGTAGGAAAGGGTATAGGATATGACGTGCACCACCGTGGGGCTCAGGTGCAGGTAGTAGCTCAGCGGACTTTCGATGAGACTGGCAATGAAAGGTTCACCCATGGCACCCAGAGCCAGTGAGGCAAAGGTGATACCCACCTGGTTGGCTGAGAGATAGGTGTCCAGATGCCGTACGATGTGTCGTGCGGTGCGGCGCCGTTGCGCTTCGGCTCTGGTGTCGTTGGCATCATCTGCCAGCTGGCTTTCGCGTACACGCGCGCAGGCAAATTCATTTGCTACGAAAAACGCGTTCAGAAAAAGGAAAAAACTGATACCGACGATGAACAGTACTATTTCACCTATTCCGGGGTATGTCCATTCCAGATTGTTGATTTCCTCTGAAGTCAGAAAGAATTGCATGGGGAAGTGATGATTAAAGCTTTTCGTATACGCCTGTATCCCGCTTCTGCATTACGGTGAATCCGGCTTTCTTCGCATCGCTGATGCTGAGCGGAGCTGTTATCTTCGGTACGTTCACCTGGCCTATCTTCTTGCGTACCGGGTTCTTGCAGTACATGCACCGTGTCAGCGGTTCACGGTCGATTGAACGTACCAGTTCAAATCCCTTGCGGCATATGCGGCAAGATCGTTCCGGATCATCCGGATTCTCAGATATGTATTCGTATATTGGCATCTCCAATAAAGCAATGCGGGCTAGTCCGTATAGGATAGCCCGCGTAGAAAAATTGTCAAGTCTATATCAGGACTTACCAGCTGGACTTGGTCACACCGGGAATCATACCGGCGTTGGCAAGCTCGCGGAAAGCGATACGGGAAAGGTGGAAACGGCGCAGGAAAGCGTGGCGACGACCAGTGAGCTCGCAACGGTTTACGAGACGCACGGGGGAAGCGTTGCGCGGCAGCATCGTAAGACCGATGTAGTCGCCTTCAGCCTTCAGCTTGGCGCGGAGGTCTGCATAACGAGCCGCGACAGCTGCCTTCTTCTTGTTTCTTTCAATCCAGCTTTTCTTTGCCATAACTTTGTGGGCCGGATATATACAGCATATCGGAATATAAGTCAAGCGGAATTTGTTCTGAAACGCAATTTTTTGGAATTATGCCGCCATTTTGTCAAAAAAACTTTTCAAAGCTCTGTCATTATGGTATGAATATAGCATGAGCAGGTACTCTATATTACTATTGACGGGAGCCTTGCCGCTCTGCGCTGCGGTGGAGTTCGATGCCATCTATGGCGATGGCATGGTGCTGCAGCAGGGGCGTGAGATTGTGGTGCGCGGCACCACAGATAAGCCCACGGAGCCCGTGAAGGTGAGTTTCAACGGCCAGACGGTGAAGGCCACCACCAAGGGTAAGGCCTGGAAAGCTGTGCTGCAGCCCATGCCGGCCAATGCCACGGGGCAGGAGCTGGTGGCAGAGCAGAAGAGCGGCAGCGCCAGCGTGAAGAATGTGGTGGTGGGCGAAGTGTGGATTGCCAGTGGCCAGTCAAACATGCTCTGGCGCCTGAACCAGACCCCCGGCAACCCGGCCACCATTGCCCAGTCTGCCAACCCGGATTTCCGTTTCTACCACAGCGAGCCGCAGGTACACACCAGCCCGCCCCGCTACAATGAGGACCTGCTCAAGCGAGTGAAGGAGAAGCGCATGTACGAGTGCAAGTGGTCCGTCAGCGCTCCCGAGACTTCCCCGCGCATGAGTGCCGTGGGCTACTACTTCGGACAGCACCTGCAGAAACAGCTGGGTGTGCCCGTGGGTATCATTCATGCCTCGCTGGGTGGCTCGAACATGCTGGCCTGGATTCCCCGCGATGTGGTGAAGAAGGAGTACCCTGGCTGCCAGGGCGGCGACTGGGTGAAGAGCAAGTACGCCAGCGAATGGGTGCGCGGTCGCGCCCAGCAGAACGTGGGCCCCGGCGGCGATTTCTCCCTGCATCCCTATGCGCCGTCCTAC
>JAZRKW010000081.1:0-22542 GCA_045646505.1 Akkermansia sp. | reverse complement strand
TCCCTTGGTGGCGGCCAGTTCGCCTCCGGCACCGCTGTGAAGAGCTCCGCCATCGGCGCCATCGTGCTTGCCGAAGCCACCCACCGCCTTGCCGAGGAGTACAACGTACTCGTGGCTCTGCACACCGATCACTGCCAGGCTGACAAGATTGACAGCTTCCTGCGCCCCCTCATCGCTGAATCCAAGCGCCGCGTGGAAGCCGGCCTCAAGCCCCTGTTCAACTCCCACATGCTCGACGCCTCTGCCCTGCCCATGGCTGAGAACCTCAAGGTTTCCCAGCAGATGCTCAAGGAGTGCGCTGAAGTCGGCATCGTGCTCGAAATCGAAATCGGTGTTGTCGGTGGTGAGGAAGACGGCGTGGACAACGGCGACGCCCCCAACGAAAAGCTCTACACCTCCCCCGAGGACATGCTGCTCACCTACGAGACCCTCAACGGTATCGGCACCTTCATGCTGGCCGCCACCTTCGGTAACGTACACGGCGTATACAAGCCGGGTGCAGTGAAGCTGGCTCCCAAGATTCTGCGCGACGGTCAGGAAGCGGTGAAGAACAAGCACGGCGAGGACATGCTGCTCGTGTTCCACGGTGGTTCCGGCTCCGACCTCTGCGACATCCGCGAGGCTATCTCCTACGGCGTGGTGAAAATGAACATCGACACCGACACTCAGTACGCTTTCTCCAAGCCCATCGTTCTGCACATGTGCAAGAACATCGACGGCATGCTGAAGGTAGACGGCGAAGTGGGCAACAAGAAGGTGTACGACCCCCGTTCCTACCTGAAGAAGGGCGAGGAAGGCATCTGCGAACGTCTGCAGGTTGCTTGCTCCGATCTCATGTCCGAAGGCAAGACCCTCTTCGGTCAGATCTAAGCCACGCGCTTACCTCAACCTTTCAAAAAAGCTCCCTGCCTCCCGCAGGGGGCTTTTTTTATCACGTCCGCCGACCGGCTGCGGATATCGTCAAGACCCGACGGGGCTGGATATCGTTTCCTGCAACGCGCTGCCCGTTCATTTCCCAACCATTGAAAAACATTCCCGTACGGTAATAGAATATGGAATCACTAAACGGAAAAACGCTCAGGAGCACAGCAGAAATCGGGAGTCTGGTGCGAGAAACGCGCAAGGCTCAGGGAATTTCGCAGGAGCAGCTGGCAGGTGTAGCGAACACGGGAATCCGCTTCATTTCCGATCTGGAAAACGGCAAACCCACCGTTCAGCTTGAAAAGGCAATCCGCGTGCTGGAAGCACTGGGAGTCGGGGTATATACATTTTATCGTTGGGAGCGTAGATAATGGAAACACTGAATATCTATCTGCGGGGATATCGTCCCCAATTAAAAGCGTTGGGACTCGACAAAGATTGGAGTTTGATGTACGCTGCAAAAAGAGAGGCAGGCTGCACCTGCGGGGTGAACATGGTTCTTTGTTCATTACTGCTGCGCGCAAGCGCAGGTAATATCACACTTCGTACTTCCCACCTCGTACCTCGTACTTCATATATCAGTTGTTTCCGCAATCTTTCGGACACATGCGCTATAATCCCGTGCCCTGAAAATCAAGTCTTGCTTTAATCATGAATTAGTGTTACAAGTCCCTCTAGGGGAGAATTGAGTCTCAAAAGCCTTGTTGATGAGTTTTGCCTTCCAGCCTTAATGATACCAACATGCAGAAGTTTATGAAATATAAGGAATGCTTCATGTTAGCAGCGATATGGAGCCTTTGCACAAACGCTTTGGATGCAAAGGATTTGCTTGCTTGCGAATTCAAGCCCTGCGAGCGTTCCGCAACCGGCATACTGGGAACAAGAAAAATTTCCATTCCTGCCATGTATAAGCGCTTCACAGATGCTCACAATTATAAAACCATGCATCCCGTGTTTCGAAAATGGGTAGAGGATAATAAGAATTATTACAGATTTGTTTCATCTCGCGCAGAAAGTTTTTTATACCGCAATAATGAAGATGGAATAGAAATTTATGAACGGGGCGGAAAAATCTTTTTGGCAAGGACTCGCTTTTTTGGAGATGATGAAGCCTGGACCTATCAGAAAGAGCCGGCCATCAATCCGGCCACAGCCCGCCCCTGGATTGAGCTTTCCGCTGCAGAAATGCGAACGGCAAAGCGCGGTGCCGGCCGAAGCATGACGGAGGAAGAACAGCAATATCTGGACGATGTTCTTGCCATTCTGAATGAAAATTTTCATTATTTTTATGGCATGAAATTGGTCGATTTATCGCGGGAGGAAAATGTTGACCGAGCCCAGTTAATGGGCAAATTCATTCCGTTAAAGGCCTTATTGTTTGGTCCACATGTGACTAAAATGATTGATATGAGCCCATATTCGGCTCAACAACAAACCCTTTATCAATGGCTGGGGCATCCGATATACACATACGAAGGCTTGATTGACCCCACGCGGGCTATGGGAATAGGAAGTGATTGCGCGGGAAGAGGAGTTAATAGTCTTGTTTTGCGCTCCGGATTTCAGACGTCTTTGGCTTATTTTAATCAGGTGAGTCCTGATGAAGTGAACCTTTCCTTACTTGCACGCAGTGACCAGCTTTGCTGTATTCCGCTTCATTTAAACCATATGGTGAAGCAAATGGAACGGTTGTTTGCGCAAAAGGGCGCCAATGTTCATTCGCAAGGTGCCAACAAGACCCCGCTGGCGAGGGCGCTGTATATGGTCTATCATAAAACAAGCGGGTATGTAAGCGAACTGGTGCAGCATGACTATGTGACCAAGTGTCGGAATAGAGATGGGTTTGAAGATGGGGTTGAAAGGCTGAGCGACGTCGTCCCCATCAAAGGGTTGAAAACCGCGCGCTCCTCGAACAGAAAGGGGAACCGCGCATCTTCCAGAACCCGGGAGAAGAAAAATCCGAATCGTTCAAAGCGCTAAGCCCCGTTCCCATCATCAATTCCGCCTGATTGACCGCAGAACAGTGTCCTTACGCCGGGAGCCCGGTCGGGCAGGTTCCCGGCGGGGCGTTCATGTTGTCGGCGCGCAGGAGAGAACTCCCCGCGGCATGTGTTTTTGTTCACATGTGTCCCAAAGTTTTCGATAAATTGTGATTTGGAAGCGAGCGCAGCGAGCGGAAAAATGAGCCCGCAGGGCGGCACTTTCCGTAGCCCGGGGCGTAAGCCCCGGGATAAACAGATAAAGATATCAGAACCCCGAGCGAAGCGAAGTGGGTGGCAGATTACTAATGCACTGTGTTCTAATAAACTGCGTTAAAATAATATCTTTACCCTGCGTATTCTGTCACCCCGCCGGCTGGCGGGGTTCCGATTCTTTTATTGTTCCAATCCCGGGGCTTACGCCCCGGGCTACGGAAAGTTCCGCCCTATCGGGCTCAAAGTTCCACGCACTCTGTGCGCTTGAATAAACAACTAAATCACAATTTCTCGAAAACTTTGGGACACATGGTTTTTGTTATTCACCCATCCAGATATGCTTGACATCCAGCGACCACAAGCGTATCATAACGCGTCTTTTACTCATTTCACACCGTGAGCACTAACACTAAACAAGAACTCTGGACCTCCAATCTCGGAGCCGTGCTGGCCGTGGCCGGCAGCGCTATCGGCTTCGGCAATTTCCTGCGCTTCCCCGGGCTGGCAGCCCAGTACGGCGGTGGCGCATTCATGATTGCCTATTTCACAGCATTCCTGCTGCTGGGTATACCGCTGAGCTGGGTGGAATGGGCCATCGGCCGCAAGGGCGGCAGCCTGGGTGCCCACTCATCCGCCTCCGCCTTCTTCGTTCTTTCCCGCAGCAGCAAGTGGAAATATGTGGGGCTTGCAGGCGTGCTGACTCCGCTTGCCATCACCATGTACTACATGACCCTGGAAGGCTGGACCCTGGGCTATGCCTGGCACACCGCCATGGGTGACCTCAATTTCTCCACCAGCGAGGAATACGGTAACTTCTTCAGCAATTTCGTAGGTCTCAGCGGCAACGGCAGCGTGTTCGGCGGCGATAGCAGCATGCTCATCTTCTTTGCCATTGCCGTGTTCAGCAGCTTCTGGCTCATCTATCGCGGTGTGAACAAAGGCATCGAGTGGTTCTGCAAGTGGAGCATGCCCGTGCTGGTCATCATCGGTGTTGTCATTCTTGTGCGCGTGCTCACCATGGGCACCCCTGACCCCACCCACCCGGAGCGCAACGTAAACGAAGGCCTGGGCTATATGTGGAACCCGAACAAGGTCATGCTGGTGGCCGGTGACAAGGAAGTGGATATGGTGCCCGCTTATGCCACTCCGGAAGAAAAAGCAGCCCAGATTGAACGTCTGACAAAACAGTACCCCGACCAGGAAATCAAGGAAAAACCCATCACTCTGGCTCAGGGTCTCATGAACCCGAATCTGTGGATTACCGCCGCCGGTCAGGTATTCTACTCTGTCTCCATCGGCTTCGGCATCGTCTGCACCTATGCAAGTTATGTAGACCGCAAAAAAGACATTGCACTTTCCTCACTCACCGCAAATGCTGCAAATGAAGTAGCAGAGGTAGGTCTGGCAGGCATGATGATCATCCCCTCTGCAGTAGCTCTGCTGGGCGTAGTGGCAGCTGCAGGCACCAGTACATTCGGACTGGGCTTCAATGTTCTGCCGCAGGTATTTGCCAGCATGCCAGGTGGTCAGATTTTCGGCACGCTGTTCTTCGGTCTGCTTTCCATCGCAGCCATAACCAGCGCCATTTCGATTCTGCAGCCGTCTGTTGCTTTCATTGAGGAATTCTGGCAGCTGCGTCGCATGCAGAGCGTGACTATCATCGCCCTGCTCCTCACTGTGGGTTCGCTCCTCGTAGTATGGTTCACCGGCGACGGTCTCATTGCACTCGATACGCTCGACTTCTGGCTTGGCACCATGAGCCTTTACATCAGCTCTGCCTCCTTCCTCATTGTATTCCGCTTTGTGTGGGGTACCAATAAGGGTCTGGCAGAATTGCGCCGCGGAGCCCGCATGCCCATCCCCCGCTTTATCGCATTCGTTATCAACTGGATAACGCCGGGCATCATGCTCTTTATCTTCGTGGCATGGCTGTATCAGAACCTCTTTATCCAGCAAAGCTACCACATCACCAACCTGTTGGAAGGCAAGCTCGGGGCTATCGTTCCCCTGGTGTGGGTAGGCATTGTGCTGCTCTTCTTCATCTTCGTGGCACACACCTCCACGCGCTTCAGCTACCACAAAAAGGACGATAAATAATACCTGATTTACCAATCCGATTATGCCTGCAGATAAAACAGACCATTGGAAAACAAATCTCGGTGTCATGCTGGCCGTAGCCGGCAGCGCCATCGGTTTCGGCAACTTCCTGCGCTTTCCTGGCCTTGCAGCCCAATATGGCGGTGGCGCTTTTGTGGTAGCCTATTTCTGCTGCTTCCTGCTGCTGGGGCTCCCCCTTTGCTGGGTGGAATGGGCCATCGGCCGCCGCGGCGGTGTACTGGGCGGCCACAGCCCGGCTTCCGTCTTCCAGCTCATCGCCGAGAAACCGCTCTGGAAGTATTTGGGAATCCTCGGCATCCTCGCCGGACTCAGCATCAACGTGTACTATGTCTACATGGAAGGCTGGACCATCGGCTACGTATGGCACACACTGGTTGGCGACCTTAATTTAGACACCCCGAAAGCCTATGGTGATTTCTTTACCAACTTTGCAGGCACGGGGGCAGATGGTCACTTCTTCAGTGGCCAGACCACAGTCCCCATCTTCTTCCTGCTGGCACTGCTGGCCAACTTCTGGCTCATCTACCGCGGTGTGAGCAAAGGTATCGAATGGTTCTGCAAATGGAGTATGCCCGTGCTCTTCATCGTAGCAATCATTCTGCTGGTACGCGTGCTTACCATGGGAACACCTGATCCTGCACACCCGGAGCGCAGCGTGAACGAGGGTCTGGGCTACATGTGGAACCCGGAAAAGACCATGCTGGTTGATTCCACCAGTGGCAAATCCATCGGCATGGTACCCGCAAATGCCACAGAGGAAGAAAAGACCGCCCTTATCAACCGTCTGCACGAAGAATACCCCGCAGTGACCATTAAAGAAAAGCACATGACCTTCTGGCAGAGCCTGTTTAACCCGGAAATGTGGCTGCGCGCCGCCGGTCAGGTATTCTTCTCCCTTTCCGTAGGGTCCGGCTCCATCTGCTGTTATGCCAGCTATGTACGCCGCCGGAAGGACATTGCCCTGAGTGCCCTGAGCGCCGGCGCAGCCAACTCCGTAACAGAAGTAGGCCTGGCAGGTCTTACCATCGTGCCCGCTGCACTTGCGCTTCTCGGGGTTGCAGCTGCTGCCACCGTGGGCACATTCGGGCTGGGCTTCAACGTGCTGCCGCAGGTATTCGCGGCCATGCCGGGCGGACAATTCTTCGGTGTCTTATTCTTCCTGCTTCTCTTCATCGGTGCTGTGACCAGCGCCCTTTCCCAGGTTCAGCCAGCTGTATCATTCGTGGAGGAATACTGGAATCTGCGCCGCGGGCAGAGCATCGCCCTGGTAGCGGCTCTGCTGCTGGTGGGTGGATTAATCATCGTGTGGTACACCAAGGATATGCTGGCTCTGGACAGCATCGACTTCTGGGTAGGAAGCCTCATCCTGTATGTGACCACGAGTCTGAACCTCATTTTCTTCAACCAGGTATGGGGCACACAGAAGGGCATGGAGGAACTCAGTGAAGGCTCTGCCATCCGCATTCCGCGGGCAGCAAGCTTCATCATCCGCTGGATAACACCGGTCATCATGTTCACCATCTTTGCGGCATGGCTCTGCCAGGAACTCTTCTTCACCCGCAGCCCCTATGTAGCCAACATTGTAGAAGGCCGCATCGGCGCCATCCTGCCACTTATATGGGCAATCGGCATCACCGTGTTTTTCTGCATCGTAGCCGCCACCACCCGCAAATTCAACAAATAATTCCAACAATTCATCCTTACAATCGTGAGCTCAACAAAAAAAACTGAAAACTGGAACACCAGTATGGGTGTCATGCTGGCCGTAGCCGGCAGTGCAATCGGCTTTGGCAATTTCCTGCGCTTTCCCGGCCTTGCAGCCCAATACGGCGGCGGTGCCTTCATGATTGCGTATTTCACCGCATTTCTACTGCTCGGCATCCCCCTCAGCTGGGTTGAATGGACTATTGGCCGCAAAGGCGGCACACTTGGCGGGCACTGCACTGTCAGTATCTTCTATCTCCTCAGCGGAAAAGCCTACTGGAAATACCTCGGCATAGCGGGCGTTATCGCCACCATCGGCATCGCCATGTACTACATTCCGCTGGAAAGCTGGACAATCGGGTATGCATGGCACACCGCCATGGGCGATCTGCAACTCAACAGCAGCGAAGAATACGGCAATTTCTTTGCCAACTTTGTGGGGCTCACCGGGGATGGCTCCATCTTCCTGAATGGCGGCAGCCAGCTGGTGTTCTTCGCTCTGGCCATCCTGGTCAACATGTACATCATCTTCCGTGGAATCGGCAAGGGTATCGAGTGGTTCTGCAAGTGGAGCATGCCCCTTCTCTTCCTCACCGCCTTCATCATCCTGGCCCGTGTGCTCACCCTGGGCACACCGGATATCACCCAACCCGAGCGCAACGTAAGCCAGGGCCTCGGGTACATGTGGAACCCCACCAAGACCATGCTCGTGGTCGAGGGTAAAGATGTCGAAATGGTGCCCGCGAATGCTACACCTGAACAGAAAGAGAACCTGATTTCCCGAATCCAGAGCGCCAACCCCGGCAAAGCAGTCGAGGAAAAACGCATTTCCCTGACAGAAGGGCTCCTGAACCCCGAAATGTGGCTCACCGCAGCCGGGCAGGTATTCTTCTCACTCTCCATCGGCTTCGGCACCGTGTGCTCGTATGCCAGCTATGTGCGCCGCCGCAAGGATATTGCGCTTTCCTCCCTTACTGCAAATGCAGCTAATGAAGCCATTGAAGTCGGTATGGCCGGTATGATGATTATCCCCGCCGCAGTAGCACTGCTTGGCGTGGTAGCAGCCGCAGGCTGCGGCACATTCGGGCTGGGCTTCAACGTTCTGCCCCAGGTGTTCCATTGCATGCCGGGCGGCCAGGTATTCGGCACGTTATTCTTCGTGCTCCTCTTTATCGGCGCTGTCACCAGTGCTATCTCCATGTTGCAGCCTTCGGTCGCATTCCTGGAGGAATTCTGGAATATGAGTCGCATCCAGAGCATTTCTCTGGTGGCATTCCTGGTCACAGTCGGCACCTTGCTAGTCGGTTGGTTCACCGATGATCTCATGGCGCTTGACACCATGGACTTCTGGTTCGGCACCATGTTCCTCTACCTCACCTCCTGCCTTTTCTTCACCCTGTTCAACTGTGTATGGGGCACAAAAAATGGTCTGGAAGAACTGAAGCATGGAGCAGCTATACCCCTGCCGCGCGGAATCGGCTTCGTTATCCGCTGGGTAACACCGCTCATCCTGCTCACCATTTTTGCCTCATGGCTCTACCAGAACATCTTCGTGAAGCAAAGCAGCCAGGTGGTCAACCTCCTCAACGGAGAACCCGGTGCCATCTTCCCCATTGCCTGGGTTATCCTGGTAGTCCTCTTCTTCGCTGTTGTCATCTACACCTCCCCGAAATTCCATCATCAATCAAAATCCGATAATTTAAACAATTAACCCCAACCATTCATACTATTATGACTATCGCAGGCATTATCACTATGTTGCTTTCCATCGGCATTGTATGGGCTCTGTTCATCTCCTGCTGCATCCGCCTGGTCAAGAGCGATAAACAGGATTCCCAGCAAGACTAAACACCTAACCCAGACACCTGATTCATGACCTCTCTGCGCCGCAGTCTACGCCATTTTCTGGTATTGGCAGCAGTTGCCGTTGGCTGTGTTTCATGCAATACCAACAAACTGGTATACCCTGGAAGCACCATGGAAATCCCGGATGCCGCATACGGATATCCGGATAACGCCCTTACCATCACAGCCCCGGACGGCACCCAGCTGAGAGGCTGGTTCTTCAACCGCGGAGCCAACACGCCGCTGGTCGTCATGTTTGGCGGCAACGCCATGAATGTGGGCAGTTTCAGTAATCTGGCCGCCGCAGATCCGAGCCGTTCGTACCTGCTCATGAACTACCGCGGATATGGCGGCAGCGCCGGCACCCCCACCGAGCAGGCATTGGTGGATGATGCCCGCTACTGCATACGCTACGCCCGCACAGCCATGGGCAACGCCACGGCTCAGTTATACCTTGTGGGCTTCAGCCTGGGCAGCGGAGTGGCAACCCAGCTGGCCACCACCGAATCCCCCGCAGGGCTCATTCTCGTGTGTCCGTTCGACAGCATGACCAGCGTGGCCTGCAACGTTGTCCCGTTCTTCCCCCGGCTTCTGCCCATGGATAAATGGCAAAGCGTGAAATACGCCCCGCAGGTAACCTGCCCGGTCACGATTATGCGCGCGAATTTCGACGACGTAGTACCCGCCAACAGCACGGAAAAACTCATCCGGTCTTTCCGCACTCAGCCGGCTATCCGCCATTATCCGGCCAACCACAACAACATCTTTGCCACTGCAGGTTTCGCAAATGATCTCCAGCTGGCCATGCCGATTACCGAAGGCTGCCAGTTCGATTTCTGATCCGGATTTTCAACCTGATTATATAACGGTAACTCCCCATCATGGCGAGTTACCGTTTTTTTTAGCTTGAAATACCGTTGAAAATCCACTAGGCTCATGCACCATGAAGCATCCCTACCTGCGCACAGCTCTGCTGCTACTCTGCTTTTCTCTGCCCTCATCAGCCATTTTGGGGGATATTCTGGAAGCATCTATCGATAACACATCGACTCCAGCAAACGCTGCAGCCCCGGCTCACAAACCGGAATGGCTCAAAACCGCAGACGAGGCCGTGCACAAAGGGATACAGGATTGCGCCGCCGCCATCGAAAAAACAATCGATTCCACCAAGCCGCATATCAAGGGTTTCGTCGAAAAAGGACTTGCCGTTGCAGGCGCTGCATACCTGCTCTGCTCCGATTCCAAACAATCCCGCTTCATACCCGCGACCGCGCCGAAAGCCATCGTCCTGTTTGTTGCCGACGATTTAGGGTATAATGACACCGCTGCATACGGAACAGGCATCCCCTGCCCGAACGTACAGAAACTGGCAGACCAGGGACTTATGTTCACCGATGCGCACAGCACCAACTCCGTTTGCACCCCCTCTCGCTACTCCATACTCACCGGGCAATATGCCTGGCGGCAGCGTGGCACCGGCATTCTCCCGGGAGATGCCGCCCTCATCATCCCCACGCGCGATAAAGCAGCCACGCTCGGCACCCTCATGCAGCAGGCCGGCTACCGCACCGCAGCCATTGGCAAGTGGCACCTTGGTCTCGGCACCGGCGGCATAGACTGGAACAAGCCCATCTCTCCGGCTCCGGCAGACATCGGTTTCGACTACTCTTTCATCATGGCCGCCACGGGCGACCGCGTGCCCTGCGTCTATGTCGAAAACGGCAAAGTACGCAACCTTGCCCCGGACGACCCGATTCAGGTAAACTACAACGGCAAGCCATACCCCGGCATTCCCACTGCAACCACACACCCGGAACTCCTCAAACCATGGGGTCGCCCCAGTGACAAGCAGCACTCCTGCACTATCATCGATGGTATCTCCCGCATCGGCCACATGCGCGGCGGCTCCGCAGCCCTCTGGAAAGACCAGGACATTGCCGACGACATCACCGCTGCTGGCGAACGCTTCATTGCCGACTGCGCCGGAAAACCGCTCTTCCTCTACTTCTGCACCAATGATATCCACGTTCCCCGCGACCCGCACAGCCGATTCCGTGGCAAAAGCAGCCTCGGTATCCGCGGAGATGTTACCCTGCAGATGGATGATTCTCTGGGGCGTATCATGACCGCGCTCGAAAAAGAAGGCTACAAACCGCAGGAAACTCTCATTATCTTCACCAGCGACAACGGCCCCGTTATCTCCGACGGCTACGAGGATGGCGCGCGCAAAGACTGCGCCAACCACAAGCCTGCCCACCCCTGGCGCGGCGGTAAATACTCCTTGTTTGAAGGCGGTACCAGAGTCCCCTTCATCGCCTCCTGGCCAGGTGTCATTACACCTGGCACAAGCAGCGCCCTCATGTGCCAGATGGATGTAGGACGCATGCTTGCCACGCTCTGCGGTATCAATATTCCCGAAGGGAGCATGCGCGACAGCGAAAACCACCTGGCAGCCCTGCTGGGGCAAAGCACTACCGGCCGCACCGAGCTCGTCACCCAGGCATTCGAAGCCCCACGCTATGCCTTACGCAGCGGTCAGTACAAATACATACCTGACTACGGTCGCGGGCGCCCCGACCGCCTGGGCCGCGGCGAGCAGCTCTATGACCTGAGCACCGACCCGGGCGAGCAGAAAAACATCGCACCGCAACAACCCGGCAAGACCGCCGAGCTCCGCAAGCTCCTGCAGGAACTAACCGCCGGGGACATATACCCGTAATCCATTCAACGACCAGACCGGCCGCAGCAGCCGAGATCACTTTTCAAGATCCCGGGCCGTAGCCTCCCATACGGCCGCCATTTCCGGATTGGCAGGCTGGCGTTTCCCCTGCTCGTATGCCCAGCCCTCAGCCCAGGCGCATGCCAGCATGCGGACGGCACGGGGATAGCAATGTTTGGGTTTACAAAAGGACTCATTCCTTTTGATAATGACTATTTTAAACTCGATTTATACACACGCAACAAGGAAATACAATACGGCGCATCGTTGCACGCGGAAAGGAGAACCGGGGCAAAGCAACAGCGGCAGCCCGACCTGGGCTGCCGCTGGGATTAAAATCGCTTTGCTTACAGGCTTACACCTCGAAGAGGTGGGTCACAGAAGCGTTGTGGTGAATGTTGGCAATGGCCTGAGCAAAGAGCGGGGCAATGCTCACAGTATCCACACGGTCACCATAAGCCATGGGGACGGAGTCGGAGGTGAGCAGACACTCGATGGAGCTGTTGGCCAGGCGCTGGCGGGCAGTGTCGGTCAGCACGCCGTGGGACACGCCGGCAAAGATGCGGGCGGCACCATGTTCCTTAAGAATCTTGGCAGCGGCGCAGAGAGTGCCACCGGATTCGGTCATATCGTCCACCATGAGAACATCCTTACCCTTCACATCGCCGATGACGGCGTGGGCATCCACCTCAGTGGCGGAGATACGCTGCTTGGCCACGATGGCAAGCTCTGTACCAAGAATGTTGGCGTAGCTCTTGGCGTTCTTCACACCACCGATATCGGGGGAAACCACCACAAGGTTGTTCATATCCTTTACATAATTGGCCTTGAGGTGCTTCACGAGCACAGGCACGCTGTGAAGGTGGTCAACGGGAATTTCGAAGAAGCCCTGAATCTGAGCTGCGTGCAGGTCCATGGTAAGCACACGGTTCACACCGGCAGCAGTCAGCAGGTTAGCCACCAGCTTGGAGGTAATGGGCACTCTGGGCTTATCCTTGCGATCCTGGCGAGCATAGCCGTAGAAAGGCATCACAGCCGTGATGCGGCTTGCACTGGCGCGGCGCACAGCATCCACCATGACCAGAAGTTCCATGAGGTTATGATTCGTGGGCGGGCAGGTCGGCTGGACGATGAATACGTCTGCACCACGAATAGACTCTTTAATCTGAACGAAGCTTTCGCCGTCCGGGAAAGTATTGACAGTTGCGTCACACAGGGGAAGCCCCATGACCTTGGCAATGTCCTGAGCTAACTGGGGATGAGCGGTACCGCTGATAATTTTCATGTAATGATGATGAGGTGTGAGCGACTATTCTTGACATTTTCGCAAAAATTGCAATACTAAATGCACATCTAACTGCATTTTTTTCATCTTGAGCGCGCCCGAAGCCCCAAATTCGCCCCTCTCAGCCCCTTCACGAGTGAATTGGGGCGGGTTTATTGTCTATCTGCTGCTGGTTATCTGGATAGTAGGTTTCTACCCGGGTTTCCTGAGTGGCACACACAGTGCCACCGAGTGGCTGATGAGCGCCTGGAACCGCGAAAACGACTATGAACACGGCTGGATGGTCCCCCTGCTTGCCGGGTATATGCTGGTGCACGCCTGTTCAACGCTGCGCGGGCAGCAAACCACCGGCAGTCTGCACGGGCTCTGGCTGACCACACTAGGAGCCCTTTTCTGCGTACTGGCGGTTAGAACCCAGCAAGGGCGCGTAGCAATAGGCGCACTGCCATTCCTGCTCACAGGCGGTGTGTGGTGCTACTGGGGCCGCCGCGCGGCAACACGCTGCGCTTTCCCGTTCTTTTTCCTGTGGTTAAGCATACCCCTGCCTGGTTTCCAACAAGCCACGGTAGGCATGCAGCTGCTGGCCACCCAGGCAGCCCACTGGGGAGCCGGGCTCTGCGGCGTGCAAACCATTGTAGAAGGCACCAATATCACCTCTGCCACCGGCCAATGGGATACATACAGCATAGCGGGCGGCTGCTCGGGTATGCGCTCCCTCATGGCTCTCATCATGGTTTCCATAGCCTGGGGCTACCTGGCAGACAAACTGGCACTATGGAAACGAATTACACTGGGGCTCAGCGCCATACCGCTTTCCATCGCAGCCAATGCATTCCGAGTATCCAGCATTTTCATCTGCGCGGAGTACATCAACCCGGCCTTTGCCTCCAAAACCTGGCATGACTGGTCAGGGCTTTTATTCTTCTTTCCGGCAAGTCTGCTGGGGCTCATGCTCCTGCACGGACTCCTGGCGGGAGAAGTTCCCTTTCTGAAACGCCGCCGCACCGTGATCCGCCGCATCAACACCACCCCCGGAAAGGAGGGTCAGGAGGCATGAAGAACATACTCCGAGCACTGCTTCCCCCCGCCCTTCTGGCACTGTTACTCAGCAGTGTCTTCATCCTGCCGCGGCACGCAACACTGGTGGAATCCAGCATTTCACCGGATTTACCTGTCAACTCTGACCTACCCGGCTGGCAGGGAACAAAGGTACAGGAAAGCGAGGTTGAGCGCAGTTCCCTGGCGGCAGACACCCGGTTCAGCAAAGCCCAGTACACCCAGTCCCGCCGCGTTTTCTGGGAAAAAGAAAAACCGCCCGTGGAAATCTCCATCGTCTATTCCGGAAGCGACATGAATTCCTCCATTCACCGTCCGGAACGCTGTTTGCCCTCGCAAGGGCATGTCAACCTGCAAAGCAGCGCAGATAAAATCACCCTGAAAGACGGCCGCACCCTCCATGTAACCCGTCTTACCTCCAGAGTACCGCTCCCCAACCGAGATGACGGACTCACTCTCAACTTCATCAGCTACTACGTCTTCATCGGCCACGGCACCATGCACCACACCCACCTGGGCCGCACCCTGCAGGATATGTACGACCGAGTTGCCAAAGGCTATGTGCAGCGCTGGGCCTATTTCCAGGCCAGTTCCTACTGGGCTCCGGAGCTGAACCTTACAGAAAAAGAAACAGACCAGGGTATCCGCGCGCTCATTTCAGAACTTCTGCCCGGCCAGATCAACTGGCAGGAAATGTAAAAAAACGGTGCCACACATAAGGCGCTGCAAGTCATATTTTTCACTTGCCAGAGCATAGGTCGGCGCGGTAGAATATCCGCACTTATGGCGGAACCGGATATACAGGGAAAACTGGCAGAGGCAAAAAAGCGCAAATGGGATAACCGGACGCTGGGACAGCGTTCGACAGAATTGGCGCAGGATTTATTGCTCTCCTCGCTCAAAAATATCCGTTCAGACGAGCGGACCCTTCTCTCCGCACTCTCCCGCCTGGTGATTGACAAGAAAAACCTGCGCTTCGTGCAGGAGCTCTGCAGCAACGTATTCCATCTTTCCGAGCCGGCAGAACAAGTAGAAAACCTGCGCCAGCTTCTGGCCACCCATGGTGGAGTCCCGGCCATTTTCAGCACCATGGGCAAATTGCGCTTCAAGACAGCCGTCATGGCCTCGCGCAGCATGCAGAGCACGGCCATTGCAGAAGTGCAGCGTATTTTCCGTTCTACATTTGGAGAGCTGACCCTGCCCAACGCGACCGATAAAGTCAGCAAGCGGATCAGAGACGCCGCCAAGGAAGGACTCAGCCTGGCACTGTCCCCCCTGGTTCCCCAGGTATTCGGTCAAAAGAGCGCCGAAAAATACTACAAACATCTGGAAACCATCCTCACCAAACAGGATAGCGCAGGCATCGTCATCCAGCCGTGGAGACTCTGCCCCGGGCTGAATCCCTATTCGCCTGAAGCCGGGGCCAAAGCCCTTTCCGCAAAACTGCGTCCCCTGCTCAAGCTCTCCGTGAAAGGAGCCAGACCCCGCCCGGTGATTATCGAAAGTGGTCTCTCCACCACCATGAACATCGTGGCAGAGGCATTCCGCATGGCCATGGCCGGTTCAGCACTGCACAAAGCCAATGCAGCTCTGGAAATCCCCGCCTATCTGAAAGGCAGCACTGCTCTTCTCCGGGAAATGACAGAATGGGCAACGGCCCGCAGTGCCAAAGGCGCAGCTCCGCTCAAGGTTCTTCTGGTCAAAGGCAGCCACCTGGAAGAGGAACAGGAAATCACCTATAACTACGGCACGGCCAACGAAATCTGCCACAACAAGGCAGAAACCGAAACCCGTTTCAAGCAGCTGGTCGCCACCGCCGTGGCAACCAAGGAAAAAGTTCTCATCCCGATTATCGGAACTCATAATCTCTTCGACATCGCATACGGCATGCTCAGCTGGTCATCAGTCGGGCGCAGTGATAAACCGCAGTTCTGCTTTATAGCAGGCATTGCCAACCATGTCGGCCGGATTCTGTCCAAAAATGGGGCAGATGTACTGCTCACCACCGGAGTTACTTCCGATGGCGGAGAAGCCGGCTTCGAAACCTACCTGCTTTCGCTCGTTCAGGAACTCGGCAGACCTGATGGGCTCCTGTCAAATGGCGGCGAACTCGCCCCGAATTCCATGAGCTGGGGGCGCATGCGCCAGCATTTCCTGGCCGCTCTCAGCGGACGCGAAGAACAGACTCACGCAGCTCCCGGCTCCAACGGCGCCTACTCATTCACTCGCATGAGCAGCATCTCTGACCGCGCCCGCATGGATGAACTGCACCGGGCCGCAGCAGAGGAAAACGAACGGGTGCAGGAACAAATCCCTCTCCAGGTCAATGGCGAGGAAGTCGAATCTGCGCTGATGTGCGTCCATCGCTCCCTCAGCGCCCCCGGCACAACGGATTACAGTTACTACTCGGCAGATTTCAACATGATCGGTCAGATACTGGATACAGCTGCCGCCAATGCCGTACAGATGCTGCCCACCCAGGAGGAGTGCCGTATTCACCTTCTGCAAGCAGCCAGGCTGCTGGAAAAACGCAGCACCGAGTTCATTTCCCTGCTGGTGCGCGATGCCGGCTTCACCATCGAAGAAGCGGATTTTGAAGTAACAAACGCAATTGACTACTTGCGCTTTTATGAAAACTGCGCAGCGCAGGAAGGGCTGCAGGATGGTTCCCTGCCCAGCCCGGTAGGTGTCATCATCGTGGCACCAAGCCGCGTACACCCGCTGGAAGAAGCCGTAAGCGGAATAGCAGCAGCCTGGGTCACCGGCAACACCGTCATCTACAAACCGTCCCCCTTCACCGTATTACTTGCGCACCGTCTCACAGCCCTGTTGAAAGAAGCCGGCTTCGAATATCCGCGTCTGCAGATGGTACCATGCCTGGACAATCAGATTTCCCGCAAGCTGATTACCAGCGACCGGGTCAATGGTCTCATCTACCATGGCAACATAAAACACACGAACGAAATGGTAGCCTCCGTCGGTGACCGCCTTGTTCTGGGCGGCACGAGATGCAGCAGCAGCATCTACATCTCTGCTCAGGCAGATTGGGAACTCGCCATCAGTGATATCAGCCGCAACCTCTTCTGCAGAGCCGGCCAGGATTTCTCCGTCCCCCACCTCATTTACGTACACGCAGCCATTTACGAAAACAAGCAGTTCATGAATGCCCTGCGCGATGCCGTGTCCAGCATCACTGCTCAGCCAGGCTGGCTGGAAGGCGGAGACATCGGCCCGCTGAGCCGCCCCATGAATGACAACCAATGGCACCTGCTCACACAACTTGATAAGGAGGAGTCATGGCTCGTCCCCCCCGCCACCACTGAAATAGGCTCGTTGGTATGGACCCCCGGCGTAAGGCTCGGAGTCCACACCGGCAGCGCATTTGCCAGCGCCGGGCATAATGTACCAGTGCTCGGGCTCATCCGCGTGGAAAACACTGAAGAGGCCGGCAGAATCCAGCGTAAACAGGCACAGGAATGCGCCGTCGGCATTTACTCCCACGATGAACAGGAAGTTGAACTCTGGACCCGGCTGACCGCAGCCAGCTTCACAGCTATCAACTGCTGGCCGAAGCATCGGCCCGGCGTTCTGCCTCGCCCAGGATGGCAGAATACCACCCCCATGAGTGGTGGTATCAATTACATAACGGCTTTATGCCAATGGCAGGAAACCGGCCGCCCGCAACACCGCGGTACGCAGCGCAACATGACTTTCACACCATGGGAAGCGCTTAAGAACCAGCTCACACCGGACGATATGACGCGTCTTTCCTCTGCCGCAGACTCCATCGGTTACTGGTGGGAAAATCTTTTTGGCATCACCACCGTGCTCAATGAAAGCCCGGCTCATATCAGCACCTTGAACTACCGCCCCCTGCCACTCTGCATCCGTGTTGAGAAAGCTACCAGCGATATAGATTTATCCATAGCTCTCATGGCTGCGCTGAAAGCCGGGTGTGATATTCAGCTGAGCACGGCCAGCATGCGAGCCTGGATGCCCCGAGCCCTCGAACCTCTCGGTGTGGTCATCACGGTGGAAAGCCGGGATGAATACGAAAGCCGCTTCCCCGCCATGGCAACCACAGGCATGAGCGTGCGTGACACGGCCGCCACAGTAACCACGCGGAAGCGCGCCGCCAACTGCCGGCTCTCGTTCTGCGCGGAACCGGTGCTGGCAAATGCCCGACTGGAACTTCTGCACTGTCTGCGCGAGGTTGTAACAACCCGGCGCCGCACCACCAAAAACTGATAAGTGCCATGCTGCAACCAGCCATCAATATCGATGGCATCACCATCACGCCCGACACACTGCCCTGCTGGCAGTGCGGAAGTAATGGAATATACGCTGACCTGGCTGATTTTCTGAAAGAATGGTGGAGCGATTCTCCCACCATGGAACTGCAGACCAGCGGCTCCACCGGTATTCCCCAGGTGGTACACGCCTCGAAGGAAGCCATGATGGCCAGCGCAGCGGCAACCTGCCGCGCGTTTAACCTGTCCCCCGGCAGCACCGCTCTCCTCTGTCTGCCACTGCGCTATATCGCCGGCAAGATGATGGTGGTACGAGCCCTGACAGGTGGGTTGCGACTGATTACAGCGGAGCCTTCATCTACTCCGCTGGCAGAGCTGAACACTGATATTGATTTTGCACCTCTGGTCCCTATGCAGCTGGCGGCCACCCTGGGGCACCCGGGGGCAGCTCTCCATCTGGCCCGGGTGCGTACCATTCTCCTGGGCGGCAGTTTTATCAACTCGCCCCTGGAAGAGCAGGCACAGGCGCTCCCCTGCTCCATATTTGCCTCATACGGCATGACTGAGACCCTCTCCCACATTGCCCTTCGCGCCATCAATGGTCCGCAACGCAGCTCCTGGTACACACCTCTGCCCGGGGTCTCTATCTCTTTGTCAGCTGAAGGCACTCTGCAGATTACGGCACCGTACCTGAACATCCACAACCTGGCAACAAACGATTTGGCAGAAATAGGGAAGAATGGCACCTTCCGCATTCTGGGGAGGGCCGATGCCGTCATTAACTCGGGCGGAGTCAAGATTCAGGCAGAGGACATAGAGCACGCCATCCACCGCCTTACCGGGCTCCATGTACTTGCGCTCCCGCTACCGCACGCCATACTCGGGCAGTGCGTAGCGCTGCTCTGGGAAGGCTCCGGAGATGCAGAGCGTGCCTTACATTCTGCATGCGACACGCTGCCGAAGTACCACCGTCCCCACCTTATTAAGCGGGTGATACTTCCCCGCACGGCAAGCGGCAAGATAGCACGCAAACAGGCTGCAGCACTCCTGGTGGATTAAATTCCCCACCGCATCAAATGGTAGACAAAGCGCAGAATACCGCTCATGCCATAATAAGAGCCCTGGCAGATACTGCGCAGCGTAAAATAAACAGGCTTTGCCAGCAGCAGCACCATGGCTACCACCGTGCTGCGGGCGCGGGATTCCGACGTAATTTCAAAATACTCACGCCCGAAGAAAAGAATAAGCTGGTACACCACCGTGAGACAAATCAGAAGCAGACTCACCAGCACCACAGGCGGTTCACTTCCAGATACCCAGCAGACCAGGGCACACGCGATGCAAGCTCCCAGCGTAAACAAGCCCCCCAGCTGCCAGCGGTACAACTGCGACTCCCAGCATTGCAACACCACCGCCGCCGTGACAAAATACCCGAAAGGTCCCGCCAGCAACACCCAGGCCGGAGCCAGAGGATTCAACACCACCATGAATAAGCCACAGCAAACCATGCCGATGGCAAGCAGTAACAACATGGCCGAAGTCGTCAGCGCGTGCTCCAGCAGATACGCCGCAGCCAGTGCCGCCAGCATCCCCAGCGGCGCTATGTACCAATGCACAAACAACCATGCTGCCATATCGACAGAGGCTCCGGCCAAAAAGGAACTGACACCGGCCAGCGCCACGCCGGCGGCACAGCCCAGATGAACAAGCGGGGAGTTGGGTGGGTTCATATCGCCGCGTATTATAGCAGAGTCATCACGGGAATACAAGAGCAGAACGGCCCCGATGCCATACAGCACCGGGGCGCGTTCTGAAACAACCTGAGAAAGGTTTCTGGTCAGAGAGCTCAGGCCTTGGCGGCGCGAACCTTCTTGATGATGGAAGCCACAGTCTCAGAAGGCTGGGCACCGTTAGCGAGCCACTTATCCACGCTCTCCAGGTTCAGCGTGTAGTTCTCGCCCTCGGCCATGGGGTTATATGTACCCACCTGCTCGATGAAATCGCCATCGCGGCGAGCACGGCTGTCAACGACAACGATCTTGTAGAAAGGACGGTCCTTGGACCCCTGACGGTTAAGACGGATTGCTACCATATCTAAAAATGTATAATTTCGGTTGTTTCTCGCCCGTGTGGTGCCGTGATACGGGGCACTCTGACCACTAAGCGGTGCGGAAATGTACCACAGCAAGGTAACCATGTCAAGTACAAAGGCAGATTTTTTCCGCACAAAAGTTCACATACAGGCAAAAAGCAAGCTTTACAGGCTCCGGTAAGCTGGTAAAATGGTGGCATGAGATTCTTTCTGCCTCTTTTCGCCACCCTTCTACTGACTTCATGCTTTGGGCTGGGGACTCTGAAAGCACAACAGTACCAGCGCACCCACCGCCCCGGTAGAATTCAGAGCCAGGTCAACGTGCAGGAACTCGGGAAGCGCATCTGGCAGAATGAATGCGCCGGCAGCGTGCAAGGACTCGTCTCCTGGAACGATGGCGAGGCATTTCCTTCCCTCGGTATCGGCCACTTCATCTGGTACCCGGCTGGCGTTCAGGAAGCATTTGATGAAAGTTTCCCGACATTTGTCAGATTTGCACGAGCTCAAGGCGTACAGGTTCCCGCATATTTCAACGGTCCGGCACCATGGGCCGACAAAAAGGCATTTTTACGGGATTCCAACGGAACCGCTGGCCAGATGCGCCAGTGGCTGGCTTCCTACGTTGACATCCAGATTCGTTTTATCATGCTACGCTCACGACTTGCACTGAAGCGTATGATGCAACAAAGCACCGACCCGCAAGCCGTGCAGCAGCGATACGCCGCACTGGCCAGCACCACCCAGGGCATGTATTGCCTGGTGGATTACGTCAACTTCAAAGGCGAAGGCATCAAAAGCGATGAACGTTACAACGGCCACGGCTGGGGCCTGCTGCAAGTTCTGGAAGAAATGCGCGGATTTCCCACAGGAAAAGCCGCTACAGCCGAATTCTCCCGCGCCGCGGCGGCGGTGCTGACCCGCCGCGTAGCCAGCTCTCCGGCAGCCCGCGGCGAAAAGCGCTGGTTGAACGGCTGGCTGAACCGCTGCGCCACATACCGCTGACCCGCTCACTTACGCAAGCTGAGCCAGTTTGCCACCGCCACCACAAACAAGAGCGCACAGATACCTGTATACAACACTCGCTCTGCCAGCAATTTATCCTGCGGAGCAAGGTACCAGTATGCTACTCCCAACGCAGCAAAACCAATTAAAAGTATAATAATACTGACTTTATTTGCCTGCCACATAACACAGAAAAACAATTCACCCGCCGATTATCTCATAACCGGCGGGTGAATGATAAAATCAATAGTTCACAGCCTCAATACGGAAATAAGCCTGTGCGTGATCGCACACCGGGCAGATAGCCGGAGCTTTCTTGCCAATCTGGATGTGACCACAATTACCACACTGCCAGATAACATCTCCATCGCGGGAGAATACAATACCCTCCTCGATATTGGACAGCAACTTGCGATAGCGCTCCTCATGGTGCTTTTCAACAGCAGCCACCCCGTCAAACAGCACAGCAAGCTCCTCGAAACCTTCCTCGCGAGCTTCCTTTGCGAATGTGGCATACATATCTGTCCATTCGTAATTCTCACCTGCGGCAGCATCCTTCAGATTATCCATCGTGCTGGGGATACCACCGTCATGCAAGGCCTTGAACCACAGTTTGGCATGTTCCTTTTCATTGCGGGCGGTCTCCTCGAACAATTCAGATATCTGCACATAGCCATCCTTCTTGGCCTTTGATGCATAATACTGGTACTTGGTATATGCCTGTGCCTCACCTGCAAACGCAGTGGCCAGATTAGCAGCGGTCTTGGTTCCTTTCAGATCCATATATATCGTCTTTCGGTTTTAAATTATTATGATTTGCGCCCATCGAGGCAAGCATGCGTAGATTAGCACAAAAAAA
The DNA here is from genome assembly GCA_045646505.1 of Akkermansia sp. Classification (GTDB taxonomy): domain Bacteria; phylum Verrucomicrobiota; class Verrucomicrobiia; order Verrucomicrobiales; family Akkermansiaceae; genus Akkermansia. Next base: position 496 of record JAZRKW010000081.1, on the reverse strand, counting down.
CTGACTCGTAAACACAATTCTGCGCACGCATGACGCAACAGAGCTAAACTTCACCTAACAGTCACTAACAGCATCTGATACAACCACATATATCCCAAAATTCAAAAAATGAGAACTTTCGATTTACGAATTAACAATCAGCAATATACGCCGGATATCAGTCAACCGCACTCTTGCTGCCGCCGGCTGCACTCGTAATACCCCCTGCGCAGGAATCCAGCCAGAACATGATGACTATACATCGCTTAATGCCATTTCCCTGTAATCTTTGAGGCACACGTACTCCAACACACATGTGTCCCAAAGTTTGAGTACTAATAAGTCGGATCGTAGCCATGTCGTTCTGTGAGCCAAGGAGTTGGTTTCAAGTGTTGTCTTCCTAAGACCGCTTGGCCTCCGACTTCATGATGACTATACATCGCTTAATGCCATTTCCCTGTAATCTTTGAGGCACACGTACTCCAACACACATGTGTCCCAAAGTTTGAGTACTAAT
>JAZRKW010000080.1:0-50881 GCA_045646505.1 Akkermansia sp. | reverse complement strand
GAAGCGCACGGGCGAGATGTTCCCGACCAGCCCGTGGGACCAGCTGCAGGGCGCCATCGGCGCCGTGTTCGGCTCCTGGAACAACGAACGCGCCATCACCTACCGCCAGAAGTACGGCATTCCCAGCGAATGGGGCACCGCTGTAAACGTGCAGTGCATGGTGTTCGGCAACACGAGCGATGAATCCGGCTCCGGTGTGGCCTTCACCCGTAACCCTGCCGCCGGCACCAACGAATTCTACGGTGAATTCCTCATGAACGCCCAGGGCGAAGACGTGGTGGCCGGTGTCCGCACCCCCGATCCCGTCGCCCGCCTGGCCGAGGTCATGCCCAGCGCCTACCAGGAACTCTGCGCCATCCGCAAGACGCTCGAAAACCACTTCCGCGACATGCAGGACTTCGAGTTCACCATCCAGGACCGCAAGGTATACATGCTCCAGACCCGCAACGGCAAGCGCACCGGCATCGCCGCCTTCCGCATCGCCTGCGACATGGAGAAGGAAGGCCTCATCGACTGGCAGACTGCCGTGAGCCGCATTCCCGCCGACCAGGTGGACCAGGTGCTCGCCCCCATTTTCGACGATGCCGCCGTGCGCAAGGCCAAGCCCATTGCCAAGGGGCTGAATGCCGGCCCCGGTGCTGCCTCCGGCCGCTTCTACCTGAACGCCAACCGCTGCGTGGAAGCGGCCCAGCGCGGCGAAAAGGTGCTGCTGGCCCGCCTCGAAACCAGCCCTGAGGACCTGCGCGGCATGATTGCTGCAGAGGGTATCCTCACCGCCCGTGGTGGTCTCTCCAGCCACGCAGCCCTCGTTGCCCGCCAGATGGGCAAGGTATGTGTCTGCGGCGTGAGCGAAATGGAAATCAACTACAACGACCGCACCATCACCATCGGTGGCAAGGTCTACAAGGAAGGCGACTACCTCTCGCTGGACGGCACCGCCGGTCTCGTCTATGCCGGAGAGCTGCCCACCGCTCCCTCCGAAATCATTCAGGTGCTCATCCGCAAGACCATGAAGCCCGAGCAGAGCCAGAGCTACCGCGATTTCCAGCGCGTGATGGACTGGTGCGCCAAGGCCACAAAACTGGGTGTGCGCACCAATGCCGACTCCCCGGACCAGGCTGCCGCAGCCCTCGCATTCGGCGCCCAGGGCATCGGGCTCTGCCGCACCGAGCACATGTTCTTCTCCGGCAACCGCATCGATTTCATGCGCCGCATGATTCTCTCCGACCGCATCGATGACCGCAAGAAGGCAGTGGAGCAGCTCCTGCCCTTCCAGAAGAGCGACTTCAAGGGCATTTTCTCCGCCCTCAAGGGGCTGCCCGCCACCATCCGTCTGCTGGACCCGCCCCTGCACGAATTCCTGCCCCACACCAAGGAGCAGCAGCTCACCCTGGCTCAGAAATTCGGTATGCCCGTGGAAATCATCATGCGCCGCGTGCAGGAACTGCATGAATTCAACCCCATGCTCGGCCACCGCGGCTGCCGCCTCGGCATCGATTACCCCGAAATCACCGAAATGCAGACCCGCGCCATCATCGAAGCCGCCATCGAGGTGCAGGAGGAAGAGGGCATCGAAGTGAAGCCGGAGATTATGGTACCCCTCGTGGCCTTCAAGCGCGAGCTCGACCTGCAGAAGGAAATCATCGACCGCGTGGCCGCCGAAGTCTTCGCCGAGAAGAAACGCAGCATCTCCTACAAGGTCGGCACCATGATCGAGATTCCCCGCGCCTGCGTCACCGCCGATGAGATTGCCGAAACCGCCGAGTTCTTCTCCTTCGGCACGAACGACCTCACCCAGACCGGCATGGGCATGAGCCGCGACGACTCCGGCTCCTTCCTGCCCCACTACCGCGACCTCGAAATCGTGAAGACCAACGTCTTCGCCAGCATCGACCAGGACGGCATCGGCAAGCTCATGCAGATGGCAGAGAAGCTGGGCCGCACCACCCGCCCCGGCATGAAGATGGGCATCTGCGGCGAACACGGCGGCGACCCCGCCTCCGTCAAGTTCTGCCACAAGATCGGCCTCACCTACGTCTCCTGCTCGCCCTACCGCGTGCCCACCGCCCGCATCGCCGCCGCCCAGGCCGCCCTTGCAGAGGCGAAGTAAAGGCTCCTGGCAGGTAAAAATCGGCACAATTTCAAGCAGCGCTGGTTCACACCAGCGCTGCTTTTTAATTCTCTGTGCACAAGACTCACCGTATTTTTCAAATTGCTTGATTTCTTCTCCAGAAGTATATATTCTTCATATTAGCCATGCAGGATGATGTTTCACAAATGCAGCGTATCCATGACCTCGAGCAAGAGATTGTGCGGCTGAGGCATCTGCTTACACAGGCAGGGATATCATATACTCCTCCTTTTCGGGAAGAGGTGATTACCCCCCAACATGCCCTGTTTTTCTATTCCATTTTCAAAGGAAGAAAAGATGTATACAGCAAACGAACTCCCCGAAAAGACGGCACAGCGGCATATTACCCCGTTTGCCTTAATTTCTGGAAGGAAAACCTCTGTCCACGCAGAATAGGAGCAAAGACAAAGTGTATGGACTGTCAACACAGGAAGTGGCAGCCGCTCAGACAACGGATACTTATGAACCATCTCATAGGCATCCGTGATGATGGAGGCGATGTTATTGGCGTTTACCCAATAATGGAAGACGAAACCTGTCATTTTCTAGTATTCGACTTCGACAACCACCTGGACCCGCTATCCTCCGACTGGAAGGAAGATGTCAACGCCCTCCGTAGCATATGCAACCGCCTATCTGTTCCCATTCTTGTCGAGCGTTCCCGATCAGGGGCAGGAGCACATGTCTGGATGTTTTTCAGCGAAGCGATTCCTGTAAAAACAGCACGACAATTTGGAGCAGCCTTGCTGACCAAAGGTGCAGAGTCTGTAAACCAGAAGAATTTTCACTCATATGATCGCATGATTCCCGCGCAAGATTACCTACCGGAAGGTGGGCTGGGCAACCTGATTGCGCTTCCTCTGCAAGGAAGCGCATTGAAACAAGGGAACAGTGCTTTTATTGATGAAAATTGGGAACCATACCCAGACCAATGGGCAATACTACGCTCCGTGCAGAAAATGCCCCCTTCATACATCACAAAACGCATTCAGGAATGGGGGCAGTGTGGAATGCTGGGGCAACTGACTTGTCTTAGCCTGAGTAATGATGAATCCGAGGAAAAGCCATGGGAAGCAAAGTCAGCAAAATTACAGAAAAAGGATATCAAAGGCAATGTGCATCTAACCTATGCCCATATGATTTTTGTAGAGAAATCGCCACTCTCTCCCCGAGTCCAGAACACACTGCGCCGACTTGCCGCATTCAGCAATCCTCAGTTCTACCGCTCACAAGCTATGGGCTTTTCGACTACGAGAATCCCCCGAATCATTTATTGCGGCTGGGATGAAGAAAACTACATCGTCCTACCTCGCGGAATCAAGGAGAAGCTTCTCTCACTACTGAAATCGGCAGATATACCGTACACTGAAAATGACATCAGAACACGAGGAAGAAACATTAACATTCAATTCACTGGAGTTCTTTACCCGGAACAGCAATCAGCAGCAACTGATATGCTGAAACATGAAACCGGCATCCTGCATGCCGCTACAGCCTTCGGCAAAACAGCCGTTGGAGCCTACCTGGTGGCAATGCGCAAGGTGAACACCCTTGTACTGGTACATAACCGCGAAATCATGAAGAACTGGCTTGAGGATTTTCAAAAATTCCTTTGCATTGATGAGCCCCTTCCCACCTGCCAGACAAGTTCCGGGCGTTCCAGAGTCAGGAAAAGCCACATAGGCAGCCTACACTCCAGCCACAACTCCATCACCGGATTAATCGACATAGCCATGTTCAGCTCCCTTGGTAGCGATGGCAACATAGCCGAATGGGTTAGAAACTATGGAATGGTGATTATGGATGAATGTCACCACGCGGCGGCGCAGACAGCAGAGGATGTGCTTCGCAACATTCCAGCCAAGTACGTATACGGGCTCACTGCCACGCCAAAACGAGACGATGGAATGGAGCCCAAGATGCTCATGCAATTTGGTCCCATACGGCACAAATTCACAGCATTGCAAAAGGCAGCAGCGCAGAACATTCAACACCTCATCTACCCACGCTTCACAAGGCTGTGCAACCCAGGGCCGGAATGGAAAATCAACGAAGTGTACCAGGCAATCATCAATGATGAAACAAGAAATAAACTCATCATTGCAGATACGCTTGCCGCAGTCCAGCAAGGACGCACCCCGCTATTGCTAACCAGGTATCGCGCACATGCAGCGCTGCTACAGCACATGCTCACCCCCCATGTTCCTAACATCATTCTGTTACAAGGGGGCAGTGGTAATCGAGAACGAGAACAAACCAGGCAACAGCTTCACAACGTACCAGCAGACGAAAAGCTAGTGGTGGTAGCTATCGGCAAATACATAGGAGAGGGCTTCAACCTCCCCCGGCTCGACACGCTTATGCTTGCCACGCCCATCGCCTGGGAAGGAAATGTTGAACAATACGCAGGCCGACTCCACCGCAATTATGAAGGCAAGAAAAAGGTAATCATCTACGACTATGTGGACAGCAATATCCGCGTGCTGGACAACATGTACCATAAACGACTCAGGGCCTACAAGAAAATAGGGTATTCCCTCTACTCTCCGGTAGCACCCTCCTCCTCCCAAACGGATTCCATATTTGACGCCGAGAATTATCTCCCAAAACTGGAGCAGGACATTCAGAATGCGCACCGGGAAATCATCATCGCATGCCCTCATGTGAACCTGTTCAAAACTAATTGGCTATGCTCTATTCTACTCAACAAACATACTGAAGGCATACGCACTACAATTATCACCAACGCAATCGAAACCTACCCCACCCCCCGCCAAGTCATCATTGCACATCAACACGCCAGACTACATGCAGCAGGGGTTCATCTTAATACCGCTACCACCCTGCACCACAAATTCGCTATCATCGACCGTTCCATCGTTTGGTATGGCGATGCAAACATCCTATCCAAAGACAAGGCAGATACGCATCTCATCAGGCTGACTGCACCCGACATCGCAACAGAATTACTAGCCGCCAGCGCAGCTACTATTGATTCAGAAGGTCAGGCACAGTTATTATTATAAGACAACAAAAGAATAAAAATCCCCAGGACTTCATTTTCATATACCGTCGTACATCGCCCGTCAAATCTTGTTAATGCAGCCTTGACGTTCCCGCCCCTAATTGATATAGTGTACTCATGCTTATATTTCTGGATGAAACATTCCGTGTCCGGCTGGACAAAAACGGCAGAGAGATTCCCTTTGGCTCCCTGTGTGGAGTAGGCATACCAATTGAGTCGTATACGAAAGTCGCAAACGCCGTGTTCAAACTCAAGCTGGAAACAATGGGCAAGGAGTATGCAGAGGATAAAGAAATTAAGGGCAAGAAACTTTTAAACAACCGTACGTTCAGGCTAATGGAAGCCAATCCTGAGGAACCTCAGAAAAATATTCAATTTGTCAGCGACCTGCTTGACGTACTACGCCGCAACAAATTACCAGTTTTTGGATGTGTATGCTATGACCAGCAACACAGAGATTTCACCTGTGAAAATGATGCTCTACTTGATAGCACATTCAAAAGCCTGTGCGAGCGGATTAATATGTACATGAAGAGAGAACACCAGGACAAAAAAGCAATCCTTGTGTTCGACAACAGAGATTCCGGGACAGACGAACGTAATGCGCGCGCGGTTACTAACTTTCTTGTACGGAGTGGTAATGGACGCGCGATGCGGTCATCAATACTTGAAGTTCCCATGTTTGCTATTTCGCAAGCCAACAATGTCGGTCTTCAACTGGCAGACCTTGTAACCACTATCATCGGTATTTACGCAACCGGAGAATCGGGTGTGTCCGACCTATACAACCAGTTACATCGCCAGTTCTATAACTGGAAAGACAATTACGGACGAGCAATGAGCACTCTCCGGTGGATAGATCCGCAGAAACTCTGTCCCAGAAAACAATAAAAAAGACGCTGGCCTTGGGTTTCCCCAGACGCTTGCCCGGGCAGGACAAACCTCCAACGTCGCACTCAGCCTATACCCAGAAAATCGTTTTGTCAAGATTTAATTACCAGAAACCCCATTTTTAATACGCAGAGTTTAATCGAACTCTGCTAAGGGGGCACTTTTAAAGTAAATTCGCGCCCGCATCGCCGCCGCCCAGGCCGCCCTTGCGGATAAGTAAGCGGTTCCCAAGCACCTCTCACGCCCGCCGTCCCCCGGCGGGCGTTTTCATTCGGGGACCTCCCCGTTTTCATTCTTCATTCACTCCGCAGGAGTGTTTTCACCCTGCCCCGCCCCCTCCCTCATCCGTAAAACCATCGCGCGGCCCTTGGCCGCGTGGGAACATCATACTTCGTAATTTCCGCTTCGTACTTCGCACTTTAGAATCGTTCTAATGGGCAATAAATTGGGATGGCGGCTAGTTTGGTTTGGGAGAGCTCATCAGCGGCTGGCGGGCGCAGCACACTATCCCCACCATAGCTTCGCAGAAGCGGCAGCGGGGCCGCAAAACAAGCGCGCGGCCGATTGGCCGCGTGAGAACATCATACCTCGTAATTCGTAACTCACACTTTGTAATTTAGAATCGTTCTAATGGGCAATAATTAGAGGATGGCGGGTAATTTTATCTTGGCGGGTAGATTAGCCTTGGGGAGATTATCAGCGGGTGGCGCGGAGTGGTGAGGTGATTGTCGGGCAGGCATCAGAACAGGAGGGTATCAGAGCGAACGGATATGCTAGAGCCACGCGCCGCTTGTATCGTCGGGAACCATCCAGCCCCGGCAGGGGCGACACTTTCCGTAGCCCAAGGCGTAAGCCTTGGGGAATGAAACAAAACCAAACCAAAACCCCGCCCGCTGGCGGGGTGGCAGAATCGCTGCACCTGTGTAAAAAAGTAAGCCCAGGCCAGTTTATTTACCATTCGCGCACTATTCCGCTGAAATTCTTAGGCAATAATTAGGGGTGGAAAGAAAATTACGAGTTTGGATTTACGAATTACGAATTTAAACTGCCATAGCCGCAGGAAAGTGCCGTTGCTTCGCCCGGCTCTTAGCCCCGATTGCAAGCTCATAGTAGATAAAACCAGCGCGCGGCCTGGGCCGCGCGGGAATGCTATACTTCGTAATTCGTAACTCGTACTTCGTAATTTAGAACCGTTCTAATGGGCAATAAATTGGGATGGAAGGCGAGTGTGGGGGAATGCGGTATGTGTGTCGTCGCGTGTATGTCGTGGCGGGGGTGGATGAGCGGAACTTCCCGCGAGAGAGTTGGGGTAGCGCGTGTGTTGGGACGGTTGCGGTGCGGTGGCGCGTAAGCGGAAGCAGTGGCAGGACACCTCGTTGCATCCGTAAAAACCAGCGCGCGGCCTGGGCCGCGCGGGTATGTTACACTTCGTAATTCATACTTTAGAATCATTCTAATGGGCAATAAATTGGGATGGCGGCTAGTTTGGTTTGGGAGAGCTCATCAGTGGCTGGCTGGCGCGGCGGACTAGCCCCGCCATAGCTTCGCAGAAGCGGCGGCGGAGCCGTAAAACCAGCGCGCGGCCTGGGCCGCGCGGGAATGCTATACTTCGTAATTCGTAACTCGCACTTCATAATTTAGAATCGTTCTAATGGGAAATAATTGGGGGTGGAAAATGGTAGGAAGGTGCGACCTGAAGTGGTGCGGGCGCAGCAAACTATCCCCGCCATAGCTTCGCAGAAGCGGAGGCGGGGCGTTAAAACCAGCGCGCGGCCTGCTGGCCGCGCGGGAATTTTACCAATTAATCATTAATCACTAATCATTAATCATTGTTTAGAAGCAGGCTTCTAAAATCTTTCGGATTTCGCCTGTGGTCAGGTCGGGTTTGTAGCCGCCGCGCAGCAGGAACGTGCCTTCGGCGATGCCGTCGAGCATATCGGGCGTGGCACCCAGCTCGCGCAGCGAAAGCACCAGACCGATTTCCTGCATCCAGGCCTTCATGGCATCCAGACCAGTCAGCGCCACCTCCTCATCCGACTTACCGGCGGGGTCGATTCCCCACACCACGCGGGCGAAACGCACAAACTTCGGCAGGCCATAGGGCAGAATATAGCGGAAATACGGCAGCGTGACCGCCGCCAGCGTCATGCCATGCGTCGCATCCGTGTAGGAGCTCACCGAATGCCCCATCATGTGCACCATCCAATCAGTCGTCTTGCCCTTCGCAATGAGGGTATTCAGCGCCCAGGTCGCCGTCCACATGATATTGCTGCGCGCCTCGTAATCCTGCGGATTCGCGGCGGCGATGCGGCTGCTGTGCACCAGCGAGCGCATGAGCCCCTCCGCAATATAATCGCTCGTGTTGTCATCCGTGCCGGAGAGGTACTGCTCCAGGATATGCGACATCACATCAAAGCACCCCGCCACCATCTGGTAGCGCGGCAGCGTAAGTGTCAGCACCGGGTCCAGAATCGAGAAACGCGGGAACACAGCATCGCTGAACACGCGGCCAATCTTGCGCTTCACCGCGTGATTCGTAATCACCGAGCCACCATTCATCTCGCTGCCCGTGCCCGCCATCGTCAGCACACAACCCACCGGAATGATAGCATTATCCACCGGCGCCATGCGCACGTAATATTTCTCCCACGGGTCCTCCTCGCAATACGCCGCCACGGAAACACCCTTGGCATAGTCGCACACCGAGCCGCCGCCCACCGCCAGGATGAGGTCCACCTTGTTCTCGCGTGCCAGCCGCGCGCCCTCGCGCAACTTCTCCACCGTCGGATTCGGCATCACCCCCGGATCCTCCACCACCGTCTTACCCGCCGCCCGCAGAATCTCCATCACCTTATCGTACAACCCGCTCTTCTTGATAGAAGCCTGGCCATACGAAAACATCACCACCGGCCCGAAACCCGCCAGTTCCCCAGCCAGCTTCCCCAGAGCCTCCTCACCAAAATGCAAGCGCGTCGGATTCGAATATGTAAATGTTCCTTTCATAGTATGAGTATTTTATACCCGAAGTCCGCTCTCGACAAGCAAAATTAGATTTTGCGCATCGTGAGCGGATATCGTCGCCGCAACAGCTGCGATTTCGTCTGCCCAAGGGGTAGATATCGTTCCTATCAAACAAGCATTGCACACACCTCGAAGCTGCATTTCACCTCTGTTCTCACATCTAGCTATCCCTATCCCCCTGCCCTTACAAGAAATTTAGAAAGGCAAGGGCAAGATTTTACCAACCTCGCCACCGATATATCCTCCAGCCATGCTAGAACTTCACAGGATGCAGCCGATGGCCGTGACTACCCTATCTCGGCGAAGTACCAAGAGCGAAACAGAATGCCACGATGTCAGCGCGCTGTGACAACTTCCTTTTATACCCATGCCTTAGTGAAGTATATCTACCAATGGATATGAATAACGTCTCGATTTTTTTACCACTACCTACTTTTGTCTGTCGCCAAACAGGCTCTTGACACGACGAAACCAGTACAGTATAATCGAGGTTCTAATGAGACTAGTACTGGACAACTTTTCTTGCATCAAACATGCAGATGTCACAATTGATGGCATTACTGTCATCGCTGGGCTGAATAACACTGGCAAAAGTACGATTGGAAAAGCTCTCTTTTCTACCTTTTCTGCCCTAAATGATGTAGACACAAAAATTGCCAAACAAAGGGTATTAGAAGTACAGAGAATACTCTTCAGCCAATCCGGAGACTCTGAAGTATGGGCTCTTAGAAGGTCTTTATTTGACATAATGGAGCTTCTTCGAAAAAATCTTAGTAATAGCCGGGGGAACTACACCTTGACGGATTTACAAAACGACATCCACTCATGCCTGTCCATTCCTGACTCCGATAAAAAACAAACAATCGGCGATATCCTCTACGATGCATTAAGAGAAGTCATCGAATGGCCTAGGGAAAAAGTGTTTGAAGAAGCACTGTTAACTACTTTCAGAAACACCTTCGATGGACAAGTTAACGCTGTCAACGGGGGGGGGAACGTTGCATCTGTACAACTCATAATAAAAGGCAAAAAAACAACCATCAATATTGAACAAAACTCCAAATGCAACTACAATTATGGCTTCGACATTGTCAATAAGGCTGTTTTCATTGCTACACCTTATGCCACTGATGAACTAAACACGTACTTATACTACGATCCGAACGATGAAGATTCCTCCTTTGCAACACCAGGAGAACACCTACGTATACTTCTCTCTCAGTACATAAAACGCATGGCAGATGTTAGTGGCGCCCTCGGTCGTTCCATCACAAAAGAAAAATTGTCTGAACTTTTTTCCATACTTCACAAAATTGTTCCAGGAACAATCAAGAGAGAGGGCGGCAGATTCTCTTTATTAGCTCAAGATGGGAAACAAGACATAAGCTTTAGAAATCTCTCTACTGGCATAAAAGCATTCATCATCATCCGCATGCTTCTAGAAGCAGGGCTCATCAACAAAAAAGATGTACTGATTCTTGACGAACCAGAAATTCATTTGCATCCTAAATGGCAGCTGACATATGCAAATCTTATCGTGTTGTTACAAAAACTATTCGATTTGTCTATTGTTATTACATCTCACAGTCCTTTCTTCATAGATGCTATTAACCAGTATACAAAACTACACGATACTGCGACACAAACACACTACTACTATGCAAAACGAGAGAATGACACAGCAGAGCTTCAAGAAGTTACCAACAGTCTAAGCACCATATATGCAACTATGGCTGAAGCAACAACTGAGTTAAGTGACCTAGCCTCTTCCTCTCATGACTGAAATCTGCCAAATCATACGCAAATGCAGAAAAGAGCTTCGTGAGGTCTCAACTAATGATGAGGGGTACACCATGGTTGACTCAGACCTTGTCGTAATAAGCTACGATGATGTTGCAAAAGAACACGCGCTGTATAGAGGGTATCCTCCAGCTCTCTCATCAAACGATGCGCTTTTTTTTGACCCAAAGGGACACTGTACATTTATAGAATTCAAGAATGGCTCATTCAAGGCAAAGGATCTACATGAAAAATCTCGAGAAAGTATACTCATTGCGCTAGATTTCAAACTGGCAAAAAGCCTGTACGATATTCAGGCCCATGGAACTTATATTTTAGTATATAATCCAGAAAAAGTTCTAAAACAAAGAACAGACTCTATGGAGTTAAATGCCATATTCAATGATATCAACATAAAAGCAAAAGCACTCGAAACCGCACTAAAAGACAGGTTGATTCCGCAACGCTGGCTTTTCAAAGAAGCCTATGCTTTTACATCCAACGAGTTTGTTGAGTACATCAAAGAGAAAAACATTACAACAGACATACCTTCTATTCGCTACGAAGACTAAAAATTACCCTCTTCGTTGATTTTGATATCTTCTTGGTATACGGAAACCTCAATGAATATTGTGGACAATAACGGCATCGCCTGTATGGTACCTATTCAGTGTTTCATATTTGTTATAACGAGTAGCAAAGCGAGAAGGAGAGAACCCACGGAGACAGGGAGCACGATTCCCAATCGTGTCACGAAGGATTAACCCATCACATCCCCGGGGCGTGGCCAAAGAGGTCAGTGTAGGTTTTGAGGGCGTAGGAATCGGTCATGCCAGAGACGTAGTCGATGACGTGGGCAAAGCGATAGGCGGGGGCATCCAGCTTGGCTTTGTCTGCATGGAGAATGCAGGCAATTTTCTTTGAGAGCGGAGAATCGGGATCGTCTACCCAGTGCAGGTAGAGCTCCATCAGCTTCTTGATGACATTGAATCCGGTTACCTCTACCCTGATGACGCTTTCGTGGCTGTAAATCTGCTGGACGGAGAAATCGCTCACTTCCGCGTATTCCTTTGCATAGGGGGAACGCTTCATCAAGCTCTTGCGGAAACAGCCTGACATGATATCGTCGTAGTGCTCCTCCAGCGTACCGGCTACGGCTCTGATACAACTCCCCACAGCCATGGCACGGGCATAGCGCACGGCGGCTTCCGCATCCATCCGCATCTTTTCCGCCATAACCTTGTTCTGCGCATCGGCGGAGAAATGAGCCAGCTTGAACAACTGCTCCACCGCCTCCTCGAATGTGATGATTTTAGAGAGGAATGCATCTTCCAGATCAGCTATCAGGTAGCTGATGTCATCTGCCGCTTCCATCAGATACGCCAGGGGATGACGCGCCCACACGCCCGGCTTCAGCAGGGGCAGCCCGCACTTGTCCGCGACCACCTCAAACGCATCCAGCTCCGAGTCATTGATACCGAACTTCTTGTAGATGGCCTTATCCACCGTGGCCAGCGTGCAGGGATACTTGGTAAACGCCCCCAATGTGGCACAAGTCAGATTCAACCCGCTATCCTTAATCGGGTCGCAGATGCGGGTCAGCAGGCGGAATCCCTGCGCATTGCCCTCGAAAGTGTAGTCCGTCTGCCCCGTCAATTCGCGAACAGCCGATTCTATAGCAGTCTCACCGGAATGACCAAAGGGAGGATTTCCAATATCATGCGCCAAACATGCTGTCGATACGATGTCTCCCATTCCCGACAAGAGAGGAATCCCCGCCCCCTCCTTTCTTTCGACAATATCCTGCAACTCGATGGCCAATCCACGCCCCACATTGGAGACCTCCAGACTATGCGTCAGGCGCGTCCGCACATAATCATTGCGCCCCAGGGGGAACACCTGCGTCTTATCCTGCAATCGTCGAAACGCACTCGAATACAGCACTCGCCCATAGTCCTGATTAAACACAGAACGATGCGCCGAAGCCGCACTCCCCGCCCCCAGACGCTCAGCAGACAGTAGTTTGTTCCATTCCATCGCAGTGCGAGTCTAACACAGAGCGCATTCAACTTCAAGCCATGAATGAAAATGCACTTCAGATGGATACACCACCAGGATATTGTCGGTCTCCGCATAGTAATTCCTTGAAGCTCGTATGTTTTTCCGCCAGACGGAATAGACACTGTACATCAAACACTGCCCTCGAGCAAACGTATTTTCTTTCCACTCACATAGCAGAACGGAAATTCTGTTTTTTCAAAAATTTAACATAACTTTGCAAGAAAATAAAAACCTGACATTCCACCGTGACCTCTGTTCACATGATTAGTCTTTCTACCTTCTTCTCAACTTTTGCACGATTCCTTAACAAAAACGTATCGGGTATGACCAGCAAAACAAAATTTCTAGCCCTTGTCATTGCGACGTACATTATTCTCAATTCTTCATCAATTATGTGGCCGTCTTCTGATTTATGATTAAATAATTTTGCCCATGAAAATTTATTATCGACAAAAACTACACCTTCATGACTTTCGCCCTTAACAGAATGCACTGTCTGGACATCTGAATAACACTGTAAAAAATCAGATATGTTGGTTTCTTCTGGCAAATCCTTTGGTTTTCTAAGCCTCGAGATTCCTATATCATCAATATTCAAAATACAGGCCAACCGTTGAAGCGTAAACTTTACCGCAGCTCGCCATGTGTTCCACGTTGAATTTAGAGATGGAAAAGCTTCTTTATCTTTGCACACGGGCCACAATTCTTTTAACAAAACATCTTTCTCATACTCAACAGCACAAATATTGGCTTGTATCCTTATAAAGTGCATCAGTTTATCACACGATGCTTTGAGATTGTTGTTGAAGTCTCTCTCTATGCACGAGGAAAACAACATATCCAAATAAGGAGTTACACGAGGACGCTGATTGCGCCGGCTCAAAACCTTGACCTTACCTTTATCTACCTTGAAGTGTGAAGAAATTTCCGCCGTGCCAATTTTCTCGAAGCGCGTATATTCCATATAATACACACCGTTGCCTCCGCTTCCCGGCAGAGCCCTCATATTCTCACCAAAAAAGCGGTTAATTCCTTCTACAACTTTCTCCGAACAACGTCTATTAGTATTTATTCTATATTTTTTTAGCTTCCATACTTGTGCAACTTGCAAGTATATTTCAGGAGCTGCGCCTGCAAACGAGTATATAGATTGGTTTACATCTCCAATTAAAGACACATTACATGGAAGTGAATCAGCATCTCGTAACATTGAAAAAAACCGGAACGCTACCCCTCGTGTGTCTTGCGCTTCATCAATTATGATTTCTTCAAATCGATTTGATAAGCACCGCTTTACACTATTGGATTTCATGATTTCATCCACCAAAAACCATCTCATTTCATGAGTGTAACGGCGGAACGAAATTAAGCCCCTCATAAATAGAGAAAATATACTTTCAACTGGCAATTGTGCACCTGTCTGATCATTTTTAAAACGCTTACATTTATACAATATTTTATCTCCAACGACCTCACTATATATATCATTTATTGAAATGGGAAAATCTAGTTTTGAGACATTACTTGGAATCGAAAGTCCCACAGCTCCTTCAAAACTTGCACAAAACGGTCTATGTATTAATCCAGGAACCACATAATAAAATTGAGAGATTACAAACTTCTCAACGAATGAATCCATTGTACCAACATAATTTATTGATTCTACATCAATTGATGAGTCCAAATCCAATATTTTCCTTTTGAATTCCTCTACTGCTACGTTGGTATAAGATAGCAACGCAACCCCTCTCCTTTTATGAGACACACTGCGAACACGATTAACAAACAATCTTGCTGCTGTCCACGTTTTCCCACTTCCCGGAGCAGCAGACACAAAGACTTCTCCTTCTGAGTTTATTACCGCCAGCTGTTCGTCTGTAGCGATTTCGATATGACTAGCCATTCTTTTCACCTCCACATACAAAGATAATTGCCTTTATTAGGTTCTCGGGAAAATCTTCCATCTTCAATACGCCTTCCCTTTCTACCCATTCTTGCTTAATTTTATCTTTAACTTCATATGTAAATCGGTAGCCTCTCCCATCAGATGAAAGACCATCTAATTTTCTAGCAAATTCTTGTGCAAATTCACCCTTGGAAATACGAGCTTTTGATTTATTATCATTGCAACCAAATAAATACTCATATAAATTATCCCCATCAAGAGATGCACACCGCCGAGAAATCGTTTGATGACCCATATCTTTTACGACACCTTGAGCCAGTCGACATATCATAACATTGCTAAAAAGAGACCGTTCCAGTGTGTGAACGCTTGCAAACACTTTCACATTCTTTTTTCCTTTCACGATTTCCTGCAATTTTTGACAATAATCAGACGTTGCCTCGCCTGCTGGCCTATCTGTATCAGTAACGACTGCGACCCTTATGTCTAATTTGCATGAAACCGTGATAAACATTTCAAAGTTTAGGCCGAGGCAATTAATCAAAGTTACCCCTTTAACATCAAAATCCTCGTTCACAATTCTTGCAATTGAGGGCAATATAAACATTTCAGCTACACCTTCCACAAGCATGATTTTGTGGCAAAAAAACAATTCAGCGCGAGTAGCATCTAAATAACGCTCTAATTTATTTTCCTGTCTACGCGAAAGATAATTGACATCATCATCCGCAGCGCCATATCTAACCGCATCTGACAAAGAAACTGACTGCACCAAGCCATCTTTTTTTGAAACGTAACATATATTTTTCACTTTTACCTTAGATGCAAATATGGGCGAATGTGTACTTATAACGACCTGCGTCCTACTTCCTTCATCATTTGCTACACTTTGTAAATAAGTCAATAACAATCGCTGCAATATAGGATGCAAATGCGCTTCAGGCTCTTCAATGATCAAGATCTTATACCTATCACTAATATGACGATGTGCTGCCAAAACCAACGCAATTACCAAAACATTATTAAGTCCCAATCCATTAAGGCTATATTCCATGGAATCTATTTTTGTTTTCACATCGCTTATCAATCTAGCGAAATCAGGCTGATTGAACACTAATTCTATAATTTGCTTTTGTACATCTCCCGTAATTGACTTAAATACTTCATTATATAATCGTTCTACGTCACCTATACCAGGATTTTCTTTAAGAGCTTTATTAAATTCCTGTGCAATTTTTTCTAGACTTTCTCTATGCTGCTTGTCTAAATTCGAACTTAGATACATTGCAGGATAGGAGAATCGCCCATTTTTCAGTGCTTGGCCAGGGTCTCTCAATGGTTTCAGATATGTAACATCTATGTAATCCTGCGCATTATTGATCGGATTCCCCGATGAAGGCAACCCGCCACTTGCTCGCGTCTTAATTCTATTTCCTTCAGCATTATATGATGACACCGTATTCAGTTGCGCATATAAATGTTCATCATCGCCGACAACCACTGCCTCATACATACCGATTTCGTCATCTATACACAATTCAAAAAACTCGGCGGACACTTCTATTGGGACATCAATGTTGCCGTTATGAAAATCGTCCACTGTTACTCTCAATGCATCGTAATTGTTAGCAGGAATTGTAACCAGCCGCAAAGCATCCATAATAGCGGTCTTTCCAACATTGTTCTCACCAACTAAAACCGTTAAGCCTTTTGTAAAACGCACGATCAATTCATCTATAGCCCTAAAGTTTTTTATTTTTAATTTCGAGAGATACATAATCTTCTATAGGAGAAAGTGATAGCGTAAAGCGGGAGTGTAAGCTCCGAATTCGTTATAGCGCTAAACCACTATTGCGTCAAACATATTTTCCTGATTCCATGTATTTATCCTCCTGAGCATTCCGAAGATAAGCTTTTCAGTCCACAAAGCACACTATAATACCCATAAACAATAATCAACTCGCTTCAAATGACTCATTGCGTTAGAATAAAGGTTATGCAACTCGACGGTAACATTCTGGAAAGAATAGGCATTGCTATCAGGCTTTTACGCAAGGGTAAAGGCCTTACGCAGCTTGAGCTCAGCGAACGCTGCGGCGTCGATAGAAAGTTCATCTCCAGTATCGAGCGAGGGAACCGAAATTGTTCCATCCTGACCCTCTGCCAGATTACACATGCACTGGATACAAACTTGGAAAATTTCTTTAAATCCTTACCACCTGCGCATTCTAACCAGCCTAAAGAAGGTCCTCTTCCGAGAATTCGAAGTTAAATTTCCTCCACGCCAACAACTCGCAACGATTCGGCGAGCTCGTTGTAGAAGCTAGGCGGGCGGGTAGCATCATCTTCACTTCCTTTGGGCACAAAGATAATCATACCCTCACGGGCTCTTGTTAAGAGAACGCGGTAGGCATTTTTTAGGTAGCGGCGTTTCTGTTCATCATTCACACGCTGCCACTTATCGCCTTTGAAGGCATTATAAGACCACTGATTACCCACAAGGCGCAAGTCGGCATCCCATGCCACGATGGTATAATCCAGTTCTAGGCCTTGCACCTCGAACTCCGTAGCGACATCTTCACAAGCATAGCTCGAACGGACATCATCCGCATCGTTCAAGAACCAATTCTCAACTTGCTTGTCGCTCTTTACAAATATCCCCTCCGGCTTCAAACGCAGAGCACCACTGCTCGCCAACACACCGTACCGGCGAGTCCCTTTGCAGCGCGAACGCACCCAGGATTTCGCTGCATTCAAATCACGCGTTACAGCAATGGGGTATTTTTCCTTAATGCTATCGTATAGAGCCTTCGCCGTTACCATATCTCGGTCGAGAAAAGCCTTCACAAATCCAGCCACGGCAGGAGTTCGATAGGAACGCATCGAGACCGAGAGATGCAGTTCCGAAAGCTCACGCACACGCAACCCCTGAACCATTTCATTCCAGTCTCGCCCATAGCGATACTCATCGTCATGTAATTGCGGTGCCACATACACATCCCAATCCGCGAATGAACGGCGAAGCGAATCAAACCACTCGGGTAAGCCAGCTTCTCCTCGATTGATTTCCTGACCACCGCCAATTAAACAAACAATCACAGCCCAATCATGGTGGCGATCCATGGTGCTAATCAAGAATTCAGGCTCGCTATAATCGAAATCAGCTACACCCTTCTTCCTTTTCATAAAGTCCTGAATGCAATCCTTCGTCCACGCTCTCTGCGCCTCATCGAAAATGGCCACGCGTTCAGCGGGCGGCTTGGCACTTACGAGGCAATCATCTCGGTAGGCATGAATAATCTGGATAAATGCACCGGTTTCGCGTAGCGCTTGTGCTTTAGTAAACTTATCGCCCTTCTCCTTTGCTCTCGATACCTTATCTCTAGCCAACGCGTGTTGCAAAACCGTTACCAATGGCTGATTGCCAGAAAGAAATACGGCGTGCTCACCTTCTTCCGCATTTGAATAGTTGATTGCCAAGTTCAGCCCCACTAATGTCTTACCGGCACCGGGGACACCTGTGACAAAGCATATAGACTTGCGGCCGTTCTTTTTGCTGTCCTCGATAATCCTTTCGATAGCAACAGTTGTCACCCCCAAGTTCGTTGACTCTGCATCATTGCGCGAAATTTCCTCAACATTGTGGCCATGGTACAAAGCCTGCGCCGCCTCCACAATGGAAGGTGTCGGCTTATACACGGAGTTCACCCATGCCAGATAATCGAGTTCAGGCTCTTCATACCGTGCCGCCACAGCATCAATTGCCGCACGTATATTCTCTGCATTGCACTTAATCGGCTCAATGATTCTCTCATGCTCAACAATGCATAACTCCTGCGTCTCAGCCTCATCAGAAACCATAATACAAGCCAACAGCTTATCATGGCTCTCCATATGAAAGCTCCTCAAGTCTAAAGCATAATCATATACCTGATTATACGTCGACCTTTTGTATTCATCATCTCCGCATTTGAACTCGAGCAGATAAACGATATTTCGGAATATGATAACAACATCCACCCGCTTCCCCATGCGAGGAACGGAGTACTCGAAAAGTATGCGCCCTTCTTCTACGCCAGCGAGCTGCCTTTTTAATATCTCAATCTCGGTTTTCCAAGTATTGCGTTGGTTGATATTCTGGTCGTAATGGTAATCTCGGTCTACAATTTGTCCGAGAATCGCATCCGTAGGCATCCGCAAAAATAAGTCTATCGGAGAATCGAAAAAAGCGCGCGTAATCATAAGCTCCGCAAAATCTATTACTTGGAGGAGTCCATCCACTTAGCAAAGGAAACAAAATCCATCCCAAGCTGATTCACAATCATGCACAGGGTGACCACGGAAATGTTGCGAACCCCTCGCTCTACCGAAGAGATAAATCCTCTATCAATTTGGCACGACTCACTCAGCGCTTGCTGAGAAAGGCCTTTTTCCATTCGTAATGCCTTGATTGCACTACCAATCCTTTTCAAGACATCGTCATCCAACATCATTTGTTCATTATATAGAAGTGGGAAATTTGGCTCCAGAAAATTTCGCCAACTGTAGACTATAATAAACAAACAAACCTTGCATATCCCTCCGCTCCAGGCTAAACTCACGGCATGCCCCAACACACCCTTTCTTTTCAGAACAATATTTGGTTTGATGATCCGTTTGGTCTTATCCGCTTTGAGTACGATGTGGAGCAGATTTTCAATCGGACGGTAAGCGATGCCTTGTTTGCACTGGCGGAGCGCACGCCCTATCTTGCCACGGCAGAGGTGAGGCTGTTCTTCCGTATCGATTCAGCAGGATGCGCCTTCAGCACCGAAGCGAGAGAGGGCTTTTCATTCCTGTGCACCTTGAACATCGAATCGCCGTATTTCGCCACTATGTCAGGCACGGCTGACGATTTAGTGAACAAGGGGGTGGAGCGCGAGCTGGCATGGCAGCTCAGCGTGAAGAATTGCCACAACGAACAAGCCAAACTCCCCCTGCCGAACTACTATGAACAACTCCCGCAGGGGTACTGGGAGCACATCCTCCATGCGGAGATGAACGCCCTCATGGATTACCTGCTCCTCCCGCAAGCCGAACTATCCGACACCTGCACACCTGCCCATGTGAAGCAAATCGATGCGCTTATCGCCAAGCTAGCCAAGATAACCCTCCATACCCCGACCCATGCCATCGTCTACCGCAGCACCCTCTTCACCGCCGCCGATGCAGACGGCCGGAGCTACAACACCGATGACTGGGCACAAGCCGCCGAGCTCGAACTCCTGGCCGAAGAGCCCTACGCCACCTTCCTCCACCGCGACACCGCCGCCGACCTCCGCAACATCCTAGCCGCAGCAGGTCTGAACCCAGCCTGCGCAAGGCAATCTGAAGATAGCAATGGAAAAGCGGTAGTTGTTGCTCTCTAAACGAGCGACCGATTACAAATCGGGGGGCCCTGAATTTAGGTGACGAGGGTAGAGAGAAAACGATTCTTCTCAGATAATTTTCCACTGTCTTACAATGAAACAACTTTTGCTTGTCAACCGCGCATAGAGGAGTAAAATAAAAGCGTTGAAACAAACAACTCCCTACCTTCAAAAAAATGGATGAATCTACGAAAATTTTCTGCAAAAGGTATGCAGATGCAATTCTAAACGATTGCGCTGCAGTATTAGTGGGTGCAGGGATGTCAAAACCCTGCGGATTACCCACATGGCGTGAACTGTTAAGGGCGCCTCTGAAGGAAATCGGGCTCAATGTCGATAAAGAAACGGAC
Organism: Akkermansia sp.; assembly: GCA_045646505.1. Classification (GTDB taxonomy): domain Bacteria; phylum Verrucomicrobiota; class Verrucomicrobiia; order Verrucomicrobiales; family Akkermansiaceae; genus Akkermansia. The sequence goes on along the minus strand of JAZRKW010000080.1, from coordinate 30,309 downwards.
TTGCTCTCAGCTGCCCAGTATTTCACTAATGTCAAAAACAGAAGAAGTGATTTAACTCAACATATCATCAATCTGTTCACCGCCCGAAGGGCAAAACCTTCCACAGCTCATCAGCTTTTAGCCTCACTGCCTATTAAATACGTCTGGACAACCAACTACGATACGTTATTGGAGCAAGCTTTTGAAGAGCAGGGAAAAAAGGTGGACACAAAACGCAAACCGGAGGATATGTGTTATCCTATTCCTATGCGCGATGTTGTGATACACAAAATGCATGGTGATATTACGTTGGCTGGAGATATCACTCTGATTACTGATGATTATGAAGAATATCAAACCAAAAATGAGCTTTTTAGTAATGCCCTGAAAACGGATTTAGCCTCAAAAACATTTTTATTCATCGGATTTAGCATGAGTGACCCTAATATTCTTAATATGTTAGGATATATGAAGCAAAAATTAGGAAAACATGTACGGCCTCACTTCTGCATATACAAAAACATTCAAGAACAGGATTTTGGTGAAGCTAAGGATTTAGGTTATGCTAAATCAAGAGAGACACTGTGGATTGAGAATTTGAAAAGATATGGCATTGAGGTAATAAGGATTGATTCATATGAAGAAATAGATACAATTTTAAAGGAAATCAAACGATACGTTTTATCGAAAAGTGTATTTATTTCAGGGTCAGCAGAAGTATATAGTCCTCTCGAAAAAGAAGTAGCAAAGTCCTTCATTCACAATCTCGCCTTCAAATTAGCTGAAAGCGGTTACAAAATTGTGACAGGATTTGGTAAGGGGGTTGGAAGCAGTGTGATTCACGGAGTTCTTTCTTTCGCTTACAGTCAAGGAAGAACCATTGAAGGAAAATTGTTGGCTATGCCCTTCCCCTATGATATAAAAAACAAAGCGGAAAGAGATGAAAAATGGAAACAGTATCGAGAAGATATGATTGCTCAGGCTGGAAACGCAATATTCATCTTTGGAAATAAGTATAATGAAAATAAGCTTTCTGACGGAGAGGAACTAACGAATGCAGATGGAGTTAGAAAAGAATTCAGAATAGCGGAAGCTCAAGGTCTCAAACTCTTCCCTGTTGGTCAAACGGGATATGCAGCAAAAGAACTATGGCAGACTGTTTCTGAAAACAAAGATCTCTACTACCAGACCAGCGAATTGCAAAACGAGGTTCAAATCATGAATGATGTTCCCATTGACAGAACCGACGAACTGGTGGACGCTATCGTAAACTGCATTGATTTATCCCAAGACATCTAATTTTATGGCACACAAAACTTTCATATCCTACAAATACAGCGAAGCCGTTGACCTTCGCAACAGAATCATCAGCGCTCTTGGAGTTGATGCACAGTACTACAAAGGAGAAAACACCCATTCACAAGATCTTTCCAGTTATAAGGCAGAATCCATAAAGTCTACATTAAGAAATATGATTTGGGATACATCTGTAACCATTGTAATTGCATCGCCAAACATGCAACAGAGCAAATGGATGGAGTGGGAAATATCATACTCACTAAAGCAAATTGCTCGTATCAATATTACATCAAAAACAAATGGCCTCGTGATAGTTGCAAAAAGAGATCCATATTTGGGTTACAGGTGGCTCTTCAACGAAAGTAAAATGAATGATGGTACAACCGTCAGAACCTTCAACAACTATAAACTTTTCGATATTATCTGGAGGAATCGTTTTAACAAAAAATCCCTAGTGTATGTGAATCGAACTCACAATATCGTCGACGACTTTAAAAGCTCATATGCTTCCATCGTAACCGAAGATGAGTTTCTCGCTTCTCCTGCAAAACACATAGAAAACGCGTACAACAAGAGTCGTAATCTCAGCGATTTCAACATTGTTAGGGAAATATAAAGGTGTTCTACTGGAGTCATTCATCTGAATAGAAAGAGTTCCTTTATTAGCTACTCGCGCTGTTGTCGCGCATACTCGGCATCACGATGTATTAGTTGCTTCCGTAATTCTTCAAACTCATAAGCTTTGCGGTGCAGATTCGGCTTATTACACGGCATCGCATCGATTATTTCATGGGCTTGTGCCGCCCGATACTCTGTCTCGTCAAGCATCAATTCCTCTTCCCGGTCGATGGGGTCTGCAATGCGGATGGAGATGGCTTGTTTTGCCATCAGCTTTTCCAAAGGATTCAGCTGATGATTAGCATCGACGAGAGACTTCTGGAATTTGGCCTCATCGGCGGTAATACCGGAGAGGTAATCGAGGGTATTGTTCGTTTTGTTTAAGGAGTTGGGGGTATAATGGATAGATTCTTGTGTGGAATGATTGTTCAGATAAAATGGCATTAGCGTAGGATTTTGTATTTTTCGGATGGAGCAATAGGTGGACTTCACCCATGCAGAATAGCAGAGCGGAGGATGAAAAGATACATGCATGAGCTGCAAACGGCGCAAAAAATCGCGTTTCAACAGGGACTTCGTGTTTCATGGCCTCATTTTCGCTCAAAAAAGCCGCCAAAGCAAGTTGCACGCGTGCAATTCTTCTACCTCTGCGCACGAGGAGGCTTCGACTTACGCCTTCCGGCTCCGGCAAGCCTGCGTCGTGGCGAGCCGCTCACCCAAGACTTGCGACCGTGACAAGGAGCCGAGGGGGCTTCGATGAATCTACGCCCACCCAGGGCTCAGCAATGGCTCCCACCTGCGGCGAGCTTTGCGACCCGCCGCCGTACCCGCTCCGGGGGCTATCCCGCCCCCCGCCACCCTCCGTCGCCCACGCTTCACTCCGCCGCTCCCGACCTACCGCCCCGCCTACCCCACAAACTGCCTCCCTCTCTTCTTGCCCATCTAACAAATTCGCATCCCCTCTTTTTGCCCATAATTTTTCATTCAATTATTACTAAACGATAACAAAACAACCAAAGCGCATCATCTCGCATGGCATCAGCAAGTCTGCCACCCCGCCAGCTGGCGGGGTTCCGGTTTTATTATCGCGTAGAACCCAGAGCTTACGCTCTGGGCTACGGAAAGTATCGCCCCTTACGGGGCTAAGATAGTTCCCGCCACCGCGGCGTTTAGCCGCTCCGGCGTGGCAAGCCCGCCGCCCGCCACGAGTACAACAACCGTGGCAAAGAGCCGAGGAGGCTTAGATGAATCTACGCCCACCCAGGGCTCAGCAATGGCTCCCACCTGCGGCGAGCTTTGCGACCCGCCGCCGTACCCGCTCCGGGAGCCATCCCCGCCCCCGCTACACGCTTTCCCACCCTCCCTACCATCCCGCGACTCTCTTATTGCCCGTTAGAACAATTTCAAAGAAGGAATTTTGCCCCATTTTTGGCGTAAATTTGAGGATTTTACCCATACCGGGAGCATGCCGCCACCCATCTGCCACCCCGCCCCTCCACCGTGACCTAGCCGCTGCAGGACTGAACCCAGCCTGCGCAAGGCAATACGAAGACTGCAATGGGCAAGCGGTGGTTGTTACGCTCTAAACGAGCGACCGATTACCAATCGGTCGGTCATTCTTTTCAGAAAAGTAAGGATGACCAGAACAAGGTCAATTTTATTTTCACGGCTGAAAGTAAAATAAGCACTAACCTTATTTTACTTTCGCGCGCTAAGTTGAAATAGTGAGGTGCGCTATGTTAAGTTTGAAGGGATGGAGGGGGAGATGGGGGGAGAGAAAAACCGGGAACCCTTTCGGGAACCCGGCTTTTTCTCTCTAATCAACTCTGAAACTACATGAAAAAGACTTTGAAAAGCCCCGGAATAGCGCGCGAATGGGGCTTCTTATGGAGGTGTAGACACCCACAGTACTAAAAACGTTCAAACAAATAGAAAAAAATTAATTTAAATGTACGAAGGTCAAATTAAAAGTCAGCTGCGACGCAGGTGCAAGTATCTGCTCCAATAGTCAATAGTCACTCGTCAATTGTCAATCAGCTTCGCGTCAGCCCTGCAGGCTGCTTGCTTGAGGCTTCGCGCTGCGATTGCTACGCCCACACAAACCGCCGAGGCAGGACGCCCCAGTCAGCGCAATCGGCGGCTTATTTTCCCCATTCTGCTCACTCTTCCTCGAAGCGGAGGGTTTTCTCCCAGCCGTCGCGGGGGATCTGGGTGTTGGGGAAGACGGCGCGGGCTACGTCGCGATAGGCTTTGGGGTTGGGAAGACTGGGGCTGAAGTGGGTGAGCCAGAGTTCTTTCACGCCGCCGGCATCGGCCGCAAGGCGGGCGGCTTCGCTGAAGAGCATGTGGCGGTTTTCCCGGGCCTTGGGCAGCATCTCGTCCTCACCGTACATGCCTTCGCAGATGAAGAGGTCGGAATCTGCCGCGGCGGCGGCGATGGCAGGCACGGGGCGGGTATCGGTGCAGTAGGTGAGCTTGAGCCCGCGACGGGCGGGGCCGAGCACCATATCGGGGGTGAAGATGCGGCCTTCGTGCTCGATGGTTTCGCCTTTTTTCTGGAGACGGCCCCAGAATTCCATGGGGATTCCCTGCTCCTGCGCCCGCCGGGCATCGAACTTGCCGGCACGCGGCAGGATGAAGCTGTAGCCGTAGCAGGGCACGCCGTGCTGCACCTGGAAGGCGCGTATATCGCAATCGAGAAAGAACATGGTTTCCTCCGGCGTTTCGAGCTCGCTCACACGGATATCGAAAGGGAGATTCGGAGCAATGGTGCGCAGGGCATTCACCACGCGTTCGGTTCCCACCGGGCCGATGATGGATAAATCCTCCTCGCGCCCCATGTTGCCCATGGTGAGCAGCAAGCCGGGCAGACCGGAGATGTGGTCGGCGTGCAGGTGGGTGATGAGAATCTTATCCACGGGTTTCAGGCTCACTCCTGCGCGCTGGGCAGCAATCTGGGTGCCCTCGCCGCAGTCGATGAGCACGCTGTGCCCCTGGTAGCGCACCATGAGCGAGGTGAGCCAGCGATTCACCAGCGGCAGCGTGCCACCGGTTCCCAGTAGACAAATATCCAGCACGCTGGGAGTTTCGCACAGTCTCCCCGGATTTGTCAAGGGCAGAGCGTGCCAGAGGAGAAGAAATCCATACGCAGCGTATTTACAATTGACTATTGACTATTGACAAGTGACTAGTGACGATTGATGATTGAGAACAGCCCGAGAAACGACTGGTGCAATGCGAGCATGCGGGGTATCCGGCATATTCTGAACCAGCCGCTAGTGAATCACAGTCCGCCGAGCGTGTACTGCAGCTTTTCTATCACCTGCGTGGCGCAGATGGCCGGCGGGTATCCCGCAGCTGCCCAGGCATACTCTGCCGCCATTCCGCACGTATAGACACCTAGCATGGCAGCGCGCATCGGAGCCACCCCCTGAGCCGCCAATGCACCGATGACACCGGCCAGCACATCACCCTGCCCTCCATTGGCCATATAGGGGCCTCCTGTAGCGTTAAAAAAGCACCCGTTCTCACCCGATATGAGAGTTCGCGCCCCTTTGAGCACCAATGTACTATCAAATTTATTGCGGTAGCATGACACCATTTCCATACGCGAGACACAGACACCCGGCTGCAAACGCCGCATTTCACCCGGATGAGGTGTCAGAATCCAGTTCTTCCGGGGTTCCCAGGCATAGGCGGCGGCGGTGTTTAGTCCATCAGCATCCAGCACCACAGTACCCTTAAATTCGGAAGCCAGGCGGCGCAGCGATTCTGCAGCCACCGGCTGCACTTCCCCCAGACCGGGGCCGATGACCAGCACCTGGGCATCCGGTTCATGAATATCAGCATAAGAACCGACAGGGCGCACCATCACCTCCGGCGTAACTCTCGCAGCAAGAATGGGATAAACCGGCGGCAGGCAATACAGCACCACCAGACCGGCACCGGCGGCCACCGCAGCTTCGGCGCACATTTGCGCTGCTCCGGCCATTCCTACGCAACCCGCTATAATTGCTACTCTTCCGGCCTTATTTTTATAAAAAGAATAGGCACGAGAATGCAAAATTCCGGAGACATCCGATATATCCATCACTCCAGCCGATTCTGACGCGGGTATTTCCCCCACCTCCGAAAGAGGAATACAGAGCAGTCGCCCCACGGCATCCTCCGCGCCATCTGCCACCATACCGGGTTTCACGCAGCCGATGGCGGCGGTCACATCTGCCCGCACCACATCGGCACCGTGTGTTCCGGTGGCGGCATCCAACCCGGTGGGGATATCAATCGCCAGCAGCAGACTACGGTGGCTGGCAGCGCGCAGGGCATTCATCTCTCGCACCAGCGCGGCGTATGCCGGGCGAAGCTCACCCACAGCGCCACTGCCCAGCAGACCATCGATGATGAGGGTATACTCCTGCGGCTGCGGCTCACAAAGCAGTTCGCGCCCACAGAGCTGCGCCTGCGAATCTGCCGAAAGTCCCCCGGCGCAGCGCAACACCACCGGGCAGCCCCAGCGCGCCGCCAGGCCGATGGCATCGCCGGCGTTATTTCCGCTACCGGCATAAACCACAACCTGCGAGGGCACGAAATTCTGCAGCAGCGGCAGCCGCCCACAGGCCTGCCACAAGCGCTCCACCACGGTGTTCATGAGCTCCAGCGAGCTCACCTCTCCGGCGGCAAAAAGCCGCTGCTCCGCCTCGCGTATACTCTGGGCTGTGCAAATCTTCATAGTGACAGTTTACGCACCTGAACTCAAAGAGTCAAGTCTGCAAACGGAGTTTGAACTTGCAGCAGGTGCGCGTATCTGGTAGCATGACTGCATGTTATACCGCATGGCAGGAGCAATAATGCTTTCACTGGCACTGGTTTCAGAAGCCCAGGAGCCCCGGACAGCAGAGTCTGCACCTGCAATTGAGACCGAAAGCACTGATTGGAAAGCAGAGGAAGAAGCTGTGCTGCGGGAAGCTGCGGCCAAAGGAATCGAGCCGGATAAAAAAGCAGCTGCGGTGGCCATAGCGAATGAGCAGCAGCAATTTAACGGCTACCTTCCGGATGTGGATGAACACGTGATTTCGCACAGCAAATTGTTTTCTGTAAGTGGTGGCGATTCCCTGCGCATGGGTGCCATTGCCTCACGCGCAGACGATTTGTATTCCCAGGTATGCAAGCTGCTGCAGCTGGAGAAGACCCATAAGCACCTCATCTCCATACGATTGCTGGGCAAGAGCACCGATGCGCCTTCGCTCAGACCTATCCGCACGCGTATCAATATCATCGACGGGCATCCGAATTTCCAGGTACGCATCTACCCTGGCGGCGGTATTGACCTGGACCGCATGGATAAGGCTATCATCACCATGATTCTCTATGAGCATGTGCTCCGCGATTTAGACCCCGGTGCCTACCCGGAGCACATCGGACTGCCGGGATGGCTGATAGCCGGCATGCAGCAGGCCGTGCTCTGGAAATCCGGGAGAGCTGAGCGGCGAATCTACCAGGAACTGTTCAACCGGTCTGAAATGCTCTCCCCGCAGGAGATGATTTCCATCGAACAACCCGAGAAACTGGATGCCGCCAGCCGCCAGGTGTACGAAGTCTCCTGCGGCGTGATGCTCATGAGCCTGATAGACCGCGAAGGCGGACTGGAACAGTTGAAGAACCTGCTGGACAATGCCGCCACAGCAGATGCCACCCCGGTGGAAACCATTACCGAACATTTCCACGAACTGGGTGTGGACAGCAGCCTGCTGAATAAATGGTGGGCAATCGAACTGGCAAACCTGGCACTGCCGCGCGCCACGGAATCCATGGCTCCACTGGAAACAGAAAAAATGCTGCAGGAGGCGCTCACGATTATGTATTTCGACCCTGAAACCGAGGTTCCCCGCCCGGTTTCGCTGGATGATGCCTACGCCCTCACCGAGCTGCCGAACTGGCAGAAGCTGGTCCAACCGGCCATAGCGCGTCTTGTTTCGCTGAGCTACACCTGTTTTCCCGGGTACCGGCCCATCATCACCGAATACTGCAAAGTCATCACCCAGCTCACCAACGGGGCACACCCGGATGAAGTGCAGAATAACCTGGGGCCGCTGCAGGAACTCCGCCAGGCATACTACAGCGCAGCTATTCGCGGGCGCGACTACCTGGACTGGTTCGAAATCACCTTCACCGGAAACGAACGCGGGCGCACCTTCGACTCCTACCTGGAAACCATGCAGCTGCTGCGGCGTGACAATCCGGGGCCGGACACCGCCATGAGCCGGTATCTGGATGACATCGAGGCCCTGTACCACCAGAAAGAAGGCGAGTCCCTGCCCGATTCCCTGCGTCAGAAAGCCCGGCAGAACCGAAAAGATAAGAAAAAATGAACCGCACACCAGCAATCACCGCACCGCCTGATATGGCAGAAGAACAATCCGCCCACGCCGAGGGATTCACCCGGGTATGCGGTATCGATGAAGCCGGTCGCGGGCCACTGGCCGGTCCGGTAGTAGCAGCTGCAGTCATTCTGCCGGAAGGCTTCACCCTGCCGGGCTTGAATGACTCCAAGAAACTGACCGCAAAGAAAAGAGAAGCCTTGTACGAAGCCCTGATAAAGGATGACAGCGTGCAGAAAAGCATAGCCCAGGCCACGGTGGAGGAAATAGACGAGCTCAATATACTGAAAGCAACGCACCTGGCGATGCGACGCGCGGCAGAAGGACTGGCGGGAGGGGTGGATTTCTGCCTGATTGATGGGCTGCCGGTGCCCGGGTTCCCGATTCCCTCGCGCAGTATTGTGAAAGGAGATGCCCGGTGCCTGAGTATAGCCGCAGCCAGCATACTGGCAAAGGTGTGGCGGGACCACTACATGCAGGAACTGCACCGCCAGTTCCCGGAGTACGGATTCGACCGCCACGCCGGGTACGGCACCAAAGCCCACATGCAAGCTATTCGAGAACATGGAGCTACGATACATCATCGCCGCACGTTTGCACCTGTTACACAGCTGGAACTGCCCCTGGGCTGACGGCACTTACCCCAAAGGCAGCTACCTGGGTGAGTATGGCGAACTGGTAGCGGCTTCATGGCTGCGATCGCAGGGTTACAAGGTGCTTCGGCGCCGTTTCCGGCTGGGGGCCGGTGGCGAGGTGGATATTATCTGCCGCAAGGACGACCTGCTGGTTTTTGTCGAGGTGAAGAGCGCCCTGCATACTGGTGCAGGACGCCCGGCACGCCGAATCAATGAACACAAGCGCCAGCTGCTGCGGCGCATGGCCCAACTCTGGCTGCGCAGGCTGGGCAAAAATATCCCCAGCCGTATGGATGTGATAGAAGTCCTGCTGCCACCCGGCAAAGCACCGCAGGTCAATCACATTCCCGCCGCCTTCGCCCTTCATGCCACGCCGAGGCAGGCACTTCACTAATCACCCGGCTTCGCCCTTCGGGCTACGCCGTGGCAGGTTCATCTTTGCTCTTAACCGGTGGCTTCGTCTACGTCTACGCCCACCCAGACCGCCTATTCACTATTCAGCCGTCTCCGCGTCTCGCTAACGCTCGCTTGCTACGCCGAGCCAGGCTATTCACTATTCACTATTCACTATTCACTATTCACTATTCACTATTCATTATTCATTATTCATTATTCATTATTCATTATTCACTCCTCATGGGTGGTGGCAGATGCTCCAGCAATGCCACCGGGATTCCCGGCAAGGTCGGTTGCTGCGCGTTTTTTCCGGACTCCTCGGCCAGCATGGCAAGCCGGGTATCCTCTATCATCGCCTTGAACTTATCTGCCTGGCTGTATTCACCGCTCGAATCCCGGAAAATATCTGCCAGCCAGCCCCGCTTCTCCTCTATACTGAGATATTTTTTCTTAGCCATGGAAAGCAGCATGAAAATCGAAAAGGCGGCGCAGACGGCTCTTACCACCAGGAGCCAGAACGTAACGCTCCGCCAAAGGACTGATACAGCGGATTTCCCCCAGCATGCTGAGGTGCCGCAGCTGGGTCGTGCAGACACTGGGCGAAAGGCCGGTTTCCCGTGAAATGTCGTCCTTGTGCTCCAGCCCGGCCCCTACAGCCACCAGAACCAGGCGGGCAGCCGGCGACAAATCATCCTTCTGCACCCGGGTCAGAAAACGGCAGGCAAAATCGATTGCTTTCATATCATCACCAATCCAATTAATCAGCACAGCTGCTCATACTCTGCCGCCAGAGGCGATAAAGCGGGTGTGAATCATTTGACAAATGCTGCACGGCATTGAAATGGGCAGCCTGCGGCAGTGCAATACGCTGATATTCCTCGCCGAGCGCCTGTCTGGCGGTGGTGCTGTTAATCAGGGGGATGCAGAGTTTCCAGGCAAGGCGCAACACCAGAGCTTCTACAAACAAGGGTTCAAAGAGAGAGGTATCCTCAATATCTGCAATATAAAGCAGCTTAATGACAGGCGCAGCACAATACACAGCCCGACCGCGCAGGGTCCAGCTGCGGCTGTTCACCCCCAGCACCCGCAGACAATCCTGCGGCAGGCTATGCCGCAGCTGGTGTACTTCATCGCCGGTATCCGATTCAGCGCTCTGCAGCGTGGTGCTCACTGTGGCAAAGCTCCAGCGGTTAGCGCAGAGCACCTCGCGGCGCACCGGGTGATAGTGCATATAACACATGCGGGAAGGCAGTGTGCCATTGGCATTCAATTCAGGAATAGGGGATTCGCCCAGCCTGCTGAGCGCCATATTACAGATATCCAGCACGGTGAGCCGGGTATTTTCGGGACTGGTTGTAGACATGGTATGATTTATACTTGTTACGGTACGGTCTCAACAGTGGCACAGAATAACGGGTTTTGCAAAATGATATGAGTGGTGGGTTCTTCGTTACAGGCAGAACGCTGTACCGACCTGCGTAAAACGCTGGGCATTTTCCGCCGGGCAGGTTAAAGTGCCGCCCATGAATGCAGATGCCAGGAAACAGGCATGGGAATATTACCAGGCTGCCGGTCGGGACATGGATGCCGATTTAGCCATTCTTTCCGCCCAACCGCAAGGTGTGGTACTGCTCATGCCGCAACTGGTAGCGCTGGTCAGACCCGTGCACAGCCGCGAACCGGAATTATGGTCCCGGCTGGAGCACATCTTCCCCACAACGGACGCCTGGTACGTTCACCTTCTGGTGGGCGACCTGGCGCTGGCGCGCAAACTGGCTACGGCGCTTGCACCGCAGCGCTGGCTCTGTTTCCAGCGCGGGTTGCGAAATGGCACACCGCACCGCCTGCCCTGGGCTGCATTCCTGAACAAAACAACCCAGACACTAAATACCATGGGCTTCAGCAGCACCAGCAATTACGGAAGCGCCACCACCACGATTCCTGTGGTGACGCAAACTACCGCCGAGGAATCTCAACAGGCCACTAACCAGTCTGAGGCTCAGAAGAAAGGGCTGCTCTCCACTATTCTGAGTTCTCACCGCCGCAAGGAAACCACATCTGCAGTTGATTCTGCCAACTCCACCCTGGGCTGATGCAATCAATTCCCGAATGTTACAGAAGTCTCAAGGCGGCACGCGCACCCTGGGAAAGCTGGTGGGATACCCTGCGGCACTATGTGCTGCCGGACCGTCCCCACTCCGAAAACGGAGTCGATACCGCAGCCCCGCCCGCAGCGCACCACCTGAGCGATACCACCGCCGTGGAAGCCTGCCAGAAACTGGCCAGCGGACACATGAGCTACATGACACCCAGCAATGAGCTCTGGTTCAAATGGAGCAGTCCGGAGCCCGGAGCGGGGGATGAGGCAGAATCCTGGTACAACCGTTGTTCCGAAATTGCCAACCGGGAACTGGCACAAAGCAATTTCTACACTGAGCTGCACGAGTGTTTTCTGGACCGCGTGGGGCTGGGGACGGGCAGTTTGTACTGCGGCAACACCCGCAGCGGACAGCTCTTATTCCGCCACATACCCTGCGGCGAATTTGTATGCGCCGAAAATGATGAAGGAAGCGTGGATACCTACATGCGTGAATTTTCCTTCACACCGCACCAGGCTGCCGCCAAATTCGGCATCAAAGCCCTGGGCCCCCGTGGCCGCAGCATGCTGGAACACACCCGCAACCCGCATGAAGGCGAATTACGCTTTCTGCATGTGGTGCGGCCCCGCGAGAATCGCAACCGGAACCGCGACAACGCCCGGAACATGCCTTTTGAAAGCATCTACTACAGCCTGGATGACCAATGCACCGTGCAGGAAAGCGGCTACCGCGAAATGCCCTACATGGTGACGCGTTTCCTGCGCTGGGGCTCAGGCCCTTATGGGCTGGCACCGGCCCGCCTGGTTTACCCGGATATCCGCCAGGCGCAATTCCTGAATCGCATTCTCGATATGCTGGGTGAGGTTGCGGCCTTCCCGCGCATTCTGGAGCTGGCTAACCAGGCCGGCGAAGTCGATTTACGCGCCGGCGGGCGCACTCTCATCAACCCGGAGAGCGCCAGCCTCGGATTTCCCCGCGAATGGGCCACCCAGGGGCGCTACGATATCGGCATGGACCGTCTGCGCCAGAAACAGGAAGCCATACGCCGCGCATTCTTTGTACCGATGCTGGAAATATGGAGCGAACAGAAGCAACAGATGACAGCCAGCGAAATTTACGCGCGCGAAAACGAACGAGTCATGCTGTTCTCACCTTCGTTCACACTGTTTGCGAGCGATTTCCGCCCGCTGATGGAACGCGTATTCGCCCAATTGTTCCGACTGGGTCGCTTCCCGAAGCCACCGGGTACCGTGCTGCACCCAGACCACAAGGGCGAACCTGGTATTGAACTGCCCCTGGTCATCTACCAGGGGAGAATTGCCCAGGTCATGCGCAGATTACAATCGGAGGGAATTGCGAGAACGCTTCAGCGTCTCCAGCTCATGGCCGGCCTGGATAACAGCCTGCTGGACCATGTAGACCTGGACAAAACTTTCCGCATGTCTGCCCGCATGGATGGAGTACCGGAAGACCTGCTCCGGCCTGAGGTCAACGTAAAACGGCTGCGGCGTAAGCGTGATGCCGCCCAACAGGAACAGGCACAACAAATCCCACAGGTATGATTTATCACCGAAACCTGCAACAGGAACAGGCGCGCGAGGAACGACGCCGACTGCTCGCCTTATTCTCTCAACCGGGCGGCGAACAGGTCCTGGCAGATCTGGAACGCCGCTTTGAAACCCATTTACCGGTTTTTCAAGGCAAAGCCGGTGGGTACGACCCACTGGATGCCATGCGCCGCGATGCGCACCGGGAAATCTTCCTCGTCATCCGCCACCAGCTGGATCTGGCCCGGCAGGAAGCAATAATAAACCAACATGAAAACGATGGATAATACCGAAGACAAAACAGCAGTACCCACCCCTGCCCCTGAAGCAAATGAACCCGCGCCGATTATGAATACTGACGGTTCATTCTCCCCCGGCTGGTTCACACGTTTTGAAGAGCTGCAGCCTTACGCTGCCACGCTCTCCAAATTCCACCGCCCTGAAGCGCTGGCAAAGAGTTATGCCAATCTGGAAAAACTGCGCGGTTACCCCGACACCGCAGATACAGCCCGTATGGCCGCGTTCCGCAGGTCAGTGGGTCTGCCGGACTCGCCGGAGGATTTCGCGATGGAACGGCCGCAGGATACACCGGATGAACTCTGGAATGAAGAATTGGTCAAACAACTCAGCGGAATCGCGTACGAATACGGAGTTCCGCCCAAAGCTCTGGCAGCCATGGCCGAACGTTACACCAGCGAAGGCCGCCGCTTTATGGAACACTGCCAGCAGGCAAATGCTGAGGCTGTGGCCCAGGCAGATGCTTCCTTGCAGCGCAGCTGGGGAACTGCTTATGAGGATAATATGAACACCATTCAGAATTTCCTCCACACCATGGGCGAACGCGCCGGTATCAATGTGCAGGCGCTTATGGAAAACCCGGCACTGCGGGCAAACCCGGATTTCGCAAAGTTGATGCTTGAAGCAGCCGGGCTCATGGATGAAGCACCGCTGCACACCGGGCAGCAGACGGATAGCAGAAAGGAAGCTCACCGCATTGCTCATGACCCCACTCACCCGCTGCACGAGGCCTACATGCGAACGAGCCACCCGCAGCACCGCTACGCCAACGAGCAGTACGACCGCCTCGCTTTCGGTCGCAAACTCTGATTGCTGACTGATTCTGCAATATGCAAATTCCCCGGCTCAGGATTTTTCCAGAGCCGGGGTCTTCATCATGATTCTATCCGAATCAACGACGGTGGCCTCTGTGACCGCCACCATGGCTGCGACCTCCACCGCCATGGCTGCGACCTCCACCCATGCTCCCGCGATTCATCTGCGGACGGGACGGTGCAGCCGAACGATGCGGCTGCGGACGGCTCTGATGCGATACGCTCGGACGATGGCTCATGGCCGGTCTATGGTTTACACTCGGACGATTGTTAATAGACGGCTTGTGGTTTACACTCGGGCGGTGGTTGATAGCCGGCTTGTGGTTTACACCCGGGCGGTGGTTGATAGCTGGCTTGTGGTTCACACCCGGGCGGTGGTTAATATCCGGCTTGAGGTTCACACCCGGGCGGTGGTTGATAGCTGGCTTGTGGTTCACACCCGGGCGGTGGTTAATATCCGGCTTGTGGTTCACACCCGGGCGGTGGTTGATAGCTGGCTTATGGTTCGGTTTGATATGCGACGCATGATGTGTGTGGTGCGAATGGTGCGGCGGACGCACACCGGGATGATGCCCGGCAGGACAATGGCGCGGTACCGCCACGCGATGCACATGCGCCGGGTAATGCCAGTGACCGCAGTACCAGGGAGCCGGGCTCCAATCAGGAACCATGCACGCAGCTGTCAAAGCAGCTATGGAAAAAACAGCCACGCCGGCTGGAGTATAACCATACACAGGCTGCCCGTAATAGTATCCGTATATAGGGAAACCATTCTGGTCATAACTGGCATTCGTCCATGAAACTGAAGTACTCCACCCCGCCCCGCCAACTCCTACAGAAGCGCTTGTATACACTGGATAATCATACACTGCACAGGAACTCAACACAACGGCAGCACATACAACAGTGGCCACGCATTTGAAATTCTTTTTCATAATTTTACCAAGGGCTGATATACTACAAAAGCGTGGAAGACCTACTCTTTTATGTAAAAATTATTCAATTTTTTCAAGTTTTTGCAAATACCGCCTGGTTTCGCCAGGCTGCATTGAAAACTTACGCGCAAAAAATGCATCGGAATTCCACAATTCTGCCCAATGTTCTTCCTGCAGGTCAACAGGCGATGGAGCATCCTTGAATGGCCATTTCAAAAAGCGGCCATTGCAGCCCGCCACTTTTCCAAAATAAGGCAGACGCGAGATACATGTCTGGAAAAATAACTCATCACTGCAGAATGTGTGGTGAAAAAAATACCGGAATACACCACGACGCGCAGCATACTCTGCAATATCCGCCACGCAGGCGCCCGTAAGTGACCACCACTGAGCACCTCCGTAGAATGGACGAAAAATAAAATAAAGCGGTCTGCGAAGTTTCAGACGTATCCACTTATTGGTATAAGGCCAGAACCAACGATGCCAGGGGCTATATTTACTTACCATCCAACGTGGATACCAGGTACCGACCCGGTGAATACCACCATCGCGTCCCCAGTTATCAGTGCGTGGCAACTTCCGGCATTCTATGAATTGACGACCTTCGGCATGCGCGACATCCAGCATTTCATCTAAATCATGCCTGTTTTTTGCGGGCAGACACTGACCACTGATGAGGTGCACATATCTATATACCCGTCCCTTCTCCTTAAGAGCGTTTATGCACTTCAAGGTAGCTTCCACGATACTCCAGTCGGCCCAGACCACTTGCACTGGATCCGGCACCAGAAAAATCTGCTTACTGGTCTGAATCTGAGAAGCTGCATTCCCGGCCTTATCAACGTGAATATACACGTCATTCCCACCTGCTGCCAGATACTCTGCTAACTCGTTGACCTGCCACGGTGACTTGTGGCATAAAATGATATATGCATCCCTCATTACGGTCATTCTATACTTCTTTTCTACTAGTGTAAAGCACTCTCTGAGACAATAGATTAAACTTTTTACCCTTTTGGGTGTAGTTTTTCTTGACGCAGGGCTCAAATTGTGTAAAATAGCGCACCGCTTTATTTTTTAACGTCACCTAGAACATCTTATGTCCCGTATCTGCAATATCACATTTGCCATGCCGCACAAGGGCCGCCGCATTCATCGTTCCGGTCTTGCCAAGAAGAAGGGTGGTATCGGCCGTCACGTCACCAAGGTTGTGAACCGCACTGTTTATCCGAACCTTCAGGAGAAGCGCATCTGGGTGCCCGAGCTCAACGGTGGCAAGGGTGGCTATCTTCGTATGAAGCTTTCCTGCAAGGCTCTCCGCACCATTTCCAAGAACGGCGCCTACAATACGCTCAAGAAAGCCGGGATTCTTTACTAAATCCTGCTGTTTTTTTGAACGGAGCGGCTACCTCCTGCGTCTACAATCAAAACCAGACCCGGAGGTGCCGCACGGTGGTTCAGAAACGAACGCGGACACCAGCAGAGAGATAATCTCTGCCTTCAGCTTTTATACAAAACTTACACAAAATGACCCCGCAACAAACCAAGATCGCGCTTCGTATCAATGACGACAACCTTAACCACCACCTGTGGAATAACCGCGGTGTATGGTGGTGCCACGTAACCGTGCACAAGCCGGATGCAACGGCCGAACGCCTTCGCTTTTCCCTCAAGACCCGTAACATCGAGAGGGCTCGTCGTCTCCGCGACCGCATTTTCGAGGATATTCAGCGCCACTTCGGCATTGCTGCCTAAGACTGATTAACCTCACAATCAAGACATTTCGACGCACCAGGTAGCCCGGCCACCTGGTGCTTTTTCTTTCCAACATGAATTCTCTGCGTTTTGCCACTTGTACCCCGGTAGCCTTCCACGCGAATGAATATTTTTTCCGTCGCGACACAGGGCTCATCTGCCGCAGTCTGCAAGCTGCCGGCGTGGATTGCAGGGTCATCATGCCCATGCCCGGTTATGAGGACGACCTGCGCAGTCCGGACGTGGTCCGCGTACCCTCCCGACAGTTACGGAGTGCAGCCTGGTGGCGGGCACAAGCACTGGATACAGTGATACTCTACTCCTGGGGCGACCCGCGCTACACGCTGGTTGCGCGAGCTATCCGCAAAGCAGGTATACGGCTCATCATCCACTTTGATTCCAGCGGCGAACTACATGAGCACCTGCAGCGGCAGCACAACAGAGTAATCAACCGGATTAAGGATTACATCATTAACCGCTTGCGCTGTCTGCACCTGAGCTATGCAGACTATATCACAACCTCTGCCCCCTGTATCAACCGTTTTCTGAATGATTCCTTCTATGGAGACCGCATTGCGAAACACTGCGTGGAATTCCCCGCTCCCGTGAACAACTGCTTCCACTACCAGGGTGAAGCCAAAGAAATGCGTATTATCTGCACAGGCAACTGGCGCGAGCCCGTAAAACGAGTCCACCTGTTAATGCGCACGCTGGAACTGCTTCTCACGCAGAACGCAGAGGTGAAGATTGACATTTGTGGCACGGTAACACCTGAATTAAAAACCTGGCACGCAGCACTTCATCATAACCACCGCGTGCTTCTGCACGGTATGTGCAACCACGACCAGCTGGCTGAATTGAACAACCGCGCCAGCATCTCTCTCTGCACCTCAGAAAGCGAAGGTTCTCACGGGGCCTCTGCAGAGGCTCTTTGCTGCGGCTGCAGCATTGTGTGCCCGCCTCGCCCCCTGCTCCGCGTTGTGCAGTGGTACACGCAGCATGACTCCGGAACCATAGCCAACGATGATACCGCCGAAGCTCTCTGCGCAGCTTTACAGGAAGAAGCAGACCTCTGGCTGACAGGTAAGCGAAATGCCGCGGAAATCGCCGCTACATGGCACCAGCGCTTCAACCCGCACCGCCTGCTGCAACTTCATTGAACCCGAAGTGCCGACCTCTGGTCTGCTATAAAAACGAAAGTATTCTCAGCACTCAACATCCCATTCATCAGCAAAATGCCCGGCACTGCATTCAGCAGAGCCGGGCATGAAGTTTTTCTTTTGGTCAGCGGCGATTAATCATCGGCGCCCACGGAGAGGGTGTCGTCAGGCAGCGGCATCTCCTCGTCGTCGAAATAGGTGGCGCGGGGGATGGGAGTGGCCCCTTCGGCCGGCTCGACCACGATGTTGCGGTACTCGGAAAAACCGGTACCGGCAGGGATAAGGTGACCAAGAATCACGTTTTCCTTGAACCCTTCCAGCATATCCACCTTGCCCAGGGTAGCAGCCTCTGTCAGCACACGAGTGGTGTCCTGGAAAGAAGCGGCGGAGATGAAAGAATCGGTCTTCAGAGAGGCCTTGGTGATACCCAGCAGGATGGGCTCGCACTCAGCGGGACGACCATGCTGTTCCTCGGTTTCCTTGTTGATGCGGGCAAGCGTGGTGCGATCCACCTCATCACCCCAGAGAAGACCGGTATCGCCCGGGTTCTTCACGCGCACCTTGCGGAGCATCTGGGAAACGATGATTTCGACGTGCTTGTCGTTGATTTCCACACCCTGCACACGGTAAACCTGCTGCACCTTGTTCACGAGGTGCTCCTGCAGAGCTTCCTTACCACAGATGCGAAGGATTTCATCAGAAGCCTCGGAACCGTCGGAAAGCGGCTCACCAGCGCGTACGAAGTCACCATCGTGCACGATGATGTGACGATCCATGGGCACCAGGTGCTTGATAGAGATGGCACCCTCGTATTCGTCAGTCGTCTGCAGCTTGGTAGAGCGCTTGCGGCTCTTGGTGGCGGCGTCGCGGGCAGCGGCATCGCGATAGATGGTCACCACCTTCTTACCACGAATCATGGCGTCATCGATAGTAACGATACCGTCCATTTCGGCCAGCGTGCAGGTATCCTTCGGGCGGCGGGCTTCAAAGAGCTCGGCAACGCGGGGAAGACCACCGGTAATATCGTTTGTCTTCTGCACCTTGCGCGGAGTCTTGGCCAGCTGAGTACCGGCAGCAATCTTCTGCTTGTTGTTCACCACGAGGTAAGCACCGGTAGGAATGGCGTATACCTTGGGCTTATCCTTGTCAGAACCGGGCTTGGCGGTGTGAACAATCACACGCGGAGCAAGGTCCTGGCGGTGGTCGATAATCAGGGTGGTACCCTTACCGTTCTCGGTGTTGACAGCCTCTGTACGGCAGGTAATACCCTCGATCATATCCTGGAACTCAACTGTACCGCCCACTTCTGCGATAACCGGAATTGCGAAGGGATCCCATTCAGCAATGATGGCACCGGCCTCAACGGTGGAACCGTCCTTGACGCGAAGCACTGCACCCATGGTCAGAGAGTAGGATTCAAGCTCCTTACCCTCGGAGTCGTACACCTTCACGCTGCCGTTCTTGCAGAGCACCACCATGTTGCCATTCTCGTCCTCTACACAGCGGTCGCGGAGGTTTTCATCGTAAATGATGGTACCTGCGCTCTTGGCTGTATATTCGGGACGGCTGGCGGCGGCCGTAGCAGTACCACCCACGTGGAAAGTACGCATGGTCAGCTGAGTACCGGGCTCACCGATGGACTGGGCTGCGATAATACCCACAGCTTCACCCACCTTCACGCTCTGGCCGGTAGCAAGGTTCAGACCGTAGCACTTGGCGCAGCAACCCTTGGACAGGTCGCAGGTCAGCACGGAGCGAACCTTCACCTTCTCGATACCCACCTTCTCGATGCGCTTGGCGGCTTCGTCGGTGATAATCTCGTTCTTAGCCACGATGAGCTCACGAGTGGTCGGGTCATAAATATCGTCGCAGGTCACGCGACCGTAGATACGCTGAGCCAGAGTTGCGATTTCATCCTCACCGTCGAAGATGGCGGTCATGGTGATACCGTTATCAGTACCGCAATCCACATCGCGCACAATCACATCCTGAGCAACGTCTACAAGCTTACGGGTCATGTAACCGGAGTCAGCCGTCTTAAGAGCGGTATCAGCCAGCCCCTTACGGGCACCGTGAGTGGAGATGAAGTACTCCAGCACGCTCAGACCTTCACGGAAGTTGGAGGTAATGGGGCGCTCGATAATTTCACCACTCGGCTTGGCCATAAGACCACGCATACCGGAAAGCTGCTTAATCTGAGCCTTGTTACCACGAGCACCGGAGTCCACCATCATGTACAGCGGGCTGGCCACGGCGGAACCTTCATTGTATTCCAGCTTCGTGTAAAGTTCCTTCTGGATGGAATCGGTGGCAGAGGACCAGATGTTAATCACCTTTTCATAACGTTCGCCGTTGGTGATAAGACCTTCCTCATACTGCTCGGTCACCTTGGCAACCTCCTCGTAAGCATTGGAAATCACGCGGTTCTTGTTCTCGGGCACCACCATATCGACGATACCGATGGAGCAACCGGAACGAGTAGCTTCCTTATAACCCAGAGATTTAAGGGCATCCAGAGTTTCCACAGTCTTCTTCTGACCGCAGGTCTGGTAGCAGCGCCAGATGATATCACCCAGCTGCTTCTTACCTACGTTACGGTTGATGTAACCGATTTCATCCGGCCAGATTTCGTTGAAACGGACACGACCAGCCGTGGTCACAAGTGTCTTGCGGTCAACATTCTCCTGGTTGTAGGCCAGTTTGTCGAACTCAGCGCCAGTCTTGCCGTAATCCGGGTTCTTCAGACGAATCCACTCATGATAGCCGATCTTACGGGCAGCAATAGCGAACTCCACTTCAGAGATGGATTCGAAGAGGGGCAGCAGGTGCTGGTTATCCTGGTGTTCCTTCACTTCCTTGGCGCGGGTATGCGTCAGGTAGTAGGACCCCAGAATGATATCCTGAGACGGCGTGCAGATAGGCTTGCCGGAGGCCGGGGAGAAAATGTTGTTGGGCGCCAGCATGAGGAGGCGGGCCTCCAGCTGGGCTTCCACACTCAGCGGAACGTGTACAGCCATCTGGTCACCGTCGAAGTCAGCGTTATAACCGGTACACACAAGCGGGTGCAGACGGATAGCGGAGCCTTCAATCAGCACAGGCTCGAAAGCCTGAATGGAAAGACGGTGCAGCGTAGGAGCACGGTTCAGGAACACAGGATGGCCCTTGGTCACCTCTTCGAGGATATCCCAGACGATGGATTCCTTACGGTCAATCATCTTCTTGGCAGAGCGCACGGTGTGCACATAGCCAAGCTCCTTGAGGCGGTGGATAATGAAGGGTTCAAACAGGCTCAGAGCCATCTTCTTGGGAAGACCGCACTGGTTCATCTTCAGGTTCGGACCAATCACAATCACGGAACGGCCGGAGTAGTCCACACGCTTACCGAGCAGGTTCTGACGGAAGCGGCCACTCTTACCCTTCAGCATATCGGACAGGGACTTGAGCGGGCGGTTACCGGCACCTGTCACATGGCGACCGTGGCGGCCGTTGTCGAACAGAGCATCAACTGCTTCCTGCAGCATGCGCATTTCGTTGCGCTTAATCACCTCAGGAGTCTGAAGTGCGGAAAGCTCACGAAGACGGTTGTTACGGTTGATAACACGGCGGTACAGGTCGTTCAGGTCACTGGTAGCGAAACGGCCACCGGGCAGCGGAACGAGCGGACGAAGGTCCGGGGGAATCACAGGAAGGGTAGTCAGCACCATCCACTCAGGCTTGCAGCCGCTGGTGCGGAAGCCCTGCACGAGCTGCAGACGCTTGGCCAGCTTACGCTTGTTCTGCTTGGAGTTGGTCTTCTCCATATCCTGGCGCAGTTGATCAACAAGCGCATCCAGATCAATAGTAGCAAGAAGACGCTGAATAGCTGCGGCACCCATGCCGGCCTCAGGCGCATCATCACCATAATCCTCTACCAGTTCCTCGTATTCTTCCTCGGTCAGAATCTGGCCACGCTCGATACCGGCCACATCGCGCGGGTCGATAACGATGTAATCCTCATAGTAAATCACACGCTCCAGATCACGGGCTGTAAGATCCAGCATGAGACCGATGCGGCTGGGCATGCACTTATAGAACCAGATGTGAGTCACCGGCACGGCCAGATTGATATGCCCCATGCGCTCGCGGCGCACGCGGGCAGAAGTCACTTCCACGCCGCAACGGTCACAAATCATACCCTTGTTCTTGGCGCGCTTGTAGCGGCCGCAGGAGCACTCCATATCACGGGTCGGGCCGAAGATGCGTTCGCAGAACAGACCGCCCTTCTCAGGCTTGAACGTACGGTAGTTGATTGTCTCCGGGTTCTTAACCTCGCCGCTGGACCAGCTCAAAATATCATCCGGGCTGGCCACGGTGATGCAAACCTGATCAAAGTTCTTGGGCTTCTCGTTGTTAAAGTCGTTAAAAGACATATTAGTATAAAATTGAGAGGGTTGAGCATGCTGCCCGGTCCGGAGTTCCTCGCCGGGCAGCGGTTACAGGTTTACATATCGGATTCTTCGTCGGAGCTGTCGAATTCATCATCGGCAAAATCGCCGTCGAAATCATCGTCATCATCGTCGGACGCAAAGCCGTCATCCTCGTCCATGCCATCACCGGCAAGCAGAGCGAAGAGGTCGTCTGTGGTCTGCGGTGCGTTCTCACGGTCACGTTTCTCCGTGGGCTGGACATTGAGGCACAGAGCCTGCATTTCCTTGATAAGCACGTTGAAGGATTCGGGGGTACCGGCCTCGAGCGAGTTATCGCCCTTGACGATATTTTCGTAGATACGGGTACGGCCCTGAACATCGTCAGATTTGACGGTAAGCAGCTCCTGCAGAGTATAGGCAGCACCGTATGCTTCCATGGCCCACACTTCCATTTCACCGAAACGCTGACCACCATGCTGAGCTTTACCGCCCAGAGGCTGCTGCGTTACAAGTGAGTAGGTACCCACGGCACGAGCATGCACCTTATCTGCAACGAGGTGGTTCAGCTTGAGCATGTAGGTGTAACCCACCACCACGGGATAGTGGAAGTATTCACCAGTGAGACCGTCAATCAGGCGGCTCTTACCAGCCACGGAACCATCCTTGCCATCACCCACCCAGGAGAATCCGGGCACTTGCTTGGCCTGGCTCATGAAGTCCCAGATCTGGGATTCCTGAATACCGTCGAACACCGGAGTAGCAACCTTGAAGCCAAGTGCCTTGGCAGCCACACCCAGGTGAGCCTCGAGCACCTGACCCACGTTCATACGGGAAGGCACGCCCAGCGGGTTCAGAATGATGTCTACCGGAGTACCGTCTTCCAGATAGGGCATATCCTCGACGGGCAGCACGCGGGAGCACACACCCTTGTTACCGTGACGACCGGCCATCTTGTCACCCACACCCAGCTTACGCTTGGTGGCGATGTAGACCTTGACTTCGGTCACCACACCCGGGTCCATCTCGGCACCGGCTTCAATCTGGTCGAGCTTGCGATCGCGCTCTTCGTCCAGGTCAGCGAAGCGGGGCTCATAGCTGTTGATGATTTCGAAAATCTGGTTACGAACCGGGCTTTCGTTCATCTCAATCTGGTCGTGGCACACAGCCAGCTTGCGCAGCAGAGTCTTGGTAATCTTACGATTGGCGGGAATGATAAGCTCGTTGGAACCCACGCGGGTTACTTCCAGCGGAATCTTCTCACCCAGGAGGCGGTCGGAAAGCTTGCTGGTGAGCTGTTCGATAAGAGCATCGCGGTCGCGCTCGTACTCAGCATCCACCTTCTTACGCTGCTTCTGGGCTTCCTTCTCAAGGTCCACAGCAGGGGCACCAGGGGCAGAGGAACGCACTACGCGCACGTCCATCACCACGCCAGTCGTACCCGGGGGCACACGAAGAGAAGTATCCTTGACATCTGCAGCCTTCTCACCGAAGATGGCGCGCAGGAGGCGTTCCTCGGGGGCAAGGTCGGTCTCGCTCTTGGGCGTAATCTTACCCACAAGAATATCACCAGGCTTCACTTCAGCGCCGATGCGGATGACACCATCGCTGCCCAGATTCTTGAGCGCGTCATCGCCCACGTTGGGGATATCGCGAGTGATTTCTTCCGGACCAAGCTTGGTATCGCGAGCTTTTTCTTCAAATTCCTCGATGTGGATGGAGGTGTAGGCATCCTCCTGCACAAGACGCTCAGAAATGATGATGGCGTCTTCGAAGTTGTAACCATACCAGGACATGTAAGCCACCAGCACATTGCGACCAAGGGCAAGTTCACCACCATCGGTACAAGGACCATCGGCCAGCACATCACCAGGCTTCACCACATCACCACGGGAAACGATGGGTTTCTGGTTGATGCAGGTAGAAGCATTGGAACGCATGAACTTGCGCAGCTGGTATACATAGATACCCTTATCGGCATCTGTCTTGATGCTCTCGGGATCGCTCAGCCAGGTGTTGGGAGACACAGGCAGCTCACCGTCAGGCGTGGTCACTATGTATTCTGCCGTAGCAGAAGCCACAATACCAGGAGCCACTGCGCAGATAACGGCGCAACTGTCACGGGCGCACTTAGCCTCGATACCGGTGCCCACGAGCGGGGCCTGGTTCACCATCAACGGCACACCCTGGCGCTGCATGTTTGCACCCATGAGTGCACGGTTGGCGTCGTCGTGCTCGAGGAACGGAATCAAACCGGCAGCAATGGAGATAATCTGCTTGGGAGATACGTCCATGAACTCCACCTTGCTGGGGTCCACTTCGATGAACTCACCGCGCTCACGTGCCGTCACACGCTTACCAGTGAAGTGGCCGGAACCATTGTCGTTATCAATGGGGTTATTAGCCTGGGCAATAAGGTGGTATTCCTCCTTATCTGCTGTCAGGTAGACTACCTCATTCGTCACGATGGTTTCAACACTTTCCACCTCGCCTTTGGAATTCTTCTTCTCCACATGCTTCACACGGCGGAACGGAGTCTCAATGAAGCCATACTCGTCGATGCGAGCGTAGGTGCAAAGAGAGTTGATAAGACCGATATTCGGACCTTCAGGGGTCTCAATCGGGCAAATACGGCCATAATGGGAGGGGTGCACGTCACGCACCTCGAAACCGGCGCGGTCACGATTAAGACCACCCGGACCCAGAGCGGACAGACGGCGCTTGTGAGTCAGCTCGGCCAGAGGGTTAATCTGGTCCATGAACTGAGAAAGCTGGCTGCGGCCGAAGAAGTCGCGCACAACAGCGCTGAGAGCCTTCGGATTAATAAGCTTGCTGGGGGTGATATCGTTGCGGGTGGTATCGCACAGAGTCATGCGCTCCTTGACCAGACGCTCGGTGCGGGCAAGACCCACGCGGCACTGGTTGGAAATAAGCTCGCCCACAGCACGCACGCGGCGGTTGCCCAGATGGTCAATATCATCTACCTGCCCTTCACCATGCGTCAGACGCAACAGGTATTTAAGGGAAGCCAGGAAGTCAATCGGCTGGATGAGGCGGCAATCCTCAGATACATCCAGACCCAGTTTCTGGTTAATCTTGTAACGACCGACACGGGTGAGGTCGTAGCGCTTCTCATCCTTGAACAGGCGGTCAAGAGCGGTGGCAGCCTGCTGCACGGAGGAAGGATCACCGGGACGGAACTTACGGAAAATCTCCTTGAGTGCGGATTCACGGTCATAAGCCAGATCCTTCTTCAAGGTCTTCACCAGCGTCTCTTCCTCGCGCTGGTCAATCACTTCGATTTCCTCAATACCCAGTTCCTGCATCTTGCGGATGGTTGCCAGGCTGAGGGGCTCATAGGCCTTGGCGATGATGGTTGCCTTGCGGCCTTCCTGGTCATCACCATACTTCACGTCCTCGAACGGCACGAGATATTCCAGCTCAGGACCGGCCACTGCGTTCAGATGCAGCGTCTCAATGGTGTAGAACTGCTCCACAATCTGGCGGTCAGTCTCGTAACCCAGATAACGCAGGAATGTGGTGGCAAGGAACTTGCGACGACGACGACGGCGGTCAAGGAACACGTACATGAGGTCGTTCGTGTCAAACTGAACCTCAAGCCAGGAACCGCGGTCAGGGATAATGCGGAAAGAGAAGATGTCTTTGCCGTTCGTGTGCTGAGTCTTCTCAAAGCACAGACCGGGAGAACGGTGCAGCTGAGCCACGATGACGCGCTCTGCGCCATTGATTACAAACGTACCGCGGTCGGTAATCATGGGAATCTCACCCATGTACACGTCTTCCTCGCTTGTGTAGTCTCCGCACTTCAGGCGGAACTTCACATAGAGAGCTGCACTGTATGTCTCGCCACAGCGGATGGCAGCAAAGTCAGAAGTCTTAGGCGGGGCAATCTCGTAGGATACGAAATCCAGACGAATCTGGCCGTCATAACTTTCAATCGGGAAATGCTCAGATAATACAGCCTGCAGACCCATCTTGGCACGCTTGCCGGGTTCTGTAAAGCGCTGAAGGAATTCTTCGTAGGATTTAGTCTGAATCTCAATCAAGTTGGGCGGGTCAATGACCTCCTTGATCTTACCGAAACTGATTCGCTCTTGTTTGGACATGGAGTTGTCGGAGATTAAGTTGTGCACCTGGCCAGGTGCCGGTCGGTTTCTTTTGTAAAACCGACCCGGAACATGTCTGCCGGCAGTCACCTGCCCCGGGTCGATTTCACGTGCGCACGCGCACAGAAGATTTTTATAAAATTATGACACTAAACGGGTTATAAAACACTCCGAATTTACCCAGATACGGAGGGACGCGAACGCAGGAGAGGATAAAAATCCTCTCCTGCTTCGCGTAGAAAGAAAGGTTACTTGATAGTGACCTTGGCACCAGCCTTCTCGAGCTCGGCCTTGGCCTTCTCGGCTTCCTCCTTGGAAACGCCCTCGAGGATGATGGCAGGAGCGCCTTCAACAAGCTTCTTGGCGTCAGCCAGACCCAGACCGGTCTTGACGGTACGCACAGCCTTAATTACGTTGATCTTGCTGGCGCCAGCGTCAGTCAGCTCAACGTCGAAGTCGGTCTTCTCCTCCACGGGCTCAGCAGCGGCAACGGGGCCTGCAGCAGCAACGGGAGCAGCGGCGGAAACGCCCCACTTCTCTTCCAGCATCTTCACAAGCTCAGCAGCTTCCAGAATGGTAAGCTTGCCAAGTTCCTCAGCGATAGTATTGATATCAGCCATTTTAGTATTTTTTCTATTTAATTGGTTCTTGTCGCGGATGGGGGCTCCCCATCCATTTCAGTTCTCACCGGCCGGAGAGCCGACAGAGAGCCTAATTTTTTTCAGGCGGCGGGCAGTTGATACCACACCACCGCCATCAAATCAAGATTTTTTTTATTCTGCTGCTGAATTTTCTTCTGCAGCACCGCCATTTGCCTTGTCGACATAGGCCTGGATGACGCGAGCCAGAGCTGCACCAGCACCGTTGATGGTACCAAGCAGGGTGGCAAGCAGAACTTCGCGGCTGGGCAGGTCACCCAGAGCCTTGATCTTCTCAGGGGTCAGCTCAGCGCCATCAAGGATACCAGCTTTCCAGGCAGCCTTCTTGGACTTCTTGGCGAAAGTGTTCACAGCCTTAGCGGCAGCGCACACGTCGCTGTTGCCCATGATGTAGGCCGTCTGGCCCTTGAGGGAGGCGGAGATGTCGGGCAGACCGGCAGCGGCAATAGCCTTGGCCATGAAGGTGTTCTTAGCCACCTCGCACTTGGCACCGGCTGCAGCCAGAGCGGCGCGCAGCTCCGTGAACTCAGGCACCGTCACGCCAGTGTAATCAAACACCAGCACGAAGGGAGAAGCGTTTACCTTGGCCACGAGGCTATCAATGATAACGCCCTTGTGAGGATTGAGTTTCTTTTCGTTGCTCATAATAGTTCTTGCGGTTCAGGTTAGTTCTTGGAGTACTCCACGGGGCTGATGGACAGACCGGGATTCATGGAGCTGGACATGGTCACACCGGCGATGTAAGCGCCCTTGGCACCAGAGGGGCGGGCCTTGACAACGGCGGAGATGAATGCACGAGCGTTCTCAACGAGCTTGTCGCTTTCGAAGGAAAGCTTGCCCACAGCGGCAGAAATGTTGGCGTTCTTGTCAACCTTGAAGTCAACGCGACCAGCCTTCACCTCGCGCACGGCCTTGGCGGTGTCGTCCGTCACGGTGCCGGTCTTGGGGTTGGGCATCAGGCCGCGCGGGCCGAGCACACGGGCAATCTTACGCACCTGGGCCATGGCGTCCGGGGTGGCGATTGCGCTGTCGAAGTCAAGGTAACCACCCTGGATTTCCTTAATCAGGTCTTCCAGGCCAACTTTCTCGGCACCGGCTTCCAGAGCAGCCTGAGCGGCTTCACCCTGAGCAAACACGATGACGCGGACATTCTTACCGGTACCATTGGGCAGGGCTACGGAGCCACGGACCATCTGGTCGGCTTTGCGGGGATCCACCGTCAGGTGGAAAGAAACGGTGACCGTGGGGTCGAACTTGGGAGCGGGGAAGCTCTTCATCAGTTCCACAGCCTCCTCAACAGCGTAGTTCTTGCTGGCATCAACAAGCTTGGCTGCCTCGTTGTAGCGCTTGGAGCGTTTTGTAGACATATTTAATTAGCAGTACGTTCGGGGTTAATATGGTTTAATTCCCTCCTGCGAAGGGGTTACATGCCTTCAACCTCGATACCCATCTGGCGGGCCTGGCCAGCGATGATGCGGGCGGCGGCTTCGGGGTCCTTGGTGTTAAAGTCGGGCATCTTGGTGTTGACAATTTCCATCAGCTTCTCTTTGGAAATCTTGGCAACCTTGGTCTTGTTCGGCTCGCCGGAGCCGGACTTGATACCAGCGGCCTTCTTGAGAAGAAGGGCTGCCGGGGGCTGCTTGGTGATGAAGTCGAAGGACTTGTCCTTGTATACGGTAATCACGACGGGGAGAACGTCACCGGCCTGCTTCTGAGTCTTAGCGTTGAACTCTTTGCAGAAGCCCATGATGTTAACACCGGCCTGACCAAGAGCAGGACCCACGGGCGGCGAGGGGTTCGCGGCGCCGGCAGGAATCTGCAGCTTAATGATTTTAACTACTTCTTTTGCCATGGTTGTGTTAGTTTGGGTTTGCCGCATTTACCAGTTTTCACCAGCTCCCTGCGGCGGGAAGATTTTCTTGCGGTATGCCGTCCTTACAGGTTCTTGCCCTTCTCGTCATCGGGCACGAGCTGCACCTGGGCGTAGGAAAGGTCAAGCGGGTTGGAACGGCCGAACATAGTCACGCCGACGCGCAGACGGCCGCGCTCGGTATCGACCATTTCGACGATGCCGTGTTCACCCTGGAAGGCGCCGTCGAGTACGACGACTTCCTCACCCACGTTGAAGGAGACCTTCGGGCGGGCTGCGCCGCTGCGGCGTTCGATTTCACCCATGAGGTCCTGTACGTCCTTCATGGACATGGGCAGCGGTTCCTTATTGCGGCCACAGGCGAAGCTGATGACGCCGTCCACAGCCTGAATCTTGTACCAGGCTTCGTTGTTCAGCGAACCATCGGCGCGGCGGAGCGCAAAGTTGAGGTAGACATAGCCCGGATAGAGCTTGCGGTTCACAATGTACTTCTTGCCATTGCGGACGTCCTCCACCTTTTCCTTGGGCACCAGGGGGGCACTCTGCAGCAGGGCATTCATTTCCTCATCCTCCTTGAACAGGCGGTTGAGGTTTTCCACGGTGCGGTCCTCCTTGTTGGAGAGCACATGCAGCACATACCACTGGTCTTTCGGCTCAGGGATGACGCGCGCCGTACCGGACTTACGATCGTAGGGGCGGGACATAGGAAAGGTGATAAAGGTGAGGGGAAAAGGTATCAGGAAAGAAGCTCAATCGCGCGGGTCACTACCGCCGAGAGTACATAGTCAAAGAAAGCAACGTAGGCACCCAGCAGCACCATGGCGATGAGTACCACAACCGTTGACCCGGACAGCTCACGGAATTTCTTGAACCCGGTAATCTTCGGGTCGCTCTCCCAGGGCCAGGAGCATTTCTTCAGCTCGCCCTTCACAGCAGAAATATATTGGGAAATCTTGCGGAACATGAGTGTCGTGAGATATGGCAGTTTTTTTTGAGAAAAAAAAAGAGGAAGGCTGGCAGGGTATGAGAGACTCGAACTCCCAACACGCGGTTTTGGAGACCGCTGCTCTACCAATTGAGCTAATACCCTATAACCTTGCTCTGTCTTGTTCCGGCAGAAGGGGAGATGACCTGACGGCCATCTCCCCCGGCCGAGGTGCCGCTCTCAGGCGGAGCGGTCACCCATTTTAAGTCTTTTTAAGGCAACTTAGGCCTTGATGCTGGCAACCTTACCGGCGCCAACGGTGCGACCACCTTCGCGGATAGCGAAACGCATACCCTCTTCCATGGCCACCGGAGTGATGAGCTGAACAGTGATGGTCACGTTGTCGCCGGGCA
>JAZRKW010000079.1:0-62724 GCA_045646505.1 Akkermansia sp. | reverse complement strand
CCCACAAAGTTATGGCAAAGAAAAGCTGGATTGAAAGAAACAAGAAGAAGGCAGCTGTCGCGGCTCGTTATGCAGACCTCCGTGCCAAGCTGAAGGCTGAAGGCGACTACATCGGTCTGACGATGCTGCCGCGCAACGCTTCCCCCGTGCGTCTCGTGAACCGTTGCGAGCTGACGGGTCGTCGCCACGCTTTCCTGCGCCGCTTCCACCTTTCCCGTATCGCTTTCCGCGAACTGGCCAATGCCGGTATGATTCCCGGTGTGACCAAGTCCAGCTGGTAAGTCCTGATATAGACTTGACAATTTTTACACGCGGGCTATCCTATACGGACTAGCCCGCGTTGCTTTGTTGCCACATGCCGATATACGAATACATTTCTGAAAACCCGGAGGACCCGGAGCGGTCATGCCGCATGTGCCGCAAAGGCTTTGAATTGATGCGCCCGGCAGACCGGGCACCCCTTACGCACTGCATGTATTGCAAGAACCCGGTACGCAAGAAGATAAGCCCGGTGAATGTGCCTAAAATCAATGCCCCGCTCTCCATTACCGATGCCAAGAAAGCGGGCTTCACCGTCATGCAGAAACGCGACGAAGGCGTCTACGAAAAACTTTAAGAACCAACTACCATGCAATTCTTTCTGACACCAGAGGAAATCTCGCAGCTGGAGTGGAGCTACCCCGGCGCAGGAGAGATTGTCCTCTTCATCGTCGGCATCAGCTTCTTCCTGTTCCTGAATGCCTTTTTCGTGGCAAACGAATTCGCCTGCGCACGAGTGCGTGAAAGCCAGCTCGCCGAGGATTCTGATGACACCAGGGCACAGGCCCGCCGCCGCCGCACGGCCAAGCACATCGTGCGCCACCTCGACACCTACCTCTCGGCCAACCAGGTCGGCATTACCTTTGCCTCGCTGGCGCTGGGTGCCATGGGCGAGCCCTTCATCGCCAGCCTCATCAGCAGCCCGCTGAGCTACTACCTGCACCTGAGCCCCACGGTGGTGCATGTGATTTCCTACACGGTGGCCTACGCCCTGTTCACCTTTGCCCATGTGGTGCTGGGTGAGCTGGTACCCAAGAGTCTGGCGATTCGCAAACCGCTGCAGATTGCGCTGCTCACCGCCGTCTCCATGGAGCGTTTTGCCAAATACACCAAGTGGATTATCCACCTGTTCAACAACACCGCCAACACCATTGCCCACCGCGTGTTCGGTGTCGACCCGCACTACGAGCCCAATGAATCCCACAGCGCCGAGGAAATTGCCCTCATCGTGGAAGCCAGCGGACGCAGCAACGAAGTAACGGAGACCGAAGCCGAGATTTCCATGAATGCCCTGGAACTCAACGACCGCTCCGTGCGCGATATCCTCGTGCCTCGCAGCCGTGTGGAGGTGCTGGACATCAACAAGAGCTTTGAGGAACTGCTGGAGCAGGTACTGGCCAGCCGCCACAGCCGCTTTGCCCTGGTGGAAGGGCATCTGGACCACGCCAAGGGGTGGATTCACGTCAAGGATGTGCTGCAGATGGTTCACAGCGGAACCCGTGACATTATGGCCGAACGCCGCGAGCTGAAGGTTGTTCCCGAAACCATGAAGCTCGATACGCTGCTGGATTTCTTCTCGCAGGAGCATACGCACTTTGCCCTGGTGGTAGATGAGTACGGCGAAGCCCAGGGGCTTGTCTACCTGGACGATGTGCTGGAGGAAATTGTGGGCAACGATATTCAGGACGAATTCGAGATGGAAGCCGCCCGCACCTTCTTCAAGGTGGACAAGGGGCAGTACATTGCCAGCGGCTCCATTGCCCTGTTCGACCTGGAGGAAGAACTGCCGGAAATCGGAGAATTTGAAAAGGACAGCGGCATTTCCACCCTGAGCGGCTACATCACCGACCGCCTGGGGCATCTGCCCGAATGCAACGAACAAATCCGCCACCGCGATTTCCTCATCACCGTCATCGGCACCGATGGCCGCCGCGTCACGCAGGCCCAGCTGGAATACGCCCCCCTGCCCTCGGAAGATGACGATGACGACCTGGATGATTAATAAATCCCCCACCCCCTGACTCTGCCATGCATTTCTACGAAACCCTTTCCCTTGCGCCCACGGGATTCACCATGGGCATGATACTGATGCTGATGAGCCTGTATGTACTGCTCTGCCCGGAACGCTTCCGCAGGCAGCTCGGCAGCGTGCATGCCAAAAGCAGTGCAGGCACCGTGCTGCTGGGTATTGACTTCCTCTGGGTGGCGCTGCTGCTCTTCAAGGCAGACTGGAATCCCCTCTGCATGCCGCTTTTCGAATTTGAAAGCTTCCGCGGCATCCTGCTGCTGCTCTGCCCGGTCATCTGGTTTGTGATGAGCAGCATGGCCAAGGAACAGATTTTTGCCCGTTCGCTGGGCTTCTTCCTGCTGCTGCTCGCCATTGTCCCGATGAGTGCCGCCTTCCTGCAGGATCCTGCCACCCGCATCCTCATTCCGCTGTGGTGGTATCCTGTACTGACCATCGCCATGTTCTGGGTCGGCAAGCCCTACCTCTTCCGCGACTGGGCCGCCTGGCTGGTGCAGCGGCCGCGCCTCATCTCCGCTCTGGCTCTGTTCAACTTTATCTACGGTTTGGTCATCTGCACCTGCGCCGGGCTCTTCTGGTAACCCCTTCCCTCCACATCGGATATGATTTCTCTTTACTCAGCTGACTATGTCATCACGCAGAATGAGGCACGCGACATCATCGAAAACGCCGCCGTGGCCGTCGAGGACGGGCGCATTCTGAGCATAGGGCACACCGACCTGCTGGAAATTCTTTTCCCGGAACACCGCCGCGTCGACATGGGGCACGCCGTCATCATGCCCGGTCTCATCAATGCCCACACGCATGTTTCCATGAGCCTGCTGCGCGGGTATTCCGACGACAAGGCTCTCATGGACTGGCTCACGCAGGACATTTTCCCGGCCGAAGCGAAACTCACCCCCGAACTGGTGGAACTGGGGGCCACCTTCTCGCTGGCCGAAATGATACGCACCGGCACCACCGCTTTCTACGATATGTACATGCACCAGCGCAGCGTGTTCCGCGCCGCCGACAAGCTGGGCATGCGCGCCGTCATGGGCGAAAGCGTCACGCAATTCTTCCCCAGCCTCGCCTGCCGCGATGCCGAAGCCTATTTTGACCTCGTGCGCGCCCAGGCAGAGGAATGGAAAGGCCACCCGCGCATCCGCCAGGCCATCCTGCCCCACGCCCCCTACACCACCAACCCGGAGCTGTTGAAAAAGTGCTGCGAGCTGGCAGATGAAACGCACTCCCTCTTCGGCATGCACCTGGCTGAAACGGAGAGCGAAACGCAGGCATGCCTGCAGAACTTCGGGATGCGCCCCATTCCCTACTGTGAGAGCCTGGGGCTGCTGCAGCCGGACAGCACCTTCTTCCATGTCGTGCATGCAGATGAGCGCGATATGGAACTGCTCAGCGAGGGGCGCTGCGCTGTGGTGCATAACCCCGCCAGCAACATGAAGCTTGCCAGCGGAGTGGCTCCCGTCGGCGCCATGCAGCGCTACCGCATCCCCGTGGCGCTTGGCACAGACGGCCCAGCCAGCAACAACGCCCAGAACATGGTGCGCGAAATGTACATGGCCAGCCTGCTGCAGAAAGTGCAGCACTTCGACTCCACCGCCTGCCCCGCCCAGATGGCGCTGGACATGGCCACGCGCGGCGGCTCCGATGCCCTGCACGAACCGCTCATCGGCACGCTGGAACCCGGCATGAAGGCTGACTTCATTGCCCTGGATCTCACCACGCCCAACATGCAGCCGGTACACAACATCGTTTCCAACATCGTTTACGCCGCCACCGGGCTGGAAAACAAGCTCACCGTGGTGGACGGGCAGGAACTCTACCGCGACGGCAAGTTCCTCACCTGCGATTACGATGCACTCTGCGCCGAATTGAAAGCAGCCCGCGGCTGGGAAAAGAAATAAGCCCTGTGATGACCACTGCGCTGGAGGATTTGTGCTGGGCGGCCATTGACTTCGAATCTGCCGGCACCGCACCGGGCGAAACCGATTGCCCGGTGCAGATTGGCATTGTGCGCGTCGAAAAGCTCTTTTCCGACAGCCCGCAACGCTTCACCAGCTACATTGCTTGCAAACGCCCGGTGCGCTGGAGCGCCGCCAAAGTGCATGGCATCACCACCGAAACCCTGAAAGGGGCGCCGGAATACACCACCCTCTGGCCACCGATACGAGATATGCTGCGGGGTGCCGTCGTGCTGGGGCATAACCCCGCCACCGAGAAACGCTTTCTCCGCCAATTCCCCGGCCACGGCTTCGGCCCCTGGGTCGACACCCTGGCGCTGGCCCGCCAGGCGGCACCCGATTGGAGCGACCATTCCCTCTCCACCATGTGCGAGGCGCTGGGCATCACCGCCAGCATCACCGCCATGGTCAGCGATGCCACCCATGCCCGCTGGCACGACGCCCTCTACGATGCAGCCGCTTCCCTGCAACTGCTGCGTACGCTGGTCAGCAAGCTTGGCATGCACCGCGCCACGCTGCAAGACATAGCTTTTGCTGTCAGCAATTAAGATACACCCACTCCCCCCGGCCATCGCATTTTCTGTGCGTTGTCTAGCTTTTATTATGTAAAGAATTAACGTTGTGGGTAATTAATAAATGAAAGTAATTCTTTTATTGCGCGTTGAGTACGCCTTCTTTATTCTGGGGCGTTTATAATATGTAGATTACGGTTATCGCACAGAAAATCCTATATACTCAGCGCGATTCTGTACGTATTATGCTCTTCAATTCTTGGGAATTTCTGGTTCTTCTTGTTATTACCCTCATCAGCTTTTATGCTGTCCCCAATTGTGCGGGACGCAAATGCATACAAACAAGCATATTCATCATTGCCAGCGCAATTTTCTACGCATGGGAAGACTGGCGTCTACTGATTCTGCTCATACTATCATGCGGAGGCAATGCCGTAGCGGCCGTTTACATTCTTACCCTCAAAATGGAAGGAGATGAGAAACGTGTACACAGGTGGGTAGTGCGGGCCGTTATTCTCAACTTACTGCTTCTTGGTACTTTCAAGTACGCAGGATTGCTCATCAGCAGCATTCCGGGCAATATCATTCCTCAGACATGGGTAGACTGGGTGTGTTCTATTCCCCTGCCCATAGGCATATCCTTCTACACATTCCACGGCATCAGCATGGTAGTGGACATGAGTCGCAACAAAGTACACACATATGACGCAGCTCTCAGAACAGAGCCCATGTCCAAAGTATACACGCAGGCTATCCGAGATATGGGGTTGTATCTGCTGATGTTCCCCCAGCTGATTGCCGGTCCCATTATCAAAGCCCATTACTTCTGGCCCCAGTTAAAAGCGAAGTTCTGGGATAATATCGACTGGTCCAGAGCATTCAGATACCTCATTACCGGATACTTCTTCAAAATGGTGATCGCTGACAACCTTGCTCCTGTCACAGATTTACTGAAGAGCCCGCAATTCATCGAAGCCAGCAACGGAATGACTCTGCTCATGCTATTGCTGGGATATAGCGTGCAGATATTTGCAGATTTCGGTGGTTATTCCATGATTGCCATCGGGCTTGCCGCATTATTCGGATATCGTTTCCCCATCAACTTCAATTTTCCTTACATCAGTACAAGCCTCACCCAA
Organism: Akkermansia sp.; assembly: GCA_045646505.1. Lineage (GTDB taxonomy): Bacteria > Verrucomicrobiota > Verrucomicrobiia > Verrucomicrobiales > Akkermansiaceae > Akkermansia. The sequence continues at coordinate 57,047 of JAZRKW010000079.1, read as the reverse complement.
TTCTGGCAACGCTGGAACATGACTCTTTCAGCATGGCTCAAAGATTACCTTTATATCCCCCTTGGCGGCAACCGCAAAGGCGCATCCAGAACATACATCAACCTCTTCCTCGTCATGTTCCTGGGAGGTTTGTGGCATGGTGCAGATTGGCGATTCGCGCTCTGGGGCAGTCTACATGGCTTAGTTCTGGCATTGGAACGATTTGTTGGAAACACCAGCTGGGGTAAGAGGCTCCAGATTCCTCAATGGATTTCTATCCCATACTGCATTCTGATTGTATTCGGACTCTGGACAACTTTCCTGATACCCGACATTGACACTGTATTCCTTTTCTTCTCGCAAATTTTCCATAATTTTACAGCTCCTGCCAAAGCATTCATTACCGATGCACGCATGTTCACCGTTAGCTTTTTCTCTTCATTTATCATCATTTACCACATCTGGGGTTGGTGGAGAGAAAATAAGCAAAAAGAGATTCCCTGCCAGCGTGGAAAATTGTCTATGGGAGGAGCGTTTATCTACGGTTTCATGCTCTTCATGATTCTCACCAACTCCGGCACACAGCACGGGTTTGTTTATTTCCAGTTCTAATTTTACCAGCACTTCCATATGAAAAATCGACATCATCGAATCCGGCTTGTCGTGTTAGCTATTATCAGTTGCCTGCTCTTATTCACTATTCAAGGCTTTGCTTTCCGCTGGCTTGAAAACAAGCAAGGCCGCTTTGTGTCGCCCGTAGGTAACGAAAATACGCTCATTCGCCTGCAACAGTCCCATAAATTACACGGCTCCGTCCTATTCATGGGGTCATCAATCTCCGAACGCTTGCTCCCTCAGGAAGACATCAATTGCATAGCCATGTCCGGTAGTTGTTTTGCTAGCAGTCTGAAACTCCTGAATGATCCAAACCAATTCGCTCCGGGCACAGTATACATTCTGGAAACAAATAACTTATTCAGAGGCTTCAATAAAAAAATTCTCGAACGCGTAAAGAAATGGGATTTTAATTTATTCCGTGACAGTTCACATTTTTCCATAGCGGCTAAGCCCAGCAATCTACTTGTATCCTATGTTTTTCACGCGGTAAGTGGAGAAAAAAACAAACATGCAGGTGAATTCCCGACCAGCATTGCCGAGCCTGTTGATTTATCTGCCGTTTCTTCTCCTACAGAAGAAGAACTTAACGAATGGAAGCACTTGATTGAAGGTGTAGAAGAACTGCGGCGGAGAGGCGGGCGCATCTGCTTTGCATATCTGCCCACCATCCAGATTGAACGATATCGTCATTGTTATATCCCCGCCTGTAAACTGGCAAAGTACCTGAATCTACCCCTGTTCAATTACAATACACAGGAGTGGGTTGATCGGCTCGAATATACGGATTGTGAACACATGAACTCACGCGCCACCAGTACGGTAAAATTCATGAACACCGTAGCCAGAGATGCACGTGAGCATGCCAGAAAATAGTCCAATTGCAACTTCCACGCCCTTGCCACCCTCTGCGAAGCCCTGGGCATCACCAACCAGGTGGGGCGCTGATTCATGATGCCGCCCTCGCCCGCTGGCACGATGCCCTCTTTGACGCCGCCGGCTCCCTGTAGCTGCTGCGCACGCTGGTGCAGGCCCTCGGCATGCACCGCGCCACACTCCGGGATATTGATTTTTGCGTGAGCGACTGACGTTCGCGCCGTCTGGCGCGAATATCGTTACGGCGCAGGCGTAATATCGTTGCGCGCAGCGCAATTTCCTTCAGCCCGGACGTGCTGAATATCGTTTTCCTGATAGAGCCATTGGTGGTGTGTTCCCGATGATTGGGAAAAGTGATAGCTCTTGCTGGAGCGGATAACGATATTGACGCTCTGCGCCAACGATGTTCCCCGCGTTGCAGCGAACGATTCACTCCCACACCTGGGTGGTGCGCGCGGCGAGCTTCAGGTCAAGGCTCAGTAACTCATCAATGCGGGAGCCGCAGAGGGTCATGATATCCACGATTTCCTCCACCTGCAGTTCCTCCTCCACCTGCTCTTTCACATAATCAAACAGGAGACATTGGGTGGCATACTCACGTTCCTCGCGGCAGAGGGTCAGCAGCTCGTGGATGGATGCCGTAATGCGGCGCTCGTGTTCCAGCGCCATGCGGAACAAATCCAGCGGTTTTTCCCATTCATACACCGGGGCATTAACCGCAGGAATGATAACGCGGGCCCGCCGGTTTTCCAGATGCGAAATAAAGCGCAGGGCGTGGCCGCATTCCTCGCGGTACTGCTCGCGCATCCAATGCCCCATTCCCGGCAATCCGAACTGTTTCAGGTTACCGGCAAAGGCCAGATAGAGAAAGGCAGACTCAAACTCCAGACGAATCTGGGTATTCACAGCTTCAACAATAATCGGGTTCATGCAAAGTATCATAGCGCTAACGGGGGCGGCTGTGTATCACCGTTAGCTAACAATCATTAAGACAGGTTATGAACTTGCGGGAAGCCCGATTTGGTGGCAGACTGGGAGCATTGTGATTCCCCGGCAGCAGAAACGCTCGGTTCAGGTTCTTCTATGCACAGCCCTCTCGCTGCTGCTGCATGTGCTGCTCGCCTGGCTAATTCTGCTGCTTCCAGCGCCGGAGAAAGCCCTGCACCCGGTGAGTCAGCCCAAGGCACGCCCGCTGCGGGTGCTTCGCAGCTCCACCCGGCACAAGCCGGAGGAACAGAAGAAGCCGGAAGCCGCCCCGCAGGAAAAGCCCACCCCCCGCGAACAGAAAGCCACCGTCAAGACGAGTGCGGATACACCGGAGGCTCTGCCTGACCAGCCGGACTATGAGGGCCGCCGGAGTAGCCGCGCCGCCAGCGCTCCCGATGCCCGCCACCGCACCAGCAGCCAGCAGACGCCCGCCATGGAAGGTGCCGAAAAAGAGGAAATCGTTACCTTTGACCAGGAACGGCAGGAAGGCAGTCTGGAACACGATGGGAAACAGCAGACAGCCGGTGTCCCTGTGAATACCCCGCCTGTACCGCCGGTACAAGCCCACCCTGCCGCCACGCCTGCCGGGAGAGCCGATACACCAGAACCCGACCAGCAGGGACAGGATGAGCGTACTGCCCGCCGCCCGGCCACAGAAGGACTCACACAGCGCGAGGAGGAAAACTCCCCCCTACAGCTCCGGCAGGAGGAAAGCGGAAAAAGTCCCGGCGAGGAGGAACAGCAGGCCGCCCGGCAGGGACAGCCAGAGGGCAGCCCACACCCCGCCGCGCGACCGCGTCCCATGTTCTTCGACCCCAGTCTGGCGCAATGGGCACAACCGCAGAAACCCGGCTTCCGCACGACCGAACGCCGCAGCCGCAGCCATGGACGATTCATCTTCGGGCGCGGGGCTGCCCTCAATGTCGTTTCCACCCCGCGCGGAGCCTACGAAGCGCTGGTGTACCGCCGCGTGGCGCATTTCTGGTACATCGCCTGCGATGACCACCGGGGTGACATCATTCCGGGAAAAATCACCATCAGCCTCCGTATCAACCGCAGAGGGCAGATAGACAGCATGGCCCTCATCCGGAGGAGTGGTGCCAGCATCAGCCAGCAATCCTTCACCTTCAAGGCCATCCGCCAGGCCTCCCTGCCCCCCATGCCCCCCGAAGTCCAGGCCGATGTCATCGGGGAACTCATGGAACTGATTTTCGAATTCAACTTTGACTAATTCAACCCCACCCCCAATGATATGAACGAAACCATACGCCAATTCCTTGCCGCCTGCCACCCCTTCGGTCTGCCCCTGCTGGCCTGCTCCGTCATCATGCTGGCTGCCATTCTCTACCACCTGCTCTTCTCGCGGCGGAACCGTTGCCTCAGCCAGCTGGAAGCCGTGGCCTCCGGGCAGAACTCGGCCGCAGCGGTGCTGGAACTCTGCGCCCGTGATGAGCTGGTGAGCGTGCTGCACTTCATCTGCAACACCCCGGCATCTCCAGCCCTGGAACAGCAGGTAGAGGCGCGCCTGCGCTGCATCATCGACCGCCAGCGCGCCGGCATGTCCACCATCAGCATCATCACCACTATTGCCCCCATGCTCGGCATCCTCGGCACCGCCTGGGGGCTGGTCGACATCTTCGGGGTATTCGGCGCCCCCGATGCCCAGGAGGGCATTGCCATGGGTATCTCCAAAGCACTCTACACCACGATTTTCGGGCTGGCCATCGCCGTACCCGGCACAATTGCGCTGAGTTGTTTCGAACGCGCGCTGGAGCGCCGCGCCGCCCGCATCAACCAATGCTTCACCGACCTGCTGGCCCAACACCGAAACGACTGACCTGCATGAAACTCTACGAACGCCGATTCGGGCAGCAAGGTATTCCCATTGTGCCCATGCTGGATATTCTGACTATCCTGCTCATTTTCTTCATCGTCCACACCGAATTCAAGCGGCAGGTCAGCGTTCTGAAGCTCGATGTACCGCAGACCCACCACCTGGCCGGCAGCCAGGGTGAGCGAGACAGCGTGCTGCTGGAAGTGGGAGCGGACGGCAGCATCGCCTTCAACGGCAGGCTCGTACCGGCCGAGCAGCTGGTGGCCGCCGTGCGCGGGCTGCTGCAGCAGAACCCGCAGGCCCGTATTCAGCTGGCAGCCGCCGGCGAAGCCTCCATGGCCCGATTCATCGAAGTCCTCGACACCCTCACCGCCGCCGGACTGGAGGTGGAAGAAATCCCTGTGCGTATCCATTACGAGCCCTGAGGCTCCGGCTCGGTCGGCGCTACCAGGAAGAGACCGCCGGGAAGCCGTTCCGAGGGGATATGCACCAGCACAGCATCACGGAGGGCATCCAGCCCCAGCAGGGTGAATTCACCACGGGGGCAGAGCAAGGGGGTCACCCCTTTCAGCACCGCGCCGGGTGCCAGCACCAAATCGCCGGGCTTACCTTCCACCATCTGCTGATGCGCCGCGGTGTCCACATTGCCAATCTGTGCCTGGATTTCACCTGCTGTACCGGGTAACCAGTCCTCCTGACAGACGCGGGTCACCATACTGCCGGTATCCAACAGAAGCTTCAGTTCCTTTCCCTGACACGACACCACCCAGTGAATACGGCCGCTGGGTTCCATTTCCCCGGGCACAGGAAGCAGGTTCAGATTGTCAGGCATGCCCCAGTACCATTCCCCCTTGCGGAAATCAAAGGTAAAGGGCAGCGAGGCGAGAAAATCCATCCCGATGATGCCATCCAATGGCCCGGCCAGCATGCTGCGGACGGCAGAGAGATTCATGACCATCAGCGGGTGCCCGGTCGACACCCCCGGCCCTGCCGCCAGCGTGGCTTTCAGCAGCTGGGGATGCTGCGATGAATTGCCCCGGAACTGCATCTTCGATGTATCAATCCACTCTGCATGGGGCAAGCGGGCCGCGCTTTCCTCATGCAGCACCGTATGCGTCGCCCCGGTATCCAGCATCATCCGCATCGGGACGCCATTGACCAGCGCAGTCACCATAATCTGCCCGGTGCGGCTGTCGCGCGACATCTGCATGATATCCACCGGGAACTCCTGCCCGGCGGCTGCAGGTTCCTGAGCGGCCCCGGTTGCGGTCATGCAGGCCAGCAGCCCCGTCATCATCATTTGTACCAGAATCTTCATCGTCATAAGTTTTCCTGCCTGCATCATACCAAATTCTGCCCGCGATGCAATGAGATTGTCCCGGACCGGCCGCTTTCCTCACGAAAAAAGTATTTTAGGCTGGAAATTCGGCAAAAAGTACGTATAATGCCCGCGCTATGTCAGAAAACACACCTGTCAATACCGCTCCGGGTTCCTCCGAGGAGGAACTGATTGCCGTGCGCCGCGAGAAGGTGAGCAAGATTCGCGACCTGGGGGTCAATCCCTATGGTGGCCGATTCGATGTGACCACTACTGCGGGCGAAATCAAGGCAGATTTCGCAGAGGGTAAACAGGTGAAATTCCTCGGTCGCATCACCGCCCTGCGCGACATGGGCAACACCCAGTTCTTCACCGTGGGCGATGTTCGAGGCGCTATCCAGTGCATGCTGACCAAGAAATCCATGGAGCCGGAAACCTGGGCTCTCTGGAAGCTGCTGGAACGCGGTGACTGGGTGGGCATCGAAGGCGAAACCTTCATCACCCGCACCGGCGAGCCTTCCGTGCGCGTGGCTGGCTTCAAGGTACTCTCCAAGGCCCTGCGCCCCATGCCCGACAAGTTCCACGGCCTGGCCGACATGGACATGCGCTACCGCCGCCGCCACCTGGACCTGATGAGCAACGCCGAAAGCGCCGACCGTTTCGTGAAGCGCTCCCTCATTGTGCAGGAAATCCGCCAGTACCTCATCAACCGCGGCTTCCTGGAGGTGGAGACGCCCATGCTCCAGGATATTGCCGGTGGTGCTTCTGCCAAGCCTTTCGAATCCTACTACAATGCCCTCAAGAAGGCCGTAACCCTGCGCATCGCGCCGGAACTGTTCCTGAAGCGCCTCCTCGTGGGTGGTTTCCCCAAGGTATTCGAGCTGAACCGCAACTTCCGCAATGAGGGTGTGGACCGCCGCCACAACCCGGAATTCACCGTGCTTGAGGTATACGAAGCCGGTGGCGACTACGAGACCATGGCCGAAATGATGGAGGACATGATCTGCACCGTAGCCGAAAAGGTGTTCGGCACGCTGAAGTTCGACCAGTATGACGACAACGGCAACCTGCGCTGGACGGTGGACCTGACCCGTCCCTGGCGCCGCGCTGATTACAATGACCTGGTGAAGGAAGTGGCCGGTGCCGATTGGTTCGACCTCACACCCGAGCAGCGCCGTTCTCGTGCCGAAAATGAACTGCATGTGCAGATTGGCGATGACCTGAACGACACCGACGTGACCCAGCAGGTTTACGAGAAGCTTATCGAAGAGAAGCAGGCCAACCCGCTCTTCGTGTGCCACGTGGCCCGCGACCTGGTACCTCTGGCCAAGGCCAACCCCGAGGACCCCAGCGTGGTGGATGTGTTCGAACTCGTCATGAACGGTCAGGAGCTCTGCCCCGGCTACTCCGAGCAGAATGACCCGGTGGAGCAGCTGGAGCGCCTTCAGCACCAGGCCGGCGAGGACTCCCAGAAGATTGACTACGATTTCGTGGAAACACTGGAAAGCGGCATGCCAAGCGCTGGTGGTATCGGTATCGGTATCGACCGTCTCTGCATGCTCATGACCGGTGCCAGCTCCATCCGCGATATCATCCTCTTCCCGCAGCTGAAGAATCGCGGTTAATCCCCGCATTGAAAGCTGAACAGAGTTTATGCGGAACCCGCCTCATTTGAGGCGGGTTCTTATTGTCCACATCAGTCGGGATTACCGGAGCTCACCGCCGGCGGGCAAGCTCACTGGCGTAACGCCGGCCCAGCTCCGCGGCATGCTGCTGCATCCAGTCGCTCAGGCGGCGGGTGCCGACTGTGGGGCCGGGCACGGCCAAGCGATTCTGGCTCAGGCCGACAATTTCCTCACGAGTCAGCATCACATCCCCCACCAGGCGGCCCAACAGACGCGCTGTCTGGTACCCCAGCTCAGCCGGCACGGGCAGCACCGGCCGCCAGATTCCCATGGCTCGGGCCAGCTGTTTCCACATATCCCGGAAGCTATATGTTTCCGCCCCTACTGCGTTGATGATGCGATGAGGAGCCTCCGATTCCGCCTCATCCATAGCCAGTTCGGCAAAATCCTGCACATGAATCGGCTGCAGGCAGTAATTCCCCAGCCCGAAGGTTGCCCCGGCAGGCAGATGCCGCAGGCTCCAGGCCATATTGTTGAGCAGGATGCTTTCATCTGCGGAATCACCGAACAGAATCGCCGGACGCAGGATGCTGTGTGGCAGCCCGCTGCCCTGCAAATCGGCCTCCAGCTCTGCCTTGCCGCGGAAATACGCTAGCTCGCTCGCGGCATCCGGCTGGGTAATACTCGTATGCACCACGCGACTCACCCCGCTCTGCCGAGCTGCAGCTAAAAGCTTTTTCGTGTTCTCAACGGCCATTACATGGCTGAAGGGCGCATGCCCTGCCCCCTTGTAACTGAAGCGCACCCAGTAGGTATTCACCAACACATCCACCCCGGCCAGCACATCTTCCTCCGTGCTCCAGGGCATGGGACGCAATTCGTACCCCTCCGGGTTCGGCAGATGACCAGCAGAATCCGTAAGCCCCACCACGCGCCACCCGCGCCGCGCAGCCTCTGCCGCCACATATCGCCCACTGTAGCCCAATACTCCAGTTATAGCTATTGTTTTCATATTTCTGTAATTTGAGAAATCTTATTTTAAAATTTTTAGATTTTGGCGATAAGTGCAAGAACCTTGCTGCCCATGAGTGCAGCGCGTCGGAACACGGAGGTATTGTAGCGCTGGGCCGCAGTGGCCACATTCTCAGCGGTCTGCAGCAGTTCCTGCATAGCCTCCATGCGAGCGGCGGTGTGCTCATCCCCCGCCTCCCGGGCTGCATCCAGACATTCCTCCACAGCCTGCACCGCCCCGGCTGTCTCGCGGCGGCGGCGTTCCTCCAGAATACGGCGGGCCATTTCCCACACATCGGTCTCTGCCCGGTAGAAACTGCGGCGGTCACCAGCCCGCGACTCGCGATAGATAAGGCTGTAGCCCTCAAGTTCCTTCAGGCTGGTGCTCACATTTGACCGCGCCAGCTGCAACAGCTCGCACATCTCCTCCGCCGTCAGCGGTGACTGCGCCACATACAGCAGCCCATGCAGCATAGCCGTGGAGCGTGGAATCCCCCAGCGGGTGCCCATATCGCCCCACCGGCGGATGAATTTCATCTGCGTCTCGCTCAGCTGCATGCGTGTATTTTCTGAAATTTCAGAAATTTGTCAAGCAATTTCTTCCTTTGTGACGAAATCGCAACTTGTCTGCACGGAACACCGCTTTATAATGAAACGCAATCCGCCATATTCCCTAATGTACTTCGAATCATCCATCTATTTCTACTGTGACTCCCTGCGGGAGGGCTCCCAGCTGCGCCGGGTGGACTGGATGGAGGAACGGGAGCGCGGCGGCTTCATCTCACCCTCGTACAAATGCAGTCTCGGAGAAAATGATGACATCCCCTTTGCGGAATGGCAGCGTTTTCTGGAGAAAAATCGCAGTCTGCTGCTGAGGGACTGCAGCTCCGCGCGCATAGACGTGGGCATCATGGCTGATTTCCAGGTGGCAGATTTCACCCTCAGCGTGCCGCCGGAGCTGCAGCGGGCAATGGCCAGGGCGTGCGTGTGGCTGAGTATCTCACTCATGGCCAACGGCAACGACCAGTCCCGCTACGCAGGGGAATCCTACTACCTGCTCGCCTCCAGCACAACGGGAAAACCGCAGAGCGGCCTGCCGGGCAGCATCCGCCGCCACCTGAACACGCAGGGGCTTCACCCCCATCAATGGACAAAGCACCAGGCTCTACTATACACGAAGGATGAACTGCTCGCCGCCATCCCGGCCACGGCAGATAGTGTGATCCGGCTCAGCAATTATATAGGAGATTACGGTTTTGCATCACTCGATGTACCACCGGCATTGATGCGCGACCTTGCCGACCGGGGATGCACGCTCCAACTGCACTTCAACACCCCACAGCGGCGCGGCAGAAAATGCGTGCACGCCCTCTCCCCCACCTGATTTCTCGCAGGTCCGCCACCATCATTCCCCGGCCTAACCTGCAGCACTTCAGCGAGATGGAAGCGCTGGAACTGCAGTTCTATGATGCTGCCGACTTCATCACCCCGGCAGAGGAATCCTGGAGCTGGAACATGTGGCACCCATCACCCAGCAGCCGCTGCACATGTTCCTGAGCTGCATTCTGGTGGATTGCCGCTTCCGCAAGATGGGCCTCACCCGGCAGCTGATGCAGGCCGCCATAAAGCCCTATGCCACCCTGCCCTGCGTGGGGGTGGTCACGGATAACGTGACGGCAGATGGCTGTGCCTTCTCCGAGCGCTACGGGTTCACCCGACTCCGCGCCTCCGACCACGACTCGTGGATTTACGAACAAGACTGGGAAAGCTTTGTAACGAACTGCGAGCGGCAGTCCACCACACTGCCGCCCGCAAATTAATCCTTAATCCTTCTTATTCTCCCACGAGAAGGGTTTGAACTCAGCCACGGCCTTCGGAACCGCCCAGGAGGACTTACGCATGGAGTAAATCAACAGCGGGATACCGGAGAAGATAACGGTGCCGGCAATAAGAATGCCCACATACACAGCCGGACTGCCAACCGGAATCTGCCGGGGGGAATGAAGCTGAAGAGGAAAGCCACAATAACAGGCGGGGCATTTTTGCACTGTACACCGCAGACAGAATTTGCTAGAATGCCCCTTAGTAATGAAAAGAATACTTACAGCAATCCTGGCATTCGGTCTATATGGAGGGCACCTTGCTAACGCCGAGGTAAAATTTCCCGGAAAATCACCGGGAAAAGCAAAAATAGAATGCGACGAGGAAAAAGCCACAATAAGCAATCGCCTGTTTTCAGCCTCTTTCCAGAAATCCGGGAAAGGAGTCATATTCGCCGGCATGAAAACGGCAGATGGCGCGCACGTAGCCCGGAGCGGCACCAATCTCTTCACCCTTACCCTGGCGAATGGAACGACCTACACCTCCGGAGAGCTGGAGAGCAGCCCACTGACAGAGATTAAACTGAAGGCAGACAAAGAGCATCCGCAATTAGCCCGGCGAATACCCGGTGTAGCAGTATGCAGCACCTTTACCACTCCAGATAAGTCGCTGGAAATTAAATGGCAGGCAGTACTCAGAAATGGGTCGCACTATCTGCGGCAGGAGCTGGAAATCACAGCGGCGAAAGATACAGAATTCAGCAAGCTGACCCCAGTGCAGTACCACCTGCAGACAGGAGGAACACCGGAACTTTCCGGAAATACGACACACGGGAAACTAGTTATCAATGACCGGCTGTTCTGCGGGCTTGAAACACCCATGAGCGAGATGAGCATCCCCGGCGGCGGCGGTACGGGAAACGAAGAGTCCCGGAATCCGGAAAGCTGGAGTGCCGGCGACTTCACCCCGGTATTCAACGTACCGGCCTCACTGAATGAGAAATACGGCAAAGCATACACCAAAAAGAAAGGGCCGGTCACGGTAGGGCTCATGGAGACCGGCATTCCTGTTACCTTTGCAAAAGGCGGCAGCTGCAGCATCAGCTTCACCGGTGATCTGAATGTCGTAGCAGTGCAGCTTTTCCCAGAAGGCAGCGAAACCCCGGCGGGCGAAGATGTTCACAAAATCTCCAGCGGTAGCGAGTACAATATCAACGTGCCAGAGGCCGGCACCTACACTCTGAAAATCTGGAGCGACACCAGGAAACAGGAAATCGCCGGCGAAGGGCAGATTACCTACTCTCTCCCACTGAAAAGCGAGGAAGAAGAAATCGACTCCGGAGCAGATGCAAGCCTTGTGCAAGGAGATTGGGTGCGCAACACCACACTGCAACGCGGACAAACCTGGCAGATTTCCTCCGTGCTGGGATTCTTTGAGCCAGGCCAGCAAAGGCGTTCTTTCCTGGCATACAGCGAACGTGAACGCGCCGCAGCCTACCGACTCTTCATCCACTACAACGACTGGTACGAAATCGGTATCACGATTAACAACAACCAGGACCCCCTCAAACGAAATTCCGAAAGCTGGCAGCTCTCCATGCTTGAAACCTGGAAACGAGAAATGTTCCAGAAACGCAAAACACCCATCGACTGTTTCGTAATCGATGACGGATGGGACGACTTCAATAGTCTGTGGGGATTCCACGCAGGATTCCCACGTGGATTCAGCCGCATAGATAAAGCACTGCGCGGCATGAAAAGCGGGCTTGGCACCTGGCTGGGGCCGGTGGGCGGCTATGGAGCAGCGAAAAACATGCGCCTGGGGTACTGGAACAAAAATCACCCCAAAAACCAGATTGGCAATTTCCAGCTTTCCAACAAAGAGTATTTCGACGCCTTCGTGGGTCGATGCTCTCAGATGGTGCGCGACTACGAAATGCGTTATTTCAAATTCGACGGTATATCCACCCATTTCCACGCCAAAGGGCCGGGTAATCTGGAAGACGCAGAAGGAATCATCCGCGTGCTCACAGCACTGCGCAAAGCACGGAACGACATATACCTGAACACCACGGTCGGCACCTGGGCCAGCCCATTCTGGTTCCACTACTCGGACTGCGTATGGCGCCAGGAAAACGATTTCGGCCAGGAAGGAAGCGCCGGCGATGCCCGCGACAAATGGATTACCTACCGCGACAGACTGGTGCACGAAGTCTTTGTAACCGGAGCACCGCTCTTCCCCATCAACTCCGTGATGACACACGGTCTCATTATCACCAAAAATGGTCCGCCACACGTGATGAGCAAAACGCCAGAGAACTGCATCAAAGAAATGCGGGCAGCCTTTGGCTGTGGCTCCTCGCTCATGGAGTTGTATGTAGACCAGGACCTGATGAGCCAGGAAAACGGCAGACTCTGGGATGAACTGGCAGCATGCATCAAATGGTCACGCCGCAACGAGGACGTGCTGCCCGATATCCACTGGGTGGGTGGCAATCCCTGGGACCGAGCCACCGGCGATGGCAGCATCTACGGCTGGGCCGCCTGGAACCCTGAAAAATGCACGCTGACGCTCCGGAATTCCAGTGACAGCGAGAAAACCCTCAGCACTACTCTGCGGGAAATTCTGGATGTTCCCCCTGCAGTCAAAAAGGACAAAGTCACCTTTAAAAACTCCTTCAAAGACCAGCGAAGCATTCCCGGACTGATTGGCAAGGCGGTGGATGTGGACACCCCCATCAACATCACCTTGAAACCGCAGGAGGTCATCGTGCTGGAGGGTATCTGCGCAGCCGGAGCCAAAAGCGCCGCAGAAGATGACGACGAAGAATCCCAGAAAGGCGGAAAGAAGAAGTCCCGTAAAAAGGACGGAAAGAAAAAGAAGAAAAAGAAGAAAGACTGAGAAACAAGCTGACAATTCATCAACATCCACCCCGGGAGCAATCATGCTCCCGGGGTTGCGTGTCTCTGGTTGTCACCTCTTATTTTCCCAGGAGAAGGGCTCAAACTCGGCCACGGCCTTCGGGTCTGCCCAGGAGGCTTTACGCATGGAGTAAATCAGCAGCGGAATGCCGGCAAAGATAATAGTACCGACAATCAGAATGCCCACATACACCACCGGGCTGCCGACCGGAATCTGCCCCGGGGGAATAAAACTGAAGATAAAAGCCACCAGACTGCCCAGAAGGCCGAGCCCACCGATAAAGCACATACCGAAGTGCTTACCGCCGGGAATCCGGAATGAGCGCGGGGTATCCGGCTCACGGAAACGCAGGTAAATGGCAGCCGCAAACATGAGCATATACATGATGAGATAGAGAAGGATGGTGAGCTGAGAAATCACCTGATACGCTGTCTGCACACTGGGCAGCACCACGAAAAGCACGGAAAGCAGCGTGACAATGCAGCCCTGCACCATGAGAATGCCCACCTGCACACCGGCCTTGTTCGTGCGCTGCATGAAGCGCGGCAGATACCCCGCGCACCCCACCTGCAGCAAGCCTTTGGAGGGGCCACCCACCCAGGCCACAACCTGAGCCAGCACACCGAAGGCCAGGCAGAACGCCAGAATAGGAGCCGCCCACGACACAGTAAAATACTCAAACAATTTATCAAAGGCAATCAGCAGGCTCTGAGTGAGTGTAATCTGATTCTGAGGGATAATGAACCCGATGGCCAGGGTACCGAACACAAAGATACACACAGTCAGGACCGACGCGATAGCGATGGCCAGCGGATAATCCCGTCCGGGATTCTCGCAGTCTTTCACATGCACCGCACTCATCTCCATACCGGCATAAAAGAGAAAGATACTGGCAGCAAGCACAATATTATTGAAATTGGAGAAATCAGGCACAAAATCGCGGGCTTCCAGGCTGATATCTATGGGATTCCCCTTCCCCCAGTACACAAGCCCCATGAGCACCAGCAGTGCCGCCGGAATCACAGTACCCAGCAGGCCACCCCATTTCGTGATACCGCCGCTCGTCTGCATACCGCGCATATTCAGCAAGGTAGCCGCCCAATAGACCAGTAGCACGATGACCAGCACATAGATATTATTAGAAGCCAGCGCATGGTCCCAACGCTGATCGGGCCCCATGAAAGCCAGGGAGACGGCAGCAAAAGTGAGCACCGTGGGGAACCAGATGGTGGTCTGAATCCACTGCAGCCAGATGGCCAGGAACCCCAGCCGCGCGCCGAAGGCCTCCCCCACCCAGCGGAACACACCGCCTTTCTGCGGCCAGCCTGTGGTAAGCTCTGCCGCCACCAGCGAGACCGGAATCAGAAAGAACACCGCCGCAAAAATATAATAAAAGGCGGAACTCAGCCCGTATGTTGTTTCCGCCGGCAAGCCGCGCAGACTCACAATGGCAGAAACATTAATCATGGCCAGCGTAAATACACCCAGTTTGGCAATCTGGCCTTTCTTGCCTGGGTTGTTCGGGTCTGTTTTCATGTTTACAGGGATTGTTATGTATAATCGAACCGCACTGGTTCTCATAAGCAGACCCCCGACCGCCCCCGGCTGTTCTATATATGGTATACCGTCCCTGTTCCTGCGGATACATCCGCCCGGGGCGTCCCCCTCTTTCTACACCTGCATCACCACCGCGTTCCACATGTGTCCCAAAGTTTGAGTACTAATCTCGATAAATTGGACTTTGGCGAGCCAACGGCGAGCGGAAACTTGAGTCCGCAAGGGCGACAGAATCATAGCCCAGCGTGGAGCCGCGTTGCGGCGGAACGCTGGGTTTGGAATAAAAAATAACCGGAACCCCGACCAACGTAGAGGGGTGGCAGGGAAGCGCAGCTAAAACACTAAGCCGAAGCTTCTGCCACCCACTCCGCTACGCTCCGGGGTTCTGATATGTTTTTCATTTTACCCAGGGTTCCGCTGCTGACGCAGCTCCACCCAGGGCTATTATTGTGTCGCCCTCTCCGAGGGCTCAGAATTCCTCGGGCTTTCGGCCCGGCAAATTCCAATTTATTGCGCAGAGGGGGGGCTTCTTCCAAAATGTTGCTGATATTTCTATTCTCTACAAAATCTTTGGGACACGTGTGGATTTTTCAGGGGTGTTCGCTTTTTGTCTTGCGTTGGCGGATACAACTTGGTAGATTGAGGAGTATTGGTTCTCCCGGTAATTTTATGAAACTTCATCTTCCCGTTGCTCTCCGCAAAAGTGTTCTGCTGCTCTGTGTTGCCGCCAGCACCATCACCTCCGCCTGGGGTGGTGCGATGCACGAGAACATTTCACAGCGCGTCTACGCCGACTTCGGCCAGAACCGAGGTCGATATAAAGTCAATGGCGTAAGCACTATGCTGCAGGCTATCCGCGAAAAGGATAACCTTATCGCCATCCCGGACAACAACCCGGATACCAAGGACCACGGCATTTCTCTGGAGCAGGGAATGATTGATTTCAGCGTCACGGTGGATTACGGCTATTATGCACAATGCTACGGAGCCGGTTCCGCCTTCGGCAGCAACTACCTGGTCACGGTGGCTCATAATCCCCACTTCAACGCTTGTTTCGGCGGTTATGTCGTCGGCTCGGAGAATACCATCAAATACAGCACGGTTTCCGTTGCTGAGAAGGACCTCGGCAGCCCGGCAGACTGGGCCTTGTATCGCCAGAACAAGATTTACACCGATGTGGTGGGTGTCCATAACTACAGCGGCGTGGAGTCTCAGAATGAAGACCTGAACGAAAACGGCATACTGGACATCAAGGAAAAGGTGGAAGGCACGCTGATGTACCGCGCCGGCGGCGGTGATATGGACTACTGGATGTCGGACGGTTCCCGTCTTGATGCAGGTGATCCATACACCTTCCTCATCGGCGGTATCGCCACCATCCGCTTCGTGGCCGTCACCGAGGAAAATATTATTTTTGCCGACTGGAACATGAATAACCAGGATATCGGCATATCAGAGAAATCCCCCCTGCCCCTGGCCTCCTGCGGCGGTGACTCCGGCACCGCAAACTACGTGTACAACGAGGAAACAGGGCGTTATGAGTATTTCTTCTCCCTGCGCGCCGGTAACTTCACTACCTACAGCGTGGGCCACGGCTCCATCGACTTTGCCAATGAGTCGATGGCCAAGTACAGCCGCGAAGTGGACATGACCGAGACCCACACGGCCTACCTGAACGCCGTGACCAATGGTACCGGCACCCTTACCGTGGGTGATACAGAGATTGAGCACCTGGCTGTCAACTCCGGCACGCACACCTGGAAGGACCTTTCCGACGTAAAGGACCAGGCCAACTGGTTTGCCTATGGCAACGGCTACATGAACAGCGTCAATGGTCTGGGCAGCACGCACAATCTTCTTTTCGATGGAGGCAACACCGACAACACCATCATCCTGAACGCCACGGTGGACACCGGTGTGGGTTATCTGGAGTTCAACAACGGCTCATTCACCATCAAAAATGCTGAAGGCGGCAACAATACTCTCAACTCCGCCGGCTATGTCGTCAACAAAGGGGCAGAGGTGCACCTCCAGCTTACCAACGATGCCAACTACATGCGCGAATGGCGCAAGAACGGCGAGGGCGATTTGTACATCGAGGGCAGTGGTGACAACAATATCCTGCTCGCCCTGGGCGGCAGCGGTACCACCTACCTGAACCGTGAGAATGGCTACGCCGCCTACAACGTGATGGCAGCCAGCGGTGCCACCGTGGTCATCAATGATGTCAACCAGATTGAGCGCGACTTCACCTTCGGGCTCAACGGCGGCACACTGGATATGAACGGCAACAGCATGGACTGGTATACCACTCATGCCGATGCCGCGGCCATTGCTGCAGAAGGATTCAGCATCAACACCCTGACAGATTCCGCCATTCTGACGAACACCAAGGGCACCACCCAGCTGGTATACAAGCAGAGTGGAGAAAGCACCTGGCTGGGTTCCATCAAGGACACCGCTACCGGTGCCATCCAGGTGGTGGTGGATACCGGCGCCGGTTCCGTGTGGACCATGAACAGCATCGGCACCGACCTTACCCAGAACGAGGACAGTAGCTTCACGGTGAACAGCGGCACCGCCGTGCTGGCCGGTACCAATACAGAACACGGCCCCGGTTCCGTGCAGTACAGCAATGATGTATGGAGCTCCGAGGATGACTGGCATTATGCAGATGCCCAGATGGATGTGACCGTAAACGAAGGCGGCACCTTCCACCTGGGCACCCACGCCCGCCTGAAAGGTGATGTCACCGTGAACGGTGGCACTTATGTGATGGGCGAAGGTGTACGCCAGCGCATGGAATACATCGAAGGCGGGCTCTTCATGGAGGATACCTACGCCTGGGCTGAATACTACGGCCACCATGGCAACACCACGCTGAACAACGGCGCACTCAAGGTTCAATTCCATGCCGATACCACAGCTAACACCACATACAGCGGCAATATCACCGGCACCGGCACCGTGAGCGTGGATGCCGGCAAGGGCAGCCTCACCCTCACGGGTAACAACACCTTCACCGGTGCCCGCAGCGTGGAGAACGGCACCCTCATTGTGGAAGATGCCGCAGCCGCAGGTTCCGGGAAATGGCTTGTGAAGGATAAGGGTATCTTTGCCGCTCAGAATGCCGATGGCCGCACAGCGCTCTCCTATATCGATGCCAATTCCACCGGCGTGCTGGCCCTGGGCCAGGACCAGACCACCCAGATTGACATGACCGGGCACAACACCCTCATTCTCGGCGCGCTGGATGGCATGACCATCAATTACGGCACACTGAATACCTCTGAGGCTCTCAACGCCAATGCCAACGGCGAATGGCGCCTGGGTGGCGGTGGTGGTGAACTGGTGGTGAACTACCGCCTCACCGGTAATAACAAGCTCATTCTCGGCAATGGACACACACAGGGCACCGTTACCCTCACCAACACACGCAATAACTTTACCGGCGGTATTGACTTTGCCAGCAGCGGTGTGACCCTCAACTACACAGACCCCGCAGCGGTCGACAAGATCAGCCTTAATCTGACTTACGGCAACCGCGCCACCATGGCCCCGATGATTAACAATGTCACGGCTGCGTCCAATGGTATTCTGCTGCAGAATCAGGCAGATGCGGATATTGATATGAGTAAGCATGCCAGCCTGTTCCTGGGCGCCGAGGGCAACCTGGAATACAATGGTGACATTACCGTGGCTGAAGGACAGGACTACCGCTTCTCTGCTTCCAATGGCACCTTTACCGTCAATTCCGAACTCGAGGGTAACCACAACATCGTGGTGGATGCCCAGGGCTATAAGGGCGGCACGGTTCAGCTCACGAATACGAAACCCATTACCGGTAGTGTAACGGTCATGGGCAGCAACAGTAATTCAGGGGTAACTCCCGGTAATATCACCCTGGGTATTGACCAGGACGGTATGCTGGATAACGCTACCGGCGTGTACCTGAAAAATGGTGGTACTCTTCATATCGGCGATTCCACCCAGCGCCTCGGCAACCTGGTGGTGGAGGAAGGCAGCGTTCTTACCGGCAACCGCATGCAGAGTGCCGATGATACCCGCTACAGCACGATACACATCACGCTTAATTCCACTGCGGATATCAAGGGTAAGGTGAATATTGATACCATTCACAAATATGGAACCGGAACGCTGGAGCTGAACGATGATTACAACAAGACCAGCAATCTGCAGTACCGCCAGCTCTTTGTGGAGGAAGGTGATGTCAAGGTGACGAAGGATTACGCCTCTTTCGGCAATGTTTACATTCGTGGTAACACCTTTGATATTAACGGGTATATGCTCTACCAGGGTAATATCATAGCAGAGGATGGAGCCTTGATAGATGCCTCGAAGGCAGGCTCTTCCATTGGGGCCTATGTATACATTACCGCTGTGGAGGGCACAGCTACTCTTGATAACGGTACGAACGATGTCAGCCTGACCTCCGGTGTGGGTGCAACAGAAGGTGCTACTTTGCGCCTGATTGGCACCGGCCATTGGGATTTCAACTCTGCCGGTTACAATACTGGCGGCGGTACGCTTCGCATCGAGGATGCAGATGCCGTAAAATTCACCTACGGTACCAATAAGAACCAGAGTTATGACGGAGCCCATCCCCACACGGCCAGTGTGACGGTGCGCGGCACGCTGGAGCTGACAGAAGGAGTGGATTCGCTCCAATCAGCTGCTGAGTGCTATGTGCAGGAGCTCAATTTCGACACCATCAAGCTGAGTGGACAGAACCTGAGTCTGGAGGAAAGCAAGAACCAGGCCGTATGGAAAATTAATAATTTGCAGGCCACGGAGAATTCCACCCTTACCTGGAATGCCAGCCGCACAACGACTTCGAACTATAATGTTGCCACAGAAGGGGAGTATTGGGACCATGTTTCTGTCGTCAACTCCTCCCGCCTGATTCTGACGGGTGAAAACTCCTTCAGCGGCACAATCGTTGCGAAGCGTACAGCTGACGGCCGCGCCTACAACAGCTATGTGGAGCTGGCGCATGACAAGGCTCTGCAGTATGGCACACTGGATATGCAGGGCTACAGCGGTGCCAATATGGCACTGGCGGTCAATACGGATAATGCCCGTATTCAGGGCCTTATCGGCAATGAATACACCCTGGCCTATGGCGGTGAATCATCCAGCATCAACCTTGATACTGCACCCACCTCCACCCGCGACAGCATGCTGAGCATCACAGGCAGCGGCACCTACGAATACAAGGGTGCCGTGGCCGGGCTGAGCATTGCCATGGAAGGCACTGGCACGCAGAAGTTCACCGGCAGCAATGTGAGCGTTGTAGATATTCACGCCAATGCCGGATGTCTGGAGTTTGCCAGCAACACAACGGTGACCGGTACTATTTACCTGGGCAAGGGCGGTGTGCTGAATATGGGCGAACGCTATTCGCTGAATGAAGGTGCCACCCTGGCTATTGTGGGTAATCAGGGCTCTATGGAAGGCACACTGGTGCTCAATGGCGGTGTGCTGGCCTTTGATGCCAATGCGCTGAATGCCGGCACGGCTCAGTTCAATGGCACCATGGAGTTTGCCGCAGGGCGTGATGCCCAGGCTATCGGTATCCTTGACACCAACGCGCTGGATCTGGGCCGAACTTATACTCTGTTCACCTCCGATTGGAGCGGCAAGACGGCAACCATGGCCAGCAGTATGCCGGAGTACCTGACCAGCATCTTTGAAGCTGGAACCGATGGTCTTAAGATGACGGTGACCATGGCCGGTGGCTATGCCGAATGGCAGGGCGACTACGGCGTCTTTGCTGCGGGGCAGACGGTGGTATTCCGCGATACAGCTGCTACCACGTCTCTTAACTTCACCGAAGCAAAAACGGTAAGCGCACTCCGTTTCTCCAATGAGGAGACGTACACTTTCAGTGGCAGCGATGTGACCCTGAACGGTGCTCTGAAAATGGACAGCGGCAAACTGGTGCTGAACAACAGGCTGAGCGCCGCTGCCTACGAAGCCACCGGTGGCACGCTGGAAATTGCCAGCGAGGGCACGCTGGCTTTGACCAACACCCTTACCTCTGCGGAGAATCGCACAGCCACGGTAAACGGCATCATCGGTACCGGCACATTGCAGGTGAAGCTTGATAAGACAAACAACACCTATGACAATAAGCTGGCAATTGACGCAGACTTCACCGGCACTACTCATGTGCTGGAGGGTAACCTGACACTGACCGGCAGCTCCTTTGGCAGCACGCTCCAGCTGGCTGCTGGTGTGAACGCTAAGAGCACTGAGGCGACCACCATCACCGGCAACCTGGTGCTGGATGGTGTCAGCACTATTGGTAATGGTGGTTACACACTGACCATTAATGGCTCTGTAACCGGCGAGAAGGGTACTTGGAACCGCGCTGGCGGCAGCACCCTGAATATCAATGGTGAGGTTAACCTGGGTGGGTTCAATATCGATTCCCAGTATGCCACCACTAACTTCAACGGCAAGACGACCATTGATACGGTCACGGTTTACAATGACGAGGCCAAAATGGTTTTCAACGGGAAAACCTCACTGGGTACAGTCAACCTTGGTCAGCACAAGACCCAGCTTACCTTCAATGGCAGCACTGAAATAGGCATCCTCAATGTCGGTCGCTCTGGTGATTTCACCGGCACCTGCACGGTTAACATCAATGCCGACACCGCAATCGGTACGCTGAATATCGGCAGCGGTGCGGATTACAAGGGCGATTCCAACGTGGTTATTAATGCCTACACCACGGCAGATGCAGTCAACCTTCAGCACAATAACTACACACTGCAAGGCAGCGGTACGCTTGAAACCAAGCACTTCAACTACACTGCATCCGGCCCGCTTAGTCTCGACGGCCTCAAGATTGTCGAAACCACAGCACATAACAGATCCTGGACTAACGATATCACCACGACTCTCAGTCTGAAGAACGGGGCCGTGCTCGATACCCGCCTTTCGGATTACAGTGTTGCCAGAACCATGGTTGTGGGTGGAACCGAAGCCGCCGGCACAATGTACGTGAATGGTATTCAGCTGTCGCCCGCTTCTGGCGGTTCATACGGTGGAGCATTGATTGTCAATGCAGGGGCTCATCTGGTGATTGCCGGGGCGGAATCGGGTAATGAGTCCGGCGATTTTGTGCTTGCTCACTACGGATTTGAGAAGTGGATGAACAACTATAGTAACGAGATCAGGGTTGACGGTTCACTGACCAGCAATGCTGCCATGACGCTGATGTACAACAACGCCACACTCAATGTGAACGATGGAGGTACACTCAACCTGCTTAAGGGGTTAACTCTCACCGGTAGTTGTGCGACAGAGAGATTCAGTCAGGCTGTGTACGCCACCCTCAATGTAAACGAAGGTGCCCGACTCAATGCAGCGGGCGGTACGCAGCATGGCAATCTGAATGTAAGCCTTGCTGCCAATACCACGCTGGGGGCCATCGGCGAGGCGGATTCCACCGTCACCTTCACCAACAATATGAGCTGGGGAACGAATGGCAAGGAGGGTACCATCACCATCGACACCGCCGCCACCACGGCAGATGAAAACCTGCAGCTGGTGCGCAGCGAAGACAAGGGCGTGACTGTGGATATCACGGGCAATGTATCCCTGAAAGGCAATACCGCTCTGGAGGTGGTTGGCAGTGGTGCGCTGAAGCACAAGGCTGCGTTCAACAACGCCACGGCTATCCGCGTGCAGGAAGGTGCCACCCTGGCGGTGGATTCCACAGCAGCGCTTACCGCAGGAGCTGAGCTCAACAAGGGCGGTCTGGCACTGGATTCTGCCACGGTGAGTGGCAAGGATATCACCGTGACGGATTCTGCCAGCATCCGTGCCACGGGCGGCACCAGCACGCTGGCCGCCAACACCGTGATGACCAATGCCGCAGCAATCTCCTATGATGTAGCCGCTGGTGCCACGCTGAAATCCACAGGTAGTTTTGGCGGTTCCGGTCGCGCTGATGTTGTCAAGACCGGTGCGGGTACCTTGCACTTGAATAACGCCGGCAATGCTGTAGCCAACATCCGGGTGGATGCCGGTGAGCTGAGCCTGTATGGCACAGGTGCCTACAATATGAATGACCTGATGCTGGCAACCTCTGCCTCCCTGAGCTTCTATGCAGGTGTGGCAGACAATCAGGGAGCCGTGGCAAGCCTTGTAGTAGACGGCACTGCCAGTTTCACTACGGGCAGCCGGCTGAATGGTAACCTGACATTGTCCACCGGCTCGACTCTTGAGGTGTCATCGGGGTTCCTTACCTTGAACGGCAGCCTGAGTCTGCAGCAAGGTATTACTCTGGGAGATGCCACGTTGCAGCGGATTCAGGAGCTGAGTGTGGGTGAGCAGGTGCTTCTTTTCAGCGGGGTTGAGTCATTTGTGCTCGATTCTGTAGACTATGCCCAGCTGACACCTGAGGATGCGGTGCAGGCTTCTACCTGCTTCAGCAATGTCGGCAGTAACTATGTGTTCACCTTCTCGGGTGATAACGTGGGTCTGCTTGCTCTGCCTGCGTATGTTCCGGAACCTGCGACAACAACCCTCAGCCTGCTGGCGCTTTGCGGCCTTGCTGCCCGCCGTCGCAGAAAGGCCTGATTGCTGAATCAGTTAATCATGTGAGATAAATAAGATAACCTGCGATATCGCGGGTTATCTTGTTTATAAGTGCGGTAAAAGTATTGCGCTTTTCTTTATTGGAACCATACGTGTCCCAAAGAATATGGAAAAATAGTCTTAAAAGACATAAAGGCATAGTGTTCTGTGTGAAAAATTATAGTGGGGTATCACCCGCCTCACCATCGGTAGTAAGCATTCATTCGTGATTCTAACGGCGTAAGCCGCTGACTTCCAATTCGTCAATCGTAAATCCAAAATCGTAAATCCACGTGTGCCAAATCTTTGGGATACGTGTGTATTGGGACACATGTGTCCCAAAGTTTGAGTACTAATCTCGATAAATTGGACTTTGGCGAGCCAACGGTGAGCGGAAACTTGAGCCCGCAAGGGCGACAGAATCATAGCCCAGCGTGGAGTCGCCACGCGGCGGAACGCTGGGTTAGGAATAAAAAATAACCGGAACCCCGACCAACGTGGAGGGGTGGCAGGGAAGCGCAGCTAAAACACTAAGCCGAAGCTTCTGCCACCCACTCCGCTACGCTCCGGGGTTCTGATATGTTTTTCATTTTACCCAGCGTTCCGCTGCGTTGCGGCTCCACGCTGGGCTATTATTATGCCGCCCTGACGGGCTCAATAGACGCTCGCTGACGCTCGCAAACTAATCGACAAAGTCCAATTTGTCGAGCAGATAGGGACTTCTTCCAAAATGTTGCTGATGTTTCTATAGCTTACCAAATCTTTGAGACACGTGCTCATTAAGACAGCGCGGATGATTACGTGTTGACTTTTGTAACAAAAGCGCGTAGAATGGCGCGCGTATGACCACAAACGCTAAAAGCTACAAAGACACCATCTTCCTGCCGGACACCACATTCCCCATGCGTGGTGACCTCACGACCAAGGAGCCGGCGCGTCTGGAGAAATGGGAGAATGAGAAGCTTTATGAGCGAATTACAGCGCGCCGAAAGGCGCAGAATGCCCCCCGTTTCGTACTGCACGACGGTCCCCCCTTTGCCAATGGCGATGTGCACATGGGCACAGCTCTGAACAAGGTCCTCAAGGACCTTATCGTGAAGAGCAAGACCATGGCGGGCTACTATGCACCATTTATCCCTGGCTGGGATTGCCACGGGCTCCCCATCGAAGCCAAGGTAGTCAAGGAATTCCAAGGACTGGAACCCGCTGAAATCCGCCGTCGCTGCACCGAGTTCGCCCTGAACTACATTGACCTGCAGCGCGCATCCTTCCGCAGACTCGGCGTATTCGGAGACTGGTTCAATCCGTACATCACCATGCAGCCTGAGTACGAGGCCGATATCCTTCGCGTGTTTGCCAAGCTGGTGGAAAGCGGCGCCGTATACCAGTCCATGAAGCCTGTACAGTGGAGCTACGCCCACCACACCGCCCTGGCAGAAGCAGAGGTAGAATACATGGAGGACACCTCCACCGCCATCTATGTTGCATTTGAGATGGATGGTGCCGTGTGCGGAATCGAGGGAACCGAAATGGTCATCTGGACCACCACTCCCTGGACCCTGCCCAGCAACCTGGCTATTGCCCTGAATCCGGATTTCACCTACGTCATCGGTCGCTATGCGAAAGACGGCGCAGAGCGCAAGTTCATCATCGTGCGTGAGCTTATCGAAACCGTTTCCACCAAGACCGGCTGGGCACTCGTGGAAGAACTGGCCACATTCAAGGGCAGCGAACTGGAAAAGCGCAACGCCCGGCATCCCTTCCTGAACCGCGATTCCCTCATCATCAATGCCGCTTATGTGACCACCGATGCCGGTACCGGCGCGGTACACATTGCCCCTGGTCACGGCGCAGATGACTACATCGCCGGCATGGCATACGGTCTGCCTGTACTCTCCCCTGTGGATGACGATGGCAACTACACAGCCGAATGCGGTCTGCCCCATCTCGTGGGCAAGCATGTCTTCCAGAGCAACGAAGATATCATCACTCTGCTGGTAGAAGGCAACCGTCTGCTGGGTCGAGAGGAATTCACCCACCAGTACCCGCACTGCTGGCGCTCCAAGACCCCCATCATCTTCCGCGCCGTGAAGCAGTTCTTCATCAGCATGGAGAAGCTGCGCGGCATGGCCCTGGAGCAGATTGACAAGACTGAATGGATGCCCGCCTGGGGCCGCAACCGCATTTACAGCACTGTGGAAGCCCGCCCGGACTGGTGCATCTCCCGCCAGCGCACCTGGGGTGTGCCGCTGCCTGTCTTCTTCGACGAAACCGATCAGCCCGTGCTGAGCGCCGACATCGTGAACAAGGTGGCCGACCTGGTGGCCGAACACGGAACCAACATCTGGTTCGAGCTGAGCAGCGAACAGCTTTGCGAGAAGCTGGGGCTGCCCACCAACCTCAGGAAGGGCAAGGACACCCTCGACGTGTGGATTGACTCCGGCTGCTCCCACGTGGCCGTGCTGGAACGCCACCCGGAACTCTGCGCCCCCTGCGATGTGTACCTCGAAGCTACCGACCAGCACCGTGGCTGGTTCCAGAGTTCGCTCATGCTCTCCTGCGCCTGGCGCAACGCCGCCCCCTACAAGAAGGTACTCACGCACGCCTTCGTGGTGAACCAGGACCGCTCCAAGCTCTCCAAGAGCGCCCAGGGCACCTACACCAAGCCCACCAACGCCAAGTACTTCTACGAGAAGTACGGCGCAGACATCGTGCGTCTGTGGGTGAGCAGCGTAGACTGGCAGAACGAAGTACCCTTCGGCGAGGACCTGTTCAAGCAGATTACCGACCCCTACCGCCGTCTGCGCAACACCCTGCGCATTCTTCTGGCCAACCTGAAGGGCTACAAAGGCGAGAAGCCGGAGAAGCTGGATGCCACCGATGCCTGGATTCTCGAGCGCACCAACACCCTCATCCGCGAGGTGCGCGCCGCCTACGAAGGCTACGAGTTCCGCAAGGTGTTCATGGCTATCAACCAGTTCTGCACCAACGACCTCTCTGCCCTCTACATCGACATGACCAAGGACAGTCTGTACTGCGATGCCGCGGACTCCCCGCACCGCATCAGCAAGCAGTTTGCCATTGCCCGCGTGTTCGATGTGCTGGTGAAACTGCTGGCTCCGGTGCTGGCCTACACCTGCGACGAAGCTTGGGAGCACGCCGGTAACGCCGGCTCTGTACACGAGCAGGACTTCCCGACCGCCGTCCCCGCATTCGATGCCGGCCTCACCGCCACCTTCGACCGACTGCAGCAGATTAAGAGCGTGATTCAGGTAGCCATCGAAGCCCAGATTAAGGCCAAGGCCTTCAAGAAGAACAACGAAGCCGCCGTTTCCCTCATCGTGCCCGCCACGGAGGATGCCGCCGTGCTCGCCCTGCTGCAGGACAAACAATTCGCCAAGGAGTTCTTCATCGTGGCCGACCTGGAGGTAGCCACCGGCGCTGAACTGGCTGCCACCGCTGCCATGACCCCGTACGCCATGTGCCCCCGCTGCCGTCGCTATGAACCCGCCGCAAATGAGGATGGGCTCTGTGAACGCTGCGCCGCCGTCATGGCTTGACCAGGACTCTGAAAATCCAACGGGCAGGCGCACTCCCGCACCGGAGCGCGCCTGCCTTTATCAACAATCATACTATCCATTATATGCCCCGCCGCATTTCTCTCTGGCTCATTGTACTCATTGTCGTGCTCTACGCAATCGACCAGATTACCAAATGGTCCATCGTGTTCAACTTCCCCTACAACTGGGAGCACTCGTTCAGTAATAAAATCATTCCGGTTATTTCCGGCAGTGAATTTATGAACTTTTTCCTGGTGCGCGTGCACAATACGGGCGTAGCATTCGGCACAGGGCATGGGACCGTGTGGGCTCCCTTTGTCTTCCTCTGCGTACAGATTATCGCTCTTGTATGGTTTTACCGGTTGCTGCGCAACGGCTTTTTCGCAACCCGGGGGCTGCGTATCGCGTGGGCTCTCATCACCACCGGCATTCTCGGCAACATGACCGACCGCCTGCTGCAGGGCTTCTTCATCCCCGGCGCAGAGGACAAAGGCTTCTTCACCAATCTGATGAGTGGCTATGTAGTGGATTTCCTGGACTTCTCCTTCCCTTGGATTAAAACTGAAATGTTCCCCTACGGCTACCATTGGCCTTCCTTCAATGTGGCAGATTCCTGCGTGTGCATCGCCGCCGGGCTCTTTATCATCTCCAGCTTCTTTATGAAGAAAGAGGAGGAGAAGAAAGCATGAAAAAAATCGCTATCACCTTGCTTCTTACCCTGCCTACACTGGCAGGATTCAAAAGCACTACCCAGGTGATTCCGCTCCAATTCGGGCAACAGCGCGTCAGCGTGATTTTTGAAACAACGGGCGAAAAGATAGAAGACGCCGAACCCCACTGCGATTGCACAAAAGTCAGCACCAACGGCAGCAGACTCACGGCTGTGGTAGATACCCGCACCTTTGACCGCGATGTGGAGAAAACTATTACTGCCGAGACTGAAGACGGTCAGAAAGTAACACTGCGCATGCAGTTCCGCGTGCCACAGGCCATCCAGCTCTCCACCCGCAGCCTGGTATGGAAACGCGGGGCAGCCCCCACCCCGCAGCTGCTGCGCATCACGCTACCCAAGGAGGGACCCATCACCCACATCACCGATGCCGCCCTGAGCGGCGATGCCTTCGACTACACACCCAAGGTCGTAAAACGCGGTCGGGAATACACCGTCACCATCACCCCCCGCAGCACTGCCAAAGCGGCGCTGAACCGCCTGGTGCTCACCACTGATTCAACCGACCCCCGCTACCACCGCCAGATTATCTACCTGCAGGTGAAGAAATAACCAAATTCGCACCGTGTCTCCCGCCACAAAACAACCAAGGAAGCGGCTAATCCCTCTCCTGATTCTCTGCCTCCTGGCGGCGGCGGGCACCTATAGCGTATGGAATGCCCTGCGCATCAGCAAGCAGCTATACAAAACCGAACTGGCCACAGCACTGGAAAGCCGAGGAGATGACATCCGGCGATTCCACCAGACAGGCAGCGGAAATCTCATTGCCCACGGGGGCGGAGTGGGCCCCTACCTCTACACAAACTCTGCAGAAGCCTTTGCAGATTCCCAGGCCCGGGGATTCTCCTTCATTGAGTTCGATATACTCATGACGGCCGACAAACACCTGCTGGCCGCGCACGACTGGGATATGTTCTGCCAATTTACCGGGAGCCGGAGAAAACCCGGAACGCTGAATGAGGCTCTTCAACTGAGAATAAAAGGGAATCAGACCCCGCTGAGCGGCCAGATGCTTCATGAGCTGATGCTGCAGCATCCGGACACGGTTCTCGTGACGGACAAAATTGCTGATTTCGGGCACCTGCTACGTGAGATTCCTCTACCGCAGCGTATGATGGTGGAAGTCTTCTCCCCGCAGGATTACGTGCGGGCGCTGAAAGCAGGCATCTGGTACCCGGCATTCTGCATTTCACACAGCATTGCCCTGCAGCAGGCAATCGAGCACCAGTATCCTATCATCACCATATCTGCCGAGCTCTTTCTGGAGCACCTGGATACCATGCGTCAGCTGCACCAGCAGAGAGTGTGCATCATGGTATACGGAACCGAGACACTGGACTGCAGCCAATTCATCCGCGAGCATCTGGGCACTGGCGCCAGCATGATTTACACCAGCACCGTTGCCCCCACCCATCTGCATTGATTTCCCTGCCCTCATGACTTCCGCCGAATACAGCCGCACCCGGGAACAGCTCACCTCCATCATCCTGCTGGGGGCTCTGTCCACGGCGTTCAGCCTCTGGAGTCTGGACCACGTGGTAAAATCCGCATGCATCTATCTGCAGGGGGCGGCCTTTCTTTTCTTCATGCTGATTCTGGCGCAACGCAGCCGCCTGGTGGCCTATGCGCTGCTGCCCGTGATTCTGGGCGGGTGGTTCAGCTACGACGGGCTCTACGATGTAGCCGGCTTTCTCCTGCAGGAAAACAGCCTCAGCAACTTCCTCACCACCGTTGCCTACCACCAGCACTACCTGCGCCAAACCTACGATATCTCAATAGATTCAACCCTGCTCATCATCCTGAAGGGCGGCATACTGTACGGAGCCATATACAGCACGCGCCGCTTCCTGAAACCTGTTGTCTTCTTTAACACAAATGGCACCTGGCTGATTGCCGGAGCCATGGCCATTCTCTTCCTGGTGGTTCTGCCGCTAGGCATTCTTCCTCATCCTGAGCCATGACCCGCGTCACCCGAGAGACCGCCGATGGCATGCGGTGGATGCTGCTGCAGAAATGCACCCTGCAGCCGGTCACGCTGGTGTACAGCATGGTGCTGGCGCGCCTGCTGAGCAAAGCGGAAATGGGGCTCATGGGGCTCACCGCCATCTTTTTCACTGCGGCGGGTACCCTGGCCGCAAGCGGATTCGGCAGCGCGCTCATCCGCAAGCAGAACCGCACGGCTGAGGATGCAGATACCCTTTTCTGGTTCAATCTGGGCATGGGGCTGCTCATCGCCCTGCTTTTTTTCTGCTCTGCCCCCTGGCTGGCGGTTTTCTTTGACGCACCGCAGCTCTGCAACCTGGTGCGGGCAAGCTCCGGCATCGTTCTGCTGAACAGCGCAGTCAACGTACACATGGCGCACTACATGGCGCGGAGGCAGTTCAAAGCGCCCGCCCTCATCTGCCTGGGCTCAGCGCTGGTGGCCATGCCCCTGTGCCTGCTGCTGGTCTGGCAGGGATGGGGCGTGTGGGCCTACATGGCACAGGGCATTGTCTCTGCCTTGATTAACGCGCTGCTCTTCTGGTTCATCTGTCCCTGGCGCCCGGGTTGGAGATTCAGCATGAACTCTTTCCGGGAACTTGCCCCGCTGGGCTGCCGACTGGCTGCCACCGGACTGCTCGATACCGCCTACATCCACGCACGCGCATTCTTCATCGGCAAAGTGTATTCCCCCGCTGCCCTGGCCGGGTACAAGAACGGAGCCCAGCTGGCCGCCATGTGCCCCACGGTGCTCTGCTACATGCTCGATCAGATTACCTTCCCCATCCTGAGCACTCTGCAGAACAGTCCGCAGAAACTCATCGGCGTATACCGGCGCTACATGCGGCTTTTCACCCTGCCCATTGCCTGGCTGTGTCTGTTCACCGCCACCTTTGCCGAGCCCATCGTGCACCTGTGCTACGGCCCCGGCTGGGAGGAATGCGTTCCGTATCTGCAGATTCTCAGCGTTTCCTACGCCACCTGGCACTTGCAGATTATCAACCTGAACCTTCTCAAGGCCGGCGGCCCGCCCAAGCTCTTCCTGCGGCTGGAACTCATCAAGAAATGCCTGGGCATCGGCATCCTCATCGGCATGTTTTTCATCAGCGTGCAGGCCATCTGCTGGGGGGCACTAGCAACCAGCGGGCTCTGCCTCGCCATCAACACCTGGGCCACGCGGCGCTACATGGGACTCCCCGCCCTCCTGCAACTGCGCGACTGGCTCCCCGGCTTTGCCCTCGCTGCAGCCTGCACCGCAGCTCCCGCTCTGCTGCTGCATGCGCTGGCTCCGCTGGCACAGCTGGGCTTCGGTATGCCACTTTCTCTTGGTCTCTACCTTGCCATTCTCCGGCTCACGACACCCTCCGCGCTGAGAGACACCTGGCAACTCATCCGCCAGAAACCATCAGCCCAAGCCTAAACGGCAACGAATAACCCGCCACAGAGAGAACTGCCAGCCGGAAAAACGCACACCATTGAATTCCCGGGCCACGACCGGCACGCCAAACAGGCAAAACATCTTTCGGAGCGGCTCGTATCTCATCCATCGCGTTGAGGGACGGGTCAGACACTGTACCCGATAATCCGACCTCTCCGCCAACTGCGGCACAGCCGACTGAAGAACCCCCGCAAGCGCAGCGCGTTCATCCCGCTGAGCATGATGAAAACTTTGCTTGTAAATACGCCACAACATGCACAGGTAATACTCGCCATGCTCAGGCTGCAAACGTTCCCGCACAAAATCCAGCACCTTCACATAAACCTGGGCTGAATCCAGAATAGAGCGGCTGGAGTGCATAATCGAGCCCCCCCGCTGCACATAATAATAATGCGATGCCGGACAAAATGCCACCTGCCGCAGCCAGGGTGCTGCAGTATAATAAAAACCTTCATCCTCATGCAACAGGCCATGCGGACAGCGAAGACCATGTTCCTCTATCATACTACGCCGCCACAACTTGCTCCAGAAGCACACATTCAACCGCAGTGCAAGCTCTGGCGAAAATTGCTTTTTCCCCTCAGGCAGCACAAAATACCCCTCAGCATCCGGTAAATCCGCACCGGCTTCATCCACCAGCCGGACTCCGATAAACACGGCATCCACCTCGTCTGCTGCAGCCGCAACTGCAAGCTCTACCGTATCTGCAGCCAGGTAATCATCTGAATCCACCCCCAGCACCCACTCACCGGTCGCATGCTCCAACGCGGTATTACGCGCCGCGGATAAGCCTGCATTCTGCTGCGTGAACACCTTGATGCGAGGGTCTTTTTCGACATATTCGGCGAGAATCACAGCAGAATTATCCGTTGAACCGTCATTCACACACAAAATCTCCAGATTCTTGTATGTCTGGGCGCAAACACTATCAAGGCACCGCCGCAACCACGGAGCCGTGTTATATACAGGTACAATGATAGATACCAGCATGCCTACTTGATTCCCAAAAAGTTCTTTATGCGCCACTTCCAGTAATCATACCGGGCAAATTGCTTCTTCACCCATTCACGGGCCTTCTCCTGCTGCATAAAACGCGCCAGCCGACTATAAAAAAAGTACTCCTGCTTATCCCGGCGGGATTTCCAACTCATGGAGAAGTGGTGAATACTCACCGTATCAGGAGTCTTTTCAATCAAACCGGTATAATAGGATTTTGGAGAGAAATACTCCGGCGGGAATGCAGCAAAATGCGCATTTTGCTGCAATGTAGCCTGTGTGGCATCCAGCCCGTAGCGCTGCATCACCCGAGTCTGGTATACCGGACACGGCACAAGGTTCAGCGAGCCATCCGGCTGGTAGAATGAAAGCCCCTGGTATAACTCCATTAAATCACGCAACACAGGGTGCCCCGGCACAGCCCCTACTCCCAGACCGTAATTAACTGCATAGTGCATCTTCTCCTCAGGCTCACTACCATACAGTGGAGTTCCCTCACTTTTCTCCCACCCGCAGAACAACGGATAGCGCAGAAAATCATCCAACGGCTTTAGCAGCTCCACGTCCGTATCCAGGTACACTCCACCATATTGATGCAGAATATCAATACGAGCATAATCCGATACAAATGCCCATTTGCCAGCCCGGCTGGCATCTTGCATATACTGGCAGCGGCTCACATCATAATTAGACTCATTCCACTCCCGGATTTCATAATCCGGGCAATACTTCCGCCACGATGCCATACAACGCTGAGCAGCTTCAGGAAGCGGCTTACCACCAAACCAGCAGTAATGGATTATTTTCGGAATAGAACTCACTCGTCAGAAAAGTATCATAATACATGCACATTGACAAGATAAATGAGATATCATGCATCTTTCAATCTGTACAACATACGCTGCAGCACATGAAGAAGTCTCTCCACCCGCTGTCTCAATGGATATCGTCTGCGGCACATAATAAACGCAAAAGCAAACTTCATCGCAGTCCTTGCCAACTTACGTACCACATGTGGTTGCTCCAGGAACAAATCTATATTCTCTTCTATCAGCCTGAACTGACCAGAACGAATATACAGGCGCATCTCTCCATCCCCCGGATACAGCAACGCTATAGCGTCCAAAGCCACAACATATCTCAAGTTTCCACATTCATCCAGCAGCCGGTTATAATCCCGAGTGGCGCTGGATGGATTCATATAGTACTCATATGAAATGAACGGTGATATATGAACTTTCGCGTTCGGGAAACGGCTCAGCACTTGCGACACAAAGTGCATATCTTCACAATGGGTCAGTTTTTCATCAAACCTTATACCATCCAACAATTCCTTTCTGAAAAACTTATTCCAAACAGACCCCATTATACAATCCCGGAACATCATATATTCCTGTAATAGTCTACCCGAGCAATCCTCTTGAGCCTCCACGCACATCGGAACACCTTTACCATCTCTTCCATACGATCTGAATGCCGTTGTGACTAAATGATATCCCCCCTGCTCCAACAAAACACGGACTTGATGCAATGCATTAGCGGAGTATGCATCATCTGCATCACAAAAGCCAATTATCTCACCCCTCGCAACCATGAGCCCCTCATTTCTGGCGGCAGACACCCCACGGCGAAAACTCCGTAGCGCCACTACTGTTTCAGGATACCGAGCAGCCAGAAGGCAACACACCTCCCACGAACAATCACTGGAAAAGTTTTCTACAAGAACAATTTCCACGTCCGGCTCTCCCGCTCCCAAAATACTGAGTACAGCACGTTCCAGAGCATCTGCAGCGTTATGCACTGGAACGATGATACTGATTAGCGGCTTTTCACATGACCTTCTTCCTACACATGGTCTGAGCTTCGCATCCACAGCCTGATGCTACATAAAAACCAATCTCTTGACAAGCAATTTCCACATACAAACGACAGATTTGCAAATTTGATTCACTAGCTTCCCACAGGAACGCGAGTCTACACCTCTGTGGGCCTGATTGGTGATACCGCCGGGGGCTGTTTCAGATTTGCTGATACCCTGGTAGCCCCTAGATGACAAAAATAGTGGCAGTTCAGCCTTGCTTGTCTTTGTAACACTCGTTACAAAGGGTTGATGATAAAAGAACTTTACAAGTAAAAGGGCTGGACTGCCACCAGAGCTATTGTCCGCCATAATTGCGTTGAGGTCAAGCTTGCAATTGACCATAGATACAATTTTTGTTGTTCCAGCTGTCGCATAATACTCAAAACACACTCTGTAAGAGAGATTTGCGTTCGTGATTTACCTATTGTAGACAAAGACGTCATGCTGTACGTTGATACGATGCAAGGGTATTGTGCTTGCTGTAAGCGATACATGACCTTGCGACCTGAAATCTGCCATCCATCCTATGGCTATACTTGGAGACTTATGCGTCTTATTTCTCGCTTTCTCGTGCATACATCTGCACGCTTCCTTGAAGAAGAGTATTCCATTTGTTACACAACCATACTCCGCATTGACAAGGAAGTACTTGAAAATGAAATTCCTAAGCCGAAAATGAAGAATGTACAAGGCATATTGATTGATGAAAAATTCCTTGGTTCCAGACAGGGCTTTGTGACCATTTGCCTCAATGCTGCAACAGGGGAGCCATTGGAAATGGTGAGAGGAAGGGATAGTCAATGCCTTGATAATTTCTTCTCCAGATTTGATGAGAAAGAGAGAAGAAAAATCAAATACCTTGGCATCGATCGTTCCAATGCTTACAGAGCTGCTGCTATCAGACACTTGCCGCACATCAAGGTTTGTTACGATGCTTATCACTTAGTCAGTAACATGAATCAGGTGCTAGACGAAATCCGACGTTTTACGATGAAGCATACCTCTTATACTCTCGACCAATTCATGAAAGGCAAACGCTACGTGTTGCTTAAAGGCAGAGAGAATATCAGCCGGGATGCAAGGGAAACCTTGAAGGAGCTTAGTATTTTGAATCAATACAGGCTAAAGCGTGCGGGTTGTTTGATGTGCGGTACCCGTTCTTGAAATTACGCCAAGTTTACTTCATGAGACTCCAGAGAAAACACAAAACGTCACGTTCTTACTACCAGCAAATCTGAAACAGACCCCACAATACCATAAAACCAACAAAAAGGCTGGATAATCCCCCCATATCATGGTAGAATGCAGCATTTGCTCGCTACAGCCATGCACCACATCCTGACACACGCCATTTTTCACAACTTCGGGGGACTTCTGCAAGCCTATGCCCTTCAGACGGCTGTGCAACGGCTTGGCATTCAATGCTGCACTATAGATTACATGCAGCGCGATTGGTGCGACTGGATGCGAGCCCAGGGTCCCCGGGCAAAATGCCGCTACTGGCTTACCCTCGTGCGCATGCTGCTGGGCTCCAGGAAAGAGCAGACTCCCCGTTATCTACTCCCATTCCTCGCTAAGCCTTTCAAATTCCACTTCATGAGGCTCCTGCCGATGGATGACAGACACAAGAGGATTCACCAGCTGAAGGACGGACGGCCGTTCATCGTAGGCAGTGACCAGGTCTGGCGTGGAGAATATGCGAAAGGGATGGAAAGCCTTCCCTTCTTCTTCCTCTCCTTTGCCTCGCAAGAGCAGCGGAAGCGAAGCTTTGCCTATGCAGCATCCTTCGGAACAGATGAATGGGAAGGGACCGCGGAAGAAACAGAGGAATGCGCCAGGCTGATAAAGGATTTCAAAGCTGTCTCCGTGCGCGAGCACAGTGGCATACGCATCTGCCGCGAGGTTTTCGGGGTGAATGCCGTGCAGATGCCGGACCCCACCTTGCTGCTGGAGCCGGCGGATTACTCCCGACTCATCCGCCGCTGGTGGACGCTCCGTCTGCCCCAGCCCTGCATGGCAGTCTATCTGCTGGACGAAACGGCAGAAAAGAAACAACTCACCCAGGCCGTGGCAGAACAAGCAGGGCTCTACCCCCAGCAACTCACTGCGCATGGCGATGCCCCCAGAGCCATGGACCGCATTCCCCTCTCCGTCCCCCAGTGGCTGCGATGCATTCGCGATGCAGAGTGCGTGCTTACCGATTCATTCCACGGCTGCGTATTCGCCATTATTTTCAACAAGCCATTCGTCTGCCTCGGCAACGAGGCGCGTGGCTCTGCACGTTTTGATTCCCTGCTGGGCACATTCTGCCTGCAAGACAGACTCCTCATCAATCCCACATCAGAGCAGGTTAAGGAACTCATGCGCACACCTATCGACTGGAAACACGTGAACGCTATCCGTAGCAGCGAAAAGCAGCGCGCGCTGCAATTCCTGAAAGAAAATCTCGAATAAAACATGGCCAGCATTAAAAAGGAAACCATCAGTGGAGCCAAGTGGGGCATGCTGCAGAAATTCACCATGCAGCCCATCCAGCTCATCTACGGCATGATTCTGGCACGTCTCATCAGCCCGGAAGAAATGGGCATTGCCGGGCTCACGGCCATCTTCTTTGCTATTGCCAGTCAGTTATCCCAGGCAGGCTTCGGCTCAGCCTTGATTCGCAAGATTGACCGGACTGAGGACGATTGTTGCACCATGTTCTGGTTCAATGTAGGCATGAGCTTCCTGGTCAGTCTTATCCTCTTCCTCCTGGCTCCCTGGTTCACACGCTTCTACAACCAGCCAGAGCTGCTCTGGCTCACTCGCGTTTCTGCTTGCAACATGTTTATCGGCAGCACGGCCAGCGTACACTGGACTCTCTACTCTGCTCGCCGCGATTTCAAAACGCCAGCCATCGTAGGAAGCATCGTCACCCTTGCCGGCATGCCGGTGTGTCTTGGTCTTGCCTGGCTGGGCTGGGGAGTCTGGGCCATCATGTGGCAGGGAATTTTTACAACACTGCTTTCACTTGGCATTGTCTGGATTATATCTCCGTGGAAACCTCGTTTTCTCTTCTCCAAGGCCTCATTCCTCGAGCTGTTCGGGTTCGGCTCGAAAATGGCATGTTCGGGTATCCTCCATATTCTATATACCAACTCCCGGACCTTCATCATCGGCAAATTCTATTCCCCTGCCCAGCTGGGGTACTACAGTAAAGGGGCAAGCATGGCCTGCATGGCACCAGATACCATTTGCGGAATTCTCGGTAATGTGATCTACCCAGTGCTATGCACCGTGCAGAACGACGACGAGCGCCTCACCTCAGCCTACCGCAAATACATGCGCATTACTACGCTAGGTGTAGCCTGGTGTACCATGGCGCTCATCGCCATGGCAAACCCTGTCATAGAGCTCATGTACGGAACAGACTGGTTGCCCTGTGTACCCTATCTGCAAATCATTGCAGCTGGCTGGGCGGCCACACACATGAGTACAATCAATCTTAACCTCCTCATGGTAAAGGGAAGATCTGATCTTTTCCTTCGGCTTGAGATTATCAAGAAGACAATTTCCATCGCCATGCTGCTGTATGCAGCCACTATCAGCGTTGAGGCTATCTGCTGGGCAGGTGCCATCTATTGCCATCTGGCCGTTGCTTTCAATGCCTATTTCACCGGCAAGATACTGGGGCTCACCTGGTGGGTTCAGCAGAAGGATTATCTCCCTTATTTCCTACTCGCGGGCATAGCCAGTCTCCCAGGATTTCTCTGTACGCAAACAACACTCCCGATTGTACTCCAACTTGCTATCGGCGGAATCTCTTCCCTTATCCTTTATTTCACTCCTTTACATATTTTCAAGGAAAGCGCCTATGCTGAAATATATAATACCATAAAATCTACCAGTCTGGGAGCCAGACTCCTCCCTTTCAATAAAATTTAACTATATCTTTATATGTATACCAACCACAAAAGTGCACTATATGTAGTTGCCATGCTGAAAGCACAGGGCATTAATAAAATTGTTATTTCTCCGGGAACAAGTCACAATGCCATGGTCCGTTCTATCGATGAAGATGATTACTTTGAGACATATAGTGTAACTGATGAACGAAGCGCCGCCTTCTTTGCCATTGGAATTGCGCAGGAAATCCAAGCTCCCGTTGCCATTATGAGCACATCCGGCACTGCAACATGTAACTACATCAGTGCAGTGACAGAAGCATTCCATCGAAACATTCCACTTGTCATCATCACCGCAGATAAACATCCATACTTTCTGAATCAGCGTGAGGACCAGATGATTAATCAACCTCCCATGTTCCAGGGAATCACCAAATATGCGGTAACTCTCCCAGAAGAAATCAATAATGAACGCGATGACTGGTATTGTCGGCGCTTATTGAATGAAGCATTTCTGGCCTTGCATCACCATGGTTCAGGCCCCATTCACATCAATGTTCCTATCAGTTATGGAATGTTTGCTATCGGTGATACATTTACAACTACGAAACTCCCCGCTATCAATATCGTCCGCAGACTTGACAACAACACCTCGGCTGACACATGGAAACACGCCTTTGATTCCATAAGGGGTAAACGAGTACTCATTCTCTGCGGTCAGGACTACTCGTTCTCAACAAAGAAGGAAGCTCTGCTCGATAAAATATCAGAGGGTTTCAACTGTGTTATCGCAAAAGACAACCTTTCAAACCTGCATTGCAAAAATGCCATTGACATCGAAAAAGCTCGTCCATTCAATCAGGAAATAGCTCCCGAGGTGGTTATTTCATTAGACGGCAGTAATGTTACCTTCTTCAAGTACACATTAAAGGATTATTCCACAGATATTGAACACTGGCTGGTACATGAGCAAGGTACCTTGGCAGACCCGTATCATAAGCTTTCCTGCATCATCGAGAAAAACAGTCTGGAATTTCTGAGGATAATGGCTCAATATGCAGATAGCTCTGCCAGTTCAGAATATTATCAAGCCTGCAAAACAAAGGAAACTCAATTCCACATTCCGGAGCTTCAATATTCTAACAGCTATGCCTGTCAACAGTTGCTTCCCAAACTGCCAAAGGACTCAATACTACATCTAGGGAACAGCTCAACAATACGTATCGCTCAATTTTTCAACTGCGATTCCAGCATACGGATATATTGTAACCGAGGGGTTCATGGTATCGATGGATGCATGAGCACTTTTATTGGGCAGGCCGCCGTTTCAAACCGCCTGTCATTCCTCATTCTTGGCGACTTGACATTCTTCTATGATCTGAATGCTCTCTGGAACAAATACCAGCGCAACAACATTCGCATCATGCTTCTGAATAATGGAGGAGCCTCTCTCTTCTATTTCAACACCAGAGGACTGAAGAACTTCCCATCATTAGACAAAAACGCAGGCGCAGGTCATATTTCATCAGCCAAAGGCTGGGTTGAATCCAGAGGTTACACATATCTCTCCGCTGCCAACAAAGATGAATTTGACTCTGCTCTACCTCAATTTCTGTCAGAGACTTCAGATACCCCCATCATATTTGAAGTCTTCACTGACAGAGATATCGATGG
Organism: Akkermansia sp.; assembly: GCA_045646505.1. Lineage (GTDB taxonomy): Bacteria > Verrucomicrobiota > Verrucomicrobiia > Verrucomicrobiales > Akkermansiaceae > Akkermansia. The sequence continues at coordinate 17,766 of JAZRKW010000079.1, read as the reverse complement.
TCAGACATGGCATTCCATCATAGAAGCACAAAATCCCTCAGTAACAGAAGGAGCGCACCACGGCTTCGGCATCAAAACAAAAATCAAGAACATCATCAAGCGAGCTGTTCAAAATTAAAAATTATGATTAAAAAGCTCTGTAAAAAAACGCTTCGGTGGTTACTTTTTAAATCAGGTATCGCGCCCGAGCGGATACCAATCAAAATGTATAACAACGAGAGCACTTATGCTCTGCCACAGCTGACATCAACCCCGCTTCTGACCGGTCAGAATGCAGTCGTTACCGGAGCTAACGGCTCACTCGGTCGCGCTATCACAGCACGTTTCATCAGTGAAGGAGCTCATGTATACGCCGCTGGCAGAAGTCTCGAACGTCTCTCTCCTCTTGTAGATGAAATGAATAAACTCAAACCAGGTAGCTGTACAGCACTGGTAATGAACATGGAGGAAGAATCTGATGTCGCTAGTTCCGTATCATCTGTGCTGGGTAAGGCCGCTCTCGATATATGGGTAAACTGCGCGGGTGGGTCTGCTCGGGAAAAAGCCTCGGTCATGCATAAGCAGGACATGAAAGTGGTGGACCATGTTCTAAACTCCAATCTCAGACTGTGCATTATAGGTTCTAAGGTAGCAGCAGCTCGCATGCACTCTCAGAAAAAGGGAAGCATTATCAACATATCTTCCGCTGTAGGAGACCGGGGCAAGGCATGCTTCAGCGACTATGCCGCAGCAAAGTCCGGCATACTGGGATTTTCCCGTAGCCTTGCCCTGGAAGTAGGGCCACACGGAGTCACCGTAAACTGCGTTTCTCCAGGGTTTATCCAGCGAGGCGAATACAGCGAAGACCAGCGTGAGTATCTTCTGCGCTCAAACTGTATGCGAGCCATAGGCTCACCAGAAGATGTAGCCCATGCCGTTGTCTTCCTTGCATCACCGCAAGCTAAATTCATAACCGGCCAGAACCTGCAGGTGGATGGAGGCCGTAGCCTTGGACTCATGGGCGATTGCTGAAAATCACACCAGCGAGACAAGGCCCCAGGCTTCCAGCGCGGCCTGCAGCGAGGGAAAGCATTCGTACGCAACGCTACTGTTACCAGTAGCGTTGCGTATTCTGCGGGCTGCGCATATATCATAACGCACACCGGAAGCATCGGCGTACATACCGTATTCATCTTTGACTTTCTTGTAAAACATAGCTCATATTTCAGTTAAGGATTCATCAAAATCAGAATATATAGCAGAATACCCTGCGGGGGATTGCATAGCACGGACACACCAACGTGTTCCCAGCCGTGCATTTGAGTACCAGAAAATACTGAATGCCTTTGTAATGTTACTACGCACAATGAACTCGCGAGGGAGGTCATCATCAAGCAAGTAAGAGTCAGCAAGCGTACCGGATTCACCCGTTGACTCAATATCGGCACCCCCTTCCGCTACCTGCATCCTTACATTAATACCAGGGGAAGAGTTCCGCAGCAGAGTCAGGCGACTATCTCCATAATCGGCATAAACACGTAAGCCTTCCTGGTTAGAGCATATAACATTGATTCGCCCATTATATAAATTAGACGGACGATTCAGGCCAACCGCAATAAGCCATGAAACATTGGCACTCGCAAATGCCCCCACAAGCAGAGCCGTATCGTTTTCGGCATCACCACCGCAGGTCAAAAAGCTTACAATCTTAAGCGTCTCGACATCGAGTTCAGGAGAAAAGACAGCTCGCTCTGCTGGCCAATAGGAATCTACTGCCGCGCCTTTATCCAAAGCGAAACAACCACCCATCAAGCATAATCCCGTAGCAATCATTGTGGTAATGAATAGGCAAGATTAGCAAGAACCAAGGAAGCATCCACCTGCTGCAGAGCAATTACATAAGTATAACCACCCACCATAACCGGTTTACCATAGAGCCACTGCACCCCAGAAAGCTCCACCGGTGCCGATGTTTTCAAATAACAAGTCATCACCTCATTCTTCCATGAATCTGGCTGCACAGAAATAATATTCCATTCAGAATTATCAAACCAAGTAGCATGTTTCACGGTAAGTTGAGAAGAAGCAAGCACCACTACAGGCTCCCCGGTGGCAGAAAGCGAAGCACCGCCACTTCCGGCAACAACTGGTACTCTGCTTCCATTTGCAGGCAGCAGAGAGGCAGCATCTGAGGAAAGCGTAACCGGTCGCCCATCTGCCACGAACTGCTCCGGAGTACCGGGCCAGGCTGTGAGGATAAGGCGACCGTCGGGATCAGTCACCTGGCATTCATCCGGAGAGGAAACTTCATATCTCCACTGATAGATTGTATTGAATTGCTGGGGCATAGTATTTTTTCTACGGGGCTGCCTGGCAGTAAACATAAGCCAGGCAGCCCCCGTTGCATCATAATCGGGTAGTTTCAGGCACCGCATTGCGTGGTGACTTACGAGGCGCAGTTTACCAGAAACATTTGCAGAAGCAACAACAGTCGACTACCCGGTACAGCGTTCCAAGCGGAACGCTATACCTACCCGCAGAATAATCTTGACGAACACTTCATGTTCATTCTTACCTTACAGAAGCCCACACACAGAACAAATAAAGCTAATTTTATCTTGACTGAAGAACAGAAAAATGAGACCATCAGACTGAATTAAGGCTGATATATACCGTTTAAACAACAAATACTTAGCTCTCTCTATGAAACAACTCATATCAACGATACTTTTCAGTTGCGCAGTATCATTTCTGACATGCTGCAGCAGCATGAACCATGGATTTCCAACCGCATCTCTCGGAGCAGGCGCAAAAGCGGGGCAGGATTATGTAACAAATCTGCGTCCCAGCAATGCCGCGCGTCAATATTTTGCAGGCATCCCCACAACCACCCCCATTGAAACGCTGACCCCTGCCAATGCCGCAGGTAGTAACAGCGGTGTGCGGTTTGTTGCAAATGATGGCATTCTGATTCCGGCAGGAGTAGTCATTCAGTTTAATAATAAAGGGTATTGCATGGACCCCAAACTCCCCGCACCCGTGGGAGATGATGAATACCAGTTTGTACCAACAACTGCACTTATCCCCAGCGAGCTGCAGGAAATGTACAGCAACCTGGTACGAAGGGCCGCCACAGGAGATTCAGCTGTAGTGAGCAACATGCAAAGGTTAATCTGGGCATTGCGCACCGCCGGAACCGATGCAAACTACGCAAACAACCTGTCCTCTACCCAGAAACAGCTCCTGAACAGCTGTGCCCCCCGCTCCGGAGGATTTGACAATATTCATCAGCGTGCTAAACAACAAGCCGAGCTGACAAACAAATTCTGGAATATGGCAGACAAAGCGATATCATTTAACCTTGGCAATCGCACCTATCGCCCCAGCAATTTCAAAAACATGGGGGCCATCAACACAGTGCTTAATTCCGAACTGGATAATCTGGTGAACCTGGGCAAAAAACTGCCGATTCAACGCACCGGTTTCAACTTCGGGGAATTGCAGCCTGGCATCTACACAGATATACGCGGCACCGGCACACTGTCATTCCAAGCCAAAATAGCCAACGCCTCTAAACAAGACTATATTTTCTATCCCTGCAATTATGTTGGTCAGGTCGGCTCCGGATCCGCACTCTCCACATTCTCATTTGCAGCAGCAGCTAATACCACCCAGCGCCAGCGCGTAACCATGGGGCCGATTAGAGAAGTGAACATCATCGCAAAAAATGCGCCGACTATTGATACGACGACTGATTCTCCGACTGGTCAAAACCAGAAAAAAGTACAGCCGCCCCCCCCAGATGCACAATGCACCGCGACAGGAAAAAAAGAAATCAGCAATCTGAATGATATCAAACAAGCATTCATTAACAATGGACAATTCAATAAGTTGGAACAAGGCGGCTTTTACTACTACGAAAATGGGAAATGGTATATGACGGATTTGTGCGACGTTTCTGCTACTGGAGGCAACGTACTCAACGGGAATAGAGATACTGAAACCGGATTAGTGCACTCACACCCCGCCCCACATATTCTTGGGCCTGGCAAACCATCCATTTCAGCGGAGTCCATTATCCAGGCTATTACTACGAACAAGATACAAATAGTACGAGACTGTGACACGCAAAAGAACATCTTGCTGAGTCCTGACCAAGCTAAAAAATACTGGGCTGATATCGTCAACCGCTATAACCAAAATACGTCAAGACAGCCTCTCCCTGCGGATATCAGAACATTCTCAGAAAAAAATCAAGCTATAGCTGCGAAAAACATTAAATCAGCACTAGGGCGGGATGGGTCTGAGCCCTGCTTCTCGAACGCCGACCTCCAGACAGCAACAAAAGAACCGGTTGTTGCATATGATATTGAGACAGACACATTCCACGTCATAAAACCAGCTAAAGCTCAAGAAATACTGAAGAAAGATCCTAACGCTATTTATAAATTTGACGATAGCACTAAGGTAACCTCACTCAATGACCTCAAATAAATAAATTGAAGTCAGTTTTCCGAAGCATTTGCTTATTCTTACTCCCGGTTTCCTGCCAGCCGCTGCAGAATTTTCCAGACAACGAACGCAGTCTGGGGTGTGCAGCGATGGCAGAATACCGGGAAAGATATGAAGTCTGCAACCACGCCGGATACCAGCAGATGCTGGACCGCTGCGTACGCAGGCTGAAATCCGCTGCCGGCAACACAGTGGAAAGGGCAGAGTTTGTTCTACTGGAATGCAATTTACCCCATGCAGAATGTCTGCCAGGGAACAAAATTATCGTATTTTCCGGAGTTCTGGATTCCACAGAAACTGAGACAGATCTGGCATTTGTACTGGCGCATGAACTAGGGCACGCATTAGCCCGCCACCCGGCCAAAGCCATCGCGTTATCACGACAGACAGATGGAACAAAACAAATCGAAAAGCAACGTATGCATTTTGAACTGGAGGCAGACGCGCTAGCTCTGCATCTGATGGCTCAGGCTTGTTATGACCCGAGCAAAGGCGTGCAATTCTGGCACCGTTTCTCCAGCACGCCGCAAGCCAGGCTGCAGCAGGAACTGGCCGGAACCCACCCTCCGGATGAAACGCGAATACGGGCCATGGAACAAGCTTTATCCCAGGCAATGCAGGAATACAAACAAGCCTGCAAGAAAAACCGGTCTTTCAAGTAACCAGCAAAAAATCCTGCTTTTTACTCTGAAAATGAAATTGCAGCTTGCCACGGTGAGTGGCACATGGTATATATAAAGAGTCATTAAATTCTATCTATTACCATGAAAGTAACAGCACTCAATAAAAAGAAAGGTTTCACCCTTATCGAGCTGATGGTGGTGATTGCCATTCTGGCAGCTCTGGCCTCCATCGGTTATGGTCCCATTATCGACCACATGAATGACGGTGACCGCCAGAAGGCCAGCTCCAACCTGAAGTCTCTGCACACAGTGCTGCAGGGCTTCAAGACTGATAACGGCAGCTACCCCTGCGACAGCACAGCTGAGCGTCTGCAGGAGGAGAAGCCCGACCTGAACTTCGGCGCGCTGACAGGCGACACCGCCAACGCCTACTTCCGCCAGGTATATTACACTCCCTCCAACGTTTCTGAAAAGCCCTTCTTTGCCAAAGTTACCTGCAATGGTCTGAACGTGGTCAGCGAAGGTGACGAAAAGCTGGCCAACGGCGCAGCCCTGACCCGCGGCGAAAATGCCATGGCCTATGTCATGCGCAAGAACAGCGAGGACCCGAACCTGAAGGACGGCGTAAGCAAGTCCAATGCTCCGCTGGCTCTCTGCGGCATCTATCCTTCTGCCACCCCCTATGTGGGCGACAGCGTTGCTTTCGACGGCTCTTCCTTCCGCGGGCATGCCTTCCTGCTCTCCTGTGACGGTTCCGTGAAAGACCTGGAGCGCGAGCTGGAAGAAGACGAAGCTTCCGATGGCGACAAGTACATCATGCCCTCTGGTAAGAGCCTCTTCCCCGAAACCAAGAAGGGTCGCTCCACCGCTGACGGCTACCTCGTTCTCAGCCCCGAGAAATAAGCCCCCGGCTTTCAAAATTCAAGCAGAAGCCCGCGTTCCTGATTGGAACGCGGGCTTTTCTTTGCAGGGCATTTGCAGGATTGCCGGACCGTACGAATCATTTACAACTCCGCGCAGCCGCAGAGCTCAGCTATCCGGCAGATGACGGCTTCAATCACATTTGCCGGGCAGGAAGCGCCAGCTGTCACCCCTATCTGCAATTCGCGCTCAGGGTGCTTGAACCAGGGCGGCAGCGGCCGCACCACTTCCTTTTTCTGCTCCAGGTCATAGCAACGGATACGCTGCGGACGCAGCAGACACTCCGCAGAGGAAACAAAGAAAGTCGGCACCTTCTTCGCAGCGATGTGGGCCAGGTGCGTTGTATTAGAACTATTATACCCACCGATGATGAACATGGCATCCAACGGTTTTTCCAGCAATGCAAAGAGCGCATTCTGGCGGTCCTGGGTGGCGCCGCAGATTGTGTCAAACATGTGGAAACGCTCATCATTTCCATCGCGCTCCGCAACGGCCGCGCGCAGGATGTCCTGAATCTCCGCCGTCTCAGATTTCAACATGGTGGTCTGGTTCGCCAGGCCGATTTCTGCCAGGTGGACATCCGGGTCAAACCCTTCGGAATAACTACCGGCAAAGTGCTGCAGAAAGGCCTCTCTATTCCCCCGGCCATTCATATAATCAGCCAGGAGGCGCGCCTCTGCCGCATTGAAGATCACCAGGAAATTTCCCCGGCCATCCTTACCAAGAGACTGTGAGGCCGTGGCCATGCTCTCCTCATGCTTCGCCTTACCATGAATAATGCTGGTCACCCCGGCGGCAGCGTATGCTCGCACACGCTGCCACACCTTAATGACATTTCCACAGGTACTGTCCACCAGGGTCACGCCCAGGGCATCCAGCCTCTGGCGCAGCTCCACCGGCACCCCGAATGCCGGCATGATTACCACGTCCTCCGGTGTCAGTTCATCATAGGCGGGGTCAGTCATCTTCCACGGCAGGTGGCGCAGGCCCAGGGCATCCAGTCTGGCATTCACATCCGGGTTGTGGATAATCTCCCCAATCAGCCAGATACGACGGTCTTTGAACAGACGGCAGGCAGCATAGGCAATCTCAATAGCGCGTTTCACGCCATCACAGAAACCGAACGATTCCGCCAGATAGAGACGCACCCCGGGCAGTTCCAGTTCATTCCCCTGCTCGCGGATACAATCCACCAATGAACTCTGAAAGCGGGATAAATCCTCCGCCACCTGAGCCATCACCTCAGGCCGGCGCACATTCACCGGCCTGTTCACTTTTTCGCTTGCCATAAAAATCAGTGTGGAATATTCAGTGCCTCATAGGCGAGAATCTGGCATCCCTTCAGGTCCATCTTGCCGGTGGGCAGTGCCGGAATTGCCTCCACGGGAATAATCTCGCGCGGGCACCACAGGCGCGGCAGGCCTTCTGCCACCAGGTGGTTCCTGATTTCCTCAAGAGCCTGATTCAACTGCCCGCAATGCACAGCAGAAAGCAACACCAGCGCCTCACCCTTGGCAGCATCGGGCACGCCCATGACTGCCACGGCACGACCGGTAAAGCCCTCCGGCAGGGTCACAAAGGCCTCAATGGCATTTTCCACAACCTCGTGCGGCACCATTTCACCACCAACCTTAGAGAATCGGGAACGGCGACCGCCCAGAGTCAGGAAACCGTTGAGGTCCACATACCCCAGGTCGCCGGTCTTGAACCAGCCATCGCGGAGGATTTCTGCATTCAAATCTTCACGGCCGATATAACCGCTGAATACATTCGGTCCCTTGAACCATATCATCCCCTGCTCGGAAAGCGGCAGCCGCACATTGTCGTCGTCCGGGTCAGTGATCCGCACAGCAAGACCGGGAACAAGCTGTCCAATCGACCCCTGCTTCTCACCGGGCACAAAGTAAGGCTGTTCTTTCGTGGGAACAATCTTATCCAGGTTCACACCGCAGAGCGGAGTCGTCTCGGTCAGGCCATAGCCCTCCAGCAGCTGGACACCGCATTTCTCCATGAACTCATTGGCCAGGACTTCCTGCAGTTTCTCCGCACCTACCACAAAGTATTTCACACTCTTATAAGTATCTTTATGAGCGCGGCGCAGCATGCTGCGGGCAAAGGTGGGAGTAGAAAGCACGATGGTGCATTTATGCTTCTCGATAAGTTCATTGAGGTTCTTGGCCTCCAGCGGGGAAGGATAAGTCACCATGCTGAATCCATAGATAAGCGGCATGATGGTTGTAAACGTAAGGCCCAGACTATGGAAAATGGGCAGGCTGCACAGAATGGGGCTACCCTCTGGTACCCACGCTTTACTGAGAAGCTGAGCCACATTGGCAATAATCATCTTGTGGGTCAGCGGCACCCCCTTCGGCTCTCCGGAAGAACCGGAGGTGAACAACAGGGCTGCTTCATCGTGCAGGCAGCGGTCATTCAATTTAAATGTCTTTGCAATCAAGGCCATAGGGGCGAACTTGGCAAAAGCCACCCAGCCGGCAATAGCCGGCATACCCAGAGATTTGAGAGTCTTATCCAGGTGAATGATGGATTCACCCTTAGGCCAGGGGAACTGCGGCAGTTTGCTCATGAACGCGCGAGCTGTCACAAACTGTTTGATACCGCTCTGGCGCACAATACTCTCAAAAGCGCTCTCAGATGAGGTGTAGTTGATATTCACCGGAACGATACCAGCCAGGAAGCATGCAATATTGGCAATGACACCACCCTTACCAGGCGGCAGGATGATGCCCAGCCGGGGCTCCTTCACATTCTTCGACAACCAGCGCGAAAGAGCCATGGCCACGCCAAGCATCTTGCCATAGGGCAGACTGGAACCATCCAGCCCATCCACCAGTTCCACATTGGGGTTCTTCTTCATACCCTCCACAATCATGCGGGGCAGAGATTTCGAGAACTGGGGATTCTCGTTATAGCGGGTGTAACCGGCTTCCATCCAGGCCTCCAGCAAGCGCTCACCCATCTGCGGACCAGGCTGAAGCTTGGGCAGGAAGTCGATGGTTGCCCATTCATAATCCTTACCGGCGGTAAATGCACGCCACATATTTTCACGATAGCCACCCACAAATACAGGCACGGGGGCAATGTGAAGAGCCCCCAGCTGCATCATGAACGGCATGGGGACATCCGAAGTAGTGCCGATGATACTGTTCGGGCGACCAGGCACATACACAACATCCAGCCCGGTCTGCATAAGCTCCATGAGCTGTTCGCGCAACGCCCGGCTGTTACTCTTGCGGAAATTGAATGAAAGAATTCTGCAGCCACTGCCGTTGATATATTTCATGACCTCCGGCGAGGGCACCAGCACTTCTTCTACCATGAACGCCACATTCTCCTCTCCCCCCATGGCTTTGATAACAGCGGGAAGCGTCACCTCATCCGCACGGTTGAGGATGTAGAAAGAAGGCTGTGAGGGGCGTTCTTCTGCCCCATAAATTCGAGTTGTTGCCATATGTGCATTATACAGCATACTCTAGCATTGTCAACAAGACAATGCTTTACCCCCTGCCCCGAATACTCATTTTTCCGAGTTCGGCGGCATCAGGCTGCGCATCCAGCGACCGGCTTCCGGGGACTGCTGTTCCATGAGCACCACCATGCTTTCCAGCCAGGGTTCCATCAGAATACAGGTCGTATGCACACACGCAAAGACAAGCACCACGGCCAGCAATTGCCGCAATCTGGAAACGGGGCTGAACATGATAGGCAGAGTGCGGCAGCGCACGTCCCACATGACGGCACCGTGGGAACGCAGCTGCCACCAGGAATACCCCATCATGAACAGGGGCAGCAGAGATACCATCATACCCATGCCGGCTATGAATATCAGACAGGCGCGGGACATCGCCCGGCCAATTGTCATGGCGCTGCCATCCACACAGCGAATCTGAATCCCCAGCAATGCTTTACCCGGCGTAGTCCCCAGATAATGCACCAGCACAGTTTCCAACACAACAAATCCTATCCACATCAGCGGGCTGCCGGGCAGCCAGGCAGCGTCAAATGGTATCTGGCGAGCATAGATGACACCGAAAACAAGAGCCGTGTACAGCGCCATATCAACAAAACGCGCCAACATGCGCGATGCAGGTGATGGCAGATACACCCGCACAGCACCCTCCGGCAACTCAGCGGCCGAATCTGTTTTTTCCTGCGCTTCAGCAGCAGCGCCGGGAACAGGCGGTAAATTCTCTTCTTCCGGCTGCAGCTGGGGCTTTTCCTGAAGAAAATCAGCCAGCGCAGGCAGCTCACGCAGGGGCATCCACTGCTCACACCCCACATGCCAGCCCTTGGTTTCCGGGGTCAGCTCCCCCATCTGAACGCGTGAAATAATGTCCGGCACAGTGGCAGGGCCGCACTTCTTTTTGTCTGCAATCCAGTATATATCCATAACAGGTCAAATTAATTGGAACGCAGGGCCTTGGCGGGGTCCTGGCGAGACACGATGAAAGCCGGAATAATGGACGCGATAGTCACCATGACGAATGCCTGGAATGCCTGATAGGCAAACGTGGCAGGGTCATACACCGCAGGCAGGGTAATACCATGCGCCTGCATGGGGAATGGATCCATACCGATACTGGCCAGCGCAGCCTGAATCTCGAGGCGGTAATAGAGCACCAGCAGCGCGAGAATCACACCGCATATAGCTCCGGCCACACCGATAATGACCCCCTGCCATGCAAAGATACCCATAATCTTGCCGGGAGTAGCACCAAGCGCCTGCAGAACCGCAATCTCGCGCTTTCGCTGCATGGACATGGTGAACATGACTGCCATGATACAGAAACTGGCAATCAGAGAAATGATGGAGAGCACAAAACTCATCATCACGCGCTCATTGGCAATAAGTTTATACCACTGTTCAAAGCTGCGGGTCCAGGGGGCGATATACCAGTCCAGCCCCGTGGGGTAGAGACTCTGCGGAGCCTGCAGCTGAGGCAGCAGGTTCTGCATATCGGTCTCGACGCTGCCGGGGTTATTGGCATCTGCCACGCGCACACAGATTCCCTGCACCTGGCTGGTGCCGCCGGCAGAAAGCCCCAGAACATCCTGCGCAATCTGCAGGGGTACATACACATTCGGGCCCGGCATATTCTCCGGAGTCTGGTACACCCCCACCACGCGTAAATCCATGGGCATCACCATTTCATTGATGCTCTTTACCGCTTTACCATCCTCCTTATCACGGTCAAGATTGGCAAGTGTGGCCGCAGTAGTCTGCCACTCTTCGACCTGCTCGGCAGTAAAGGGTATTCCATTGCGGTGGGTCTGCGCAAGCCGGTAGAAAGCAGCGCAGGCTTCCTGTTCACTCTGGCGCAGCTTACCGGCATCGAACTTGATGATATGGCTCACCACCATTTCCAGGCGGGCATCCTCCACAACAGTACCGGCCTCACTGACAGCCGCCCCTTCAAAAACACCGCTGACCGCTTCCATGAACGGCTTGTTCTCATGCGTCTGCAGCGGATTCTGAATCATGGCATAGATATCGGCCACTTCATCCAGACTGCCAACCGGGGTAAGGTGCAGACTATCACCCACGCGCAACTGCAGAGCACTGGCCGTGGTGGCAGAAATCACACATTCCTGGTCCAGACCTTCACCAAAATCGAAAGTACCGGCCCGCAGCATCTGCTGCAAGGGGGCTATCTGTTGCTCATTGTGCGGCTCTATAGCAGTGAACTGCACCGTCATACGGCCGGCATGGCTCTGAGCAAAGGCATCGCCCTCAAGCTGGGGATACACGCTGACTACTTGTGGAAGCTCACGGATTTTATCCATCAACTCACTCCAATCCACCAGTTCATCCGTCAGGCTGATGCGCTTCATCCCATCCGTCTGGGCCACCACATAATGAGGAGCAAACGCAAGAACCCGGCTTTCCATCTCACGCTGCAGACCTTCCATGACGGAAAGCACCACGATAAGCACCATCACGCCCAGCGCCACACCAGCCAGGCAGATAAAGGTAATAACGGAAAACATGGTACGCAGCGGATTAAGGTATCTCACCGCCAGCATCAGGCTCAGATTGCGTCGTAACAGTTTCATGCAGGGCGCAGAGTATCACATATTCCGAGCTTATTAGCAAGTCCGAATGCTGCCATTCTGAATCCTTGTCATATTTTTGACACAATATCATCTTGCACCGTCTGCAAAACATGATACAATCCGAACAAATGGATGAAAAATTGATTATTATCGGCACCGGCCCTGCCGGCTACACTGCGGCAATTTATGCCGCCCGTGCAGATTTGCACCCACTGGTCTTCACTGGCGGGCAGATTGGCGGGCAGCTCACCACCACCACTGAGGTGGAGAACTTCCCTGGTTTTCCCGAAGGAATCATGGGGCCGGAGCTCATGTTCAACATGAGCCAGCAGGCAGAAAAACACGGTGCCCGTTTCGCGTATGAAGAAGTGATTTCCCTTTCGCAGGAGGCCTGTTCCGGTCTCTTTACCGTCACGACCTCCGGTGGAGCTTATAAGGCCGAGGCTGTCATTATCGCCACCGGCGCGCGTGCCCGTTACCTGGGGCTGGAAGGCGAAAGCGAACTCATCGGCCACGGGCTCACAGCCTGCGCTACCTGCGACGGAGCCTTCTACCGCGATGTACCGGTTTGTGTTGTGGGTGGCGGCGACAGCGCCTGTGAGGAAGCCAATTTCCTGACTCGTTTTGCCAGCAAGGTCTATCTTATCCACCGCCGCGACCAGCTGCGCGCCAGCAAAGCCATGCAGCAGCGCACCCTGAATAACCCCAAGGTGGAACCGCTGTGGAACAGCACCATCGCTGCTTACCACACTGACGACAAAGGCGAAGTGAGCAGCATCACCCTTCAGGATACGGTGAATGGCTCCACCCGCGAGCTGGAGGTGAAATGCGTATTCATGGCTATCGGCCACACACCGGTGAGCAACTTCGCCGGAGACCTGGTGGAGCGCGATGAAGCAGGATTCGTCGTCACCAGCGGAGCCGGCACCGCAACCAGAACTCCGGGGCTCTTTGCCGCAGGCGATGTGGCAGACCCCACCTACCGTCAGGCAATCTCTGCGGCCGGCATGGGCTGCCGCGCAGCCATGGATGCCGAACGATATCTTCTTACCCGCGAATAATTTTCTCCGCAAGCAACCATGAAAAAGACACTTTGCATCACATTGGCAGCACTGCTGGCTGCCTGTAATACAGCAAACGAGCGGCTGGCAGAAGCCACCCTTCTATTCAATTCCGGAAAGGAAGCAGAAGCCGTCATCCTCTTCCAGGATGCAGCCATGCAAGGCCACCCGGAAGCCCAGCTCCAGCTGGCCAAATGCTATGACCTCGGCAAAGGAGTGGAACAGGACATTCAACAGGCTGTCCTCTGGTACACCAGAGCCGCTGAAGCCGGCAATACCAACGCCCAGGATAACCTCGGCACCTGCTACATCTCCGGAAGCGGCGTGGAACAAGACCTGAATAAGGCTTTCTACTGGTACAATCTCGCAGCTCAGGCCGGCAACACATTTGCCCAGAATAATCTGGCGCTCTGCTACCTGAACGGCGAAGGAACCGAAAAAGATGGCGCAAAGGCCGCAGAGCTGTTCCTTCTTGCAGCCATGAAAGGTAATGCTAACGCGCAATACAACCTGGGACGGTGTTACTACCACGGCATCGGGGTGCCGCAGGATATGAAAAAAGCGGAGGAGTGGGTAGGCAAGGCAGCGTTGCAGCAGCATAAGAATGCCCTGTTGTTCATGGAAGATAACCAATGGGAAATTCCTGCACAGCCGGAACCTGAGCAGCCAGCCGCTGCACCTGCCACGGCAGAAACAACCCAGGCTGCAGCAGCACCTGCCCCGGCAGAAATACCACAACCGGCAGCTCCGCTGGAACCGCAAGTTCCGCAAATGCCGCAATAACTGATTTTTAGCTTTTACAGCGACTGCTGCGCAGTGTATAATCCACCGCATGCAGACAGCTGAAAACAAGCCTTCTAAAACACCGTGGGGCTCATTCTGGAGCCTCACGGTGATTCAGTCCATGAACGCCCTGAACGAAAAGGGCGTGCAGTTCCTGCTCATCGGTCTGGGGATATGGATGGCCATGGAACTGCAATACTCACTTTCCGTGCTCATTGTCCTACCCTTTGTCCTTTTCTCACCGCTGGGCGGGTGGATAGCAGACCGCTGGTGCAAAACCCGTCTGCTGCAGGCCATGGTGCTGCTGCAGGTTTTCGTGCTGATAGGCATGACACTGGGACTCTGGCAGGAAAATCTGCCACTGGCTATCGGAAGCTTCGGCATTTTCTGTATTCAGGCCATGTTTTTCAGTCCGGCCAAGAAAGGGCTGGTCAAAGATATTGTAGGCTCAGAAAATATCGGGTTCGCCAGCGGAGTCATGGAAATTTCCACGATGCTGGCGCTACTGGTGGGTCAGATTGGTGCGCTGTATCTCATCTATACCTTGTTGAAGCTCTGGGGACCGGATTCAGGATGGCAGGCCGCAGCCCTGCCCTGTGCATGTTGCACCGCTGGTGCGATGGTGGTCTTCATTCTGAGCCTGTTCATGCCCCGGTACCCGGCGCAAAGCACCCGGCCATTCAGCTGGAATCTGCTCTGGTGCCACTTTACCCAGCTGCGCATGCTGTGGAATAACAAAGTGCTCCGCAACAGTGAAATCGGTATCGGCTACTTCTGGTTCCTGGCCAGCGTCATGATGCTCATTGTCCTGCAGATGGCTGCAGAAGCACACCCGGTTACAAGCAAAGAGAATTTCCTGCAGGTGCTCAGCCAGCAGAAAGACTCTGCCCTGCTCTTCGCCTGGTTGAGCGGCGGCTCCATCTCCGGCGGGCTTATTGCCTCCATCATCTGCGCCGGCAGAATCCGCACCTGGGTAGCCAGCGCCGGCGGAGCGGGAATGACCCTGGGGTGTTTTGCACTGGCGCTACTACCCTATGGCACCCCGTGGTTCTTTGCAGCACTTACCTTCACCGGATTCATGGCAGCAGGATACCTGGTACCGCTCAATGCCTTGCTGCAGGACCGCGCCGATAATGATAAACGGGGCGACGTGATTGCCGCAGGCAACCTGATTGACTGTTTTCTGGGCATGCTGGCAGTAGGCATCCAGGGGGGCATGAACTGGGCAGGTCTGCCGCCACAGTGGCAATGCGCAGCTCTTGGCATCTGCAGTGCGTTGGTTGCCGTTTTCATTCACAGCCATACGAAAGCATGATTCCTGCTTGTCAAGCCACTTTTCATGTGCTAGCATAACCTGCGTATGCGGATTCTTCCCCTGCTGACCATCTGTCTTCTTGCCTTGCAGAGTTGCAATCTTAATCAGCGACTCAACAAGGTTTCCATGGATATTGAACAGGAGTTCGCAGATATTAAAAACTGGGAACAGCTCCCCATCCGTACGATTTCATGGAACCAGGCTGTGGCCATGATAAAACGGAACAACACCGGCTACATCCAGACCAGAAATTCCATCAGCAAAGCTGAACGCGAGGAATTAAGTGTATACACCGACCTCATTCCCGGTGCTTCCTATTACGCCTACATGACCCGCTCGCTGAGCGAGCTGACCAGAACAGTCAACAGCGACGAATTGTCCCAGAATCTCAATATCACATTCAACCTTCCTTCCCTCACCCAGGTTCCCTACCGCGTTTATTCATCAAAAATCAGAACCTTTGCAGCCATAAAAGCGCTGGAGGGCAAGGAACGTGAACTCATCTCCAAGTTATATTCACTGCAACGCCAGCAACAGATTGAAGCAAGGCTCGCAGCGCTAGAAAAACAAAAACCAGATGCAAAAACCAGCATCTCTCTCAAAAGAAAATCTCATGAATCCGAGGCCTGGATGCCCCTGGCTTCATTGCTGGGTGATTACTCTGCCCGCTGGAAGATTCTGCCAGCCTCTGTCCCCCAATTCAACTGGGCAAAATACCGCAAACGCATGAACAAGCTGGATGAGCTCGTCGTGTGCAAATTTGCCATGGAGCTGGAACAAGCCCGCATGAACCAGTACAGCATTGCGCTCACCTACCTGCCCACCATCAACCTCAATCTGTACAGTCCTTCTCTGTTCTCTTCAACCGGTGGTACCTACTCCGGCACGTTCCTGGATACGGATGATACCAAGCTGAACATGAGTCTCAATTACTCACTCGACACCAAGCTGAAAACCTGGAATAATTACTGCGACAGTAAAGAATCCTACGAACTGCGCAAAAAGGAAACTACAGCTCAACTGGTTGATCTCAAACAAAAGCTTAAAACCCTGCGTTCCAGCATGGATGAATACTACGCCTGGCGCGGATTCATGATTAAACGGCAAGAACACCTCAGCTCTGCTCCTGCCGCCAATGCTGCCGAATTCCTCGAGAACGCAAACACCCTGCAGTCGATAAAGCAGGAGCTGGTTAACCAGGAAAAATCAGCAATTGAATCTGAAGCAGCTCTTATTCTCCAGTACGGGCTGCTCTAAGCCCTCTGCGCTTTTTTCAGCAGCGCGCCGCGCGGGCACAATGCGCCAGCTGTTCTCTCAGCACCCCTGCGCCGTACGCATCGGCCGCGTGCAAACGCAGCAACTCGTTGCGTAACTCTCTGCGTAAACTTTGCAGTCGCTCCATGGGCACACGCTCAGATTCCACCTGCTGGGGTGACAATCCTGACTGCAGGTTCTCCACCTGGCAGGCCTTGGACTCTGCCTTCCGGCAACAGGCAGCCAGTTCTTCAACCACAGCTGCTGCGCTTGCAGCATCCTGTGCGCGCCGCAGCAGATAAATCATATCATCAATAGAATCGCACCATTCCGTATAAGAGCGAATCAATGGAGTGTCAGTCTGCTGACTGACCGCGGACGATTCATGTGAGTTCATCTTGTAATACTGAAACAGACGAAGCAACTCATCTGCCCCGTACGCGTTCACCTCTGCCAATCGGTGAACCACCAACATATAACTCTGGGAGAGATGCGTCAAATCGCGCATCATCTGCTCCAGTTCACGCATTTCCTCTGCAGAACTCAGCGGCAGCGAGCCCAGGCGCTCCATCGCCGTACGCATATATTCCATATGCGGTTTCAACTCAGCCGCAACAGACGCGCCGCTCTCCCGGTCGCTCACCGTACGCAGCAACCGGTTCACCTCGCGTGCTTCATTCACAAGCTGACGGCAGACAGATAATGCGTTTTCCTCCGAAGCGGCCCACACCTGCCCCACCGCTACCGGCAGAACACTCAGCAGGCTCATCCCCAACATGTGGTGCGCATAACTCATCGGCACATATTGTAACGACCAAACAGCCCGCTGTCAAGTGACGATTTAACAACAAGGCGCGCACCCTTGCGGATACGCGCCTTATTTTTATAATTATCAATGCTTTATCAATGACCGCTCAGAGTGGTGATATAGTAACCGGCAATAACGGCGGTACCAATCACACCTGCCACATTCGGGCCCATGGCATGCATGAGCAGGAAGTTGGTGCGGTCGGCCTGCTGGCCCACGTTATGGGACACACGGGCAGCCATCGGCACGGCGGAAACACCAGCAGAGCCGATGAGCGGGTTGATGGGGTTCTTACGCCAGCCGGGAACCAGGTTCATGAGCTGAGCGCAAAGCAGACCACAAATCGTGGCCACTGCGAACGCCACCACACCCAGAAGGATGATGAGAAGTGTTTCCTGCTGGAGGAAACGGGCACCCTGCATGGTGAGGCCCACCGAC
>JAZRKW010000078.1:0-3371 GCA_045646505.1 Akkermansia sp. | reverse complement strand
GATTTTCTAATAAATAGACGCTCGCGGCGGGCATTTTGTTGCGCGTTTCCTGCATTTTTGTTGCCGATGGCGCGAAAACTGAGCTCCGACTTCGAGTTCGGGCTTGCGCCCACCTTTCTGGGGGCTTCTCTTCGATATTTGCTCAGGAACCAGAGGAAATGGGGGTGCTTGAGTCCGGGGGACAGGCGTTGAATCAGTTATGCAGGGGCTCGTAGATGGCATCCACCAGCCAACCGATGGGAGTGGCGATGATGGTGAGGGGAATATCCACAACTTCGGCAGCCCAACTGAGCGGCATGAGGCAGTAGTTGTACCATGTGCGTCTGCTCGGTGCTTCTTTTGCCACGCGGCAGAGTTCCGGGCGTTTGTCATAGGCCGTTGCCGGGTGGAGATCCACTATCTTTTTTGCTCCTGTCATGTCGACCTCGTTCATGGGGTAAACTTTGTGACTTTTGCCGGCTAGTTTTTTACCGAAGAGGCTAAGGTCGAGCTTAAACCACTTGCAGGCATCTTCGTATTGTTCTTTGCTGAGAATGGCGATGAAATGCTCCAACGGTGCTGCTTGTATTTTCTCTTGCGTCACTACATTCGGCCAGGTGCATGCCAATGTGTTTTTCTCTCCGTACCCGCTGCAATGGAGGAATACCGTTTCATCTGCCGGCAGATAGGCCAGGGGAAGCTGCACATAGAACATGTCGTCTTTTTCCCAGACTTGGTAATGGTAATCGGAGGTAGCAATTTGAGTGTCGCCCAATGTTTCCCAGCATGCTTCTTCCTGCAGATGGGGCGTCTGCTTACCGATGTTGTCAATAGCCCCGCCCAGGTCGATAACGGTGTAGCGCCCGGTGTAGAGCGATATGTACCCCGCCAGCAAAAAGACAGACAAAAGGCATACCACATAACCTGTGATTTTGAGTCGGCTCTTCATTGAGATTAAGCGTGTATCCGCTACGTGACGTTATACCAATTCCCGCCCCTCTGTTCAAGCGAGGATGGGCATTTTGTTGAGCATTTCCTGCATTTTTGTGGCCGATGGCGCAAAAAACGGGCTGCTAGGGGAGGACGATGCTCCGTCCTGACAAGCGAACAGCCTAGGAAAAATCCTAGGCTGCAAGGTGGCTTTTTATTCGTTATTTCCCCGCCGCAAGGCACAGGGCTGTGGTGGTCAGGAGTCTGTGGAGAGAAACCATGGTGATGTTACGCGTTTGATATTATCCATTGAATAGCTTGGCAATGCCATTCCATACGGCAGCCGGAGGCAGGAGAACGATGATGGCAGCTGCTTCCGCAGCCCGCATGGCAGCAGTGGCGGTGAAATCCACTACCTGCAGCGGCGCGGCGGCGATACGCTGCCCGGTGGATGGGCGGGCGGGTGTCTCCGTTATCGGCATACCGGCGACAGCACTGCGGACTTCCTGATATGGCATACAGAGCTCGCCCGGGCCATGGATACTGAGGAGCACCTCATCTCCGGCTATTTCAATGCGTTTTGCCTTTGAGAACGGAAAATCCTGTTCCATGATGGCCTGGTCGAAACGCATCCCCCCGTTCACACGGGTGGTGCAATGCTCTACACACGGAACCATACAGGTGCGCACGCTCTCCTGCAGAATCTGGTAGCGGTCGGTGGTATTCTGTATGCACCAGGCGGCTCCTTCTCCACGCCGATAAATGCTTTTCCCTTTATCTATGGCGCGGGCCAGCTTGATGGGATACCAATCCAGTCCCTTGTATCTGTATTTGAATATAGAACCTGGTTCTGCGATGCACACTACCACCTGCTTATCATAGAGCAGGACTGCCTCTGCCGTATGCAGAGAGGGCCAGCGCCAGCTGCAGGAGCTCAGCCCCAGCGCCGCAAGGCACAGGGCTGTGGTGGTCAGGATTTTACGGAAAATTGTATTCATTATTCTCTATCCCCTTTACATAAGATAATACTTCCCATCCCCGAATCCGCAACAAAAAATGGCAGAAAGTGCAGATTTTCTAATAAATAGACGCTAGCGGCGGGCATTTTATTGTGTGTTTCCTGCATTTTTGCCATTCACAATATACAAGTTGGCGGCAGCTGGTTACTCCACTGGGAACATGCGGCGGTTACCTGCGCGGCGTGCGTAATCCACTGCGTTGAATTTCCGTGAATCTCTGCGGTATGGGTCTGCCCCGTGGGCCATCAGCAGGTGCCCCACCTTCCATCGGCCTGCACGAGCAGCCACCATGAGCGGGGTAGCGCCGGAACGAGCCGGGGCATCCACCTCCGCGCCACGGTCAATCAGAATAGCTGCCACATCGTATCGCCCCTGAGCCGCTGAGTGATGCAGAGCAGTGAACCCACGCCTGTCTGTAGCATGCAAATCGACCGTGAGAGCCCATTCGGCGTAGTCGTCTGTCTGTTCTTCGGGCGGCTCAGGCGGGGCGATGTACCACCTGTACCATTGCTCCTCAGAGAATCCGGCACGAGTCTGTCGCTGCGCGACTTCATAGTAAAGGTTTTCGATTTCGTGCACCGATTTACCATCGGCCCCGCAGGCATCCGGGTCACAGCCTATATTCAGCAGAAAATGCGTCGTGTTGTAGGAGCTGCGGGCGGCCAGGTGCAGGGGCGTATCGCCATTGGCATCGCGGGCATGAATCGGTATGGCGCTGTGTGCATGTATGAGTTTGAGCACATTGACCAATCCGCGGCGGCATGCCAGCCAGAAAGGCGAATCTCCCGCAGCGTCGTTCCGGTAGGCATCTGCCCCGGCGACCAGTAATGCACGGGCTGACTCTGTGTGGGCCTCCCGGTGATAATGGCTTCCCTGCCCGTAGCGGCAGAGGTAATGGAAAGCCGTGCAGCCCTGAGAATCGGTCTCATGCACTCCGGCGCCATACGACAGCAGTACGGGGATAACCGCGTGAGCACCAGCCCGGGCAGCCACCATAAGAGGGGTACGCAGATTCCTAAATCTCCTGTTTACCTCAGCCCCCTCCACCAGCAGTTTTTGCACCGTTTCAGCATCGTTGTGGCATATTGCAGCGAAAAGTTCAGCATATATCGTTGCTTCGTTCATAACCCTTCAGGTTATCACAAGCACATCTGCATGACAAGACCGAAGTTGGTAAAAATATTATCAACCCACACGTGTCCCAAAGATTTTGTAGAAAATAGAAATATCAGCAACATTTTGGAAGAAGCCCCCCTCTGCGCAATAAATGGGAATTTGCCGGGCTGAAAGCCCGAGGAATTTTGAGCCCTCGGAGAGGGCGACACAATAATAGCCCAGCGTGGAGCCGCGTTGCGGCGGAACGCTGGGTAAAATGAAAAACATATCAGAACCCCGGAGCGTAGCGGAGTGGGTGGCAGAAGCTTCGGCTTAGTGTTTTAGCTG
>JAZRKW010000077.1:0-7996 GCA_045646505.1 Akkermansia sp. | reverse complement strand
GCCATCGGCGCCGCCTTTAACATGCTGGCCCGCAACGGCGGCAATGTGGACGAAGTGCGCAAGCGCTTCGTGTTCACCACCCACACCCCCGAGGAAGCAGGCAATGAAAAGATGGATATCAACCTCATGGCCAATTTCTCCTTCTTCGATGGCCTGCCGCTGGATCAGGTGCGCTCCATGCTCAAGCTCGACCCGAACGAGCAGACATTCAACTACACCCTGGCCGCCCTGCGCCTCTCGCACATGGCCAACGGTGTTTCCGCGCTGCATGGCGAGGTTTCCCGCCAGATGTGGCAGGGCTACAGCGATATCTGCCCCATCACCCATGTAACCAACGCCCAGAATCGCGAATACTGGCAGGACCCCGAGCTGGCAGAAGCCTACGCGATGGGAGATAAGAAAGCCTTCATGTACCGCAAGCGCGCACTGAAGAAAGAGCTCTTCCGCGTGGTGGGCGAGCAGACCGGCCACCTCTTCGACCAGGATACCCTCACCATCGTGTGGGCCCGCCGCTTCGCCGCCTACAAGCGCCCCGCCCTCATCACCGAGAATCCGGTCATGTTCGAGCGCATGTTGCAGCGCACCAACCGCCCTGTGCAGATGATCTGGGCCGGCAAGCCCTACCCCACCGATTTCACCGCCGTGGATATTTTCAACAAGCTCAACCGACTGAGCGAGAAATACCCGCGCTGCGCTGTGCTTACCGGCTATGAGCTGGGCCTCAGCCGTCTCCTCAAGAACGGCTCCGATATCTGGCTGAACAACCCCGTGGTCACCCGAGAGGCCTCCGGCACCTCCGGCATGAGCGCCACCATGAACGGCTCCATCTCCGTATCCACCAACGATGGCTGGGTGCGCGAGTTCGCCCGCGATGGCGAGAACTGCTTCCTCATCCCCGAGGCCAAGGAAGGACTCGCCCCCGAAGCCCGAGACCGCTCCGACCGCGACAACTTCTACAGCGTCCTCGAAAACAAGATTCTGCCCCTCTACTACGACAACCGCGATAAATGGATGGATCTCGTCTTCACCGGTCTGCACGACATCTGCCCCGCCTTCGACTCCGACCGCATGGCAGACGAGTACTACACCAAGATGTACAACTGCTGATAACAGCAAAATAAAGACAAAGCCCCGCTTCTTTTTCCGGAAGCGGGGCTTGCCTTTTATCAAAGCACGGAACTTCAGTCCAGCAAACAGGCAAGATAAAGAACTAAAGCGACTTCGCTTCAAATGAAATCGCTCACCCTCCCTTCCCCGTCGGGCATTTTAATACTTTTGCACCGGGGAGCCGGGTGTGGCTGAGACTTCCGGGATGGACGCGGTAAACTCTGCCACGTTTTTCAGGTAGTCATTCCACTCGATGAATGGCATAGGACGCGGAGTGGAGATGTGAAGCCGGAAACGCTCTATACGCTGCTCAACCGTTTCCAGAATTCTGACGGGCAATTCCGCAATGGCGGCAGCTACGGCTTCGAGGTGCTCCACCGCATCATGACAGATGAGTGGCAAATCACACCCGGCGCGCAGCGCCATGGCTGCAGATTCCGCAGGGGTATAGCGCTTGGCAATAGCGCCCATACACAGATCATCAGTGAACACAACGCCCTCGTAACCAAGCTGGTCGCGCAGGAATCTCTGCACCAGAGCCGGCGAAAGCGAGGTAGGCAGCTCTTTGTCAATCTCCGGAATCAGAAGATGAGCAATCATGAGCGAGGGCAGCTCGGGCATGAGCGCGGTAAAAGGCATGGCGGCCGAGGCCAGGAACGAATCGCGCGTGCCATGCAGCACGGGCAAATCATGATGCGGGTCGCTCTCTGCAGCACCCATGCCGGGAAAATGTTTGCCGCAGGTCATGATACCCCGCCCCACCGTAGCGCGGTTCCACACTCCGGCCTTGGAAATCACCTCCTGCGTGCCGGCACCCCAGCAGCGGCTAGGCAGAGCATTGGCATGGGGTGAGGATAAATCGAGAACCGGGGCAAAGTTGGTATTCACCCCCAGGGTATGCAGGCAGTTGGCGTTGTAATAGGCAGCCTGGCGAATCGCGTGGCTGCTTCCTTTCTGCGCCAGCGCCGCGGCGGAAGGAAGCTGCACGCCGATTCCGGCCGTGCGCACCACGCGGCCACCCTCCTGGTCAATAGCAATAATGGGCTCATCCGGCCCTGTAGTCAGGCGGCGAAGCTCATCAGTAAGCTCCCGGGTGAGCTCATAATCCGCAATATTGCGGGTAAAGAGGATATAACCCGCAGGCTGCAGACGCGAGAAGAGCTCGCGCTCACGTGGCGTGAGCACAAGCCCTTCTACACCTGCAATAACGGGCAGCATGTTTTACTTGTCGCCGAAAATAGTAGCACGGGAGAACATGGGGAACACCGGAATGCCGCGGCTTTCCATAGCTTCGCGGCCACCTTCCTGGCGGTCGACGGGCACCAGAGCAGCCACAACCTTGCCACCCTCTGCCTCAATGGCATCGATAGCTTTCAGCGTGGAACCGCCGGTGGTAATGACATCATCCACCACAATGACCTCCTGCCCCGCCTCGAAATTACCCTCAATGCGCTTGCCACGGCCATGGTCCTTGGCTTCCTTTCTCACAGTGAAAACCTTAAGCGGCTCATCAGCCTCTACAGAATACATGCCGATAGCCAGAGAAATGGGGTCTGCGCCCATGGTCATACCACCAATGGAGGTGACACCGGGGAACTTAGGCATGATTTCCTCCTGCACCAGTTCCCAACCAACCTGGCCGATGAGATTGGCACCGCGGGCATCCAGAGCGGTGATGCGGCAATCACAGTACAAATCGCTCTCCTTGCCGGAGGCGAGGATAAAATGGCCGGTCTTGATGGACTTGGTCAGTAGAATATTCAGAAGTTCTTTCTTAGCATCTGTCATAGCGGGTTCATTTTACCTCTGCACTGTTGAAAAAGCAAGCGATTTTATAACACGGTCGCAAGGGCATTTCTCAGGCTGCAACCATAAAAAATCACGAAATTCAACGCACGGGTGCCGCAACTGCGAAAAAAGCCCGGGGCATCACCTCGATTCCCTTGAAAAAATCATAGACCAAGAAGTCATTTAAACTGGCGAACCTCTCATTTTTATATACTAAAGCTTGACTCTTCTCAAGCTTGTGTGTAGTATTGGTACACGAACAGTAGTCTCATTCTGCAACCCCTTGCAATCTTAAAATATGCCGAATCAACCGAATTTACTGGCGCTGGTGCGCCAGCACCTTATCAGCCATGCTGAATCCTACCAATGGGTTACCATGGGTTCCGAAAGCGAGAAAATCGGCCTGGCCTACCTTCCCGTAACGAATACCGAAATCCCCTGCTCGTTCATGTTCACCGAACTGAAGGAACCGTGCAGTCTGGTTTTTGATGTCAATTTTGCCTATCGCATTTCCCCTGCCGATCGCGCCGAAGTGAGCATGCTTCTTCTCACCCTGAACGCGAATCTGCCGGAAGGACAGCTGCTTATCGACATGGAAAGCGGCCTTGTGTACTATCGTCTCAAATACGTCGTGACCGACCCGAATACCAGCGAAGACGAAATCCGTGCTCAAATCAAGCACATGGAAGACGTTGGCATCGGCATGGCGCACACGTACCCCCGTATCATCATGCAGGAATTCCCCCTGTATTAACACCAACAAAACAATACATCTTATATGTCCATAACCAAACCATTAGAAGGAAAAGTAGGCATTGTAACCGGTGTTGCCAACCACCGCAGCATTGCTTTCGGCATAGCCAAAGCCTGGCACGAGGCCGGCGCAAAACTCATCTTCAACTACCAGGGTGAACGCCTCAAGGATGGTGTTATCAAACTGGTAAAGGAACACTTCGGCGAAGACACTCCCGTGTGCGCATTGGATGTGACAGATGACCAGTCCATCGCAGATTTCTTCAGCTTCGTCAGCGAACACACCGACCATGTGGACATGCTGCTGCATGCCATCGCCTTTGCTCCCAAGGCCCCCGGCACACTGGACGGGCATTTCTCCGATATTCCGCGCGATGCTTTCAACATCTCGCTGCAAGTATCTGCCTATTCCCTGATTGCACTTTCCCGTGCCGTGGCTCCGCTCATGGTGAATGGCGGTTCCATCACCGCGCTGACCTACTACGCCAGCCAGAAAGTAGTGCCGAACTACAACCTGATGGCCGTTTCCAAATCAGCTCTGGAAACATGCTGCAAATACCTGGCCTATGACCTGGGTCGCCGCGAAGCTCCCATCCGCGTGAACTGCATTTCTGCAGGACCGGTGCAGACACTGGCTGCACGCGGTGTTTCCGGTTTCACGGGCATGTTCAAGGTTTATGAAGAAAAAGCCCCGCTGCAGCGCTCCTGCACGCTGGAAGAACTCGGTGCCACCGCTACCTATCTCGCAAGCGATGGTGCAGCCTCTATGACCGGGCAGATTCTTTACGTGGACGGCGGCTACGAAATCGTCGGCATGTAACACTCATTCAACTGCAAACAAGAAGGCCCGGGAGCAATCCCGGGCCTTCTTTATTGAGCATCCCCACGCGGATTCGAACCGCGGTTCTATGACTGAGAATCATATGTCCTAACCCCTAGACGATGGGGACATGGAGTACGCGCGGAGGGATTTGAACCCTCGACCAACGGATTAAAAGTCCGCTGCTCTACCGCTGAGCTACGCGCGCACTTGCGCTGCCAAAACAGCGAGCGAATAATACATGGAGAACAATCCAAAGTCAAGCACAAATCTTCAAAAAACGGAAAAACATGGACAAATGATTCTGCACATGCTATACAGAAAGCATGCAGCTGCGCCACATACTTTGCCTTTTACCCATCCTCCTTGCAGGGCTTGTGCAGGGCAGTCCTGCACCGGGCAACACCTTGAGTCAGACGGATGTAGGCAACATGTATGCGCATGCCAGGGAAATGCTGGAGGACCGCTCCATCCAGGATGTATCAACAGTGCCCCTGCTGCTGGAAACCTGTACACGGGAGGGGCACCCGGATGCCGCCCGCCTGCTCATGGATGTCTACGAGGGAAAATTCAAAGGGCTGGAGGCCAATGCCAAACAAGCTGCGCATCTGGCGCGCTCGCTGGCAGAATCACCCCGACTGGACCGCGCCAAACCGGAACTCCGGAAAGTACGCACCGAGGCCATGTACCGGCTGGCTCTTTATCTTGAGAAAGGCACAGGCTGCACCGCAAATAAACAGGAAGCGTATCAATGGATGCACAAGGCGGCTCTCCGCGGTATGTCGCAGGCAAAAGTGGAAGAAGCCCGTTATCTGATGTGCGGCAATGGAGTGAGTGCGAATCCGCAACTAGCCTGGCAGATACTGCGCAGCCAGGCAGAGGCAAAGGATGCCCCTGAAACCCCGCATTTATTCTTTTACATGGGTTACATGTGCGCCCAGGGTATCGGCATGCCGCGCAACGCCCGCCTGGCCTTTGAACTGTATCGTCATGGCGCCAGGCTGAATGATGCCCGCTGCCTGAATAATCTGGGCACAATGTTTGAAAAAGGATACCCCACCCCGAGAAATTCCGAAAACGCACTCAAGCTGTACCGCAAAGCAGCGCATCTGGGCAACCGGGAAGCTTCCGCCAACATGCAGCGGCTGGTATTCAAAGAAGGAATCCGGGCCAGGAATCTGAGCATCACGCCACCGCAGAAACGAATCGACAATGCTGTATACCGGGTTATTCTGGCACTTCCAATCTCAGAATACAGCCGCGAACGGCTCAAGGAATGGTTACAACTATCCAAAGAAGACCATGAAATCTGATAAAAACCAGCAGGCAGTCTCAGCACGACAAGCGCTGGAATATGCCGCTGCCCAGCTGGGATTCTCCGGAATCGGCGTAGCAGATGCCAGCCTTCCCCAGGGCACCGGACTAGCTGATTTCATCGCCGCGGGCAAACACGCCGACATGGCATGGCTGGAGCGGCACCTGCCTGCACGGCAGAACCCGGAACTCGTGCTTCCCGGCGTGCAATGCGTTGTCATGCTCACCTATGAATACCCAAAAACAGATGCACGCAGCGCAGCCGGTCACATAGCACGCTATGCTCAGGGGGATGATTACCACAAACTCCTGTCCGCCAAGCTGGCAGACCTGGATGAAACGCTGCAATTCTACGGCGGTCGCCAACGCTGTTTCACCGACAGCGGCCCGGTAAGCGAACGTTTTTTTGCAGCTCAGGCAGGGCTGGGGTGGATTGGGCGGAACGGCCTGCTGATACGACCGCGCGGAGGTTCCTACTGTTTTCTCGCCAGCATACTGACCACCCTGAAACTACCGCTGGACAGCCCCATGAAAAACCGCTGCGGAAACTGCCACCGCTGCGAACAAGCCTGCCCTACCGGAGCCTTACAGGACGGCTGCTGTGATGCCCGCCGGTGCCTCTCTTTCTGGACAATCGAAGCCAGAAATGCAGCTCCGCCGGAAATTGCCGCCAACAAAGCTGACAGGTTATACGGGTGCGACACCTGCCAGGAGGTCTGTCCATGGAACAATCTGCCCTCCCCTCACCGGATTGACCCGCACCTGCTCATGCCAGCAGCATTGACAAAAATTGAGCCCGAAGAACTTGCAACCTTGAACGATGCAGAGTTCGAACAATTTTTCAACCACAGTCCCATCCGTCGTATCGGCGCTGAACACCTGCGGGCCAACATCAGCGACATCCATTTTTGAACAAATAACCGTTCCGGAGCATCTACACCCCATAGAAAATGATTGAATTAACCAACTTCCTTGCCCAGGCCTCGTATTACTACGGCGGCAACAACGATTTTTTCTACGGAGCCCATGGCGCCACGCCTGGCATGTACAGCGGAGTCACCCTCATCGGACTGGCCCTGGTACTTATCGCTGCCGTCATAGGCGGCATTGTACAGATGGGACTCAAGAACGCCTTTAACCAGTATTCTCAGGAACCGGCACCACTCACGGGGGCAGAAACCGCCCGCCGCATGCTCCGACAGAACGGACTGGCTGATG
Source organism: Akkermansia sp. (assembly GCA_045646505.1). Lineage (GTDB taxonomy): Bacteria > Verrucomicrobiota > Verrucomicrobiia > Verrucomicrobiales > Akkermansiaceae > Akkermansia. The sequence goes on along the minus strand of JAZRKW010000077.1, from coordinate 996 downwards.
TGCAAGTCATTTCCACCCCGGGACGGCTTACAGACCACTATAACCCGCTGGACCGCACTGTAAACCTGAGCGAAAGTGTGTACAACGAGGCAAGTGTGGCAGCCATGGCAGTGGCAGCTCATGAATGCGGCCACGCCGTACAACACGCAGAATCCTACCCCTGGCTGGGCTTACGTTCTGCTCTTGTTCCCATGGTCAACCTGGGTTCCCGGCTGGGACAGATTATTCTGATATGTGGTCTGGGTTTGCTTGCACTGGGCAGCAGCACCACCGTAGCCTGGATTGGTCTCGCGCTTTATGCCACCACTACCCTCTTTGCCTTCGTGACACTGCCGGTCGAGTTCAATGCCTCCCGCCGCGCGCTGTCCTGGCTGGAGCAAAGCGGACTCGCCAGCCGGGCGATGCATGGCCAGGCGGGCTCTGCCCTGCGCTGGGCCGCGATGACCTATGTGGCAGCAGCCCTTTCATCGCTTGCCATGCTCCTCTATTACGCGTTGATTCTGCTGAGCCGTGCCAACAACAACCGGGACTGACACCATGAACCGCCAGGGGCTCCAGGAACTTGTACGACAACAGCTGGGGGGCACTGCAACCCCCATGGCTGCCCAACTGGCGCTGGAGGCTGTGCTGCGTGGTATCCGCCAGGGTCTGCGGGAAGACGGCGAAGTCAAACTGGTCCATTTCGGTACATTCAAAACCCGCCGCAAAGCAGCCCGGAACATCAAACTTCCACAGTCGGAGCGAACAATCCAGCTCCCAGAGCATATTGCCGTGTCCTTCAAAAGCCGTTGAGCCCACATGTGTCCCAAAGTTTGAGTACTAATCTCGATAAAGATTGGAATTGCCGCGCCAACGGTGAGCGGAAATTTGAGCCCGCAGGGCGGCATAATCATAGCCCAGCGTGGAGCCGCCACGCGGCGGAACGCTGGGTTTGGAATAAAAAATAACCGGAACCCCGACCAACGTGGAGGGGTGGCAGGGAAGCGCAGCTAAAAC
>JAZRKW010000076.1:0-18763 GCA_045646505.1 Akkermansia sp. | reverse complement strand
GGTTCTGATATGTTCTTCGTTTTACCCAGGGTTCGGGGCTTCGCGTCTCGCGTTGCTCGCTTGCTACGCCCTCGCAGGCCGCTGCTGGGGGGCTTCGCTGAAGCTACGCCCACCCTGGTCGCAGCTCCACCCTGGGCTAATAAAAGTACCGCCCTCCGGGCTCAAAATTCCGCTCCGCTGACGCTTCGCAAACTGCTCGACAAACTCAAATTTGTCACTTCTGCTTAATTACGCTGACGCGTAATCTTTGTCCTTTATATAGAAGACAAGCCACCCGGATCAGGAAATGCGGGTGATTTCCAGCTGACGAACCATGCACTGGTTGGTTTCGCCGCTGGCATTGGCGCAGCGCGGAGTGAAGCAGAGGGAGAAACGGTGACTGCCCGCCGGCAGCGTCACCTGCAGCGCCGCAGAGCGGGTATAATTTTCCCACTGGCCGGCCTCAGTATTATGCGGCAGCAGGAGGATACCCGCCGGTTCACCATTCACCTGCAGTTCACGGAGAGCGCAGGTATCGCCATCGCGCAAGGAATTGGAGGCGTTGCAATAGAACACACGCAGGTGATAAGTGCCGGCGTCCAGACAGGTCTGTTCGTAATCGAGGCGAGCCGTACAGGGTCGGGTATCAAGCCAGGCCTGCCCATGCTCCACCGCAAACTCAGCCTGTTCGCCGATGCGGGCAGGCGAAAGCAGGCGGCGGCTTCCCTCAGCCGGACATTCAAAGGGACGACTGAAGCAGGAGGTCACGCTACCCTGCACCGCCTGAATGGTATACTCATTGTACAATGATTTGGAAGCCGGCAGCGGGCAGCGGCAATCGAGCGTGGCAGCAAAAGCTACACCATTGCGGAATACATTATAACTGGTAGCTCCGGGTACCGGGTGCCAGCGCAGGCAATCAGGCACCGGAGAATCCCACTGGGGCTCAGGCAAATTCTCACAGGCGCGCGGAGCTGCCGCAGTCTCTGCAACATCGTCCGCAGGCATCAGTTCCAGCTCAATCTGCAGGCGGCCTTCCGTATCCAGCGGGATAATGGGAGAATCCGGCTTGCCATCTACCATGACTGACCAGACCTCCGAGCCATAGCCATTCACATGAATATCGAGCACCATGTTGCGGATACGCAGCCCGGTCAGCCAATAACTGCCGCGGAACTCACGAGGCACGCAAGGCTGGATAACCAGGTTATCACCTTCAAACTTGATACCAAACAAAGCGTAATAATACATACCCAGCACACCAGCAACACTCCATAACTGGCGGTCAGAGTTCTGAACAGTCCCTTCAGAGGTACCGGTTTCAGCGTGAAAATTCTCCTTGCAGGTGCCGAAGGCCAGAACCGAGCGCAGCAGAGCAGCCATGGAAAAAGCAGCTCCTCCGGCATCCTGAATCTCGGCTTGCGCCAGCAGAACCCAGGCCTGCACAAAAGGCCACACCGCGCGGTTATGGTAAGCCTGGGCATTTTCCGATTTATAAGGAATGAACGCCGGCGTACCATAGGGGGAACACGGAAGCTGCTTCAGCACCTCGGCAGCGTGCTCACCCGCCACTCCGCAAAGCACCGAAAGCGCCGTAGCCAGAGAATCCACGCGCTCGTCAAGATACCCCTCAGCCGTGCGGAATATACCGAAGCGTTTTGCACCCGGGCTCCAGAATTTCTCTCGTATAGCAGCACTGAGAGCCGCCGCTTGTTCCATGCAGACGGCGGCTTCTTTCTCACGGTCGAGCTCGCGCAGCATGCGGCCGAGCAACTGGCGGCACACATAATGCACCACATTGGTACCAAACGCACAGGAAGCAGCAATATCTGCCGGAGTCATCCAATCCGGATAACTCTGCTCCCGCCAGTCGAGGAATGAAGTCTCACCCGGACGAAGCTGCCCCTCTGCCGGGAGCACGGCGGCATCCTGCGCCAGAGTAGCCTGCAGCACCTCCACGCACCAGCTCAGCCAGGCGGTATCTCCCTGCACCTGGTACACAGACCAGGCACCCAGCGCCCAGGCCACGCGGTCTGTCGAAACAGGCCAGCCGCCACCGGTGCCGGTATCCTGCAGCACCACACCGTCTTTCACCCGGGATTCCAGGCTGATACGGGTTTCCACCGGCGCCGCCAGCGCTGCACCCAGCGCAGCAGCGTATGCGATATCGCGAGTCCACACCGTGGACCAGTTCGCCCCTGCCAGCAACAGCCCCTCCGGGGTCTTGTCTGCCTGCAATTCGTGCATAGCCAGCGCATACACAGCCTGCAGCACCGGCAGAGCACAACGCACACCCACACACCCGGCCGGCACAGCGGGAATCTGCACCTCGCGGACTTCCTCGCCGCGCGTGATACGCAGACAGTTCGGTATCACCAGCTCTGCCACCAGCCCGGGTTGCTCCAGGCGGGTAGCAGACAGGCGAAAATTACCGTTGTCAAACAGCAGCTGGTCTGCGGCAGAAGCCATGGCCGGGCATCAGAGAATTGCACCCGGCACGTAGCCCACGCCATCCGGGAAACGGCTGGCGAGCTCCTCTACCATGGCGGCAAAGGCATCCACCTGCTGAGCAGCCATACCGGTATCACCGGCGTTGGCATCGTAAATCTCCTGAATCTCCTGGCGGGTCAGCATCAGGCGGCCATCCGCACCCAGGCGGTCCAGCAGGTCATTGGTGGAGATGAGACCGTTGCGCAGATCATTGGAAACGGCAACGGCATGCTCCTTGATGACCTCGTGCGCCGTTTCGCGCCCCACGCCGCGCTTCACCGCAGCCATCATGATAGTGGTGGTCATGAGGAAAGGCAGATAGCGATTCAGCTCCGTGCGCACCACAGGCTCGTACATACCCATCTGGTCCAGCACGGTGATAAAGGTTTCAAACAAACCATCCGCAGCCAGGAAAGCATCCGGCAGCACGCAGCGGCGCACCACGGAGCAGGACACGTCGCCCTCATTCCACTGGTCGCCGATGATACCGCCAATCATGGTGAGGTGCCCCTTCAGAATAGCGTGGAAACCATTCACGCGCTCGCAGGAGCGGGGGTTCATCTTGTGCGGCATGGCGCTGGAACCGGTCTGTCCCTTGGCAAAGCCCTCGGTGCAGAGCTCGTGCCCCACCATAAGGCGCCAGGTCTTGCAGAAGCTGCTGGGACCGCTGGCCAGGCCCACCAGACCGGAAATGATTTCAAAATCCAGAGAGCGCGGGTATACCTGACCCACATTCATCCACTTGGAGGAAATACCCAGATGGGCGCAGATGCGCTCCTCGAGCTCGCGCACGGTTTCCGGGTTCTTGGCAAAGAGGGAAAGCTGGTCCAGCTGGGTACCCACGGCACCCTTGAGACCGCGCACGCGGTAGCGCTCCATCATGCTCACCCAGGCCCAGGCCCAGTGCACAATCTCCTCGCCGAACATAGCCACACGCTTACCCATGGTAGTAGCCTGAGCGGCCACATTGTGGGTGCGGGCGGCAAAAACCATATCGCGCCAGCCATTGGCGCACTTTGCCATGCGATCGAGCACAGCCACCGCCTTATCGCGGATAATGTGCATGGAACGCCAGATCTGCAGCTGCTCCACATTCTCCGTCAGGTCGCGGCTGGTCATACCCTTGTGGATATGCTCATGCCCGGCGAGGTCGCAGAACTCTTCGATACGGGCTTTCACATCGTGACGCGTCACACGCTCACGGGCATTGATACTCTCGACATCCACCTGTCCCTTCACGCGCTCGTAGGCATCAATCGCCTCCTGGGGAATATCCAGCCCCAGATCTTTCTGGGCTTTCATCACGGCAATCCAGAACTCACGCTCCAGCACAATACGGCCCTCAGCAGACCAGATGGCTTTCATGGAATCAGAAGCATATCGCCCTGCCAATATATTCGGTATAGCGCTCATAATTATATATTTTCGGTTCAGGTGAGAGGGCATTCTACCAAGTTTCCACCTGATTTTCAAGCTTTATATTTTCCTCCGGGGCATGCCGCACATGTGTCCCAAAGTTTGAGTACTAATCTCGATAAATTGGACTTTCCCGGGCTGAAAGCCCGAGGAATTTTGAGCCCTCGGAGAGGGCGACACAATAATAGCCCAGCGTGGAGCCGCTACGCGGCGGAACGCTGGGTAAAACGAAAAACATATCAGAACCCCGGAGCGTAGCGGAGTGGGTGGCAGAAGCTTCGGCTTAGTGTTTTAGCTGCGCTTCCCTGCCACCCCTCCACGTTGGTCGGGGTTCCGGTTATTTTTTATTCCAAACCCAGCGTTCTGCCGCGTAGCGGCTCCACGCTGGGCTATGATTCTGTCGCCCTTGCGGGCTCAAGTTTCCGCTCGCCGTTGGCTCGCCCAATTCCAATTTGTCGAGCAGATAGGGGCTTCTTCCAAAATGTTGCTGATGTTTCTATAGCTTACCAAATCTTTAGGACACGTGTGGGCATGCCGCTCCCACCGCTGACTTCAACAAAATCAAGAACAAGCCCTGCTTCATTCCACCCGGATACAGCAGTCAATAAATAGAACGCAATGGCAGATTGCAGGCGCGGCGGCAGCGTGTTATCATAAAACCAAGATGACACTCGAACACCCCTTTCTCGATGATACGCAGCTGCCGGCATGGTCGCAGATGAGCCCGGAAAAAGCCCGCACAGATATCCGGCTGGCTATTGAACAAGCCAAATCTGCGGTAGAAGATATCTGCCAGGTGCAGGAACCGACCTACGCCAACACTTTTGATGCCCTCGAAAACAGCAGCTCCGCTCTCATGCGGGGCTGGCAGCGACTCAACCACCTGCGCTCGGTGATGGACTCCCCCGAGCTTCGGGAGGTCATCAACGAACTGATGCCCGAAGTGGTCATCTACTCCAGCAGCGTGACTCTCAACCCCCGGCTCTACGCTGTGCTCAAGAACGCCGCAGCTCAACCCTGGGTACAGGAACTCTCCCCGGTCAAGCAGCGCTTCATTTCCGAAACCCTGGCCGATTTCCGCGAAAGCGGCGCCGACCTGCCGGAAGATAAAAAAGCCCGCTACGCCGAGCTTTCCACCGAGCTGGCCCAGCTCTCCCAGACCTTCGGCGAGCATGTGCTCGACTCCACCAATGCCTGGGAATATTTGACCAGCGATGAAGCCGAACTGACCGGGCTCCCCGAATCCGCCCGCGAAGCCGCCCGTCTGGATGCGCTCTCCAAAGGCCACGGCAGCGAAGAGGCACCCGCCTGGCGCTTCTCCCTGCAGTTCACCTCCATCCAGCCCGTGCTCACTTTTGCGGAAAACGCCGCCCTGCGCGAACGCGTATGGCGCGCGATGCAGAGCAAAGGCACGGGAGAATTCGACAACGCCCCTCTCATCGATAAGATTCTGACCCTGCGTGCTGAAAAAGCCGCCTTGCTGGGCTATGAACGCTACTCTGATTACGTCACCAGCCGCCGTATGGCCGGCAGCGGTCAGAATGCACTGAATTTCATCAATAAACTCCACGAGCAGGTGCGCCCGGCTTTCCTGGAAGAGCAAGAAGCCATCCGCCGCTTTGCCGAGGAGCAGACCGGCACCAGCATCCCCACCATGGAACCCTGGAGCATCGGCTACTGGAGCGAGAAACGCCGCAAAGCCCTCTACGACTTCGACACCGAGGAGCTGCGCCCCTACTATGCCATGCAGAATGTGCTGGACGGCATGTTCTCCATCTACGCCGGGCTCTACGGCATCCGCTTCACCCGAAGGGATACAGCCTGCATCCAGCCCGGCGAAGAAGTCCCCACCGGAGCCGTGGAGGTGTGGCACCCCGAGGTTCTCTTCTACGAGGTGCGTGATGAAGAAAACGGCGAGCACCTGGGCTCCTTCTACGCCGACTGGTACCCGCGCGATGTGAAACGCGCCGGCGCCTGGATGGACCCGCTGAGCACCGGGCTCCCCCCCGTGAACGGACAACCCCGCGTGCCTCACCTGGCCTTCATGTGCGGCAACATGACCCGCCCCATGGGCGATAAACCTGCCCTGCTCAGCCACTACGAGGTCGAGACCGTGTTCCACGAATTCGGCCACCTGATGCACCAGATTCTGAGCAATGTGGAGGTACGCTCCCTCGGCGGCTGCAATGTAGCCTGGGACTTCGTGGAACTGCCCAGCCAGATTAACGAAAACTGGACCTGGGAGCCCGAGGCCATCGCCCGCTATGCCCGCCACTGGCAGACCGGCGAACTCATGCCCGGCGAACTCATGGACAAGATGCTGGCCGCCCGCAACTACGGCTCCGCCACCTTCTTCATGCGCCAGCTCTGCTTCGGCAAGATTGACCTGGAACTGCACACCAACACCGCTGCCTACCTTGGCCGCGATGTAGAGGAAGTGGACCGCGAAATCCTGGCAGACTACCGCGTGCCCACCACCGAGCCGGGTAACAGCGTACTGCGCGCTTTCTCCCATATCTTCGATGGAGGATACGAAAGCGGCTACTATTCCTACAAGTGGGCCGAAGTGCTCGATGCCGATGCCTTCTCCCGCTTTGCACAGGAGGGTATCTTCAACCCCGCCACAGGCCGCGATTTCCGCCGCTGCATCCTCTCCCAGGGCAACAGCCGGCCCGCCGCTGAACTCTACCGCGACTTCATGCACCGCAACCCGGACACCACCGCCCTGCTCCGCAGAAGCGGAATTGAAAGCTAAGCGCCCCGCCGCAGGTTCAACAATTTCTCCAGCCACCCCAGACGGCCACTATATGCCAGAAGGGGTAGCAACGCTGGTGTGTAGCGATGCATGAAAACCATGGCCAGCATGCTGACAGCATAAATAACGAACGGCAGCAGCCCATAAAACAAAGGCGATGCAGCAACCTGGGGAGAAAAACGGACAAGCAGCATACTACACCCAAGAATCACCCCGGCATGCATCGCATAACACAGAAATGCGGCCGGGACCAGCGCTGCTACCCACCGGGCAACACAAGGAAGGGCCACCTGAAGCATACTACCAGCTGATAACAGAAGGCCAGCAGAAAGCGCTTCATGCATTCCTGCAGGCAAATCGAATATTCTCACCAGCAGTAACACTGGCGCTCCATATAGAAAGACTCGTTGAATGCGGGCCAGGGAAACACACGAACACACATACCCAAGCACATAAGCAACAACATACTGCGGATTAGGCACTATTATATAATCGCGCACAGGAATCGGCCACTCCGTACCCAGCTGCCAGTAACTCCAGCATGCAACCACTCCCAATATGTATATTCCTATCCTACCCAGCAACTGACATAATATCAGCTCAGCCAATGCCAGCACATACCACATGGGATAATCAGCACATATTTTCCCATTCAAACCAAAAATCCGAGATAGACTGACTTCATCCCGTAAACCAAAAGCAAAAATACAATTCCACGCTACATAAGCCGCCAGCAGCATCACTATCCTGTGCATCCATTTGGATGAAATCGATTTCGGTGCAAAATACCCCGAAAGCACAAAGAAAAACAACAACGGACCACCTGCACCACAAAAAAAAATTCTTCACGCAGCTCCACACCAACGGCTCAGAAGTCGCAGGAAACTCTGAACTTGGCATATGATAGCCTACGATAAGAACAGTAGCCAGCACTCTGCCCACATCCACCCACACAACCCTCCGCTTGTCTTCATGCTTTGAACGTTCACAGCCAGAGCACTCAGATAACCGGGCACACTCAGATTCAACAACCATCGGATTATGTGACGATATCAACATTCAAAAATCATGATAAACTACGGTCGTCAGTATACAAGGCATCCCTGAAAAAGTACAGTTTCTTTTCATTCAAACAGGCATTTTACCCCACACAACCACGCCTCTAAGCGTATAACACAGGACACCGCCGCCCTGCTCCGCAGAAGCGGAATTGAGGTTTGAATCCAGGATTGCTATCACCACCCACCTCTCCCTGAATAAAATAACCAGAACATTTCATTATTGTTTTATGAACAGCTGGCATTTTTTACCCTTGCACTGCACCGCATCTTAGAGTACCATGCTGCCAGTATAAAGTAACGCTTGTCATGTCTGAAGCAGAACAACAACCAGTCGAGGAATTCACGAAAGTAGAATCCATCTTTGTGCGCGGTCGCAACTGCCTGCTGCTGCGGGCGGATTTTTCGCCCATGTTCGTGGACTACTATCTGCACCTCATGCAGCATGGTCTGCGCAACGAAGAAACTGAGGATACCGTACTCAAGAAACTACTGGCCTACTTCACACTGCACCTGGTCTCCCGCCCCTGGCAGGAATACCACGCCTGGACCTTGAACGTATGCACCCCGCGACTGGCCAACTACTTTATCTCCGGCTCATCACTGACAGAAGACGTGGTGGGTCGTGCTTTCCGCGAAGGCGTACGCGAGACAGATAAGAACATGCTCTTTGCCCAGAACCTGCTGCCCAACAAGGAACCGCAGACCTCTGTCATCACCCTGCCCAGCGGGCCGGTAGAGGACTGGGTACAGGATTTCTACCGCCAGAGCGAGCAGCGCCAGTCCCGCGCCTTTGACCTGGGCGGGGACAAGTTCGCCCTCATCACCGCCCAGCCGGATGCCGACCACGACTGGCTGCAGGAGCTCACTGCCGATGACATACGCACCATCACGGAAACCGAGCAGACCAAGGTGCTCGAAACACGCAAATTCAAGTTCCGCTGTGGCTGCACCGTTGAAAAGATTCTGCCGGTGGTTCGCGCCATGAAACACGATTTTGCTGATTTGCTTTCCGAGCAGGGATTCCTGGAAATCAACTGTCCACGCTGCGGTGCCAGTTACAAAGTGACCCCGGAGCAGGTACAACAGCAAGAAAACTAGAATCCCGCCCATGAGGCTTCGTCTGCTTACCCTCTGCGTGGCCAGTCTGCTCATCGGGGCGGGCTGTACCCCCGTGCGCACGGTATACGACGACCAGGGAAATGTGGTGAAAGACGAAGAACCCGGCGGCGAAAAGGACTTGATGTCCACCTTTGAAAAACGCTTCGATGCGGCTTTTTCCGAAAAAAAGACAGCTGACGGCGTGCCCATGACCACATCATCGAAGGTGAGTTCTTTTCAACGGGAGCTGGATGATGCCCGCAGAATCGACAAGCCTTTTGCCACCGGAGACTTCGACACTGGAAAACAACTCGACCTGCGCAGCGATGGCTTCGCCGGAGCCGCCAAACGCTTCGATTCCGGCAAGGACGGCATTGAGCGCACGGCTAACTCCATGTATTCCACCGAACTGAGGCCGGATTTCATGAACGAAAGCCACGGCATCAGCCATGCCCAGCGTTTCAGCGATGCCGGACAAGACACCCGCTCTGCACTGGAGGGGCTCACTACCGGCGAACGAAGCCAGGCTCTCTCCCTCACGGACACCGAGCCCTACACCACCAGCCAGGAGAACACATACGTGGAAACCCGCCGCAATAAGACCAGGCAGCCAACCATCACCGACTACCAGGAGTATTACCGCCAACATAAGAACAACGTTCGTCAACTGCTCGGGCGGGATAATGACAACCCGTGATTTTTTCTTGCAGACACAAAGGCAATGCGCTAACATACCCGCATGTTCAAATATGCGGCTTTCTTTATTCTGAGCACAGCAGCACTGGCGCTTGACCTGGCAGACAGCATTAAAACCGGCGACTTCTGGAAACAGGAACCCCGCAAAAGCCTGCAAGGAGTCCGCTGCAGCAAGCCGGATGATGAGCACCTGCGCACTTCCGGCATCAACTTCGGCGATATCACGGCTGGTGAAGTCATCATCACCGTCAACGAAAATCTGCCTGTTTCCCTGCAGGCCATGATTTATAACAAGGGTGACGATGGCAGCATCGGCGCGGATGATTTCAATGACATGATAGAAAACACCCGCACCGCCCTGGATACCCTGACAGGTGTGCGCGCCAAAATCCGGAAAGCCGGCAAGGGTGACACGGCTGTCAAACTCAAAAGCTGGGAATGGAAGTGGGACACCGGCATCATCCGCATGGAAACCAGTTTCAGCGGCAAGAAAAAGGATTTCGAAGCCGAATTCATCCGCGTGAACATGGCAGCCGATACCAAAGGGCTCAACACCGGCGGCGCGCGCGATACCATTCGCAAAAACGAGCTCAGAGGCAGCATCACCACCGAGGAAGACGGCACTGTCTGGCTCAAGGATGTCCCCATGGTAGACCAGGGCCAGAAGGGCTACTGTGTACCTGCAACCCTGGCCCGCGTGTTCGCCTTCTACGGCATGGATAAAGTGGACCAGCACGCCCTGGCTGCCGTGTGCGACAGCGGCGCGGGCGGCACCACCTCACGCGACATGGAACAGGCCATGGTGGATGTCTGCAAGAAATTCCGCACCAAGTTCATCATCATCGATGACTATGTAACCAACCTCAAGTCCGCGCTGGATTCCTACAACAAGTACGCCAAACGTGCAGACAAGGAACCTCTCGGGCTCTACGATGATGTGTTCGGGCTGGCAGACCCGAAGGTACTGCGCCAGGCCCGCGCCGGCAAAAATGCCCAGATTTCCAAATGGATGAAAGATATCAAGAAAAACATTGATTCCGGCACCCCGGTCATCTGGATGGTCATGCTCGGCATCTACCAGGAGGAAATCGGGCTTCCCCAGTCCCGCGGTGGCCACGCACGCCTCATCATCGGCTATAATCTGAAGAAAAAGACCATCATCTACACCGATTCCTGGGGTGCCCAGCATGCCCGCAAGACCATCAAGGCCGAAGACGCCATCGGCATGACCACAGGGCGCTATGTCATCAAGCTCCGCTGAACCAATGCAAACTGCTCAGAAAGAACCGGATTCCGAAAATACCCTGCGAGAAAAAACAGGCAGCAGAATCAGGAGTTTTCTGCGCAGCAGCTGGCGGCTGCCGGCGCTCACGGCGGCAGGGCAGTCGCTTAGTCTGGGCATCGTGTGGGGGCTGGATTATGTTTCGCTGAATCACGGGCTGGACATTCCGGTCTGGCTCGGGCTCCCGGTGGCCATTATATTTCCGGGTTTCCTGCTGCTGGGGCTGCTGCTGCCTGTGTGGCTGCTCATCATGAGCATCCGCTGGTTCCGGAAGCGGGAGTGGCAGCAGCTGGCGCTGGGCTGGGGAAGCAGCATCGGGGCTGCCATCGTAGCCCTGGGAGTGATTGTTGGTACACTCATGCACACTCTGGCCGGTGCGCCGGATAACTTCGCCAAGGGGCTGAGCATACCTGCAGAGGTGCATTTCGTGCACCCCCGCAATATGACCTTTTTCCGCAATGAGGAATATGAAGCAGTGACCGCGCCGCTGCGCGCGGCGGCGCCCCGGCTGCCACAACTCGCAGAGAAGGGAGAGGCCTCCGCCCCAAACCTGCGGAAACTTTCGCTCGAAGCACCGGAGCTGCTGCAGGAATATATGCTGCGCTGCCTGTATGCTGAGGCAGTGAATCCGCAATTCACAGCGCATGTGCTGCAATCTCCCCTGCTGCCCACTCATGAGAATGACCCGCAGACACACTTCCGCAGCATAAGGCTGGATGAACGTTGCAGTTATAATGGCCAGAGCATAACCCGCCGGGATTGCCCGGAGGCCACCTGGAGCCTGCCACTGGAAAACGGCTGGTCCATCATGGTACGGAAGCCTGATTTCTGCACTGACCAGCAGGAACAACTGGATTATACACAGGATATTGCCACGCTGGATGCCTCTCTGGCAGACCTGGCCCGGACCCCCACGCAGGAATACCTGGACAGCATCCTGCCACCGCTGCCGGATAAGCCCTTTGTCTGCCTGTGGGATAAAGGTCCCGGTGTCTACGAGATGATGCTCATCATTCCCGGAAATTATGGTGAAGGCAGCTTCGAGTTACGGGCGCATGAGTACACCAGCGGCAGGAGAATCAGCTTCAGCCACCGTTTCCTGCCAGAAAAAACGCTGGGCAATGTATGCCGGGTCATCTGTTCCGATGGCTGGTGTACAGTTTTCAGCGGAGACTGGAATGAATACTACGGTTCCACCTGGGAAATCTGGTTCACCCCCGCTTCCGGCGGCGAAGCCCGCTGCGTTAATGCACAGAATTTCCTTATGATGGGCTGGATGCACTGATTCCCGGGGATGATGCACTCACCAGGTATGGTACGGGACTGAAGCCCCGAGCTTCGACATCCCCCCGCCAAATCATACTTTGCATACTGAGCGTATGCTGTTCGTGTTTTTTTGGCCCACACTCCCGATTCAGCTTGCAATAGATTAAAACTAGGGGTAAAATAACAACGTGAACGAAATGGATATGCAGGAAGCGGCACGCCGCGCCTATCGCGCCATGGTCATGGCGCGGGCATTTGATACTAAAATTTCAGCTCTGTACAAAGCTGGTCAGATATTTGGCGGGGTATTCCTGGGGCGCGGGCATGAAGCCATAGCCGCATGCCAGGCTGTATTCCTGACCCGGGGAGAGGATGTCTACAACCCCTTTATCCGAGAACAGGCCGGCCGCTGCGCCTGGGGAGAAAGTGTTCTGGAAAGCGCGCGTTCCTATCTGGGTAGCGTGCAGGGATACATGCGCGGGCGCGACAGCAATGTCCACTGGGGAAATCCGGCCATGGGGAATCCCGTGCCGATTTCGCACCTGGGAGCCATGGTTTCCGTGGTAGCCGGTATGTTGCTCGCCAAGAGATTCAAAGGCGAAACCAACCGGGTAGGTGTTGTGAACATAGGTGACGGCACTACCTCCGTGGGAGCCACGCACGAAGGCGTGAACCTCATTGCAGTGGAGAAACTTCCCGTGGTCATCGTGGTGACCAATAACCAGTTTGCCTACTCCACCCCCAACAGCCAGGAATTCGCAGCCTGTCTCCTCGACCGCGGTCGCGGCTACGGCCTGAGCTGCCACGAATGCGATGGAACCGATTTCATGGCCACGCTGGCTACCATGCAACGCGCCATTTCCGCAGCCCGCGCCGGGGAAGGTCCACAGTGGGTGGTGGCCAACACACTGCGTATGTGCGGCCACGGCGAACACGATGACGCTTCATACATTCCCGCCGAATTAAAAGCCGCCTATGCCGACCGCGATCCGCTGGCCGTGGCACGCCGCCAGATACTGGAGGCCGGCTGGCTTACCGCGGAAGAAGCCCAGGTCTGGGATGACGAATGCCGCGACGAAGTGCAGCGGCTGGTAGCCCAGGCACAGCGCGAAGCAAGCCCGAACCCCGCAGACGAGGATTGGAAGGCAACCTCGTGGAACCCCGAATATTGAATTGCCGACCATGAGCGTAACCTATATTGATGCCATTCACCAGGCGCTGGATGAACTGCTGGCCGAAGACCCGGATGTATTCCTGCTGGGCGAAGACATCGCCGGCAAGTTCGGCGGCGCTTTCAAGGCCACAAAAGGGCTGGATGCCAGATACCCCGGCCGCGTGCTGAATGCCCCCATTGCGGAGGATGCCATTGCCGGCGTGGGAATCGGCGCTGCCATCGGCGGCATGAAACCCATTCTTGAAATGCAGTTTGCCGATTTCGGCACCCTGGCACTCAACCAGATGGGCAACAACGCCGGTGCCCATTTCTACCGCACCGGCATGCCGCTCAATATCACCCTGCGCATGCCCTGCGGCGGCACCCCCGGCGGCGGTCCCTACCACAGCCAGAGTCTGGAAGCACTCTTTGCGCACTACCCGGGGCTGCATGTCTTCACTCCCGCCACAGTGGCAGATGCCTACTACATGCTCAAGCAGGCCGTGCAAATTCCCGACCCGGTCATCTTCCTGGAGCACAAATTCCTCTACCGCTGGCTGAAAGCCGATACCTGGGTAGACCCAAATCCCCTGCCCATCGGCCAGGCACGCATTGCCCGCCCCGGCCAGCACGCCACGGTGGTAGCCTTCTCTGCCATGGTGCCGGAAGCCCTGCGCGCCGCCGATGAACTTGCAGCCACCAGTGGCTATGAACTGGAAGTGGTGGATTTACGCAGTGTCAAACCGCTAGATATTGATACCATTCTGGATTCCGTGGCGCGCACCGCGCGTCTGCTGGTCGTAAGTGAAGATTTCCCCTGGGGCGGCGTGGCCGCTGAGGTTGTGTCCCAGGTATCAGCCCAAGGCTTCCACCTGCTGGACGCCCCGCCACTACGACTGAACGCACACGACACTCCCATACCCGCTCATCCGGATTTATGGAAAGCCCACCGCCCGAGCGCCGCCGCCATAGCCGATGCCGCCCGTTACCTCATCTCCCTTTAATCCCCATTCCGAATCATGCCGAAAGTAGCCATTCTCATGCCCCAGCTGGGCGAATCCATAGCCGAAGCCACCATCATGCAGTTGCTGGTGAAACCCGGCGACACCGTGCAGGCAGATCAGGAGGTGTTCGAGGTTGAAACCAACAAAGCCGTCATGGGCGTGACCACCGTTTGCGGCGGCACCATCGTCTCGCTGGATGTAAGCCCCGGCGAAACACTGCCTGTGGGTGCTATCATGGGTATCATCGAAGCCACAGAGGAGGAGATTGAGCGCTCCGGCGCCACCCCGCTGGACGAAAACGCCAGCCCCACCCCCGCTGCTGCACCCGCTAAGGAACAGAGCAGCAACCAGGACGGAGCCCATTTCCGCACTGAGGGAGAATTCCGCGAAGGCGTGCCCGGTGGAGGTCGCCGCAGACCGCTGGGCGAAGGCGGCCGCGGGCTCCCCGTGCCCATGGGTAAGCGCGGCAGCCGTTTCCTTTCCCCCCGCATCCGCGCCCGCATGGATGAACTGGGCATCACCGAGGCGGATATGGCCTACGTCATCGGCACCGGCCCGAATGGCCGCATCACCATCGATGACTTCGAGCAGTTCATCAACTATGTGGACGGCTGGCCCTCGCACCAGGCCTCGCCCATGCGCCGCAGTGTGGCCAGCAGCATGCAGCGCACCTGGCGCCGTCCCATTGCCAGCTGCGGCCGCCCGATTTTCATGGCACCCATCATTCTGCACCGCAAGCGCCACCCCCGCAAGCCCGGCATCACGCTCTATTTCCTGCGCGCGCTGGCTCTGGCGCTGGCAGAGCATCCCGAATGCGCCGGTTATATGGTAGGCGGCCGCATCCTGACCCCGCGCCGCATTGACCTGGGCGTGGCTGTACAGGTGACAGATGGAGTGATGGTGCCCGTACTACGCAATGTCAACGAACACACCCTGGACGAGCTCGTCGATGAGTACAACAAGGTCGTGAAACAAGCACGCGACCGCAGACTTGACCCCGCCTACCAGGGCGGCGGTATCGCCACTGTCTCCAATTTCGGTGGTTTCGGGCTCACGCATGCCACCCCCATGCCCCTGCCCAGCGAAAGCCTGATTCTGGGTGTAGGCTCGGTGCAGAAAGTACCGGTCTGGAGCGATGAGGTGGAATGCTTCCTGCCGGTGGAACAGGCGCAGATTGTCGCTTCCTTTGACCACCGTGTGGTGGATGGCGGCGATGTAGGCCGCCTGATGATGCGAATTGCCCACTATCTGGAACACCCGGAATTCCTGTAAACGAGAACAGATGAACCACTACCCCAAAGACATGGTGCTGGGAGTCATTGCATGCGCGGGCGAGTTCCCCCGCATGGTGATAGCCGGTGCACGGCGTGCCGGGGTACGGGTAGTAGCAGCTGGCATACGCGGCGCCGTGGGCAGAGACATACCGGCGCTGTGCGATGCTTACAAGAGTTTCCGCGTCGGCGCCATTGAGGCACCGGCTCAATTCTTCAAGGAACAAGGGGTAACCCATGTGATGCTCACCGGGCAGATAAAACCTGCCTGCATCTACACCATGTGGCCGGATGCAACAGCCCGACGGCTGCTCGGGCAGCTGGACCGCCGCAACGCCCACACCATCTTCACCGCAGCGTGCGATTTCATTCAATCCCACGGTATGCAGGTTCTCCCCTCTACCACATTCATGGAGGAACAACTGCCGGGCCCCGGACACCTGGCCGGTCCCGCCCCTACCGCCGAACAACTGGATGAAGCAAACTTCGGCCTGGGCATGGCCCGCGAAATCGCCAGGCTCGATATCGGCCAGAGCATCATTGTTCACGGTCGCAACGTCATCTGCGTGGAAGCTTATAAAGGCACCAACGAATGCCTGCACGCCGGCGGGCACAGAGAGCACGGTGTCACCCTCTGCAAAGTAACCAAACCCGGCCACGATATGCGTTTCGATGTCCCCTGCATCGGTACCGGAACCATCAGAAACGCCATCAAGGCGAACGTGAACCATATCGTATTCGAGGCAAACCGCACCATTCTTTTTCAACGGGAAGAAGTCATACAGCTCTGCAACAGGCACGGCATCACCCTGCACGCCATGGCTGTGCCGCTGCCCGCACAGGAAGGAGCCGACCCCGGGCACATCGCCACAGATGAAGCTCACGCCGCCGCCATGGCCAGAGAAATCGAAACGCTGGGCATCGGCCATTGCGCAGTGGTATGCGATGGCGTGGTCATAGCAGTAGATGATGCGGATGGACCGTTGAAATGCATACGCCGGGCCGGCGCATACATGAAGAGGCTGAGATTCATGCGCCTCATCAACTGGCTCTGCCGGGTTCTGCTGGGTCGCCCGGGGACACCCCCTGCCCCCATGGTGCTGGTCACCACCACCCCCCTCACGCAGGAAGAACAGAATGCAGCCCGCAAAGCCGGCATCCGCTGCAGTGAGGCCTGAAGCCTCGCTTTCCACGGCATGCAATTTTCAAAAAGCACGCGGTTGACGATAATAATGCTTCACCTGCGAAGCAAAAATAGTTATAAATATGGGCATGCCGATTTGCCCTAGATGCACAAAACCGATACACCACGAAGCGGATGAAAAATGCCCTTCCTGCGGGTACAGTATTTTACAGGCAAATGAGATATTTGACGACGGGCTGGTTGATTTCCCGCGTGTTCTGGATGCCGCAGGCGCACTCACACACCAGGAACGGCAGGAAATCACGCAAGCACTGGCGCAGATGGAACGCCGTATCCGCCCGGTTGCACTTTGCATCTACCTCATCGACAGAGGCAGGGTTGAAGAATTACCCCTCCACGCGCACTGGATTCTGAACCACGCCCGCATTCACCACCCCTCTTTCGGTAAACGAGAGCAGCTTAAAGCTATTGAGGATGCCGAACTGCGCGAACGCAAACCAGGTGAAAAACGCCCGCAGGAAACACCGCAAAGCTGGCTTGAATCCACATGGCAGTCAATATGTGAATACTTTATGGATCACATGCGCCCGCTCCCGCCGCCCGTCCGGCATGAGTGGATGCTCATCCTGGTCATGGATATGCAGCTGGAAATGGCGTGCTTCTCCTGGGGATACATGCTCGACCCGTACATCAAGCCAAAGGAGCTCGATAAATGCATTCTGAGCGCTCAGCTGCAATTCCGCGAACGCGCCACAGTAACTGCACTGAAAAAGGTGATGACCAAAGCCACTAACCTCATCTCCAGACGCACGCGCACCGTGAACAAGGAACTGCGCGCCGCTCAGCGAATGAGCACATTCGCCACCGCGGCCCTGGGATTATTGCTTGGCAGCAGCGCCCTGGCGCAGGATGCACCGCCTACCCCGTCTGCAGAACCGCAGGTCTCTGCACCTGCAGATGACGGCATGCCCCACTGGCGAGCAGAGGACTACCGGCACCTGATGTCCGGCGATCTACTCACCGGCTACACAGATCTTTTCCCGCCAAAACCAACCCCCGAGGAGATTAAGGCTGAAAAAGAACGAAAAAAACAACAACAGAAGGAAGAACGAGAACTGCGCCGGCAGCGTAAACTCCAGGCAAAAGGCAACCCCCGCCTCGAAAAATTAGCTGAAAGCGACACTAAAGTACTTGAACGTTACCACTCGTACTACAAAAACCCGAAAAAAAACACTCTTCTGAATGACCCTCAGGGACTGCTCTCCACCATAGAAAGAGAGGACGCGGAGCATGTGCTGCGTTCCCTGAATGCCAATGCCCGCTTCCGCATCTACGTCGCCGTATTCAAAGGAGAACAAAACATCCCCAGTGAACTGGCTGTCAACACCCTGGCCGAGGCCGCAACGCAACCCAGGGAAGTAGCAGTACTCATGCGCTACCCCACAGGCAACCCCGCCGGCATCGAACTGGGTTACATGGAACTTAAACCCACCGATAGCCAACGCCACGAATGGTTGCAGAAAGTACGCACTGCCGCTGGTGACGGCAGCGCTGAAGGGCTTATAAATGCCACGCGCTGCATCAATTCGCTCATCACCCCCTTCGCCAACGAGCTCGCTCTTAACACCTCTGAGATACAGAAGAAGCATCCTGAAATCAAAATTATCTACAAAGAAAGAAAAAAGGAAAAGAAAACCTCCATCTCAGAAAAAATAAGAAAATTCTTTGAAGATCCGGCAGCAGTCCAGCAGGTTCTCTACCCGCTCATCTTCATCGCCATGGTTCTTCTCATCTGGCGGTTTATCAACTGGCTGCGCACCTCATCCAGGCTGGAGGAAAGCAAGGCAGATATACGCCTCTCTTCGCCTTATGGCGCCAGCGTAAGCTCCCCCGTGAACTACCTGGAAGGCACAGTAATCACCAAAGAACAAAGGCTGTTCTGATTTCTGCCGCTCAAAATCCGCCACATGTGTCCCAAAGTTTGATTACTAATCTCGATAAATGGACTTTGGCGAGCCAACGGCGAGCGGAAACTTGAGCCCGCAAGGGCGACAGAATCATAGCCCAGCGTGGAGCCGCCACGCGGCGGAACGCTGGGTTTGGAATAAAACATAACCGGAACCCCGACCAACGTGGAGGGGTGGCAGG
>JAZRKW010000075.1:0-20334 GCA_045646505.1 Akkermansia sp. | reverse complement strand
CCGCTACGCTCCGGGGTTCTGATATGTTTTTCATTTTACCCTGGGTTCCGCTGCTGACGCAGCTCCACCCAGGGCTATTATTGTGTCGCCCTATCGGGCTCAAAATTCCTTGGGCTTTCAGCCCGGCAAAGTCCAATTTATTGCGCAGAGGGGGGCTTCTTCCAAAATGTTGCTGATATTTCTATTCTCTACAAAATCTTTGGGACACGTATACATGTGCTCCCATGTGGCGGGCTTTGCGGTTGACACGTCTACCAGGAAGTGGTAGAGTCTGGGGTATGAGCAGTGAGAGTTCAGCTCGTGCGTGGGCCTGTGTGAATCTGGAGGCAATTGCCCACAATCTGGATATCGCCCGACAGGCATTGCCGGATACCGCACTGATGCCGGTGGTCAAGGCAGGGGGGTATGGTCATGGGCTGGAGCCAGTGGCCCGGCGGCTGGATAATCACGGAATAGCATTTTTCGGGGTGGCCAATGTGGGGGAAGCCCGCCGTTTGCAGAATGCCGGGGTGCGTACGACACCGTTCATCCTTGGCCCGACGTTCCCGGATGAGCGAGAGGAAATTGTACAGAATAACTGGTGCTGCACCATTTCCACGGTAGAGGAGGCTATGCATTTTCAGAGTCTGGCGGCGATGCTTGACAAGGAGATTGCCCTGCATGTGGCAGTCGATACCGGTATGGGGCGTGAGGGTTTTCTGCCCGGCGAACTGGGTGAGGCTGCTGCACAGATGAAGCAGATGCCGAATTTGCGGATAGAAGGTATTATGTCTCATTTTCCTTCGGCGGATGAGGATGTGCCGTTTACGCAGAATGAAATAGGCTTGTTTGAAGATTGTGTTGCGACTCTGCAGCAGCAGTTTGAGCTGCGTTATCGCCATATTGCCGCCAGTGCCGGTGAGCTGGGGTACGAGGTTCCGGTGGCGAATCTGGCGCGCCCTGGTCTGCTGCTGTATGGTGTGGCACCTATGGCTTCGATTTACGATGGCGTGCTGCGTACGACCCTGAGTCTGCACGCCCGTGTCACGCTGGTCCGGGAGCTGCCGGCCGGGCACGGTGTTTCTTATGGCCGCACTCATATCACCAGCCGTCCCACGCGGGTGGCTACTATCGGCATAGGTTATGCTGATGGGTGGAACCGCCAGATTTCCAATAAAGGTGCCCGGGTATATATCAATGGTTGCTACTGCCCCATGCTCGGACGGGTGACGATGGACCAGATAATGGCCGATGTCACCGATGTGCCGGGTGGCGTGCAATCTGGTGATGAGGTGGAGCTTTTCGGTACTCACATACCGGTGACAGAAGTGGCGGAACAAGCCGGCACCATTGTCTGGGAAATCTTTACCGGTCTTGGCCCGCGTCTGCCGCGAGTGTATTAAGGCCCGGAGGGAGAATGGAAAGTTCTGATTGAACTGAAACGATAAGAAAAGCACTGTCTGAGAGATGCCAGACAGTGCTTCTGAGTTGTGTATCGTGGAAGATGAAAGATTACAAGCCTGTGCGCATGCTCAATGTTGAGAGCAGCGCCGTGAAGCGGCTATAGTCGCTTTCCTTGTCGGCGGAGACCAGGGCAAACTGGTATTCGCCCATGCGGGCATCTTCTTCTGCGGCATTGTGCAGACGCAGCTGGATGACGTCTTCACTATCTGTCTGGCGGCCGCGCAGGCGCGCTTCCAGTTCAGCAGAAGGGACGTGGATATACACGTCTGCATAGGCTCGTTGAATGATGGCATCATCGCAGCTGCGGATGCTGGCAGCACCTTGCACATCAATATCCATGACCACATTTTTTCCCGCTTGCAGCAGTTCGATGATATCACTTTTGAGTGTGCCGTAGCTGTTGCCGTGTACGGTGGCGTGCTCCAGGAATTCGCCTGCTGCAACTCTGGCTGCGAAATCCTCTGGCGAGAGGAAATGGTAATCAACTCCGTCTTGTTCGCCGGGGCGGGGCTGGCGGGTGGTGCAGGAAATGGAATAGGTTGTGAGACCGTCTTTTTCCGCACGGCGGCACAGGGTTGTTTTGCCGCTGCCGGAAGGACCTGATACAATAAGTAGGGAACCAAGCATGGGGTGAATAGGACGTGAAAATTATTCGATGTTCTGAACCTGTTCGCGGATTTTTTCAAGTTCGGTTTTGGCGGAGACCACAAGCTGAGCCAGCTCTGCATCATTTGCCTTGGAACCGGTGGTGTTGAGTTCGCGGAAGATTTCCTGGCAGAGGAAATCGAGCGTGCGCCCGACGGGTTCCGTTTTGTCGCAGATTCTGACGAATTGATTGAGGTGGGACTCAAGACGTGTCATTTCCTCCGAAACATCGCATTTGTCTGCGAAGAGGGCAATTTCCTTGATGATGCGCTCATCGTCCAGCGGGAGGGGGAGACCGGCTTCTGCCAGGCGTTTAAGCAGGGCTTCGCGGTGGCGGGTTGATACACCAGCTGCGCGCGCCATGAGTTCAGTGCGGAAATTCCGCAGTGTGCTGATGCGGCTGAGCAGGTCTCGCTTCATGTTTTCGCCTTCCTGAGAGCGCAGGGCTATGAATGCGGCCAAGGCTTCGCGTACGGCCGGTTCTGCTGCGGCCTGAATTTCCTCAACCGGGATATCGGTTTCGCTTTCTTCTGTGATGATACCCAGGCGCAGCAGGGAATCAAGCGAGGTGTCGATGCTGCGACCGAGCGATGCTTCTGCCGCTGCCAGGGTAGAGGTGAGCGCCTGGAGCTTGTCGCGGTTGAGAGTAAGCGCGCCCGTGGCACCCGGGGTCTGCTGCAGAGAGAGAGAGACATTTACTCTGCCTCGTGAAATCTCTGCTGCCACCATTTCCCGCACCGGGGTTTCCAGGGCAGCCCATGTGCGGGGTAAGGCAACGGCGATTTCAGCCTGTTTGCGGTTAACCCCGCTGATTTCAACGCGAATAGAGGAATTTCCCAGGGGTGCCGTGGCAGCCCCGAATCCGGTCATGCTGTTCATAATGTGTTATTACCGATGATGTTGAGAAGATGAGATTCGAGCGTAAGTGCTTCGTTTACATTGAAATTGAGGTCGGTTCTCAGCGCATCCAGCGCCCGCATGCGGCGCAACAGGTCTGCCACTGGGCGTGCAGCTGCCAGACCGGCGATTTCGGGAACAATGGGGCGCACGTCCGGCGCGTGTGAGGCCAGCAGTACTGCCTGCCCGAAACTCAGAGAAAGCAGTTCGAGCATCTGTTCACGTTCTGCCAGATATTCAGTTTCGATGAGTGCCGCCGTGGCGTCTTTCTGGCGTGCTTCCCAATCGCGGATATCTGTGCCCTCTGCGATGGCTTTGGCCTCAGCTTTCACGGCAGCGGTCAGACGCTTGGTAATCAGTTCTTTTCGCTCGGCGAGCAGGGACTGGAAATCGGCCCGGAGAGCAAGTGCTGCCACATCCGACCCCACAAGGGGCAGGGCGGCAGCTACTGCCGGCAGAAAGGCCTGCTGAGCTTCGGAGAGGTGCAGGGTGTTGCCGGGTTCATGCAGGGGGACCCTCACACAGCGGGAGAGTATGGTGATGAGCAGTCTGCTGGGTTGCTCGGTGATGAGAATGATGACTGTCTGCGGTGGTGGTTCTTCCAGTGTCTTGAGGAAGGCATTGGCTGCTTCCTCCATCATGCGGTCGGCTTCCTGTATGATAATCAGCTTGGTTTCCCCCTCGGCGGCGCGAAGAGTCAGAAAGGGCTCAACCCCACGGATATCCTCGATGAGGATTTTGCGGCTTTTTGAGCCTGGTCGCAATACCCGGCACATGGGGTGGCGCAGGGTTTCGAGGGATTCAGCCCGGGCTCCGTTCAATTCTTCTGCGAGCGCGAGCGCCAGTTTCTGAGTGCCGGCAGTGGCGCTGCCTGCAAGCAGCAGTGCATGCGGCAGCCGACCGCTCCGGCGGGCGTGTACCAGCAAGTCGCGGGCCTGGGTAAACGTGAAAGCCATGTTGTTTCTGATTGCTTATTTTTCAGGATATGAACCGAGCACCTTGAATACCGGACATTCCGCCTTCAATTCTGCCAGACAGCTGCGCAGCGGGTCGACGTTCTCATGGCCGTCTACATCGAGATAGAACAGATATTCCCACGGGGTGTCGCGGGTCGGTCGGGAAACAAGACTGAAAATGTTGATGCCGTGAGAGCGGAAATGTTCCAGCATATCCACCAGACCACCCGGTTTGTGCGGCACTGTCAGGCAGAGGGTGGTGCGGTCACAGCCGCTGGGCTTGGTGTCCTGTGAACCGATAACCACAAAACGTGTGGTATTGGTGGCGATATCCTGTACCTGTTCTGCCAGAATGTTCAGCCCGTGCAGCCTGGCTGCGAGGGGACTGCCCAGTGCTGCGGCTCCATCAGCTGCTTTTTCTACAGCCATGCGTGCGGCGGCGGTGCTGCTGGCTGTGGGGATTTGTTCTGCGCCGGGGAAATTCTGCTGAATCCACAGAGCACACTGGCCGAGTACCTGCGGGTGGGAATACAATGTGCGGATTTGATTTGCCTCTATATTGGCCATGAGGCAGTTCTGCACGCTCTGGTGAATCTGCGCGCAGATGCGCAGGTGCGTGTGGGCAAAGAAATCCATTGTCTGGACGACATTGCCGTGAGTGCTGTTTTCCAGAGGAATGACGCCGTAGTTGACTTCGTTGCGTTCAACGGCGGCAAAAATGTTTGCGAAAGAAGAGTAGGGCACGAGCTCGACACTATCGCCGAAACGGCTCAGCGCGGCCTGGTGGCTCCAGGTGCCTTCCGGTCCCAGGTACCCAATGCGCATGTTGCCTTCCAGATGGAACGAGCAGCTGACTATCTGCCTCCAGATGCTCAGCAGGCTCTTTTCCGGCAGAACTCCATTGTTCAATTTGAGCAGTTTGGCAATGAGGGCAGATTCCCGCTCCGGGACGAATGTGGGGGCTCCGGTAGCGTGCTTGGTTTCACCTATCTGGTGTACCAGAGATGCTCGCTGCTTGAGCAGCTCGACCAACTGCGCATCAATGCTGTCGATTCCTTGTCTCAGCTCATCTAAATTCATGTTCGTGCGCCTATTCTATCATAGTGAACGCACTGGTTCAACCCTGATTTTGGATTTTGCGCCTTCACAAGTACGCTCCGGGCTACCGAACGTGTCGCCCTACGGGCTCAAATTGCCGTTACGCCAGCACCCCGCCAAATCCGAGTTTGGCGTTTTCGGAGCGGGGGACTTTTTCGGAGCACGGGACTTCAGTCCCGATTAAATGCTCCATAATTTTCGGGACTAAAGTCCCGTGCTCCGACAGATAAGCCCCCCGCCAAAGCCGATTTGTTGATGATTCACTTGTTTTTGCCAATGCATCATTTATTGCGAGGGTCAGCAAATTTGAAACAGATTCTACCTGTGACGTGGCTTTCCGGGGCTGAGTTTAATTTTGCTCTTCTCAGGTGTGAAATTCAACACTCGCGGTAGGCTGATTTTGCTTGACGCGGACGCTCTCTTGTGTATAGTAAGAAAGTACTCGCATTTTTTTATGAAATTGAGATTTGCTCAGCAGAACTTCTCCCCCAGTCGCAAGCGCCCGAAAAAGGGCTTCGCATTGATTGCAACCCTGACGCTGATGATGCTTCTGGCTATGCTTGCAGTGGCTATCATGGCAATGGCTGCGTCTCAGAACCGCATTGCGTTGCAGACGATGCTGCAGGCTGAGGCCCGCCAGCAGGCTCTTGTGGGCCTGGATGCAGCCATCGGTGAGTTGCAGGTGGAATTGGGCCCGGACCAGCGCGTCTCTGCCAGTTCTGGTATTCTGAACGAAAATGACGGCGGCGCCGCTCAGCATCTGCTGGGGGTCTGGAACAGCTGGGATGGCCCGATTTATGGTACCAGTACCTCTGGTTCCGGTGTGAAGATGTCGAGCACTTACTCCAAGGGCCGCAGCAATATGTTCCGCCGCTGGCTGATTTCTGCCCGTGACCGCAATGCTACCCGCACCATGAATGCGGCAAGACAGCTCTGCTCTCGTGCTCCCGGTGAGCGTATCTGCATGGTTGGTGAGGGTACTCTGGGTAAATCTCTTTCTGCTCAGCACTATGTCTATGCTGACCTGTTGAAAATGCCTGCTATCGGCAAGAATGAAGCCTGCTTCGCCTGGTGGGTCGGTGGTGAAAACCAGAAAGCCAAGGTTTCTGTTGAGAATCGCCCCGAAGCAAAGGATGCGTATGAGGCTTTGCATCGTACCTGGGATACTCCGGCTCCTCGTTTCGTGGATAACCGCGACCTGGATTTCCTCCCTGGCAATATTGAAGGTTCTGCCCGTCTGGTAACGATGGCTTCGCTGCCGCTGGTCGGTTCTTCCTCTCAGGCTGCCGGTATGCCGTATTTCTTTGACGTAACCACCTCATCCTATTCACTGCCGGTGAATGTAAGCATGGGCGGTTTCAAGCATGACCTTTGTCTGCTTCTGAACAAAGAGTCTTTGAAGGGAACCGATTTTGAAGCCCGTTCCAACCAGGATTGCCCCATTGCGGATAACCAGCAGGTGCCGACGGGTACAGAAACGGATATGCCCATCGGTTCCTGGCAGAATCTGCACGCCTACTACAATTGCTGGCCCAATGGCACGGCCAAGGATAATAAGAACTTTACAGCTCGTCTGATTGGTGATCTGGATCAGACTTATACTCGTATGAGTGGCTCGGCATTTGATTCTGAACTGAATTACAACGCCGACCCCGACGAGCTTCGTGGCGGCAAAGACGGACAGACTTTCTATGACACCCGCTCTATGTTAGAAAATGGCAGTGACGCTGCTGGTTATGCGCGTACTCCGGTGATGCTTGCTTTCATGTCCAACTTCGGCCTTGTGGCGAAAGAAACGGATAAGATGGCCGGAGAGGACGCCACGTATGACCTGGACATGTGCTTTGCGCCGATGTTCCTTTGGTGGAATCCCTACAATGTGCCGATGAAGGTTCGCGGTAAGCAGCTCTGGGCTCAGTCGCTTCCTTATAAGACAACGTGGATTGATACCTACTGCGTGACGAAGACAAATACATGGGAGTATGGCTGGAATAATTACCTCATGCAGCAGGCACGTTATGGTAATGACTATGGCGATTATTTCCTTGCCAGTACTTCTGATGAGATAGGGGATATTGTTTTCCAGCCGGGCGAGGTAATCTTTTTCTCTCCGGGCAAGGCTCGTGTAACACAGGATTACAACAAGCCGTTCTCTAATCCCTGGGTACCAGGGTATAATCCAAGCGCTGTTTCCGGCTATAAGGCACGTTTCTATTCCGGTCGTGCAGCTGCGAAGCCAGAAGACCCCGGTGTGCCTACTGAGACTAATGTGGGGGCCGGTAAGTTCCAGGTGAAGTTGCGTCTGGCTCTTGGTGAACCGGGGAATGGCGGAACGGACGGCAAATGGTTTGCCCCCAAGCATGCCGAGTGTCTTACCGTGTTTTCCGGTTACAATAGTGCAGGAGAAGGAAATGCTGCAGATACCGGTGCTAATAAGCGAGGTATTTCACCGCAGAGATACTTGCTGGGATGGTATGATAGTACTAATGTCAGTGATGGCGAAACTCAGTTCTGTGGTAACGAGGACTCTGTATGGAAGGCGGATGGTTCACAGTCTGACGAGGATGTGCCGTATTATATCGGTGCAATAGGTGTTGTGGCAAAGTCTGCCGGTTCTCATACCAATTCCGTGATTTTCAGTAATGACTACCGCACTAAGCTCTGGCAGCACTCCAGCCCGGCTTTCTGGGGAAGCGCATTGATTAACCCGGACGATCAGATGCGTAAGTATCATCCCTATCAGCTGGCTGCGCTTCGCGTGAGTTCCGGTATGGATAGTTCCCCCATGGATAATATCGGCCGCAATGGTTTCATCGGTATCACCAATGAAGGTGAGCAGGTTTCGTTTGCGTCTGTTCTTGAACTGCCCGTGCATCCTCCTTTCTCACTGGCCGGTTTTGCAGGTATGCGTTTGCAGCCTGGCTGGTATAAGGCCGAAAAATCCGGGGAATATGTGACCCAGGGGGTGCTCCGCCGCATGCAGTACCAGGCTGGTGTTCCCGGTGTGGGCATTGGCAATGCCTTTGCTGACCCCTGTCTGCCTGCAGATGATGTTTATACATACTTCCAGAACAAGACTGAAGCTCCTGAGCTGACTTCCAACTCAAAGGTTTTCGGTGACTTCTTTGACCATGGCCTCATGATTAATGATGCATTGTGGGACCGTTGGTTCTGTTCATCTGTCTCGGATATGCCGGATAAGGATGGCGGTATCATCAAGGCTACGGATACTTTGACTCAATTTATCAAAGGTAAGGAATCTCTCCCTGTGTCTCGTTACAAGCGTGTCAGTACACCTTATGACGACGAGCAGGTCATCAACCGCATTATGCAGGGTGACGGGTGGAAATATATTGCTCAATACCTGATGGTAGATGGCGGCTTCAATGTGAACTCCACCTCTGTGGAAGCATGGGCTGCTACATTGCAGGGCCTTGCTCAGCGTAAGCTTATTGCCGGCAAGGGGAAAGAACTTAAGTTCGTAGAAGAAGGTAAGAACGATAATCAGGTGCTGTTCTCTCGCTTCATGCTTTCCACAACCGACCGGAGCACGGATGGCCTTGGTGGTTACAGTATGATGCAGGGCTCCTCTGAGCTTCGTGAAGATATCGGCATGGCAACAGCCTGGGGCGAGGTGCGTATGCTGGAATCTGAATCAATTCGCAAGCTTGCCGAGGAGATGGTGAAGCAGGTTCGCAAGCGCGGTCCGTTCCTCAGCATGTCCGATTTCGTGAACCGCCGCCTCGAGCAGGGCGAAAATGGATTGAAGGGTGCTCTTCAGGCTGCCATTGATGCAACTGATATCAACCGCGATTTCAATGATGTAGAAGTTCCAGAAGCACGCGGTACTATGTTTAAGAATCCTGAGGCCAGTATGGGCTCCATGCACACGGCTGCTCCGGGTTACCTGATTCAGAGTGATGTTCTGGCTTCTCTCGGCAATATTCTGACCGTTCGCGATGATACGTTCACGGTTCGCTCGTATGGTTGTGTGCGTAATCCGAATAAGGCAATTCTGGCACAGGCCTGGTGTGAGGCTATTGTGCAGCGCACAATCAATTATGTTGACCCGACAAATAAGCCCGAAGATTCAGAGTTCAACCCTGATGGCTCAAGAGGCAAAGGTCTGACCAACACCAATAAGGTGCTCGGACGTCAATTCCGCATTGTTTCTTTCAAGTGGCTGGATAACTGGGATATTTAATTCAGCAGTCAACAGCATTTTCAGACGCGCGTTCCCGACAGGGGACGCGCGTTTCGCTTTGCCTAATAGCTAGGTCAAACAACTTGCTTTTGCTTGTCTTGCAGGCTACAGTCGGCATTATGAAAATACATCTGTCGCATTGGCTCCGTCGTTTGCTTGTTGCATCGTTATTTACTCCAGTTACGGCAGCGTTAACCTGGCGCTCCGGTAATTGGAATACTACAGATGCTGCCTGGTTATCAGATGGAGTGCCCGAGGTGTTTAGTAACGGCGATGCTGTTGAGTTTACGGCAGATGCTGAAAATATGACTGTGCAGATAACGGAAACGGTCGAACCCGCCAGTATGCTTGTGAATGCCCCAGGTTTTGTTTTTTCTGGTGCGGGTTCAGTTACTGGTGCAGGTGTACTGACATTGGCTGGTGGAGCAACGTTGACCGTGCAGAATGCGAATGCTTTTACAGGCGGAACAGTGGTTGAGGCGGGAGCTTTACTTGTCCTGAATCAGTTTAATAGTGTGGGAAGTTCCAATACTGGTAATTATGCAGCAGGCTCTGTTTCCGGTTCCGGTACGGTTGAAATTTCACTTGCCTCAGAAAGTTCTCAGGCTGCAATTATGGGGACTGATTGGCAGAACATGAACGGCGTGTTGTATGTACGGCAGGGAAGTGTCGGTCTGGGCAGGAATCCGCAGCATGGCGGTCCCGGGGCGGTAGCCACCATGGGGGCCCGGCAAGTGAAAGTCGGCTCCGCTGGAACTTTTCTGACCAGCCTTGGAGGTGGAAATCGAGGATTGAAAACCAACCGTACATTTTCCTCAGACGTGTGTACCGAGGACGGGGCTACTATTGGTAATCGGGACGGACATGTGAACTGGAGCGGTAATCTTTATCTGAATATGGTCGATGTCACAGCAGCAGAATACGAGTACAGCGATGCTGCAACGACTGTCATGTCATTGTTCTACGGTAAAGATGTGGTGTTGGACGGCGTAGTGAATGGAGAGGGTGTACTGTCAGTCTCTTCTCAGAATTCGGATAGTGGATCAGATCATCGCCTGACTTTAAGTAATGCTGCTAATACATTCAGCGGAACATACCGTCTCCAGGGTGAATATCTGAGTACCCTTGCGCTTGCAGCTGAATCTACAGCGGCATCGGCAGATGTTCAGCTGGATACTGACAATGCAAGATTGATTCTTGTGGGTACCGATGCCACCATATCGATGTTGAACGGCGTTGCTGGCCTTGTTTCTGTTGAGGGAAGTGGCAGTTACGTCTTATCACTGAGCGGGGGTAATTTTGAAGGACGTATTCAGAACTCTGCGAGTGGTGCTATTTTAGGAATCACTAAGACGGGTACAGACACTTTGACTCTTAATGGGGCAGGAATGGCCTGCACCGGTACGACTACTGTTCAGGAGGGAAGTATCAACTTTACAGGAGATGTTTCTCTGGGAAACGTGGCTGTGGCGGGAGTCCCAGCGCGATTGATTGCAGAGGGTAATCTCACCTTGCTCAGTGGGGCTGTCGTATCGGTCGATGTAGCGGGTTCTTCGGAAGCTTCAATTCTGGTTGGCGGGTCCTTGTTGCTGACCGATGATTCGCATGTGGTGCAGGTGGCTGGTTATGAGAACTTACCTTTAGGAAATTACGATATATTGCGCTGGACACAGGCATCTGCCGTGACATCCGGTAACTTCATAGCCAGCGGATTGAATGATACAGATGCATTTATCTACAGTGTAGCCGTACAGGGGAATGCGCTGCAACTGGTCGTGGGTGATATGGGGGAAGTTCCATGGCTGTGGAGTGGGGATAGTGCAACCTGGTCAGATACCTCATCGACTGAGTGGAGCAATGCCTCAGCTGCCGGTCCGGCCGGGCAATCCGTTGTCTTCAGCCCTCGAAATTCCGGAACAGTGACAATAGATGAAGTGACACCTGCGAATATCAGCGTCCTGGGCGGGCAGTATACTTTTATCTCTGAATCTGCGGATTCTGCCGGTATCGTCTGTTCCGGAACTCTTACTGTGAGCGGAGATTCAACTGTGCTGAATCTGAACCTGGAAAATGCAGGCTTGACAGGCCGTGTTGAATTGCTTGGTGGAACACTCGTGCTGGGAGCGGAGAATGCCCTGGGCTCTGCAGCCCTGTATTTTTACGGAGGGCAGTTGCAGTATGGAAATGGAGTGACGACAGATGTGAGTTCTCAGGTATACGCCGATGCTGCCATACCGGCAGGTGTTGATACAAATGGTAATGATGTGGTATGGAACGTGAATTCCGGTGTTCAGCGGATACTTCAAGCTGGTATCATCAAATCCGGAGCTGGTGAATTGCAGCTGAATTGGACAGCAAGCGGAGACGCGTATGGTGGAGGAATCGAAATCCGTGAAGGGACGCTATTTATCAATAAATTGTCACAGGGTGGCTCGTTGAATGGCTCATTCAGTGGTACTGGTACATTGAAATTATCCTCCCCCACCGGGATTCTGACTATCGGTGGAGACAATCGTGCTTATACGGGGACTGTGCTTCTTTCCGGGGACGGTCAGAGAAATACCGGCAGTGTCAGATTCATGAATGGTGCTGCGCTTGGTGGTGCGGATACTCAGGTCCAGGTGGCTGGTCAGCGCTTCTGGTTTGCTACTAGTACCACAACAGAAGCAGACCTGGAAATAATGGATGGAACCAGCACCTATTTTGATGGCAGTACCGGTGTCACTTATTCCTTTACCGGCAATGTCTCCGGCGCTGGTACATTGCAGCTGGTGCCTTCCTCTAACATCGTGATGAGCGGCGATGTGAGCAACTTTACTGGTGTCATGATTCATCCCGGTGCTGTTGCGTCAACCTGGTTATTCGGAGGAACGGGCATAAGCGGAAACGGGGTGATTCAGGCTGATTTATCCGGTGTCAGCGGAGGTATTACCTACACGTTTCAGTACGATGCTCCTGTGGTTATGAGTGGAGTTGTCAGCGGTGCTGCGCATTTGCGACAGAGTGGCAGTGCTGCCTTGTCGCTGACTGGTCAGAACTCTACATCAGGCAATCTGGTGATAGATGCTGGGGCAGAATTGCGACTGGGAACCGAAGATTCCGCCGGGTTGTGGAGTGCTGGAACTCAGCTCGGAACCGGTCAGTTCACTTTGGTGAATGGTACGCTGGCAGTCCCCCTCTCGACGATTGAGGGCATACTTGTGGCAGATGTTGCGGCCGGTGCTGTGGTGGATATGGGCGGGACTGCGGCTGCGTCACTGGAATCGATTACTGTGAATACCGGAGGTCTGCTTACGGGCCTGAGCGGAGAGATAGCCGTCGGCTCTGCTCAGGAGGTGAAAAGTCTGGCACTGACTCCGGCTGCCGTGAATCTTGGGGCATCCGGCACCTTGTCTCCCGGGGAGCAAGTGATGGTGGAAACAGCCGGTGGCGCATTGCAGATATTTGATTCTGCCTCTGTCTCTCTTGATATGGAGACGGTGAAGAATATTCTCGAGAATCAGCGACAGGCCGTCTATATTCATGTGACCAATGCTGAGCTGGAGCTGCAGAATGGTGTTACACCGGATTCGCTGTTTGCGAACAGTGCGACCACTCCGGCGGCTCTCGGCCTGGTGGTTCTCGGGGTTGACGGTGGCAATATTGTACTGGAAGGCGCCGTTCGCGATGTCTACATGGTGACCGAGAATGGTGATTACCCGACTGTGACGGATTATGACCGTCTGCAAGCCTATAAAGCCACTTTTGTAGACACGGGGTATACACTCTCTCTTCATTTACCCGGAGATAATTCGCAGCAGGCCTGGGTGAATAATCTGCTTGGCGGTGGTAATTTTGTTGTGAGTAATACAAACGAGGCTTCCGGTATTGTGCGCGTGTTGCTGAATAATGAGGTGCTGGCCGTGGTGGATGGCATACTGAACCCTGGTCAGGATGCTCAGATTAATACTGCCAATACAGAATTGCAGGGTAATCTCACTGCCGGAAATGCCGTGCAATTGGTCAAGACAGGTAGCGGGACCCTGACGGTCTCAGGGACTCTCACGGCTGATTGGTTGGAAATAGATGAGGGTATACTCAGCCTTACGGGTACAGAAAATTCCGTCAATTCGCTGCATGGCGACGGCGCGTTACAGGTCGATGGCGCCCTGGCTGTCAATGGAAATGCCCTGGATTATAGCGGCGCTCTTTCTGGTACGGGCTCATTGGTTCTGAATGGGAGTTTGCGTGCCGCTGGTAGTATCGGCTCTCTGCAGGGCGGGGGTAATCTGTCGGCGGCGGATTCAGAATTTGTTGTTCAGAACCAGCGCGATGCCGCGTTTTCCGGCGATCTTGCAGTGGGCACCGGAAATGGTGTACTGATAGTGCGGAATGGAGATGGTCGCATGACTTTGAAGCAGGTGCAGTCCAGTGAATCATGGACCGTCCGGAATAGCGGTAAGATGACTCTGGAGCTTGACGGAAATGCTGATAATACAATTTTTTCGCCTGGCTCTCTTGAATTGCTGGCTGGTTCGGATACTTATATTCAGTTGAATACGGATAAAAATCTTGAGGTGTTTAGTCTTGGGGCGTTGATGGTGGAAGACAGCGCGTCTCTTACCCTGATTTCGAGTGGTAATTTGCCCCTGGAATTGAGCGAAGAAGGAACGTTTGTGCTGGGGCGGGCCGATTCCGGAACTCTGGGAAGCGATGGAAAGGCAGCATTGACCCTGGGTAGTGGTACTCCCTTTCAAGGGATTGAATCAGCCTGGCTGACGTTGGAAAACGGCATGTTGATATTTCACGCATATCGGAATCAGGAGAATCAATATGCAGGAATAGCCAACACTGCAAATGCCCGGGTAGGTGCAGAAATGACATGGCAGCTTCCGAACTCGCTGTTGCGGGAATCTCCGGATTTAACGGCGCTGACCAACGCATTGAATGCAGCTGTGGCTGCTGCGGATACAGGGGCAGCCAATCGAATGCTGGCAGCCGCAGCGGGGGCAGGTGCCGCAGCTGTTGGAATGGCCCTGGTTGGCGATTTGGAACGCCAGCTGAAGGCGATTCGTAACCGCACTTCGAGTATGGGGCTGGACCCGAGCTGCGCATACGATAATCTTCCCCTGTTCAACGCATGGGTGAATGCCGAGGCTGACCGCAGGGAATTGAATCAGGAAAGCGATAATTCCGGGTATATTCTGAGCAGCTGGGGTGCTACCGCAGGGGCAGATTGGGATTTCTCGCCGTCATTCACCGCCGGGGTGGCCTTTACTGCCATGTACGGTGATTTTGAGGGAAAAAGCGTGGATGAGGCTGATGGCGATATGGATAACTATTATCTGACACTGTTTGCCCGGTATACTGCCAGGCGCTGGACTCATACTTTTATCGGCTCGGTGGGCCGGTCTGAAGTGAGCCTGAAGCGGCACGTCAGTTTTCCTGGGGGCGGGTACCGCACACACGGCTCTACAGATGGCACCGCCCTGGGGTTCCTCTATGAACTGGGGTATGTCATAGCTCTGGATGAGGAACAGCGATCCTGTCTGCAACCCATTGTCAACCTGAGTTACCGGCATGTCTCGCTCGATTCGTATACTGAGCGCGGAAGCGATGCCGGGTTGCATATCGGCGGTCAGAGTATGAATGTTGTGACATTCGGGATGGGTGCGCGTGTCCAGACCTATGCGTTGGAAAATATGTTGAACCGGAGCTCTCTGCTGGAGGCGAGAATGCTACTGAAAGCTGATGCCGGAGACACGCGTTGCGATTGCCGGGTGGCATTGCTCAGAGCGCGTGAGCGAAGCGGCCGGATTCGTTCCGCAGAGCAGGGGCGGGTGGGGCTGGAACTGGGCGCGGGTATCTCTGTGCCTGTGGGGGTGGATTCCGGCTACCTCTTTGCAGATGGTGGATTTGAGTTCCGGGGTGATATGATAGACTGGAACGGTACACTGGGGTACCGCCTGACGTTCTGAAACGACGGTATTCAGATTATGGATGGTTTGTGGAACGGTAGGTATTGTCCTGCTGCCGTACAAAGGTATCTTCCTTCCAACGATCCCACTTGATGGTAATGCTGTCTTTATCGTAACGCACCACGGTTCCGGTATCCTTACTGCCGCTGCTACGCATGGCAATCTTATGTTTGAATGAGACTGCCACGGTGTCCTGCCAGTGCGAGCTTCTGAAATGGTATGTCTTGATTCTGATTTCGCTGCTGCCGGCGCGCATGAGTTGCCGGACCCTTTCTCCTTCGGCTCGTTCAGGTGCGTATTTGTGGAACTTGCCGTCGTTCTGCCGGATGAAGGTTTCTTCTCCCCAGCGGTCCCATTTCACGGTCAGTCGCTCGTTATCGAACCGGAGCACTTTTGCAGCATCCAACGAGCCGGAGGAACGAACAGCCACCATGTACATCTCGGAGAGTTTCATCGTATCCTCCCAGCTATCCCCCACAACCGCGATTTCCTTGTGCGCAATGGACGGATGGTAACAGCGCAGTGCAATTCTTGCGGAATCTTCGTTGAGCAGATACAATTTGCCATCCAGAATCAACAGTTCCGAGTCACCGCCTGTTTCCCAATCAATTTTCATGCCGCCATTGGAGTTGCGGCGCAGCTCGCACACTTTACCGCTCTGCTTATTGACCGGGTTGACAGCATATCTGAAGTCCGGATGCAGGTACAGGCGCTCTTCCTTACCGCCGTTACCTACATATTCGATGTAATGATGGGGAACCTTGGTCGGTGTTTCCTTGAAATCGCGGTAGAAATCCTCATCTTCGGCTTCGTAAAAGGCACCATCAGCCTTTTTCTCCATGTAGCAATATCCCCAGCGATCCCATTTGAGCTTGATTCTGTCCGGGCCCAGACTGATGATATTTGCGGTATCGGTGTTGCCCGAGGCTCTGGCCAGTACCATGGCTTCTTCGGAAATCCGTACCGGACCGCTCCAGTCTTTGCAGATAAATTGCACTACTTTGTGCCCGGTATCTGCACCGCCGCGCTGCAGCCTGGCTTTGATTTCATCGCGCTGCGGGTGGTTTTCCGTCACCCCGGCATCTGCCAGCATTTCCGCAATGGCTGAATGGGCGCGGAAACTCTCGCGTTCATTCGTGGTCGGACTTTCCTGATAGGCTTTTGCCAGCTGCACAAGTCTGTTTTTGTGAGCGCTCAGCAGGGTATCACCGCTTCTTGTTTTGGCGGTGAGGTCGGCCCCATGGTCGATGAGCATTTTTGCGATATCCGCATCCTTGGCCAGGGTAAGAGGGGATTCTGTGTGCCCGTTCACGCTGACACCGTGCTCCAGCAGCAGTCGCGTCATTTTGCTCCTGCCGTTTTTCACCATGCTCAGAAGCCAGCTCTCAGGCATCTGCTGGCTGGTCATGGCAAGCCTGGTTCCGTTGGCATTGAATTCCGGATGCGTCAGCAGGAAGCGCAGCACTTTTTCATTGGCGATATCCCCGGGTGACTCGGGCATGAGCCCCACCTGGGTGAATGCCTTGGCCATGGCTTCCGTGCGCACATATTTCCAGAGGTGCTTCAGGTCATCAAGCCGTTGGTGTTCGGCAAAGATGCGCACGACATCCGGATTTCCGTGCCGCACCATGTAGGCCATGTTTTCGTAGTGCCCGGGTGCTCCGGCTTTCAGCAACAGGTCTGCCGCGGTGGCATTCTGCACACAGCCCAGAGCCACTGCCATGATATCCTGGCTGGGTTTTGCCTCCAGAAGCTGCCGGATTGCGGCAGTGTCATCCGTCATGGCTGCCAGGACCAGTTGCAGTCCCGCATCTGTGGGCAGGGGGCCGTTCCGGGTCAGGAGCCGGGCCACATATTTGCTGCGCGGTCCGCATGGGTTGCGCAGCATGGCTTCCAGTGCGGTGCGCCCGAATTTATTGCGTATTGCCGGGTCAACTCCGAGCTTGAGCAGGAAATCAATCACGCGGTCATCAGCAGTACCGCGGCGGATGACCGCCAGGTGCAGAGCCGTGTTGCCGTTGCGGTCCAGCGCGGCTGGGTCAGGTTCTGCTTTTTTGATGATGCTGAACATCTCTTCGAGCACAGAGATGGCGTTTTCCCGGATATTGTCATCCGGGTCGGCAACCGGCAGTTCGCACATGCCGGGCAGGGCGTAAAACAGAAAGGTTTCTCCCAGATTGTCCTTGTGTTTCAGGTCGGCTCCGGCGGCAATGATATCTTTCAGCAGCTCCACATTCTCCGGCGTGGCCTTTTTGTAGGCGGCAATGTGAGCATAGTTTGCACCGCGGGAATTCTTTGCATTGACATCCGCCCCGGCATTGAGCAGGAGCCGCAGTGTTTCAGGTTGTATACTGATGCCACCGGGTGAAACCGGGGAGCGGGTCTCACCCTTTTCCGGTGTGTATTCTGTTCTGGCGCCTGCTTCCAGCAGTAATTGCACACAGCGGGTGGTGCCGGCAAGCGCGTCGTCGCCATGGGGATTGCCGAGCCCCTGAACCGCATGCTCCAGAACTGTTTTGTTGTTCTTCGCAACTCCGTTGGGGTTGGCACCCTGTGTCAACAGCAGTGCGGCCAGCTCTGCGTCTCCCTTGCCCACTGCTTTTGCCAGCGCTTCTGCACCCTTGGCAGATGCCCCCCGGGTGATGAGGTTCTTTGCATTGCGCGGATTGCTTGCTGCATTTTCAATGAGCGCCACGCTTCCGCCGCTGGAATCAAGCACTGCATTCGGGTCGGCACCCTGGCGCAGCAGCAGCACCATACTGCCGGAATCGTGGCGGCGTTGCTGCAGAATGTGCTGTCCCTGCGGGTCCATGGCGTTGGCATTTCCGCCCAGCGCCAGCACCTGCGCAGTCAGGGCTGCACTGTTCCCGTTCCTGTTTCTGACGGCGCGGAATAAGGCCTGTGTCAGGTTGTCCGGAGAGATGTAGGCTTTCCGCAGGTTCTGGCGCATCTGCTCTCGCTCCTGTTCTGTGGGGTTGCTTTCGGCCAGAGCGCAAGCGTGCAGAAGAGCGCGTATGCTGCTGTCATCGGTCAGCGCCTCTGCAATTTGTTGAGTCGGGCTTTCTGTGTGCAGTCTTGCTCCTTTAATCAGCAGATAATCAATCGCTGCAGCGTTGTTGGTCCTGGCTGCATTCATCAACGGGGTATAGCCCTCGGCATCAGGGGTGTTGACATCCTGCCCGTTCTTTATTGCTTTCAGTTGAGCCTGCAGCTGAAGCGCCGTCTTGTCCTGAGACTGAGCATAGTACGCAATCTCTTTCAAGACAGGGTCGGTTCCCGGCAGAATTGTACACAAAACCCCCGCCAGCAGCAGTGCTGCGAGCGTTGAGCAGAGTAGAATCAGTTTCCGGTTGAGGCGCAGCTTCATGTTTCCACCACTATACCACCGCAGGGGAGAGCTCGTCAAACTGAAAAAGTATTTATCGTTGATTCAGGCGTGCATGCAGCGCGGCTGCCACGGTTTCCGGTTCCTGACCTGTTTCACACAGGTCTGTGAAGTGGGTGGCATCGGTGTAGTGTCTGACATGCAGCGTCAGCGAGCCATCTGCGTTGTTGACTGCATATCCCCCTACCGGCACAGAGCAATCGGCCTGCAGAAGATTCAGGAAAGCCCGTTCGCAGCAGATGCAGCGACTGGTAGGTTCATGGTTGACACGGGCTACCATGTCGATGGCTGCGGTGTCATCCTTCCGGCATTCCAGCGCGATAGCGCCTTGGCCCAGCGCCGGCGGAAAATCCTTCACCGGCAGGCCGAGCACGCGCACCTGGGTGCCGTTTATTTCGAAGGAGTCGCGGTCGTATCCCAGTCGGTTCAGCCCGGCCCGGGCCAGCAGTGTGCCTGAAACCTCCGGGGATTCGGCCATTTTTCGGAGTCTTGTAGCAACATTTCCGCGCACTGGTACAGTGCTGGCTTTGCCATTCCAGTAGGTGTGTACCATGTGGCTGCGCCGCACACTCCCGGTCGCTATGACCAGATTCTGTTCATCGGCATCGGTCTTGAGCACCAGCACATCCTGAATCTCTTCTCGCGGCAGCACTGCGGCCAGTTCAAAGCGAGTATCCAGTATTCCCGGCATATCCTTCAGGCTGTGAACCGCGCAGTCTATTCTTCCATCTGCAAGGGCTTCTTCAATCGCAGCGATGAATACTCCTTTGTCGCCGGTGTTGGTGGCGGCGTTCACCTGGTGCAGCGGAATATCAGTGCGCTGGTCACCGGCGGTTGAAATGATGCTGATTTCGCATTCCAGCCCAGGGTTGGCCGCTTTCAGTGCTGCAATAGCCTGGTGGGTCTGTGCCAGTGCCAGTTCGCTGCCTCGGGTTCCGATTCGGAGTATGCTCATACCCGGCATTGTATCTTACTGCAGCCCGCTTGGCAATCACCAAGTAAGCCAGCGGTGCCGGCAATTCAATAATCCTCGAATTTGTATTTGCGCAGTTTCATGAAGGTCCGGGCCGGGCGGCGCGAATCCCAGAAAAGCAGCAGCATGCCTCCCAGCAGGAGAAGCCGCATGCAGGTATCGAAAGGATAGTTGGTGATTTCGTGTGTGCTGCCCAGGCAGTTACAGCTCAGCTGCAGCCCGCGCATCCACGCCTGAATGTACAACAGCAGAAAAATACTGCACATGGCAACGCCCCAGGCTGTGGCACCGCGGTACTGCCGCTTTGTCAGCAGACAGAATGCCACGACCAGCTCCATGGAAAGCCCTATGCAGGCCAGCGGAAATGAGAAAAAACCAGGCAGAATCCGGCTCCGGGTCAGAAAATCCACCATTTCGTTCACCCCGGCTATTTTCTGCAGCCCGGTGAACAGGAAGAAAATTCCCATTCCCACGCGCAGAATATCAAGCAGCAGGTTGACGTAGCGGTTGTATTTCACGCCGTGCAGTCTACACCACTGCCCGCCCATCTGCAAGCAGGAATTCACATGTGTCCCAAAGTTTGAGTACTAATCTCGATAAATTGGACTTTGCCGGGCTGAAAGCCCGAGGAATTCTGAGCCCTCGGAGAGGGCGACACAATAATAGCCCAGCGTGGAGCCGCAACGCGGCGGAACGCTGGGTAAAATGAAAAACATATCAGAACCCCGGAGCGTAGCGGAGTGGGTGGCAGAAGCTTCGGCTTAGTGTTTTAGCTG
>JAZRKW010000074.1:0-20606 GCA_045646505.1 Akkermansia sp. | reverse complement strand
CTTCATGAGATAACCCTGGATTCGTTGTAGTGATCAGACAACAAATCGAGGGTTATTTCTTTTGTGTTCACGCTCCTGTAATGGGGCGATTTTTTATTGTCTGGGATCTTCCTTCGTGCTATAATCAACTTATCTGATTGGATTGAGGTAAGTCTATGAAAAAGGGACTGATTATGGAAGGCGGAGCCATGCGGGGGATGTTTTCCGCAGGAGTCATCGATGTGATGATGGAGCATGGCATTGAATTCGACGGTGCCATCGGCGTATCAGCCGGGGCTGCTTTCGGCGTGAACTACAAATCCCGCCAGATTGGCCGAGCCATCCGCTACAATGAGCGTTTCTGTAACGACAAGCGCTACTGCAGCCTGTGGAATCTCGTCCGCGATGGCAACCTCTACAGCAAAGACTTCTGCTACGGCGAAGTGCCGCTGGTGCATGATCCATTTGATTTCGAGGCATACGAAGCCAACCCCATGGAGTTCCACATCGTCTGTACCGACATTGTAACCGGCAAACCGCACTACCACGAATTCAAAGGCCGCGATGACCACGAGTTCGACTGGATACGCGCCTCGGCATCCATGCCGCTGGTATCGGAAATCGTGGAAATCGACGGGCAGAAACTCCTGGATGGCGGCATTGCAGATGCCATTCCCCTGCAGTATTTCGAAAGCATCGGCTACACGCACAACGTGGTCATTCTGACCCAGCATGCGGAATACGACAAGAAAGAAAGTGTGGCCATGCCCTTCATCCGCCTTCTGTATCGCAAATATCCGGCACTGGTACAGGCCATGGAAGTGCGCCACCTCATGTACAACGCCCAGCGCAACTACGTGAACCAGCAGGAAGCCGCCGGCAAGGCCCTGGTCATCCGCCCCGCAGAGCCCCTGCCCGTCAAGAGGCTCACCAAAGACCCCGCCGTGCTCCGCGCTACCTACAATATCGGCCGCTCTACCGCAAAGAAACGTTTGGACGAGATTCGCAACTACCTCTGCTAAGCCTATGTTCGAACTCATCTGCCTCATGGCTTTCCTGTTCCTCTGGGCAGGAGTCGGTAAATCGGCAATCGGCGGGGAGCATATCTGTCGGAGAACGGGACTTTAGTCCCGATTCAACGCGCCATGATTTACGGGACTGAAGTCCCGTACTCCGATTTTCTACCACACCATGACATTATGCCAGGCATAACCACCTTACTTGCTGATACCAGTTACCTTTCGGAATCACCATGTCCTGGCCGCAGCGCTGGTGCTGGGGCTGCTGATTCTGTTTACCCTGCACATCTGGCAGGTGGATCCCATGGAGCTGTTGCGCACCATCTACAAACGCCCGGGGCTCAGATACCGCCACAGCTCATACAACGGACTTCTCTTCCTTTCACTGGGGTGGATTGCCGCTTCCTGGGGAATCGGCTATGCGCTCGATAAACTCCTCCACCGCCCGGCAGACAATGATGCGGAGGAAGCGGAGGACTAAGCCACATGCCGCATGCAAAATTCATGGAGCCGCCCGTCAGTAGCGCTGCACAGCTGACGAGTTGTTTCGCTCCGCCCATTCATTGTACACCCCATGGCCGTATTTCCAGACCATCGTCCCCATAATACCCAGTAGAATCACCAGGCACAGGCTGCGCGCTCGCAGACAGAAACGGTCGCCTACCTCATTCCTCAAGGCAAAATAGGCAACCAGCCCCACTAGAAACGACGGCAAGGTAATCAATGGAGCAAGAAATACCACGCCCATGCCCACACCATCATTCAGACGAGCCAGTGTGGCGGCGGTAAAAGCGAAAAACCAGGCTCCACCAACCTGAAGCACAAACCAGCTTCCCAGACGAAGGCCACCATATTTCCTATCCCCGGGCAGGTACAAGGCCGAGCACAGGCCAAAACCGAAATACAGGCAGTTCAGCATAATCTCCCCGCAAGGCTTTACGACAAAGCTGCGGTGATCCAGCACGTACAACCATAGCAAATAGATAGCATTACCCACCAACCACACGCCCACCATGGCACAGGGGCACAGTATCGTCACCCAGCGCAGAGCCTTCTGATTGACAGCAGTGTTTTCCGGCACTTCCTCCATACCCCTGAGTCTACCACCGAGACCACAGCGTGTCAATGATATGGAGGGCTAGTGTTAATTGTTCGTGTGAAGGAGTAATAGGTATTTTGCGAGATTTTGATTTTTGGATTTTGGATGTACTCAATTTCGGGGACATACTCCCCAACAATACACTGAGGCATTGACAATCAGTCAGATTCAACTATATTCCATGTATGCAACACCCTATACAGACAAACCCGCCAGATGATTTTTCATCTATCCTGAAAAGGGATGAACGTATCCTGTGGAGCGAGCCACGGCGACAGGTGATGGACAGCGCTATCAACTTTCTCCTCGGCAGCGCGCCGTCATCGCCCGCCGCAGCACCCGCAGACTGCGCTGTATACGCGAGTTTCCCTGTTCGCCCGACTTGCTGCAGCACATCGTCAGGGACGAGAAAGGAAGAACGGACTTCATTTTCGATTGGCAACGCCTGGGCCGCACTTTGGAGATTCCGGTGGGTTTCATCGGCGTACTGCAGGCAGAAGAACTGAAGGCAGAACTCACCCTCTGCGGAGTCAAGCTCCCGGCAGAGGATGTTCCCGGAAGCGAACCGGACGCCCCGCCCACCCTGGACAAACTGATTACCCCCATACTGGCCGCAGCGCTCCTGATTGGCTATGTTATCCATGAAGTGCAGACCAACGACAAGCTCTTTCTCACCTTCAGAGGCGAGCAAACCACAGCCACTATTACCGGCTTCCGCCCTTTTCAGAACCTGAAAGGCAGCCGCAACAACAGGCAATGGGTAACATACTACCACCCCATCCTGCAATTCCGGACAGCACAGCAGACGGCAGCACAAGCCATCGATCTGTTGGGTGACAAAGTACCCACCAACAAGCCCGGCGAATAGGTGGACATTCTGTACCACCCGCAACACCCCACCATCGGCATGCGGTTCACACCCCAACGATTTGAGCGCCCCATCGCATTTCTACTGGGTTTGCTCGTTATCCTCATCCTTCTGGGCTACCGACTCCGACAGCTTTACCTTTACCGTCAACGCGCAAGAAAAACAAACAACTCCTGATACGCTAGGAGAATATCTGTATTCATCCCGGTCAGGCGTCTATTCTCAACATTCCTGCGACTTGATGGAAGTAATCGATACTCCACAATTGCAGATGTTCAGGTCGACGCATGAAGGGGCGAACGTCATCTGCTGCGGCAGTAAAGTTCACGCTCTCTATTTTCCGGTGCAACGATAACATGAAAGCCGCCTCATTCAGGCTGCCTCCAGGAGCGGATTCAAACTGATACGCCCGCTCGCAGAAATGGGAAAAATCCAATTTCACGCCTTTGCGCACATACCACTCAAAGTCGTACCAATCGCGCCCCTTGACCCGGTTTTTCCAGGAGCGGTACAGAAGAGCATGCATTTTCCCGGCAAAAAGACAAGGCAAGGTAAAACAACGCGAATAAAACGAACGAGGAAGAAGCAACAGCCTGTTCTCTGTTTCAAATTGCGAGGGAGGTTTTGTATCGACCTCGAGCTTGATGTTCACCAGACGCCCTCGCTCAAGTGACAGATTGAACTGAGCCGTATCACTCTTGAGGAAAGCGGAATGAATGGCGCTCTCCTTGCTCTTTTTCTTGAGAGCAATGCTGACGCGCTGCCCCATGGAGGCAAACTCTTCCTCTATGGAAGCAAAATGGGGGGTAAAATCAAAATCAGGATTCTCCTGAAGAAGCGAAAAATCCATATCTTCCGAAAAACGATCCAGACCGTGAAAAATACGCAGACACGTTCCTCCGTAGAAAGCAGCCTTATCAAAAAATCCCGAGCGGGAAAGTCCGCACAGTGCGACCTGCTGCATTACCTCGCGGATAGCATTCAACTTATCCTCCACGGTGCGGCATTCGTATGCCGCAATCATTTCATCAAAGGCATTCATGGCGCAGGAAGCGTTCCAAATTCAAGAGGTCATTCTTCTTTTTCTCCGTCAACCCGGCCAGAGTATGAACAAGGTCAGCATCCCAGCTGGCTACGGCCTCCATATCTGCCCGGAGATAGAATTCCAGATACTCGCGCACAGCCTTGGCAGACTGCAGCCGCAAACCAGGAGTAGCA
Organism: Akkermansia sp.; assembly: GCA_045646505.1. Taxonomy (GTDB): domain Bacteria; phylum Verrucomicrobiota; class Verrucomicrobiia; order Verrucomicrobiales; family Akkermansiaceae; genus Akkermansia. The sequence continues at coordinate 16,423 of JAZRKW010000074.1, read as the reverse complement.
AGAATCAAATCACATACCGCCTTTTCCGGGCGCGCAGCGAGATACGCCAGTCCATCCGGCGTGCGCTTGATAGTCACACCCTCGGGATAATAATTCCGGGGAATGCAGGTATATTCATAGTGGCCGGTTTCATTATCATAGGCCCTACTCCGTGCAAGGCAGGAGGAACGAACCGCATACACGCGCTCGGGAATGATGCCACAGGCAGAAAGCACCGTCTCGTACGACACATAGGATGGAGCGAGCAATCGATTTGCAATCACTTCACGGGAATATGACTCAGGGCTGCAGAGATAGAGATTGCGACGCAACGGAATGATTTCGCCGCGTCTCTGGTGTAAGGCGATACGAGCCATGGGAGCGCGGTACTCTTGCAGCGCCAGCTTCAGTTCGTTACTCGTAACCGGCACACTGCCAAATTGCTTTTCCAGCGTAGAGCGCATCATTCCTCCTTTCGTTTCTCAGAAATTAGCAAATTTTGCAGACTTAATCAAGCTTTTCTTCATTATCCCTGCAAAATCTGCTAAGTTTTACAAGTTCATTTTCGTTCGGAAGCGTTGCAGGAGGAGCTCGCCGTACTCGGCGTAATCCATGCGGTCTGCATAGCGGGCGCGGTATTCGTCATGCTCCCAGGGGAGGAAGCGCTCCCGAGGCTCATTATCTTCCACACATTCGATATTGAGGAAATCCTCCAGGCAGATGCGCTGGTCTTCGGTGAGATACAGCATCTGGTGGCGGGTGTAAATCTCCGGGTCGTTGCTTGGTCCGCTGCCGGGGTAAATCTCAACCAGTCCCTGTAAATCGGCTATCATGAAGCGGGGCAGCAGGAAGCGGTATGCATCCGGGCCTGCATAGCTCAGCGCGCAGGAGCAGGAAACGAGCAAATCATCGGGAATACGCTGCCAGTCATCGCGCTCCTCCAGCGGAGCAAGGAGTGCCTGGGCCTGCGGGCTCATGTAGTCGTCCTCTGCCTCACCGCCCAGCAGCACACGCACTTCGCGGTAGCATGTCACCCCGGCAAATGCACATCTGATACGCTCCGCCAATTCAGCACGCAAAGGTGTCATCTCAATGGGTTCCGGCTTGTAAGAAGCCCGCCATGCGGCCTGTCTCCTCAGAAATTCCTCCACCTCTTCCACAGCTTCCGGGCTGAACATTTCCAGAGCGGTGACGGAGCCCTGATTATGTTGATTTTTTCTCTTTTTTGACACCTTCTTATATCGAGTTAAGCACCTTCTCAGAATACCGCTTCACCAGCATAGCACCATCCATTCCGCGTCTCCCACCCTCTCTGCCATGTGGTCAGTATGGCATTTATGCGTGTAGATGTCAAGATGCCGCTTCTAACAACTCTGTAAATCACGATTTATCGAAGGATTAGGGGTAATACAGGCGGGCGCAAGCCCGAGGAACTCAACACATTCAAAAATCCACATCCACATCAATCGCCTTTCATTCTTGGCAAAGCGTAGAGAATCTGGTAGGATGAGTGGCATGAGATGGTTCTTGCTTATTCTGGCAACCAGTCTGTTACAGCTGGCACAGGCGGTGACGGTGGAAATGCGCCACACACACGGCGTATTTTATCCGGATGTGAAGCAGCAAGCCGTCCTGCAGCTCAAAATCACGGGTGAACCCGGTGAAAAAATCACGAAACTGGAGTTCAGCGATGGCAAAACCACGCAGACATCTGATATCCAGATAGCGTACCTCTCCACCTCCGGCGGGTGGAACGGATACACACTCAACACCAACAAACTGGCCCAAGAAAAAGGCAAGGCCAAGCCAGACAAGAAAGGAAAATTTTCCTTTGAGGTCGATATAGAGGTCGGCAGCGAGCCGGTCTATTACTGGTTGAGCTACAACCTGGGGCGCAGCGCAAAACGCGGCAACCGCATCGATGCGCTATGCACCAAAGTGACGCTGGCAGACGGCAGCACGATTAAGCCAAAGCTGAAACGTGCGGCAGCACTTGAAAAGAGAGTCATCGGGCGTATCTATCCCTTCCCATACCGCGTCGTTCCCTATTACCGGCCACGCTGGGTGAAAGGCTGGGGCAATGCCAAAGAAGCAGTACACCTTACCCCCGAGCATTTCAACCTGTTTACTGACCTGGTACACTTTGCCTATTCAGTTTCTGCAGATGGAGAGGTGCAATACCAATGGGCAGGAGAAGGTGTGGAGCCAAAAGAAATTGCCGATGGAGCATTGGCAGAAATCAAGCGGCTGCACAAGGAAGCCAAGGCGAAATCCCTTCTGCTGGCTGGCTTTGCGCACATGGACGAACCCATGACTCAGGCTGTAGCTAATCCCGAAACGCGCCGCAGGATGGCGCGAAACATGGCTACCTGGGCGATTGAACGGGGGTACAATGGCATAGATATTGACTGGGAATACCCGGATACCCACGACGAATGGGTCAACTTCGGGCTCTTTATCGCCGATTTGCGGGAGGAACTGGCCGGTTCTTCCTTGTCCATCAGCATAGCCGCCTCTGTCACCTACAAGGTTCCCATCTATGATGTGACCGACCAGCTGGACTTTCTCATGACCATGTCCTACGATGACCTGGGGCCACAGCACGCCTCCATGCAGCGCTTTCAGGGAGATGCCACCCGCTGCCAGAACAATTTCCACATGCCCAGGCCACGCATCGTGGTGGGGCTGCCCTTCTACAGCAACGAACAAGGCAAGCTCACCGAGCAGTTCGGCTATTCCCAGATTATCAGCTGGTATCCGAACATCAGGCCCGGGGAAAATACCTTCCAATCAAAAAAACAGGATGGCTCCCCCGGTCCCATGCATTCGTTCAACGGGCCACAGCTCATCACCGAAAAATGCAAGTGGATGAAACAGCAGAAGTTCGGCGGTGTCATGATCTGGGCATACGATACCGATGTGAAAATGAGCCACCGGGCCTCCCTGGCCAAAGCCATGTACAAAGTGGTGCGCCAACCTAAGAACAGCGAGAAATGAAACCGGAATCGCAGTTACTGTACGAAGCCTGGCGCGGCAACACGCCGCGAGTAGAGGAACTGCTGACTCAAAGAATACCAGTAGATACACGCGATGGGAAAGGCCGCACACCGCTGATGCTGGCTGCAGGCAACGAATTTCCGGACACTGCACAGGTTCTGCTGGCAGCCGGGGCAGACCCACTCGCCCGGAATAAGGGAAATCGCGCTGTCATTGACTATGTGAGGGACACCACCACTGCCAGGATGATTCTGGAATATATACCCCCGGCTTTCCGCAAAGCAACGGCCAATCGCATGCTATTCACCCGGCGAGAGCTGGCAGGACTTGCGCTGGAAGCAGGAGCCCAGATAAACACGCGGAACAAACGCGGCGATACACCACTGATTTACCACTGCTGGGATTGCGGATATTATAATGTTTCTCACGAAGTCATACGCCGACTGCTGGAAGCAGGCGCAAATCCCAACGCCATGAACTCACATGGACACACCCCCTTACTGATGGCACTCTGGTCATACCAGGAAGATATAGTCAGACTGCTGCTTTCCGCGGGTGCGCACAAGCTCCCGGAAAATGCCGGTCTACACCCGAAAGAAGCAGCCCTCCTTCAATCATGCCAAGCTCAAATCTGAAACAATTTACGGGCACTTGTATCTATGGACTTCTGCTCTGCAGCACGGGGCATGCCGGGGAAGTCGATTACGATGCCATCGAGGAATATGAAACCGGCTTCTGGCAGGTGATGGAGCAGGTCAAAGACAAGGATAGCGCCGATGCCGCCGCGCAAAAGCTGGTCCGCCTGCCCCACACTGCTGTGGCAGAAAAAACGCTGCACCCGCAATGGTGGACAGATGGCAATGAATCGGTCCCCTTGGTGAAAGCATATTTCTACGGTTCACCGGCGCTGGCAGAAGCCCTGGGATTCCCGGCAGAGGACGGCATCATTCCCTCGCCGCTCACTCCGGATATCGTCAGGCAGATTCAGACTGACATGCTGCGCAGCATCACCTGTCAAATGGCAGAAGAACTGATGGCGCAGGGAAAGGGGCTGAGCCCAGATGTGCTGGAACGGCTTCCTCATGAAGTGGCAAGCTGCATCAGCGGCGGTTGCGGATTTACCCCGGAGAGCGCCTGGGTCATTACCACGGATAATTTCACGAAAAGCCAGTTTACCGCCACCCAGTTTCTCTTATACGCCTTTTACATGCAGACCAAGGCAGAGCAACGCATGGAGTTCAGAAACAACAAACGTTTCCTGGTCTATACCGTTTCCCTGTTGCGCGAAGGCAGGAAATACGAAATAGAACAATGGTTCGATATTTCCGCCACCGGCAAGGTGTATCCTGCGGCAGAGAGGTTGCAGGCGGCGCAAGAGTTGCAGGAGCACACCGCTGAGATTTACAACGCCTTGTTCGGCATCTGGGACGAAGCGTCTGCGCAGGAATATGCGCCCAGTTTGCGGCAACATTACGAGAAATGCCGGCAGCTTGCCTCCATTTGCGAAGAGCGCAGAAGCATCTCGGACATCTGGATGGAGCAGAACGAAATGCCCCAGCGCGAGCGGATTGCTTCCACCCTCATGGCTATCAAGGCAGCAAAAGGCTACGGCTCGGTCCAATTAAACAAGCTCCTCCCCCAACTCGAACAGCCCCTGCTCCCATGAGACTCACTTTCCCCCTGCTTCTTTCTGCCCTCTTTCTCGGCTCCTGCCAGCAACAAGTGCACACCTGGTCCCTGCCCACGGCGCTGGAATACCTGGATACGCCCAACTCGATGTCACGGGGTGTCGACTACCTGGGCAGCGATGCCGATTTCCACTACTTCGAGCACGAAAGAGAATTGTGCCGCAATGTTCGTTTCCGCATCAGCGCCAACGAATACACGCCCGTATCCCGGATGCCGTATCGTTCGTGGTTTCCTCAACGCAGACAGGCTTCGCAGGAGCTCAGCCGACTCAGCCTCACCATTCACTTCAAGCATCAGGGGACAGGTTTTACCTACTGGTATATGGGAAAGGAATTCCAGAATCCCGCTGAGTTACCAGCGGAAAGCTGGCAGTATATCAGCTGCATCCATCTGCCGGCGAAATCAGCAGACAGCAACCAGGCAGCTAAGGATGCCATACGCCCCTATCTTCCCGATTCCCCGAAGCTTCATTTTATTGCTCCGGTAAGTGGTCTTCCTGCCCACATGCTCAAGATGCAGGGCCCTGGGCATGGTCCCGGTTGCATCAGCAACGATGCCCTGGATGAGCTCATCAGGAACCGGTCATAGTTTTCCGGCGTTCCTGCCAGAGGGGCAGATACTTCTGCACCAGTGCCTCAGTCCGCTCTCCCCACCAGAGCCCAGGCATGCCGAGCGATACACCCGTGCTCCAGAAATAAAGGTTCTCGACAGGGACTGCGGTCAATCCCTCATCCGGAGGAAGAATAAGCCAGGCCCGGCGGTTAGCATGGTCGAGTTTCATTTCCAGGCTCCGCTCGGCGCGGAATGCCTCATTTGCCTCCTGGTAAGGAGATTCCTCAATATCAGCAGCCTCCACCTGCACACGGGCACCCGCTGGGATATTGCCCAGAATGCATTCCTCCACCACCGCATGGAAAACGATGTTGTAATGACAGAAGCCCTGAGTATTGACCTGCACATGTTCCTGCTCCAATCGCAAGCGCAGCACGGTGGTTGCACGAAGCATGATATCTTCCATCCATTCCTCAGGCTGACAGGAAACCCGGGCCCCATCTGCAGGGCGCTCTATAACAGCAGTTCCCCTGCTCCACCAGCATAGGCCGCATAAGAGCACGGCAGCCAGAAGCATCCATCTATAACGCTCTTTCATAAAAAGACAGGGAAAAGGCAACACGTTCAGTATAGCACCTTGCACCTGCATGTCGAGCGTTATCCGATATACACTGAAAGAACGGAACGCGTGCGCGCGTAATAATGGCATACATGAAGAATCAGCTCATCATCACAGTCTCTCTTTGCGCTTTACTCGGCATGCCGATGGTATCGCTTGCGGATACCGCACAGAACACTCAGCAGCAAAATGCTGCCAATAACGCAGAACATCCCTTTTTCCAGAACAGCTTATATCCCGATTGGTCAAAACTGACTCCGGAACAAGCCCGCATTGACTCCGCTGCGGCCATGGTACTGGCACGCCACCGAATCGAAGAAATCAGCCATATCACCCCGGAAAACGCCACATTTGAAAACACTTTCCTGGCGCTCGCCCTCGCGCAGGATGAACTGGATAAAGTGCAGAACCGCATTTACCATCTCAAAACCGTGGCCGATAGTGAGGAACTTCGCCAGGTGCAGGAAGAGCTGATGCCCCAGTGGAACGAACTGAACGCCGAAGTTCTGGCCAATGAAAAACTGTGGAATATATTGCGCCAGGCAGCACAGCAACCCTGGGTGAAGGAGCTTTCCCCCGCCAGGCAGCGCTATGTGGAGCAGGTTATCCAGAATTTTCACGATATGGGGGCTGACCTGGCGCCCGAGCAGAAAGCCCGCAAAAAGGAAATTGAAGATGAGATGTCCATGCTGCAGCTGGAGTTCGGCAAAAACGTACAGGATTCCACCAACGACTGGGAACTCATCATCACAGACCGTTCACAGCTGGACGGCATGAGCGCCGACTGGATGGATAAGGCACGCGAAGATGCGAAAAAACACATCTTCGGCGATAGCACGGCCCCGGCCTGGCGCATCACCCTGCAGGCTTCCAGTTACAATGAAGTGCTCAAGCACTGCACAGTAGAAGCCACCCGCAAAGCCTGCTGGGAGGGAGCCTGCACCATCGGCTCCGGGAAATACGATAATTCTGCCATTGTGGCACGCATCATGGAACTACGCCGCGAAATGGCTGAACTACTGGGTTTCAAGACCTATGCCGACCTCACCACACACCGCCGCATGGTGGGCAGTGGCGATAACGCGCTCAAGTTCGTGGACGACATGATGCAGAAGGTAAAACCCGCCTTTGAGGCAGAGTGCGCCCAGGTGCTCGATTTTGTCACCCGCCGCACAGGCCGCGTCACCACAGCGCTGAACCCATGGGACCGCGCCTTCTACCTGCGCGAAATGAGCGAGGAAATGTACAGTCTGGATGCAGAGCAACTGCGGCCCTACCTGAAGAGTGAAAACATCCTCAATGGCATTTTCGGCATTTTCTCCAACCTGTACGGTGTTTCCTTCATCGAGCTGCCCTCCCAGTGTCTGAAGCCAGGGGAAAAAGGCGCCCCTCACATCATCGAAACCTGGCACCCCGACGTCAAGGTCTTTGCCGTAACAGATGACCGCACCGGCAACCACCTCGGTTCATTCTATCTGGATATCTTCCCGCGCACAACCAAGCGCGAAGGCGCCTGGGTCATGCCCCTGAACTACGGCACACCCGGCAACGGCAAACAGCCGCACGCCCCGCATCTGGCCTGTCTGGCCGGCAACATGACCCCCGCCACAGCTGATAAGCCGGCTCTGCTCAGCCACCGTGATGCCGTGGTGCTGTTCCACGAATTCGGCCACATGATGCATGTAATGCTCAGCGACACCGAGCTGCAGGCGCACGCAGGCACCGGGGTCGCATGGGACTTCGTAGAGCTTCCCAGCCAGATTACAGAAAACTGGGCCTGGGAGACCGAGGGCATCGCCACATTCGGCTTCCACTACGAGACGGGCGACATCATTCCTGCCGACCTCGTGGAAAAACTGCGCGCCAGCCGCTACTTCCTGCCCGCCACCGACAACATGGGCCAGCTCTGCATCGCCAAGCTTGACCTGGAGATGCACATGAACTACAACGAGAAATTCAAGGGCAAGGAGCTGGATGCCGCTACCCGCGAATTGCTCGAACCCTGGCAGATAAAATACACCACGCCCGGCACTTCCATCATGCGCCGGCTGCGCCACTGCATCACCGGTGGTTACTCAGCTGGCTATTACTCATACAAATGGGCCGAGGTACTTGCCGCTGATGCCTACTCCCGCTTCAGAGCCGAAGGTGTACTCAACCGCAAGACCGGAAACGATTTCCGCAGCAGCATCCTCTCCCAGGGTGACAGCCGGTCTGCAGCTGAGCTGTACCGTCAGTTCATGGGTCGCGACCCCAACCCCGATGCCCTGCTCCAATCCCAGGGGCTCTGCAAATAATCATCTTCCGCAGTACCGCAAAACGGCGCGCAGAAAAGCGCGGCGTGTTTGTTAGCTTATTTCTTTACTGGAAAAGTTCTGAGGAACTCCGCTATATCTACCCGATTATAACAATCGGCTATTCTCACCAGGTAATCAATGAAGTTTTCACTCACCGGACCCTTTTCCAGCAGGCGTTTCACACATTGCAGACGACCATGATGAATAGCAAAAATCACAGGCATTGCCTCTTTCGCATCCATTATCATCGGGTCGATCTCAGGCGCAGCCAGCAAGAGGTCAAGACAATCCACCCATCCTCCTTTCGCTGCGTAAAAGAGAGGCGATTGAGCCATTTCATTGACCTTGTTCACCTCAATGCCAGGAGCAGCAAGCAAAAGCCTCATGCATTCAGGATATCCCCGGTCCGCAGCACAATGAAGAGGAGTATCTCCCTTCTCATCCTGCACATTCACATTGATTTCAGGATGAGCCAGCAGCAGCTTCACCATTTCTACACATCCCTGTTCTACTGCCCAGATAAGAGGTTTTCCTTCTTGTAAATCCAGACCGGGTAAGGCTAATAACAACTTCACACACTCCAGATCATTATTCCTGATAGCACGAAAAAGTGGAGTAAACCCCTCATTATCAACATTATTCAACTCTATTCCCTCTACAGCCAGCAAAAGTTTCACACAAGCAGTCTGCCCGGCCTTGATTGCCGCATGCAGACTAGTATCGTTTAGACCATGATGCAAGCAATTAACATCTATACCCGGGGCCTCCAGCAGCAACTCGACAATTTCCGCATATCCGGACTCGGCCGCAAGGCCAAGTGCAAGCCCCACATCATCCACATCGTTCACATCGATACCAGGGATCTCAAGCAGGGCTTGTACAGTTTCTACATGTCCGCTCCTTACAGCATTGAGAAGCGAATGGTGCTTATTGACATTAACACCAGGAACCTGAGCCAGAATACGAACACATTCTGTATGCCCGAATCCCGCGGCAAGCGCAAGCTCTTCATCAACATCATCAGCAGGTCCATGAGCCAGCAACAAGCGCAGACATTCTACATGGCCTTGCCCGGCGGCGCACCACAGCGCAGTTCTACCCTTATTCGGTTTGATGCCAGGAACGTCTAACAGGAATTTCACGCAATCTGAGAACCCACTCCAGGCCGCACTCTGAATAGCCGTCCACTTATCACCATCCATCTGATTCACATCAAACCCCGGCTGTTCCAGAAAAAGCTTCAGGCACTCAATATGACCACCGTGGGCAGAAATCACAAAGGGAGTATTCTTCGTGATATCTATACCGGGCGCAGCTAATAACAGGCGGACACATTCCGTATAACCGCTCTTAGCAGCCCACCATAACGGACTCCTTCCATACCAAGAATCATTAACATCTGCCCCTGCAGCAATCAACTGTTCTACTTGCTTTACGTCATTCTGAATAATTGCCAATGTCAGAGCAGGCCACCTGATGGCATCAGCTCCGCGCGCTGACAGAAGCTGCTGCACACAATCAAGATTCGCGCGCCAGGCCGCTTCAAACAACGCATCCTGCCCGAAATCATCTACCACATCGACCTTGATGCCTGGAACCGCTAACAAAACCCGCACACATTCTCCGAATCCGAACTTTGCAGCCTGCTGCAACAACGTATTGCCTCCGGCAAGCGGACTGTTGACATCGAGCCCCATCTTAATCAAGCGGCTGAGTTCCTCCGGAGCGTTCTGTTCAACAGCAAGGCAAGCAAGCCTCAGAAGCTCCTGAGCATCAGTCACTGGCGGCACAACTTCCTTTCTATCCGGCTCTGCTTCGCAGAATGAATCCTTTTCCGCTACCTTATCACAGGATGACAACACACACGTTCCCCCTATAAGCAGAGGGAAAAACAACTTCATCATATTCATACGACCCGACATGAAAATCACTTCTCAAGAGTACCAGTATCAGCCCTGAAATGCAAGACGATTAAAACTGATGAACGGATTATGGTTCAGAAACAATACGACAGTTCGGCGAAAGCCCATACACCTGCGGCTCATACATGAGCTGTGCCTGAGCAGGGGGTGCCATGGAAGAACCGGCTCGCTTTACCCGGGCATAGTAGCGCATATTCAGCAAATCACGGCCCTCCCAGCGGGTGCAGAATCCTCGAACCCGGTCCGCCAGATACTCGCGGTAATCGAACCACATACTCCAGTCCATTGGTTCCAGACCCGCGGCCTGCCCCGGCACATTCGGATTGATGGCTTCCATACACGCCGGCATGTAATCCTCCAGCACCAGGTACTTGAGATTCTCCGCCACTTTGGCGCAAGTGAGCGTCACGCGCACCACATCCCCCACCTTGAAGCGGCTCGCCGGGCGCCAGATGCCATCTGCACCCTTGGTTTCATACAAACGTGTGACCTGCAGTCCGCGCTCTGTCACACCAGGATAATCCGTGGTATCCGGCAGGGCGCGCAATCTCAACGTGGCATACACGGTGCCCTGTTCAGCAGCCAGCGTGGTAAGCAGCGATTTCATTTCCTGACCGGGCTGCCAGGGCAGCGGCACCGTAGTAGAGTCTTTGCCCAGCGACAGAAGCGAGCCATCCTGCAAGGTCAGGGTGGCAGCATCGTCCTGCCCCTTCTTGAGCTTCAGGTACTCCACCAGAGCAAAGAGATTCCAGGCATTGCCCTGAGTCGTGCCATGACGATAATCACGCCCGGTGCTACGCAGCCAGCACCGGAATGCTGCATCTGCGCCATCCGGATTCTCCAGCATACTCAGCATGAATCGCATACTGGCCTCACTCTCCCGGGACACCCAATCATAAACAGACTTCTTTTCCAGCGCTTCGCGAAGAATATCCTTCATCTGGCCGGTTTTCCCGCGGGTGCGGGCAATGGCAAAGCGGGTACGGTACGATTCGTCCTTTGCGGAGGTCCACCAGAGGTAACGATACAGTTTATCCATGGCCTCTTTCGGAACCTCATAGCCCTGCTCCTGTGCCAGTTTGAGCACATAACCAGCGTGCGCCGTGGCCCACAGGCTGGATTCGTTCCAACCGCCCCAGTAGGAAAGGCCTCCGTCCTCGCACTGGCGGAGCAGCAACTCATCGACCACCTTCTTCACCACATTCTGCACGTCCTCCGGGCGGGTCTGGGCCATCTTCGAGCAGAAGGGAGCCAGATGCTCATACAACAGCCAGGGGATGAGAGCTGAGGCGCGCTGCTCGGTACAGCCGTAGGGATAATCCAGCAGGAAATCTGCCGCACCGGCCAGGTGCAGAAGCGGGTTAGCCGAAGCTACCAGTTCCATTTCACCACGCACTGCAGCAGCCACCTCGCCCCCCAGCAGAGAAGCCAGCGTCACCGGCGCATCGCCCGCGCTCAGAGTAAGACGGTGCGTTTCCTTGAGCACCGGAGCCGGGAAGCGCACTGAAAATTCCCCCTGCACCGCATCAGAACCAGGCTTACCCTGCGCCATCCAGCGCAATTTCTGCTCGCCCTCAGCGGAGGCAGTGAAATCGAAATACAGCGTACCGCTCTGGCGGGCAGCCAGGGTAATTTCCTGCGGGTTTTCAACTCCCTGGAGTGTCACGCGCCAGGTGCCGGGCTCATCGGTATTGTTCACAATGGAAAGAGGCAGACGCAGCGTATCCCCCAGGCTCATGAAAAGCGGAGTACCGGGCGTGAGCATGACGGGCAGATTCACCGTAAACTTCTTCTGAGCACTGCCGAAACGCGTGCCGCTGCGGTCCACCGCCACGGCAAACACCTTGTAGGTCGTGAGGGTATCCGGCAGGGGCACCTCGGCAGAGAAACGCCCATCTGCATCTGTCCGGAGGGCTCCCTTCCACACCGCGACCGGGGAAAAATTGCTGCGCAGAGCCGGTTCCGCATCCTGTCCCAGGGTATCTTCCGTCTCTTCCTCCGAATCCATGCAATAAAACACCGCTGGCTCCGGGGCGCAGGTCACTGATCTGGAGCCAGCAGTTATCGCCCCATACAGCGCCCCCTTAAATGCCTTTTTAGTTTTACGGTAAAGCCCGAACGAAGAGCCGGTATCATAATCATTTGCAAACGGGCTGAGGGAATAACCGCAGCCCAGCAAATCACCACGCCAGAAAGCAGGCATGAACATCAACGGCACGCCCCTCATGCTGTGCGAACAGGAAAAACTGGAGAGCGAAAAGCAGCGCGGGGTGCCCCGGGTGAAAAATTCCTCGGGGTCGGGGCAGTCATAATGAGCCACCGAAAGCATGCCCGAATCAACAGCATAGAGGGTCACCTCGGCATCTGCAGGGCTGTTCTCTGCCAGCACCTGCCCGGACAGAGTCACCACCTCACCCGGGCGGCAATCCTGCTGCGGCACCTGCAGATTCACCTCCAGATGGTAACGGGAAACCGGCACAAAACACTCACTGCAGGTCAGCACGGCCGGCTCCCCAGGCTGCGCACCGGGCAGAACCAGGGTGAAACTCAGTGTACCCTCCTCCCCGGGAGAAAGTTTCACCGGATATGCATGCAAGCCAGCCTGCACAGGTAGTGTGATATGACGCAGCTGCTGCGCATGCCCCACAAAGAGATGCGCAGAACCAGCCCGGGGTAAATCCACCCGAAGCTCCACCATTCCTTCCTCTGGTGCCACCTGCAAATACGGCTCAGAATCAGTTTCCCGGAATCGCCAGAGCCGGTGCCGCAACAAAGACTCGCGCCCGGCAGCATCTGTTCCGGTAATTACCCATTCATCGGCATCGGGAGTCCACGCCGATGCATCTGGCAGCGGCACCCCGGGCTCACAAGAAGCCGGCACGACCAGTTCGCCGCTCCAGCAGACGACATCCTGTTCTTTCTTTACTCCAAATCCATTAGGCCCGGGCAGCGCCTTATACTCCCGGTTAATAAGACGGAGATTCAGTTTCTGTTCCCTCTCCAGCACCTTGCCGGTGCAGGAATCCAACAACACCATACGATCATTACGCACGGAGATGTGAAAGTCGGCCGGGTAAATGCTCCGGGTGCAGGGTTCCAGTCTCACATATTCCTCCCGGTCATTCGCCACGGAACCCGAAACCACAATCATTCCGTTCTGCCGCTGCATATCCGTCACCGTGCGGGTGATTTCGGCCTTACCAGCGGCATCCAGCTGCAATTCTTCCACCGTATCTCCGATGCGCAGCTCGCAGGCAGCCCCGCCCAGCGGAGTACCACTGTAATCCTCAGCCTGCACGCGCACGGTATACTCCTGCGGTGCCACCGCAGAACACTCCACCGTCAGCCGAGCCTTGAATGAATCACGCCGGAACACCTGGCAATTCACCGTCATACTTTCCTTGAAATCCCCGCACTCAACGCGCAAGGTATAGCGTCCGGTCACATCATCCTCCCCGGTGGGAAGGGTATATGATGATTCGAAAGCCCCATATTGACTCAGCGCCAGCTCCCGGGTTTCAATCTCAGAACCATCCGGACGACAAAAAGCAACCCGGGCTGTTTTTTCCGAAGGGACAGCACAGCTGCCATCCTTCTGCACACGGCGCAGCACGCCCCGCAGATTCACCGTATCCCCCGGGCGGTACAAGGGGCGGTCCAATATCAGCATAGTACTGGCTTTCTCCGACCGGCTTCCCGTAGGTTTCCCATGAGCACGGCGCGATGGAAGTCTCACCATCACCACATCCTCCCCGCTCCGCACCCAGGCTTTGCACGCTTCCATTGTCTCCGGCAACCAGGCTATACCGTTTTCAATCTGCAACTGGTGTGCCTTTTCTCCATTCAGGAACTCAATTGTTCCCTGCTCCACCGGGCTCCCATCTGAATACCGGTTCACCAGCACAGCATCCGAACCTGTCGTCACATTCAGGTCGGTGACCTGCACCACGATATCCTGGCTGCTATCCAGCGCTGCAGCATCCCGGCCGAGGCGCTGCAGAGCCGCGCGCACCTCAGCATTGGCCACCTGCTGCAGGCGCAACAGATACATGCCAGGTGCTGCGGGGCCGCCGGTGGCGGAATCCAGTTTCAGCACAGCTTCCCCCTGGCTCACAAGACCAGATTCACCTGTGGAAACGGTACACCCCGGCAGCAGTTCAGCGTTCTCCAGCACCAGGCGGCTGCGGCAAGCTCTTTCTTTCTCATTCTTCCGGATTCTGGAGAGCTTCTCCTCCAGATTTTCCAGTTCATTATCATTCACGGGCATACCACGCCAATCGCGGGTATTGAGCACAGCATATTTCAATCTGGTTTCGGCCAGCAAATCTGTGCAGCTTAAGTCATTGTCGAACGCAGTAGCTGACATCTCATGCGCAATACGCCAGGCACTCACCTTTACCGCCGAAAGGTTAGCATACGGGATACGCAGGCTCCGGTCACCTTTAACCGGAATAATGATACCCTGCCCGGCCGCCAGCCGGGGCAGACACGGATTAAGCGCTATACGATGGCGGTACTCGCTCTGTGTCTTAAACCCCAGATAAGAGCTTGTGCCGGCTGGCAGCACCACATCCAGCAACTCCGGCGCGGTGGCTGATACCTCCATGACAAAGCCGCGGACCTGCCCCTGCGGAGTGTAGGTGAGTTTCTCATCTCCTGTACCCTCATCATCCCACCAGTATGAAGCCGCCTCCACCGCAGGAAGCTCCAGCACCCCCGCATAGCGGAACTCAATTTTGCGATTGTTCAGCGTGACTTTCTTTTTACCCTGGCCGCACTTTTCCGCCACCTTACCGGCCACCTCGAACTTCATGCGCTCAAACAAAGCCGGCATATCGGCCAGCGACATGGGGTTGCTGAAGCGAATCTCCAGCCGATACCCCTTTTCGGGGCTCCCGGTCCAGAACACCCCGGCGCCAAGCTCCGGCAGCAGATCAACTGCTGAGCATACGGCCTCTGAGCTGAAGAAACCTTCCTTTTCCTCACACTGCACCAGCAGATGCCACTCTGCGTCCGGGTCCAGTGCTTTCTGCGGACGCAGCACCAGATGCGCCGGCAGCGGGGAGTCCGGCTGCAGATTTTCCCAGCACTTGCGGCCACGGGCAGCGAGCACCCAGAGCGAACGCCCCTTTATTCCCTGTTTCAAATATGCAGGCTCTGCCACAGCTGGAACACCACCAGTATAATAAATTTCTCCACTCAGCAGTTTCCTGTGCGCTTTTCGAAAAATAAATTTCAGCTTCGAATCGGCCGAAAGATTACGGCTTTCCTGCGTCCTCTGGTTCTGGGGATAGACCATGACCCCCACACCCCGATCATCCATGAAGGAGTGCCCCTCCAGCGTATCCGCCGGGCAGCGGAATTCCACGGGCTCAGCCGGCGCCGCCTCGCCCCCCAGATACCGGGTCCCCGGATTCAGCTGAAAGGTATACTCAGCTGCACAGGAACTCCCCTCCGGGAAGCTGAATTCCAGGCGATTCTGGTCTACCCATCTACACTCCGGCATGACACATGTATCAGCGCTGATGCTGAAAATATCCAGCCCAAGCTCAGCACCCGTCAATGCTCCTTCATGCTCCTGCCTTGAATTCTCAACCACAGTCTGACTTACCAGCGGCTGTGGAAAACGCAGCGTGACCCGCTGAGTCCGATTTTCCGAATGCACTTCAACCGTATCTGCAACCTCAGCAGACACCACATTCAGCATTAATCCCAGTAATATCAACAAAAAACGATTCATAACACACTCAAGGCATCTCATTTTAACAAAATCATCTCATCAAACAAGAAAATTCTTTTTTTACAAAGAAATCCGTTATTCATAAAAAAAAGACTTGCATAGCGCGCAAAGATGAGTATAATAACCCCGCTTCCACGGCACACGTGGAAAAGCAAAAAGCGGATGTAGCTCAGTGGTAGAGCGCAACCTTGCCAAGGTTGATGTCGTGGGTTCGAATCCCATCATCCGCTCTCCAAAAAAGGCCTGCATAAGCAGGCCTTTTTTGCTAATGGTGTGTAGCTTCCGATTTATCGGGCTGTTTGAAATCAAAGCACTCGCAATCCGTCCCACTCGTCGTGGGTTCGAATCCCGCAAGGGTAAAAACAAAAAAACGATTCATCTGATGATGAACCGTTTTTTAGAGAGAGCGGATGATGGGATTCGAACCCACGACATCAACCTTGGCAAGGTTGCGCTCTACCACTGAGCTACATCCGCGTGCGGGATGGGCTTGCGCCCTCTGTAAGAGAGCGGATGATGGGATTCGAACCCACGACATCAACCTTGGCAAGGTTGCGCTCTACCACTGAGCTACATCCGCGTTGGATGGGCTGGCGCCCTCTGTAAGAGAGCGGATGATGGGATTCGA
>JAZRKW010000073.1:0-14272 GCA_045646505.1 Akkermansia sp. | reverse complement strand
TGGCAGGGAAGCGCAGCTAAAACACTAAGCCGAAGCTTCTGCCACCCACTCCGCTACGCTCCGGGGTTCTGATATGTTTTTCATTTTACCCAGCGTTCCGCCGCGTTGCGGCTCCACGCTGGGCTATGATTCTGTCGCCCTATCGGGCTCAAAATTCCTCGGGCTTTCTGCCCGGCAAATTCCAATTTGTCGAGCAGATAGGGGCTTCTTCCAAAATGTTGCTGATGTTTCTATCGCTTACCAAATCTTTGGGACACGTGTGGTGTAACATCAGAATCAGTAATTTTGAAATTGACTTTGTTTCCTGTGCGGTGCATATTATGGAGTATGAGCTCTACCCAGTATTTACCTGCACGTGACATTAACAGCCGGGCGGAAACGCATGCTTCGTTTTCCATACCGGCCAGCACTGGCAACCCTGTGCTGGACGCTAATCTGTATGATCTCTCCCGTAGGTTCTGCGGAAATCATTCTCCGGACACCGTGTTGCAGATGCTTGCCACGGTTATGAATATTTCCTCCAGCAATCTGGAGGAACATGCGCTGGAAATCATGAACCGCGCTATGTCCGAGATGTTTGATGCCGATAAGATGTTCTATCCCTACAGCAATCGTCGTAAGATTGCCTGTTTCGGTTCCGCTCGCATTCAGCCCAGTGACCCCAGCTATATTCAGGCTCGTGCTTTTGCGGATCTGGCCTCCAGCCAGGGCTATATGATTATTACCGGCGGTGGCCCGGGGATTATGCAGGCCTGCAATGAGGGCGCCACAGAGGAAAATTCCTTC
Organism: Akkermansia sp.; assembly: GCA_045646505.1. Taxonomy (GTDB): domain Bacteria; phylum Verrucomicrobiota; class Verrucomicrobiia; order Verrucomicrobiales; family Akkermansiaceae; genus Akkermansia. The sequence goes on along the minus strand of JAZRKW010000073.1, from coordinate 13,486 downwards.
GGGCTCAATATCACCTTGCCGTATGAGCAGCATCCTAATCCCATCATGGCAGGAAGTGATAAGATGATGAACTTTTACTACTTCTTTACCCGTAAGCTGAATTTCCTGAAAGAAAGCGATGCCCTGGTGGCTTTCCCAGGCGGCTTCGGTACCATGGATGAGATTTTCGAGGCTATCACCCTCATCCAGACCGGTAAATGTACTATCTTCCCCGTCATCCTCATGGACCCGCCCGGTGAATCCTTCTGGCACCGCTGGGTGCATTTCATTGAGAAGGAACTCCTGGAGGCCAGACTTATTTCTCCAGAGGATATGAAACTGCTCTATATCTCGAAAAATGCGGAGGATGCCTACCGTCACATTGCGACTTTCTACAGCCGCTACCACTCGTATTATTTCGATGGCGATTCGCTTTCCATCCGTCTTTCTCATCCCCTGGCTGAGGCTTCTCTCCCCTGGCTGCGCGAGGATTTTAAGGATATCATGCCCCTCAAGGACCTGGTGCAGCTCGAATCTGATGCCTCTGACCCCGATGAACGCCTCGGCTTCCTTTCCCGTGTCAAATTCACCTTCAAACGTGGAAATTACGCCCGTCTTCGCGAACTTATCGACGCTATCAACGACCTGGACTGAGAGGAATGATTAGTTATTAATGATTAGTGATTAAGTTTAAAGTTTGCTGCGCGTGGCGCAGAGGATATGAAAAAGCCCATGAGGATTTCTCCTCATGGGCTTTTTGTAAGGTTCATGCCGTTGCAAATTACTTGCGGCGGCGGCGCGCGACCAGACCACAGAGAGCCAGCAGGCTCAGCGTGGCCGTGGTCGGCTCGGGGATGTACTTCAGAGAGGTCACAAACGAAGAAACCTGAGCATCGGTCAATGCAGTGTTGTGAATATACAAACCATTCAGCGTTACGTTCAGCCCACTGCCACCACCAGATGTATTACCAAAGTTAAGCTGCTTCATAGTATGAGTTTCTCCCGTATATTGCAGCCCTGAAATAGTAGTTTTCAGCTCACCGTCTACATATACCTTTGTGCCATTAGCGGTATGAGCTACTGTTAAAGCAAAGGAATCAGAAGGGAATACGACATCTTGATTACGGTTGTCATTCCACTGGACTCCACCTGCTAAACCAGTTAACGCAGAGTTGTTTTCGGAATCCAAACACAGACCGAGTATGTTATTCCCCGCATTTGTATGAAGTGTATAAAGCGCATTTAACGATGTAGCGGAGGTGATATCGTCAATAACAAACGTGAATACGACATTGTTATTGTGCACGCTTTCTTCTCCATTGTAACCAACAAACAGCACATCATTGGTAAATGTCAGCGCTTTGCTAGCTGTGACATTGCTGTTGGCCTGATTAACAGTCCAGCCGCCGCCGCTAATTGTAGTGGTTTTGTAGTTGCTGAAATCAGTAACTGCAAAATCGGCTGATACAACCGGAACAGATTCTGCTGCTTGGGATACAGCCAATCCGCACAAGCCCATCAGGGTAATAAGTGTCTTTTTCATGTATAAGTATGATTTTAGTTGTTTTTTACGCCTGGCGGGAGCTTCTTCCTCGCGCGATGGAATTCTATACTCCACTCTAGGCACGCGGGCAGTATATAGCATTCCTAATGCTGAGGGCTTTTTATCGTCTTTCTTTTTCTCGTTTCTGTCGATAAATCCGGAATAATTTATCCATGACTTTTTTCTCTCTTTTTCTCGAAATTTGGCTTGGTGCCAGAGGTAAATTCGCTGTGTCTGATATTAGTTATACTTGTAACAAATCGTGTCGATATCGACAAATTAACTTTTGAAAATTATTATATGATGAAGCAGATTTTATTGCTTTTCAGGTGTGTTTTTTCTTCTTCTTAAACGAGGCTTAAAGCGTTAAAAAAATGTTTTTTATGCAACTTTTTTCTGTACACAGCATTAGGAATGCTATATACTGCCCGCGTGCCTGGAGTGGAGTATAGAATTTCATCGCGCGAGGAAGAAGCTCCGCAGGGTACATAAACTGAAACAATCAAACGAAAACATGAAAAAGACACTTATTACCCTGATGGCTATGGCTGGCATCAGTTTTGGTGCGGTTCCTGATTTAGCCACAGCTAATATTACCACGAATGGAACAACGAATTCCTACTGGACTCTGGATGGTAATTTCACCGTTGCTTTGACCTTGGATGTCACAGAGCTCAAGAAGGTGTTGGAAAAAGGTCAGTCTCCGACATGGGGCACGAATCTGGTTAGTTACAATGCAAACGGCACTTTAACGGGTGTCTGCACTAATGGTGGTTCTTCTAATAGTCTGATTAACACTTCCGGTCTCTTTGCCCGTTGGGGTAATACAACGAACTGGAATAGTGTGCAATGGCAAGGTAGCGATGTTAATCTCTCTGACCTGAATGGCGACGCTGAAGGAACGGGATGGGATAGTGTAACTAGTGCAGGTCTGGTGTATAGTTTCGGGGCAACGGCAGGTACTGCGGTATCTTTCGTGATGTATGATGCAAATGGATCCGCACTGGTTGAATCGTATGTGGTTGCCAGTGGCCTGAAGTCTGCTTCGGCAACAAATCAGGAGCTGACTCTGCATAGCGATATTGTAGCCGCTTCATATTTCTTCGATGAACGCGTGGAGTTCGTTGATACTGATTACAAGTCTCTTGCAGCTGCTGCAGCAGGTGCAGCTGTTCCTGCAACAGAGAGCTGGACTCGTGTTATCCCTGAGCCCACCACCGCCACGCTGAGCCTGCTGGCTCTCTGTGGTCTGGCTGCCCGCCGCCGCCGCCGCAAGTAATTTGCTACTGTATAAACCTTACAAAAATCCCATGAGGAGACGTCCTCATGGGATTTTTCATGTCACCTGCGCCACGCGCAGTTAATTAAAATTAATCACTAATCAGCCGTCTCCGCGTCTCGCTAACGCTCGCTTGCTACGCCGAGCCAGGCTAATCATTAATCACTTCAATAAGGTTTATTTCCGGGTTGCAGAAGAATCGCATGCCGAGGATAGCGCCGACGCCGCGGGTGACAAAAACGCGGCGATTGCCTTCGAAGGCGTAGAGGCCTGCGGGCATGGAGGAGCGGAAGGAAATGAAATCTCCCGTGAAGGGGTTAGCCGCCTGGCCGCCGTGCGTGTGGCCGGAGAGCATGAGGTCCCAGTCGAACGTACGCAGCAACCAGCGGCTTTCGGGGTCGTGTGAGAGAAGAAGCACGGGGTGCGGGGATTGCCCGGCGAGTTGCATGCAGACAGCCGGGTTTTCATCACCCTCGTTCCAATCCCCCAGGCCGATGATGCGGAGGGTGCTGCCAGAGGGGGTGGTCCAGTCGATGGCCTGGTTGCGGAGGATGGGGACACCGGCGGTGGCAAAGATGCGTTCCACCTGTTCCTGCTTTTCGTAATCCTGGTTGCCGAGGATGGCGAAGGTCGGGGCGATGCTGCGGAGTTTGCGCATCCCCTCTACAGCCCAGCGGGTGCGGCGGAAGCGCTCGTCGACCATGATGAAATCGCCCCCGAAGATGATGAGGTCCGGGCGCTCGCGTTCAATGTGCTCGATAGTTTTGTAAAACAGTTCCGGCGTGTTGTGCAGGTCAGAGAAGAAGGCGATGCGTAGCGGACCGCTGCCGGGAAGCGCCGAGGCCGGCAGCTGCACGCGGTTGCACTCCAACTGGGCGGCTCCCCAGTTGCCGAAGTATTCCACGCCCTTCACGCCGCAGAGGAGCAGGGCTGCGGCGATAAGCCATCTGCGAATTGCCTTTCTTGTGGGCATAGTTGATTATTCTGCGTTGAAGATGGCGAGGGCGGGGTCGAGGAAGCGGCCGTCCTTGCGGATGAGGGTGTCATCGAACCAGATTTCGCCGCCGCCGTATTCCGGGCGCTGGATGCAGACGAGATCCCAGTGGACGGCGGAGTTGTTGCCGTTGGGGGCTTCCTCGTACGCCTGGCCGGGGGTGAGGTGGAAGGAACCGGCGATTTTCTCATCGAAGAGGATATCGCGCATGGGGCGGAGGATATGCGGGTTGAGACCGAGGGCAAACTCACCGATGTAGCGGGCGCCGGCATCGGAATCGAGAATCTTGAGCAGGGCCTGTTCGTTGCCGTTGCAGTGCGCCTCCACGATTTTGCCGTTTTCGAAGCGGAAGCGCACGCCATCGAAGGGGATACCGTGGTAAATGCTGGGGGCGTTGTAGGCAATGGTGCCGTTGATGCTGTCGCGCACCGGGGCGGTGTAGACCTCGCCATCGGGCACGTTGCAATCGCCGCAGCAGGGGATGGCTGGTATGCCTTTGATGGAGAATGTGAGGTCGGTTCCCGGACCGGTGATGCGCACTTTATCTGTGGCTTCCATGAGGGCTTTGAGGTGCAGCATGCCCTCTTTCATGGCGGCGTAGTCTGCCAGGCAGCAACGGAAGTAGAAGTCCTCGAAATCCTCTGTGCTCATGCCGGCTGCCTGGGCCATGCCGGGGGTGGGCCAGGCCAGGATGGTCCATTTGCGGCGGTTGCAGGTGATATCGCTGGCGGGTTTGAGGAAGCGGCTGACGATTTGCATGCGCTCGCCGGGGACATCTGCGCTTTCGAAGGTGTTGGCATCTGCGTAGAAGCAGATATGGACCTGCATATCCTCGGCGCGCTGGGTGCGGTAGCGCCCCAGTAGTTCGTATTGCTCCTCTGTGGCACCCATGGCCAGTTCCCTGGAGATGATGGAGTGGGAGATATCGACATGTGGAATACCACCCGCCCGGCGCACGGCGCGGATGAGTTCCACGACCATGGCATCCGGGATATCCTGCATGCGCAGGTTCACATGCTCTCCCGGTTGCACGCGTACGGAATAGTTGACAACCTGGTCAGCAAGCTGGGTATAACGGGAATCTTTCATAGTGAATAGTGATTAATGATTAGTGATTAATGGTTGTTTTTGCTGCGTTTTTCTCATTATTCAGCCGTTTGTATACGGTGAGAGATGATGCAGACATAATTGCAGCAAGCTGACGTGCTTCATCGAGCAGGCTGGATAGTTTGTGTTCGGGAATGATTTCTCCTTCGATGAGATATTCAAGCCAGAGGCAACTTTCATCTGCCTCTTCCTGGCAAATTTTGATTTTGCAGTGGAAATCGGCATCGCTTTTGGCAACACATGCGGCGCGATAATTAGCTGCAACGGATGTAGCGCATCGGAGTAACTGTTTTCCGAGAACTTCGGCCACAGTGGTTTTCAGAAGGCTTTTCCACATGCGAATGACCCGGAGACCGAATTCTTTCGTTCGCTTCCGCAAATCTGCATATTTCCTGTCATCTGGTGCTGCGCCATCCATATTAATCACTAATCATTAGTAATTAATCATTCTTCGGATTCAGAATTGCCAATTCTGAATCCGTAAAGATTCCATCCTTGCGGATGAGTTCGTCGTCGAACCAGATTTCGCCGCCGCCGTAGTCGGCGCGCTGGATGCAGACCATATCCCAGTGTACCTGGGAGCGGTTGCCGTTGTCGCAGTTTTCGTATGCCTGGCCGGGGGTGAAGTGGAAGGAACCGCCAATCTTTTCATCGAAGAGGATATCGCGCATGGGCTGCAGGATGTAGGGATTCACACCCAGGGCAAACTCGCCGATGTAGCGGGAGCCATCATCGGTGTCGAGAATCTTGTTGAGGGCTTCTTCGTTGCCGTTGCAGTGGGCTTCCACAATCTTGCCGTCCTTGAAGGTGAGGCGGATGCCATCGAAGGGTATGCCCTGGAAGAGGGTGGGGGCTGTGTAGTGGATGGTGCCGTTCACGCTGTCCTTGATGGGGGCGGTGAAGACCTCGCCGTCCGGGATGTTCATTTCGCCGGCACAGGGGATGGCGGGCATGCCTTTGATGGAGAAGGTGAGGTCGGTGCCGGGGCCAATGATGCGGACTTTGTCGGTGCGCATCATGCGCTCGGCGAGTTTGTCCATGGCCACACGAAGCTGCTGGTAATCTGCCAGGCAGCAGCGGAAGTAGAAGTCCTCGAAGGATTCGGTGCTCATGCCGGCACCCTGGGCCATGCTGGGGGTGGGCCAGCGGAGAACGCACCACTTGGTCTTGCAGACCCGGTGGTTGTGCACCGGGCGCATGTGTTTCTGGGCCAGGGCCATTTTCTCTGCGGGCACGCTGGAGTTCTCAAAGCTGTTGTGGCCGCCGCGGATGGCGATGTAGGCATCCATGGCCTGCATTTCTGCCAGTTCAAAGCCGGCGATGGAGGCGTATTGCTCATCGGTGGCGCCGGCAAACATTTCGCGGGTGACGCGACCGTGGCGCAGGTTGATATGGGGGTGTGCCCCGGCTTCGCGCACAGCGCGGATGAGTTCGATGGCAATTTCATCCGGTGCGTCGATGATTTCGAGGAGTACATGCTCACCCGGTTGCACGCGGCAGGAGTGGCGGATGAGATTCTGAGCAAGCTGAGTGGTGCGCGGATCGGTCATGGTGAATGATTAATGGTGAATGATTAATGATTAATGATTAATGATTAATGAATAGTGAAGAATGAAGGAGTGAAGTGAAAATTAATCACTAATCATTAATCACTAATCACTGAAAGTGCTTCTGCGAGGTCGGCTTTGGTGATGGTCTTGCTGAGGACGGGGTGGCCGAGTTGCTTGAGTAGGACGAAACGGATGGAGCCGTTCTGGAATTTCTTGTCGCTGGCGGTGAGGGCCAGTGCGCGCTCCACATCTACCCCGGCAGGGAGGGTGAGCGGTAGTTCGAGTGCGCGCAGGGTTTCCAGCAGGTCCCGCTCCTCTGCGGCGCTCAGTCCTGCGTATTTGCGCGAGAGCATGAGTGCCGCGCGCAGCCCCAGGCTTACGGCTTCACCATGCAGGAGTTCGCCGTAGGGAAGGGCGGCTTCTATACCGTGGCCAATGGTGTGCCCCAGATTCAGGAAGGCGCGGATGCCGAGTGTCTCTTTTTCATCTTCTTCCACAATGCGGGCTTTGATTGCAATGTTGGCGGCGATGATTTCGGGCAGGCGGTTGATGGTAGAAAGGCTGAATCCCAGGTCGATTTCATCTGCCAGTTCGCGCAGGGTGTGCAGCATTTCCGGCTTGCGGATGGCGGCGTGTTTGACCATTTCTGCCATTCCTTCGCGGATGAGGCGCGGGGAGAGTGTGGTGAGTGTGGTGGGGTCGATGAGCACGAGCCGTGGCTGGTGGAAGGCACCGATGAGGTTTTTGCCCGCTGCGATATCGACTGCTGTTTTTCCGCCCACGGAGCTGTCTACCTGGGCCATGACGCTGGTGGGAATCTGGACGAAAGGAATCCCGCGGTAGTAGATGCTGGCGATGAAACCTGCCATGTCGCCCACGACACCACCGCCGAGCGCTACGACAAAACTGGTGCGGTCATGTCCGGCCTGCACCATTTCGCTGACGATGCTTTCTACGGTACAGAGGTTTTTGCTGGCTTCTCCGGCGGTAAAAGTGTGTATGGTGGTGGTGTATCCGCTTTCTTCCAGACTGAGGCGCACGCGTTCGGCATAGAGCGGACCTACGTTGGTATCGGTGATGATGGCTGCCTTGCCGTCCAACCGTACGCCGCTGCAGAGGTAGCCGATGGATTCCAGCGCGCCGTTGGAGACATGCACTTCATACGATTTGGGGCCAAGGGAAAGGGAGACATTCACCATGCCGTTATTATAGCGTAGCGGGGGATGGATGCAAGCCGATATAACGTCAGGAAACAAAGAACGGGGCTGTTTCAAATCTGCTGGTAGATATATGTACCAGAACCAGCTGACGTGATTAAAGGACAAAGATTACGCGTTAGCGTAATGAAGCAGAAATGACAAATCTGAGATTGTCGTTTTCGGAGCACGGGACTTTCCTGTCACGGTGTAGAGCGTAAGCTCGGAGACGGAAGTCCCGATTAAATGCTCCATAATTTACGGGACTTCCGTCTACGCCTTTCAGGCTTCGCCGAGACAAGAAAGTCCCGTGCTCCGACAGATATGTCCCCCGCCAAATCCGAGTTTGTCGAGCAGTTTGCGAAGCGTCAGCGGAGCGGAATTTGAGCCCGTAGGGCGGTACTTTCATTAGCCCAGGGTGGAGCTGCGACCAGGGTGGGCGTAGCTTCAGCGAAGCCCCCCAGCAGCGGAACGCTGGGTAAAACGAAGAACATATCAGAACCCCGGAGCGTAGCGGAGTGGGTGGCAGAGGCTTTGCCTGGTGTTTGAGTTGCCCCCTCAATGCTTATATTTTCTGGACTTCCGTCTACGCCTTTCAGGCTTCGCCGAGACAAGAAAGTCCCGTGCTCCGATAGATATGCACCCCGCCAATTGACAATTTGTTGATGATTCACTTATTTTGCTAACGCATCATTTATTGCTATGGCCAGCAAATCCAAAACAGAACTTAAAGAACCCCGCGAGCGCGGCTCGCGGGGTTCTGTTGAAACGATGGGTGTTCTGCGGCGTTATCAGTTCATCACAATCAGCGGGGCTGTGCCGAGGTAGAGGATGACCAGTACGCACACGGTGAGGACGATGCCTGTGCACATCGGTACGCGCAGCGGCTGTTCGTTGGCAGCGGCTTTCTCCCAGTACATGGCGCGCAGCACCTTGAAGTAGTAGTAGAAGCCGGTAGCTGCTGTTACAACCATGATGGGAAGCAGCCAGCAAAGCTCGGGCCATTGGGAAATCACGCTGACTGCAGCCACGAAGGAGTACAGCTTCACCAGGAAGCCCAGGGTCAGCGGTACACCAGCCAGTGAAGCAAAGCAGACGGTGATGAGGAAAGCAAGGCGCGGGTTGGTTTTGCCAAGACCACGGAAAGCGGCGATTTCTTCGCTTCCGCGCTGGGTGCGGACCATGGCCACGGCAAAGAAAGCACCGAGTGTTGCCAGAGCGTAGGCAAGCAGGTACTTGCTCACCATGAAGACGAGAGGTCCGTTCAGGGTGAGGAAGAATACCAGAATGAAGCCGGCCTGACCGATGGAGGAGTAACCCAGAAGGCGCTTCACATTGGTCTGGCGCAGGGCACCGAGGTTACCGATAATCAGTGTCGCGGCAGATACTACGGCAAAGCACCACATCATGAGCTTGCCAATCACGCTGCCGGGCAGTGCAAATGGTGCAAAGGGCAGTGCCAGTGAGCACAGTACCACAAAGCCGGCGGTCTTGGAGGCTACTGCCAGGAATGCGGTCGTGGGGGTGGGTGCACCCTGGTATACATCGGGAATCCACACGTGCATGGGTGCTGCACCAATCTTGAAGAAAGCGCCGGAGAAAAGCATGGCTGTGGCCAGCAGGAAGCCGACTGCCAGGGTCGGGCTGCCGGCTACGCCGCCCTTCAGGGCTTCGATGACAATATCCGTGCCCAGGGTGAAAGACCCTACCATGCCGAAGTACCAGGCTGTGCCGTAGACCAGGATGCCCGTGCTCATGGCACCCAGTACCAGATATTTGATACCGGCTTCGATGGAGCCCTGGTTGCGGCGGAAGTAACCGGCCAGTACATAGGAGGTGAGGGTGATGACCTCAAGGCTTACGAAGAGCATGACCAGATCGCGGGCCTGTGTGAGGCACAGGATGCCGGCGCAGGCTACCAGCGGCAGTGCATAGAACTCGCCGGTGCCTTCCTCATTGCCGGAGCCGGCAATGGATTCGCAGCTGACTTTTGTGTAATCAAATGCCAGCAGGATGGAAAGCCCGGTTGCCAGGGCTGCGATGAAACCGAAAATGTCGGTCTGTTCACCAGTAGCCAGGAAATAGGCCGTGACAAAGGTACCCATGGCACCGATGAAGGCGTAGATGCGCTTCGGTAACTTGGGCAGCAGTGCATCTGCCAGAATGAGCAGAGCTGCCAGACCCACCAGGGCAAATGCCGGTGCGAACTGACACCAGGTGTAGGTTGATACGATATTCATATTTTGCTCAATGTTGGGGTGTCAGTATTAGAGGCAGGTGGGGGGCACGATGCCGAAGATGACGATGAAGACAGCCAGGAATGCGGCCGCCACGATATCCATGGTGGTGAGTCTGGTGGCGCGTTCAGAGGCGGCGCCTACCGGACCTTCAAAGATATTGCGGAAGGCGCGGAGCATGTAGATGGCGCTGATGACCAGGCCCCACAGTGCACCAATGACTGTAAGCTGCACCGGACCGAGCCCTCCGAAGAAGTTGGACACGCTGGCGAGCCAGCAATCGCAGCTGAGCGGAGCGGGAACCCACCCGGCAAAGCAGGAAACGAAGATGCTGAATTCACCGGCGAAGTTCGCCAGCAGCGGCAGACCTACAGAGGCCATGCCTGCCAGACCGAAGAGGAAGCCGAGCGCCGGCAGTTTGCTGGCAAGACCACCCATGCAGTCCATTTCCAGTGTGCGGGTCTGGGATTCAATCTGACCGGTAAGCAGGAAGAGCAGGGCGATGGTCAGGCCGTGTGCCAGCATGAGCAGGGCAGCCCCCTGGAAAGCAAGTTCGTTGTTACCAGCGCAGGCAATGTAAGCTGCAAATGCCAGGAAGATGTAGCCCATGTGCATTACAGAGGAGTTGCCGAGCATGTCGTCCAGACGGGTCTGGGAGATGGTGACATAACCCACCCACAGGACGTTGCCAAGCAGCAGAACCAGCAGCCAGTTGTTCCAGCAGCCGAACAGTTCCTGGCACTTCGGACCAAAGACGTAGGCCAGTGTGAACAGACCATACAGACCGAACTTCTTGAGCACGCCGGCATGCAGCATGGCGATGGGGGTGGGGGCGCTGGCATAGGCCGGGGCTGCCCAGGTATGGAACGGGAACAGGGATACCAGCGTGCCGAAACCTACCAGCAGCAGGGCTGCTATGATGCAGGTGCTGGTGGGCATCAGCCCGGCCTGTACGGAAGCTGCAAGGCTGCTGAAGGACCAGGCGTGCATCTCGGCGCACAGAATCAGCAGACCTGCCAGCAGTACCATGGAGGCGATGCCAAGATAGATGGTGGCTGTCCATGCGATGCAACGGCGGTCGCCGCGGCCATAGCAGCCGATCATGATGAAGGTCGGGATGAGCGCGAGTTCATGGAAACCGTAGAATGCGACAATGTTGTCGGACATGAAGGCACCCATGGCACCGGTGCTGATAAGAAGGGCTGAAATTGCCCAGCTGCGTTCAGCAACGGCATCCGGTGCTTTCATGCCGGCTACTGCGGCAAAGGTGACCAGGATGGTCAGCAGCACCATGATGCGGCTGAGCGGCAGGCCTAATGTAAGCTGCACAGGTGTGCCGCAGAATGTGGACAGACACTCGCTGCAGCATTCAGGTGCCAGTATGGCGTATGTGCCCAGTATGAGCGTGATAGCTGCGCTGATAAGGGCTGTGAGACGGCCCGGTGCCTTGAGCAGACCAATGCAGGCTGCTGCAATCACAGGTACAAGGATAAGCCAGATAAGCATGATTGTGAAAAGCGTTTAGAATTGGTATGCGAGGAGGATGATGACAATAATCAGACCGATGCCGGAGACCAGTGTATAGGCTCGCAGTGAACCACACTGAATCCAGCTGCAGAGGTAGCCGAAACGGACTGTGAACCACACCAGACCCTGGCAGATGATGCCGCGGATGGCGAAGGAATCCAGGAATTCAACAACGTGGGCAAATGCCTGCTGCAGACCACCGATGAGTACCTTGTCGTACAAGGCATCGATGTAAAGGCGGTTGCGGAGTGCCTTGGAGATGAAATTGCCGGCCAGCGGGTCCTTGGTGCGGCCGCCCAGTCCGTAGATGGCGAGTGCCAGCAGAATGCCGACAGCAAGTGAACCCATGCTGACGTAGAAGGGCAGACCCAGTTCAAATCCGTGTGCGTGGAAATGATTGAACGGAACCAGTTCGTTGGCCATGAAGCCATAGCCGGAGATGATGGCCATGGCGGCCAGCAGAAGCAGCGGCAGTGCCATGGTGAAACCTGCTTCCTTGGCGTGCTCGGCCCCGTGCTCACGGGCGGAACCCATGAAGGCTACGATGCAGAGACGCAGCATGTAGAATGTGGTCAGTGCGGCAACGCCGGCACCTACCCAGAAGAATACCGGATTTTTGGCCAGAGCGGCATCCAGAATCGCTTCCTTGGAGAAGAAACCAGAGAAGCCGGGGATGGCGATGAGTGCGCAGGTACCCATCATGAAGCAGAGCACGGTGAGGGGCATGCGCTTGCGCAGTCCGCCCATCTTCCAGATATCCTGCTCGTGGTGGCAGCGAACGATGATGGCACCGGCACCCAGGAAGAGCAGAGCTTTGAACCAGGCGTGCGTGTAAAGGTGGAACATGGCGGCTTCTCCTGCCAGCAGACCCACAGCCATGACCATGTAGCCCAGCTGGGAAAGGGTGGAGTAGGCAAGAATGCGCTTGATGTCGTCCTGCTGTACAGCCATGATGGCTGCGATGACTGCGGTAATGGCACCAACGCTGGCAATGATGCAGCAGGCTGTTTCTGTGAAGGCTTCAACCCCCATGCTGACCTGCAGACGCACCAGCATGTAGACACCGGCGGCCACCATGGTGGCGGCATGGATAAGGGCTGATACCGGAGTGGGGCCTTCCATGGCGTCCGGCAGCCAGACGTGCAGCGGGAACTGTGCGGATTTACCCACGGCACCGCAGAAAAGGCACACGATGGTGACGGTGAGTACAGCCGGGGCAATGCCATCGGCTTTACCGCCCATGTCAGCGAAGTTCATGGTTCCGAAGAGCCCCAGGGTGAGCAGGATGCCCAGCAGGAAACCAAAGTCACCGACGCGGTTGGTGATAAAGGCTTTCTTGGCGGCATCTGCTGCACTGGCTTTATCAAACCAGTGCCCGATGAGCAGGTAGGAGGAGAAACCGACCATTTCCCAGCCAATGAAGGTCATGGCAAGGTTGCTTGCCAGGACGATGGTGCTCATGCTGAACATGAAAATGCTCAGACCGGCAAAGTAGCGCGCGTGGTTCGAGGTGTCGCCCTTCATGTAGCCCAGCGAGAAGAAATGCACCAGCAGACCGATGCCGGTGACCACCAGCATCATGCGCATGGCCAGTGCATCCAGGGTGAGCCCCAGGTGCAGGGAGGTTGCTTCAGAGACGGTGGGCATCCAGGTGTAGATGTCCGGCGTGCCGGTCTGCCAGCCGCTGAGATACGCAATGCAAAGCGCAAAGGTACCGGCGGCGGAAAGGATGGAAAGCGTAGCGGCCGTTTTGGGGCACTTGTGGAAGACTACCCAGTCAAGGGCTGCCACCAGCAGCGGCAGTACGAGGAAGAGCCAGGGAAGATTCTGTATCATATCTGTGAGCTGTGGGGGTTAGTCTTTAAGTGTGTTGAGGGCGGTGCTGTCCACCGTGCGGCGGGCGCGGAACATGGCGACGATGAGTGCCAGACCAATCGAGACTTCAGCTGCGGCAATGGCGTAGATGAAGAGAGAAAGGACTTGGGCATCATATACCGGAATACCGTTTGTACCCTGGGCGCGGGAGAAGGCCACCAGCGAGATGTTGGCGGCGCTGAGCATCATTTCCAGGCAC
>JAZRKW010000072.1:0-8801 GCA_045646505.1 Akkermansia sp. | reverse complement strand
AGTCACCCTCCTGATAGGTAACACCGGCGATGGTAACGGTGCGCTTTTGGTAATCAATCTCAAGCTCGCTTACACCGCATACGCATACCTTACCCATCTGGCGGGCAACAAGGGCAGCGGGGCTGGAGAGACCACCACGGGCGGTCAAGATACCCTCAGCGGCAATCATACCGCGCAGGTCTTCGGGAGAGGTCTCAAGGCGAACCAGCAGCACGTGCTCACCCTTCTTGGTGGCCTCAATGCAGCGGTTGGCATTCAGATAGATGCGGCCGGAGGCTGCACCCGGACCGGCGTTAAGGCCCTTGGCGATGGGGCGTACTTTCTTGATGGCAGAGGCATCAAACACGGGGGCCAGCACTTGGTCTACCTGATCGGCAGGGATGCGCTTAACGGCGGTCTGCCAGTCGATGAGGCCCTCCTTCTCCATATCGCAGGCAATGCGGAAAGCGGCGATGCCGGTGCGCTTGCCGTTGCGGGTCTGGAGCATGTAAACCTTGCGGTCCTGGATGGTGAACTCGAAGTCCTGCATGTCGCGGAAGTGGTTCTCGAGCGTCTTGCGGATAGCGCAGAGCTCCTGGTAGGCGGAGGGCATGACCTCTGCCAGGCGGGCCACGGGGTCGGGGGTGCGGACACCGGCCACCACGTCCTCGCCCTGGGCGTTCATGAGGAATTCGCCGTAGAATTCATTGGTGCCGGCGGCGGGGTTGCGGGTGAAAGCCACGCCGGAGCCGGATTCATCGCTCGTGTTGCCGAACACCATGCACTGCACGTTCACAGCGGTACCCCACTCGCTGGGGATGCCGTATTTCTGGCGGTAGGTGATGGCGCGCTCGTTGTTCCAGGAACCGAACACAGCGCCGATGGCACCCTGCAGCTGGTCCCACGGGCTGGTGGGGAACATCTCGCCGGTGCGCTTGAGCACCAGGGTCTTGAAGCGGCTCACCAGCTCCTGATTATCCTCGGCGGTGAGCTCGGAGTCGGAGATATCCTGGCCGTAGCGTTCCTGCTTCAGCGCGTGGATGACGCTCTCGAAGGGTTCCATGTCTTCGTTTTCGGCCTTCTGCACGCCCATCACTACATCGCCGTACATCTGCACGAAGCGGCGGTAGCAGTCCCAGGCAAAGCGGGGGTTGCCGGTGGCCTGTGCCATGGCGGCCACGGTTTCATCGTTCAGGCCGAGGTTCAGGATGGTATCCATCATGCCGGGCATGGATTCGCGGGCACCGGAGCGCACGGAGACGAGCAGGGGCATTTCCACGGTATCGCCGAACTTGCGGCCTACCAGGGCTTCCATTCTGGCGATGCCTTCCTTTACGCAAGCGTCAAGCTCTGCGGGGTAGGTGCGGCCGTTGTCGTAGTAGTAGGTGCAGACTTCTGTGGTGATGGTGAAGCCTGGGGGCACGGGCAGACCGATGCGTGCCATTTCTGCCAGGTTAGCGCCCTTGCCACCGAGGAGGGCCTTCATGCTGCCGTCGCCATCGGCGGTCCCACCGCCAAAATGATATACTATTTTATCCATCTTTGTGCTTCTTTTTGAAATGAAAATCCTAAGAGGTGAAATGTTACGCTTTCGAGCGTGATGTGTCAAGCAGTCCGCACGCGCATGACGCGTAAAAAATAGTTACTTTACACTTGACCCTTTTGCCGGGTTGTGGTAGCGTCCTCTCCAGCGGACACAGACGCCGCCGAAACGTATATTTCACCACTATGTCCACAGAGCTTCCACACAAGGTCCAGACCCATGCCCTGAATGGCCGCATCACGATTGTTGCTGCGCGTTATAACGAGAAGTTTACCGATGCACTCCTGCAGAATTGCCTGGCAGAGCTGGAAGAGTGCGCGCCGGAGCTGGAGGTGGAAGTGGTGCGTGTGCCCGGGGCATTTGAGGTTCCGATGATGGTGAAACGTTCTATTGTGCAGCCAGTGAGTGGCGAAACTCCCACAGCAGTGATTGCGTTTGGTGTGATACTGCGCGGCAGCACAGCACACGCAGATCTGATTGGCACTGCAATAACGAATGAGTTGATGAGTATCACCTGTGACACGCTGGTACCAGTGGTGCATGAGGTGTTGCTGCTCAATAATGAGGAACAGGCTTTCGCACGCTGTATTGCCAGTTCGCTGAATCGTGGGCGCGAAGCTGCCCGGGCGGCTCTGGCCATGCTCAACCTGCTTGAGCAGCAGCATGAGGAGTCCCGCTTCCAGGCCCGCCGTAATTCCGTCAGCCGCACGGGATCTCTCATCTGAAGCTGATAATAGTGATTGTTATGAATATTTCTCGTAGTAAAGTACGCCAGAGTGTCCTGGGTTATCTCTATACTTATCTTTCCAACGGCTCACAGCCAGTGGATGCGGAGTTGTTCTGGCAGATTTCACAGGAAAAAGAGCGTGACCACCTGCGCACGGCGCATGCCAAGGCTCTGTTGCACGCATGCCGCGCCACTGCTGATTCTGCCCGTGTGCTGAATGAGCGTGTCCAGCTTCTGGAGAATATGATGCATGCCGACCTGACCGCAGCCCAGCTGCGGGAGGATATCGCCCGCTATGCCAACCAGTCCTCGAATTTTGATGCTGCGGCGAAGGCTCTGCAGTATTGCCTTACAGACAAGCGCCGCGATACCACGGACCAGCTGGCTCTCTGCACGGGCGATGTCTTGCGCCTGGCTGCAATCGTAGAGGCTCTGGGGCGTGAGCTGCTGCCGCGTTTTGCGGATTTTCCGGCTTATCGTCAGCAGCTGGAGCCGCTGGCCTCTGTTATCAACCGCCGTGCCCGGATGCTGCAGGTGTGTGTCTCTCTGACCAATCCGCTTGAACTTGCAGGGAATAAGGAATACGCCGGTCTTGTCCGCCAGGCTCAGGATATGCAGGAACTCCGCCCTGCTGTGGAAAATCTGGCTAAGGGGATTATTGCCCATATACCGCTGATGGAGCCCCGCCTGGAAGCATTGTTGCAGAATTATTCCACGGAGCGTCTGGATGTGGTGGATAAAGCTATCCTTTACATTGCACTTTATGAGTTGACGGAGAATGGCCTTGATGTACCTATCGTGGTTTCTGAAGTGACCGCTCTGGCTCATGAGTATTCCGGCTCCAAGAGTGCTCAGTTCATTCATGGTGTGATTGCAGCCGCTGCTAAAAAATAACCTCTATGGCTCATTTCTTTACACGCCTGATTGATAAATTCCTCGGTGAACCGGAAATCGACTGGGATGAACTGGAGGCAGATCTCATCTCATCTGATGTCGGCGCGAAGAGAGTCATCCCTCTGATTGAGGAATTACAGGAGCAGGACTCCCAGGATGCCTGTGATATCGCTGATTATATCAAAGCGCAATTGCGCGCTGCTTTCCCGGAAAAATTGCCGCAGCTGCCTGCGCCTGTTGCCGGTAAGCCGGTAGTCATCATGCTGGTGGGGGTGAATGGTGCCGGTAAGACCACGACCAGCGCCAAGCTGGCCTATCTGCTGCAGAAACAAGGTCACAAAGTGTTGCTGGCTGCGGCGGATACGTTCCGCGCGGCTGCTGTAGAGCAGCTGGAAAGCTGGGCGATCCGCCTGCAGGTGCCCCTGTATAAAGGCCGCGAAAATCAGGACCCCGCTTCGGTGTGCTATGAGGCGCATACCCGCGCTATCAGCGATGGGGTGCAGTACCTTATCTGCGATACCGCCGGGCGTCTGCATACCCGCCATAATCTCATGGAGGAGCTTTCGAAAATCCGCCGCTCCATTGCCAAGCAGGACTCTGAGGCACCGCATGCCTGTTATCTTGTGGTGGATGCCACCACCGGCGGCAATGCGCTCATGCAGGCGCGGGAGTTTCACAAGGCAACACCGCTTTCTGCTGTGGTGGTGACCAAGATGGATGGCTCCGGCAAGGGTGGTGTGGCAGTTGCCATTCAGGACGAGTTGAAGATTTCTCCCGTATTCCTGGGCATTGGCGAAGGTAAGGATGATCTCATCCCGTTCAAGGTGGATGAATACGTCAACACCCTGCTGTAAAATCATGGATTGCTTGTTGGAGTTCACCCGCGAGGCTCTGGTCGAATTGCTGGGGAAGATGGGGCATAAGGCTTTCCGTGCCACTCAGCTTCAGGAGTGGATATGGAAGCATCGCGCCGATTCCTTTGAGCAGATGACGAATCTGCCGCCGGTGTTGCGTGCGGAACTGGCCGGACGTTTCTGTCTGCGCCCGCTGCAGGTGGTCGAGGTGAGTGAAAGTGCTACGGGGACTACCCGTAAGTTTCTTTCCCGCATGCAGGATGGTCACCTGGTCGAGTCTGTCATTATTCCCGCTGCCGTGGGGCAGGGGGGCGCGCATAGTTCCCGCCTTACCTTGTGTGTCTCATCCCAGGTAGGCTGTGCATTCGGCTGCCGGTTCTGTGCCAGCGGACTGCTGGGTTTTACCCGTAATCTGACGGCATCCGAGATACTGGGGCAGATTCTGGCGGCGGAGGAAATTGCCGGTGAACGCGTGGATAACCTTGTGTTCATGGGTATGGGGGAACCCCTCGCCAATATGGACAATCTGCTGGCGGCGCTCACCATGATTCTTGACCCGCACGGCCTGAATATCGGCGCCCGCCATATTACCATCTCCACCTCAGGCAATGTGCCGGGGCTGCGCCGGCTGGCAGCGTTCGGCAAACCCCTGCGTCTGGCTGTTTCGCTGCATGGTGCCAGTGATGAGGTGCGCTCTCAGGTGATGCCGGTCAATCGCAAGTGGCCCATGGGGGAACTTATCCCTGCACTCAAGGAATGGAACCGCACCGGCAAACACATGATTACGCTGGAGTATATCCTGATTCAGGATGTCAATGCCATGCTGCCGGAGGCGCGTAAGCTGGCCCGTATCGCCCGCGACTTGAACGCCAAGGTGAATCTTATCCCCTACAATACCGTGGAGGGACTTCCGTGGGTGCGCCCTTCTGAGGCTGATTGCAAGGCTTTCTGTCGTGCGCTGGTGGCGGAAAAGATACCTGTGACCATGCGCTATGAAAAGGGGCATGATATCAATGCGGCCTGTGGCCAGCTCCGGCTGCGCCGTACGGTTCAGAAGCCTGATTCTTAAAAATCCCTTGACGAAACGCCCTGTGGCGTGTATAGTGCGCGCGTGAGCTCCAAGAATGTACCATCACTGACCCTGCCGACTACGGATTATGAACGTATGCTGGAAATGAGTAACCAGCATCTTGTCTGTGTTCTGCGGAACGCGGTGCTCGCCCCGGATCGTATCGGTCGTTTTTCTCCCCGGCCACCGGAAAATCATGATGCCTATACCGTATGCCATCGACCCGGTTGTATCGATATTTATTTGCGCGCCGCCGGTGAAAGTGTTTTCTGCTGTAAATTTGTTCCTGCTCAGGAATACTGATGTTTCCGCTCCTTCGTATCAGTGTTGCTTGTCTGGTTCTGCTGGCGCTTGAGTCATGCCGGCAGTGTCGCTGGTGCCCTGAAATGCGTTCTGGTACAGCGCTTCCTTCTGTCATGGTAGAGCCTTATGATGTGGAATTTTGCCCTGAACTTCCGCGAATTTCCGGTACCCGTATTGTGGGTCGCTTCCGCCTGGCAAAGGATTCTGCTCGCGATCTGGCAAATGAAGAGTGCCTGCAGGAGGTACGCCGCCGGGCAGCTGCCATGGGCGGAAATACGATTGTCTATTCCGGCTTTGATGCAGAGTATGCGGTGGTCGCCTACGCGCCTGTGGTTCAGCAGGAAAATCTGCATGCCAACGATGACCTGGCACTGCGCGATGAGTAATCACTGCGCCTTGTAACACACTTGTAACATACGGCGCGCATTTTGTGCTCGCATCGCCCGGTGGATTGTGTTAATTAATAATTAACAAAACCCCAGATTATCTACTTATGGCATTACACATTCAGATGAGTGAAGAGGCCGAGCAGGAGTATAAGCGCGCTAAACTGCGCGGTATGCTTTCTTCTTTCGGCGCCGCGTCGGCTCTTTCTCTGGCTTTCGGCCTGACTCTTACTTTTACTGTTATTTACTTTGCTCAGGACCCTCCTGCTGAGTTCCTGGCCTATGTTCCCCCGGCAGAAGATCTGCCTCCCCGTGCTGTGCCCACTACTCCCCAGCTGAGTTCCAAGGCAGCTACTCCTTCCAATACGGTTGCTCCGTCTGTGATTGTTTCCACGGGTGCTGCTCCGGTTGCCATGGCGCAGATTGATATCCCCATGGAGGATAGTGCGGATGATGGGCTTTCCATTGATATCGGTATCGGTCTGGATACCGGTCTGGGTGAAGACCTCGGTGAAGCTGGTGGCGGCATGGGTTCCAGCCAGCCTGCTGGTTCTGCTCTCGAGGGTACGCTGTACGACCTCAAGCAATCCAAGGGCGGTGCTCCCACCAAGGTGGCTCCTGGTGGCAATGTGGATACGAATGAGCTTTATGCCGCGGTGGGTGGTTATCTGAAGACCTGGAGCCAGAGTGCCCTTGGCCGCTACTATAAGTCCCCCGCCAAGCTGTACGCTTCCAACTTCTTCCTGCCCATGGCTCATGCTTCTCTGGCACCGGATGCTTTCCAGTGCGCTCAGAAAGTGAAACCCGCCGCCTGGCTTGTGGTGTACCGCGGTAAGGTGAAGTCCCCGATTTCCGGAAAAATTCGTTTTGTGGGCACGGGTGACGACTTTATCGGCGTGCGTTTTAATGGTAAGTGTGTTCTGGAGGGTGGTTATCGTTTGCCCAGTGCATATAAGAAAGGTGACTTGAGCATGGTGCGTATTTCCGGTGCCGATCACCCCAAGCATAAGGGGCGTATCAAGAGCGGCGAGGATAAGGCTCACAGAAACTACGAATTTATCAATTATCCCGGTATTGGTACCTGGAATAACGAAATCGGTGGTCTGACTGCTGGTGATGTTGTGCAGGTGAAGGAAGGTACTTCTTATCCCATCGAAATCGCTATCACAGAAGAAGGTGGTAAGTTCGGTTATGTGCTGTTCTGGGAGCATGTGTCTGATAATCCCGTGGCGAAGAATGGTAAGGTAACTGGCGGTAAGAAGTTCTACCTCTTCCGTACCAACTTCTCCATGCCTGAAAAGGCAGAGTTGGAAAAACTGATGGGCAAGCATGCTGTTAAAGATAAGGATGGTAATGTGGTGATGGAATGGCCTGAGTTTGATGCCGACTCCCCCATCTGGGTTGCCGTTCCCTGATGTGGAATTGATATAATGCATACACAGGACACCCTCGGTCGATATTTTACCGGGGGTGTTTTGCGTTATAGAAGAAGGTGTTTTCAGGCTATGAAAAGGCGAAATCGGATGAGACGGGATGGTGCGGACGGCCCGGTGGGGCTGCTGCCTGCTGTATCTGCTGGTGTCGTGGCGCTTTCGCTGCTGTTCTGTCTGGCACTGGCGGTGCCGGTGGCTTGTCTGGCGCCGGAGATGCTGGTGGATGAGCATGCTGTTCATTCGCCGGAGGAGGACTGTGTGCTGAGGTGGATGAAGCCCGCCTCCGCCCGTCGTCTCAAGCCTGTGGTGCCGGTGGTGTCTGTGGCTCCGCCGATGGTGGCATCGGGTGGTGCGGCATATGTATTGCCGGAGCAGGTGATGCAGGAAATGGAGGAGCTGGTGGAGACGGAGTCCCCGCTGGATGAAGATTTTCCTATGCTGCAGATGGAATTGCTGGGCGATTTTGAAGCCGGGCTGCCTGCTTCAGTGCTCTGGGGCACATTCTATGACCTGTCGCGCAACAAAGGCGGCGCCCCTACGGGCCTGACAAGCGGCAGAGAACTGCAATCTGTGGTGAAGAAGTTCCTGAAATCAGAGGGGCAGAACCCGCTTTCCCGATTTTATCGATTGCCAATCAGATTGTATGCTTCCAGTTTCCTGCATCTTGAGGCGGATGCTGCCTGGGTGCCGGAAATGTTTTGTCGGGAAGACGGCCTATTGCCGCCTGCCTGGGTAGCAGTGTATGGTGGGTGCGTGGAGGCGCCTGTTTCTGGAACAATTCGATTTGTCGGCTCGGGCAATGCACGGATGGTCGTGTGTTTTAATTCCCGGGTTGTGCTGGAGTCTGGTCCCTGCCTGGTCTCGCCCTCGAAAAAGGAAAATCCGGGTGCATTGGCAATCGGTTCTGCCATCAAGGTGAAGGAGGGCGTATCCTATCCTGTGTGCATTATTATTGCCGGCATGGAGCACAGGACTGGCTTCGCCTTGCTGTGGGAGCATGTTTCTGGGAAATCCGGAGCCGCGAAAGAGACGGTGCCAGCGGGTAAACGATTTTACGCGTTCCGCACAAATATCTGTACACCAGATGATAGCAGTATTGAGGAGACTCAAGGGAAAGGCAGCGAATGGCCGGCTCTTGACCTGGATTCGCCTGTTTGGAGGGTTATGCGTTGGTGAGCTCAACATTTAACTCCGCTTTATCGAAAAAGGCAGAGTTTTCTCCTTTCTGGACAAAAAGGTACCAAAACTGCAAAAATAAATTTCTGCTCTAACCTGCACGAAAATGATGCACTTAGGACAGGTTGGTAAAAAAAAATCAAACTTTTTATCAAAAATGAGCTTGACGCGAAATCGTGTTTGTGATAAGCTCTGCCCACGCCCTGCTACAGGGCAGCCCGAAAGAGGAAGCACGAGGGTGCTCACTACGGCCGGGCAAGGCAATTTTCCAAGTATGACTTTCCGAGGCGCCGAGGGCGGCAGAAATGCAGCTCACTGGCTTAACAACCTGCCAGGCGGGGCGCCGGAGAGGATAAAGAGAGGGAAGGAAAAGGTCGTGACGCGTGCCGTGGCCAACGCCGAGATGAAGTTCTTCGGAACTTCGGAGCGGGGTAACA
>JAZRKW010000071.1:0-61634 GCA_045646505.1 Akkermansia sp. | reverse complement strand
CCGGGGCGTACCTGTGTGGGCGTAGCAAGCGTAGACGCGAAGCCCCAAGCCCCGGGTACGCGTGATTTAATATTCCCAAGCCCCGCCCACTGGCGGGGCGTTACGTTCTGTAGCCCGGGGTGTAAACCCCGGGGTAAACGCAAAAAATAACAAGCAGAACCCCGCCAGCTGGCGGGGTGGCAGATTTGGTTACACCGCTGCGATACTCTCCAGCAATTCCCCCCGGCGAGGCTGATGCATGATATTAAAAGCCCGCACTTTCTGAAAAAAGCGCGGGCTGAAAACTATTCCTTGTCACGCCATAGCCACCCAGGCCGCAGAGGCAAGCTAACCACCCGTCTTCGCCCTTTGCTGGGGGCTTCGTCTGCGTCTACGCCCACCCAGGCCGCCGTGGCAGGTTAATCACTAATCATTCTTTCATTGTGTTTATATTCTGCACGCAGGTCTTGAGTGTTTCCGGATATTCTGGTATAGTGCGCTGCAGGATGAAGAATATATTGCTGGCAGCTTTGTTTCTGGTGGGTGGTCTGCCCGGTTTCAGTGAGGAGGCGAGGCCGATTTCTCTGCATTCTGGTGCGGAGGGGGCTGTGCCGCTGGCGGGGATGACGGATGAGGCGTTTCTGGAACGGCTGGCAGGTATCTGCCACCGGGATGTGGAGGAATTTATTGAGGCGACGCTGATGGAGGAGTCGTATGTGGAAGAATTCGGCAGGGAACGGGCAGAGGATGATGCTGCCAGATACCGCCAGGCGGTTCAGGCGCTGGTGGATTCTGTTTCGGGTTTTTACAAGGCATATCTGAAATATACGCAGACTTGTATCGAGGCGGTGGAGCATCCTTATGAGCTGGAGTTGCTGGATGTGTGCCGGGGTATGCTGCGCCGCTATATTCAGCTGGATTTTGCCAATCTCAGCAATAGTATGGCTTTGTGGTTTCCGCGTGTTTATGTTGATTTGAACTGGCAGCAGTACGAGGAGAGTAATTATCTGCTGATAAATGATGATGCGACGGAGTTCGAGAAATGCCTGAGCGAGTATATGAATGATACGCCCAGCAGTGATTATTATACCTCGGTGATTGTTGAGATGCGGCGCAACCGCCTGGAGGAGATGCGGCGTATCATGCTTGATATCATGCAGGAGAGTGGCGGTGGTGCGGAGTTTCTGACCGGGTATTGCGGGCAGGGGTCCACCCCGGAGCAGGTGTCGCTTTTCCGCGCTGCTGAAAAGGCGTGGGATGCTTACAGGGATGCCTTGCTGGCAAGCCACGCTCCGGTGCACAACGCTGCATTGTCCGGCACGGGAAGCGGTGGGTTGGTGCTGGGGCTGCATAAGGTGCTGCTGGGTTCGCACATGCAGATGCTGGTGGAGCTGATGAATCTGAAGAAAAGGCAATTTGATATGTATTGAGCCCTCACCGGGGAAAAGATAAGGAAATGATTAATTATTAATTATTAATGATTAATGGTTAAGTTTTCAGCCTGCGCTTTTTTCGGAAAGCGCGGGCTTTTTTTATATATCCCAAGCCCCGCCCACTGGCGGGGCGTTACGTTCCGTAGCCCGGGGCGTACTTGTGTGGGCGTAGCAAGCAGCCCGACAGGGCTGACGCGAAGCCCCAAACCCCGGGTACGCGTGATTTAATATTTCCAAGCCCCGCCGGCTGGCGGGGTGTTACGTTCTGTAGCCCGGGGTGTAAACCCCGGGGTAAACGCAAAAAATAACAAGCAGAACCCCGCCGGCTGGCGGGGTGGCAGATTTGGTTACACCGCTGCGATACTCTTCAGCAATTCCCCCCCGGCGAGGCTGATGCATGATATTAAAAGCCCGCATTTTCTGAAAAAACGCGAGCTGAAAAATCATTCATTAATCACTAATCACTAATCACTAATCATTAATAATTAATCATTCCTTGTGTTATGTTCTGCCGGTTTTTTGGGGGATTGTCGAAAAACAGGCTCGCCAAGTGGGGGGTGTTTGTCATAAGATATATATATGAAACATAAGAGTATCAGGATGGTGTTGATGTCGGCATGTCTGTGCTGCTGCGGATGGCTGCAGGCGGCTGAGGTTCCGGCGACACTGGACGGTGGCTGGCGGCTGGCCTGGGGTGATGAGTTTGAGGGCAGCAAGCTGAACCTGGAGAAGTGGAAACACGAGCTGGGGGTGGTCCGCAACAGAGATGCTGTGCAGGCTTATACGAAGGATTGCGTGAAGGTGCGCGGGGGTAAGCTGGTGCTTATTTCCAAGGCCAAGGTGACAAGGAATGCCACTTATGACCCGAAGCAGGATGGCTGGCAGAACCAGCTCAAGACGATGCCTTATGCCAGCGGTTCTGTGACGACCCGGGATGTGAAGCATTTTGAGTGCCCCGGCCGACTGGAAATTCGCGCCAGGATACCCAGAGCCAAGGGGGTGTGGCCGGCATTGTGGACTATGCATGTCAACCAGTACGGCTGGCCGGCGAATGGCGAGATTGATATTCTGGAGCATATTTCTCAGGAACCGGAGACCTGCTATTCTATTTTCCGCTGGGGCGAGAATGGCGGCAATCAGGAGCACAAGGTTATCCGCACTACCCGTATACCGGATTACAGCAAGAGTTTTCATACTTACGTGCTGGAGTGGGATGAGGAAATCATGCGTATCCTGATAGATGACAAGGAGGTAGGCCGTGTGCAGATAAAAGAAGCGGATTATCCGGATGGGAATAATCCGCTGCGCACGCCTTGTTATCTTATCATGAATACGGCGATTGATGGCTGGGCGGAATCCCCCGCTGCGGCCGATTACCCGGTGCAGTTCGAGATTGATTATGTGCGCTATTATACCAAGGGAGGGCAGGATGCTGAACCGGCTGAGCCGAAGAAGAAAAAGAAGAGCCGCAAAAAGAAATGATAGCGCAGGACCCATTTGCTTACCGGCGCATCTTTGAATTGTCCATGAGCTATGGCGCGGTTGTTTTTGCGCTGTTGTGTTATGAGCCGTTGAAGCAGCTTGCTGGTGAGGCAATCACTGCGGAGCGCGTGCGCGAAACGGCCGCGGCCATAGGGGCGCTGCTGCCGGTGGTGATGGCGGTGGCTGCGGTGGTGGCTGGTATGGTGCGCAAAGTGTTGTTCCATTTCGGCGGGGTGAACCGCCGGAGTCTGGGCTGGGTGTTTCTGCTGGGTACCTTCTGGCACTTGCCGCTTACTTTGCTGGTGGCGTATTCTGCTGCGCCGCATGAACCGGGGGCATGGATGCTGCCGCTGTGGTTCACGGCTATGGGGGCGCTGGCCTCTGTGGCCCTTTTGTGCGCTCTCCGGCGTATTGTGATAACCCCGCGGTGAGCGCGGGAAACGGTGGGAAAATTCAGAGGCCCAGGTTGGCGCAACGCTGGCGCAGCAGATGGTCGCAGAGGACGAGCCAGGCCATGGCTTCTACAACCGGCACCGCGCGGGGGAGGACGCAGGCATCGTGGCGGCCCTTGCCTCGCAGTGTGGTGTCCTGCAGCTGGTCGTTCACGGTCTGCTGCTCCAGCATGAGAGTGGCGGTGGGTTTGAACGCGAGGCGCATGTTGATGTCTTCGCCGTTGGAGATGCCGCCCTGGATGCCGCCGGAGTTGTTGGTGCGGGTGCGGACTCGCCCGGCTTCCATATAGAAAGCGTCGTTATGCTCGCTCCCCTTGAACAATGGCGCTGCAAAACCAGTGCCGATTTCAAAACCTTTGCAGGCCGGTATGCTGAGCATGGCATGCCCCAGGGTGGCCTCCAGTTTGTCAAATACGGGGTCTCCCAGGCCCACCGGGCAGTTGCGGATGGTGCAGGCGACCACGCCACCCAGGGAATCGCCGGCGTTGCGGGCTTCGCGGATGGCGGCTTCCATGAGCCCGGCTGTGCCGGCATCTGCTGTGCGGACGATATTGCTCTCCACGGCTGCGTGGGTGACTTCTGCGGCCGGGGTGGGGCACACGATGCTGTGCACCTGCTGTACCCAGGCGATTACCTCTGCCTTCGGGCAAAGGGCGCGCACTACGGCTTTTGCCACGGCTCCGGCTGCTACGCGACCGATGGTTTCGCGGGCGCTGGCACGGCCACCGCCAGCCCAGGCGCGGATGCCGTATTTGGCATCGTAGCAGAAATCTGCGTGTGATGGCCGGTAGGTGTGCTGCATTTCGTCATAGGCCGTGGAGCGGTGGTCTTTGTTGCGGACGGATAAGGCAATGGGGGTTCCCAGAGTGAGTCCGTCGAGCACGCCGGAGAGGATTTCAACGCTGTCCGCTTCGTTGCGCTGGGTTACAATCTCGCTCTGACCGGGGCGGCGACGATCCAGTTCTGCCTGAATCATTTCGCTTGTGAGCGGGATGCGGGACGGGCAACCATCAATGACAACGCCGACTCCGACCCCGTGGGATTCACCCCAGGTGCTGATTTTGAAAATGGAACCGAATGAGCTGGACATATCGTATCTGGGTGCAGATAATACATGAATCGCGAACGGAACGCAAGTCTTCATTGCGCGCTACGCGGCGTGGCAGGAAAGGGATTTACGAATTACGAATTACGAATTACCCGGCTACGCGTCACGGCTGACGCCGTGGCAAGCGAATTACGAATTACGAATTGCGAATTGGAAATTTTGTAAATCCAGAATCGCTCATCTGCGCGTGTTTATTGCGGCAGGGCAGAAAGGATTTCCCGGATAATGAGGGATTCTTCAACAAGACGGCCTTTTCCTGCGGTGCCGCAGGCCAGCATGCCGTCCTCTGCCGGGCCGATGATGCGGTGTCCGGCTCTGCCGGCCAGGGTGGCGGCGTTGGCCTGGGTGGCGGGGTGCTCCCACATCATGCCGTTCATGGCGGGGAAGATGAGCACCGGCCCGCGGTAGGCGAGGTAAAGGCTGGTGAGGGCATTCGGGCACTGGCCGTGCGCCATGCAGGCCATGGTGTTGGCAGATGCCGGCACGATGGCCAGAACATCGGCCCGCTGTGCCAGGTCTATGTGAACGGGGACCCAGCTGCCGGTTTCATCTGCAAAGGTGGTGATAACCGGGTTGCGGGAGAGCGTCATGAGGGTGAGTGGAGTCACGAATTCCAGCGCGGCCGGGGTGCATACGCAGTGTACCTCGTGCCCGAGCTTGACCAGCTGCGATGCCACACCGGCTGCCTTGTATGCTGCTATGGAACCACATACTCCTAATACTATTGTTGCCATGGCGCTCTCCCTGATAGTTGAAACCTGAATCAGCAGGCGGTGGGGTCAAACTCCACAATCATGTTGATTTCCACGGCTACGCCCAGCGGCAGGCTCGGCACGCCTACGGCGGAGCGGGTGTGGGCGGCTTCCGGACCGAGCAGCTCGACGAGGAGGTCGGAGGCTCCGTTGAGTACTTTGGCCTGGTCGGTGAAATCGGGGGTGCAGTTCACAAAGCCGTTCACTGCCACGATTTTGCGCAGCGGGGCAAAGCTGCCCAGCTCAGCCTGGATGACTGCAAGACGGTTGAGGATGGCGGCCTGCGCGGCGCGCTGGCCTTCCTCGATGCTCACCTCGGCACCCAGCTTGCCGTAGATGGCGACATCGCCGTTGATGGAGATGCCGCCGGAAAGGTGCAGGTAGTTACCGGTGCGGATGCATTGGACATAGGAGCCGACAGGAGCCGGGGCGGGGTTGAGCTTCAGCCCTTTCTTTTCAAGTGCTTCAAAATTGAATTCCATAAGAATGATTGCGTTCTGGTTGTTGCCAGCATACACCGCGAGGCGTTGCTTGGCAAGTAAAAACAAGAAAGCCCGGCAAGTTGACTTGCTGGGCTTTCCTGACTCCGGCGGTTGGGATCGAACCAACGACCTAATGATTAACAGTCATCCGCTCTTCCGCTGAGCTACGCCGGATTTTGCCTTCCCCGTGAACGGGGTGCGGGCACATATTACTCTTTTGTGAGATCGATTGCAAGTCTTTTTTTGATAAAAAATCAAATTTTATTGCCAACAGCTGCCGAAAAGGGGTAATATACGCCCATGAACAGTCAGAAAAACGTTTCCTGGACGCTTCGATTCGCATTTTTTGGGGTTCCTGTGAGCATTCACCCCATTTCGTGGGCTGTGCTGGCGCTTCTGGGTGGCGCCATGGAGGTGAATGATGCGGCTGATCTGACCCATGTCGTCATTTTTATGGTGGCGGGTATGCTGTGTCTGCTGGTGCATGAGTTCGGGCATGCCTTTGCCGGGCGTGCCGCCGGAGCTGTTGTGGAGGGGATTGAGATTGCCGGTATGGGGGGCACGACATCGTTTGCGCTGCTGCCGCCCCGGCGCAGTGGGTTTTTCCTGACTGTTCTGGCAGGTCCGCTGGCTTCGTTGCTGCTGGGGGGTGTGCTGGGGGCTTGCTTCGGCCTGCAGATCGGGGATTTATGGGCAGGGGTGAAGTATGCATACCTGATGCCCTGGCAGGATGTGCTGCCCCTGGAGCTGCAGCACCGGCTCATGATGGGGTTGTACGAGCACCCGATGCATGAATATCTGCTGCATGTGTATATGGTCGGGATGATGGTGTGTTTCTGGTGGAGTTTGTTCAACCTGTTGCCGCTTTTTCCCCTGGATGGCGGCAAGCTGCTGGGTTCGCTTCTCAATAATTATTTGATTCCCTGTGTGCTGGGCTTGGTGGTCAGTGCCGGCCTTGCGGTCTGGGCCTTGTTTGAAGGGCAGTGGTTCAATGTGATGATTCTGGGGTATCTGGCTTTTATCAACTGGCAGTATTTACGGGTTTTCCGTGGCAGATGATGCTGCGCTGCCGGTATACAGCAAAGCACCCGTTCCACAGGAAACGGGTGCTTTGCTTATTGTTACTGCACCAGGGCAGAGGTGATTTCGCAGATGTAGAGGTAGTGCAGGGGATTATCCTCGGCATACCAGGCGGGGGAAACCTCGCTCCAGTCGATGAAGTCTGCTTCCTGCAGGGTGGTGCGTAGCATCTTGCGGCATTCCAGCACCAGCTCGGCGTTCTCGAAGGTGGGCAGGCCGGCGGGGGTGGTGGCAGGCACCAGGGAGGTGTTGGCCATCTTGTCCACGTCGCGCCCGGAGTTGCGGCCGCAGAAGACGAGGTCCTGTCGGTATTGCTCCGGCATGAAACTGAGGGTGAATGCCGGTTGTGACTCGATGAATGATACGGTGTGGCGGTTCGGGCGCACGAAAACAAAGGCGACCGGGCGGTTCCAGAGAAAGCCGATGCCGCCCCAGCTGGCGGTCATGCAGTTGAACTTATCCGGCGTGCCGGCGGTGATGAGCATCCACTGTTTCCCGATGAGTTCCACCGGGCTTTTGCTGATTTCTGTGATATCGATATTTTTCATGTCGGGTTTCTTTTCATAAAAACCGGCGCACCTGGGGGCGCGCCGGTTTATTCGGGTTAATTTTCCTGGTTCACCAGATGATTAACGGCTGTAGTTGCCGGGGTCCTGGGTGATGGTCACATCGTGCGGGTGGCTTTCCTGCAGACCACCAGCGGTGATGCGCACGAAGCGGGCGTGGTCGCGGAGCTCCTGGAGGCTCTTGGCACCGAGGTAGCCCATGCCGGAGCGCAGACCGCCCACCAGCTGGAAGATGACATCGGCCAGCATGCCCTTGTACGGTACACGGGCTTCAACGCCCTCGGCCACAAGCTTGCCGCTGCCGTTCTGACCGTAGCGGTCGCCGGAGCCGGCACGCATGGCGCCCAGAGAACCCATGCCGCGGTAGGTCTTGAAGTTGCGGCCCTGGTAGTGCACGACGGCACCGGGGCTTTCCTCGCAACCAGCCAGCAGACCGCCCATCATGATGAGGTCGGCACCGGCGGCAAGAGCTTTCACTACGTCGCCGGAGTAGCGGATACCGCCGTCGGCAATCACGGTTACGCCGGCTGGGCGGGCAACGGTGGCGACTTCCTGAATGGCGGTGAACTGGGGCATGCCCACGCCGGAGATGATGCGGGTGGTGCAGATGGAACCCGGACCCACGCCTACTTTGATGGCGCTGGCACCGGCGGAGATGAGGTCGCGGGCGCCGTCCTGGGTGACCACGTTACCGGCCACTACGGGCTTGCCGAGTTCGCTCAGTTTCTCGATGACGTGCAGCACACGGCTGGTGTGGCCAGTGGCGGCGTCGATGAAGAGGGCATCGGCACCGGCATCTACCACTGCCTGAGCGCGTGCCAGGAATTCCGGACCCGGACCCACGGCGGCGCCGCAACGCAGACGGCCCATGTCGTCCTTGGTGGATTCCTGGAAAGCCTCGCGCTTGCGGATATCGGTATCGGTGATGAGGCCCACGAGGCGGCCTGTTTCATCTACAAGCGGGAGTTTTTCGATGCGGTTGCTGTAAAGAATCTTGCGGGCTTCCTCCTGAGTGGTGGTGGGAGTGCCGGTGATGAGACGGCTCATGGGGGTCATCACGTCGGCCACCGTGAGTTTGTCGAGGTCATTCTGGCCATCGACCACGCGCATGTCGCGACCGGTGATGATGCCGACCAGCAGGTTGCCTTCGGCAACAACGGGCAGACCGGAGAAACCGTGTTCGAGCATGATGCCTTTCACGCGGCTCAGGCTCATCTCGCTGGTCACGGTAAGCGGTTTGGTGATGACGGCGTTTTCGAAGCGCTTTACCTTGGCTACCATGGCAGCCTGGTCATCGATGCGGTTGTTGCGGTGAATGACACCCAGACCACCTTCGCGAGCCATGGCAATGGCCATTTCTACCTCAGTCACCGTATCCATGGGAGCTGAGAGGAAGGGAAGGCGCAGCGGGATTCCAGCGCAGAGCTGGGAAGAGGGGTCAGCCTCGCCGGGAAGAATCGTGCTCAGGCAAGGCAGCAGGAGCACGTCGTCAAATGTAAGTCCAAGCTGAATTTCTGCCATAGCGGAGACTACTACGCCACGCAATATTTTGCAAGCCTAATCTGCTCTTTTTTGTATTTTTTTATACATTCCTCATTTTTGGGCTTGTGGTGGTCTGGCTATTTCGGTAGTATAGCAGGGTGAATCATGTGGTCTTAGTGCCACCGTGTGACATTTTTAACATCTCTAAAACTATGAAACTTCATCTCCCCAATCTGTTACGTCATGCTCTTCTTACTTGCATGACAGCTGTTGCCGGTGTTCTTGCTCCAACTCTGGGTACAGCATCATTTATCGGCGGCGTGATTGCTTTTGCTTTCGCTGAGCAGGCTGCAGCGGAACAGGGCTTTATCACTGCTCCTTCTACAGGTGGTAATTTCTGGTCAAATGATTATTCCTTTGCATTTATGCTGACGGAGTCGCAGCTCGATGCTTTTAAAGAAGGAACGGCCAGTCAGATGGTTCTGGCAGCGTATTACGGCAGCAGCTCCGCAGATGCTTATGGAGCCAATGCCTGGGTTCTGGAAAAAGATGCTGATGGAAATGTTATCTTGAAAGTGGGACGAGGCAAATTGAGCAGCCAAAATATCGAAGAGGCTACGTTCACCTTCAAGGATAATAAAGTGTTCTCTCAAGGTGTGCAAGCTGGTTTGATTTATCGCGCGGACTGCGCGGGTGGTAATCAGTCGATGCGGCCTTCGCTCAGTGCGGTTGCCGGTTCTGGTACCCTAGCTTCGCTGGATGCATACGCTGGTAATATGAATGGGAATACTCAAGCCATGACTTCCAAAATTAATGCCAGCGTGTTTCCGAATCTGGAAGATTTGGTCTGGTCTGGTGCGGGCGATTCCGCAGAGTGGGGTTCATGGGTGACAGTTGCAGGGGAAAGTGCTTCTGATTCTGCTGGCAAGTCAGTTTATTTCGATGCTTGTGCTACAACAGCAAAGACTGTTAATATTTCTGGAGATTACTCAGTGGGTGATATTTATGTCACCAGTAGCCTGTATACCTTTAATCTTTCGGGTACGCTTGCTGTAACGGGTAGCTGCGCTTCTGGCTTTATTGAAAACGCTACCGGTAATGGAACTATCGTCTTTGCTCAGGATTCCAATATCGGTTCGGATGGGATTACATCCGGCTTTGCAGGCACCATATCTGTGACCGGTGGTACACTGAAACTGGGAGAAGCAGGAAACGATAACAACATGGCTGAAATCGATATGAGCGATGCCACGTTTGCGTTGGATGGTGGTTCTGTACGTTATTCTGGCGGTAATAGTACACTGGGTGCGGTTCATTTCAATGCTGCTGACAGTGCGTTTGATATATACGCTACAAACAAGGGAACTGCTAACCTGGGTACACTCACTATTCATGAGGTGAATGCCGCGAGTGGAAAAGTTGCCAATTTTACCAGTTACTGGGAAAACAGTCTTCATATTGGAGCTCTTACAGGTGCCGGTAGCTACGTCATTAATAACGGGGTTGCGGGTCTTGCTACCTGCCGGATTGATTCTATCACCGCGGTGGGTGGTATTCAGAAGCTTACCAATAAGGCAGATTTGACTTTAGGCGTTGATGCTGGTTCCGTATTGAATGTGGCAGGAACAATCGTCAACACCGGAACCCTGGGGGTCAATGGTACATTCTCCATTGGCGATAATATGGCAGGGTTCGCCATGTTAGAAGTCGGTGCATCCGGGGTGTTGAGCGAGAACGGAACCGATGGGTATCTGACATCTGATACTTGTACTTTCCTGCTGGTTGATAACCAGAACAGTGATGCCGGTGCGGTCACTATCAGTAATCTGAAGGCCAGCTATAAGGGTGAGGAGATAGATTTAACCTATGATGCCGCCACGGGCGATGTTTCGTTTGTCGGCGGCCCCTATACTGATACCATTTATCGTGTCAATACTGCAGATATTGTTTTTGGTGAAACAGCGCAGGCTGCTCAGGCCACAGGGTTTATCGTTGCAGAAGGTCGCACGGTATCATTCACTGATGATATAGGAGTAAGTCAGATTGCAGAAATGCTCAAGAAGACCAGTGGTCCCGGCACGGTTGTGCTTAATCTGGAAACCCCGGAAACGGAACTGGCACTTACTGGAGCGGATTATGCTGCCCTTAACAGTGTTCTGGACTTGCAGCAGGGGCAGCTTTACCTCGGTCAGTATAACAACGGAAACGGCCAGGGTGCGTCTGTAACTCTTGGAGAAGCTAAGATTATCGTGCGTGAAGGTGCTGCTCTCTGGGTACATCTGGGCGATTCTGGCCGCAGCGTGCCGGTTGCTGTGGATATGGTCTCGGGTTCCTCTCTGAATAATCGCGATGGTGACAACACAATCAGCGGTAATATTCGTTTCAATATCGTTGACCCCACTGCGGCTGCTCCTGCGTTTGATCCGGCAGGCAAAGTTATTCTGACGCAATACTGGGATAAGAACAATGTACTGAGTGGTATTCTGGAGGGTGACGGAATTGTGGAAATGTCTGCACCTTCGAAGGGGTGGACCGGCAGCTGGACTCTTGCCAACAATGGTAACACCTTCCAGGGTTCTTATGACCTGGTAGATGGCGGTAACGGTGGTATCAAATTGATTCTTGGTGCGGAAAATGCGGCTAAGAACGCTGTTATCAATCTCAATGGTGTCAATTCTGTTTCGACCTTGCAGTTGAATCAGAGCTCGGTCATCAAAGCGCTGAACTCTGCAGATGCGGATAATGTGGTGGTAGCAAATGCTGCAGCAACACTCACACTTGGTGAGGGTTCCTTTGCCGGTATGCTGAAGGATGGTTCTGCTGAGAATATTCTTTCTTTGAACAAGACAGGGAATGGCACGCTCTCTCTCAGTGGGAATAATACCTATACAGGCGGTACTACTGTTTCCGGTGGTACGCTGGAGGTATCCTCTGAAAATGCTCTGGGCACAGGTAAGGCTGCGATTATTGATGCTACGTTGAAGCTCAACAGCAATCTGACGGTGTCTGAGGTAAATACCATGCGTTCTACGCTGGATATGGGCGGGAATACCTTGAACGGTAAACTTACCCATTCGGGCGGCTTGTCTCTGATTTCTGATGCCGTCATCAATGGTCAGATGGTTGGCACTGGTAATGTGACAGGTTCGGGGGCTGCGCTTACGCTCTGTGGCGATGCCAATACGGCCGGTAATGTAATCCTGGATTCTCTTGTCCTGGGAAGTGCCGATACTGTCAGCAGATTGACTGCCAACAGCCTTCAGGCCAATACGCTGACGCTGATGAATCTGGATGCTGCACCTATGCAGCCGGGTGATTCCACACCTGCATCCATCCTCAAGCTGGGAACTCTGTCGGATGGCCTTACGGTCAAAGTAAGTGATACGCTGCTGCACGATGTGCTGGGTGTTTCCTATGAAAAGTCTCTTGTGTTGATGGAGCTTACCGCTCAGACAAGACCGGAGGTGCTCCTGGGTGCATTTACAGATGGCGGTCAGGCTGCCAGTTCCCAGATCAGCACGGATGGGCATTACGTCTACTCGCTTGCCTGGATTACAGGGGCGAACGATAAGCAGCAATTAATTCTCCAGGCTGCGCTGAATGCCAATCAGTGGATTGGTATGAATGATTTCCCGTCTGCCCCGGCTTTCTGGACCAGCGCCACCAGCTGGAGCGAAGGTACCGCGCCGGACGCAGATACGAATATGGCATTCAGCGGATATGGTGACAGCCAGGTGTTCCTGAATGGCGATTGCAGTGCCAAAGATATCATTGTGGATAACAAGAGAGCCACTGGTGTTTACTCGCTTATTTCCTGGCAGGGCTTTGAAGGAAACGAAGCCCCGGCCGGTTCTGATAAGCTGACCGTATCCGGCAACCTGGAGATGGTGCGTGGCACGCTGATGCTTAATGCTCAGGTGGAAGTAAACGGAGGTGCTTCTGTTTCTGCCGACAGTATACTGGTGGTTTCCGGCGCAGCACCTATGATGGGTGTTGGTACCGCTGGTGAGCTGATTATCGATGGGGCTGTGGAGAATGCCGGTACAATCCGGAACCAGGCAGGGGCTTCAATCAGCATTGCGGGAAATCTTACCAATACAGGTGCCTTTATCAGTCAGAGCGATCTGACTGTGGGTACATCTGAGGTTCCGGTAGCTGTTTCCAATAGCGGAGATATCACTATCACTGACAGTACGGCTCAACTCTTTGCCGATGTTGCAAATAGCGGCAGTATCAGTATTTCCGGCAGTTCTGTTGAAATCAGCGGTTCTCTGGATAACTCTGGTGGCACGCTTTCGTTGAATGAGGGCAGCCTCACGGTAGACGGCGCTGTGACCAGCGTAGGTGGCGCCATCAGTATCAGCGGCGAGGGCAGCAGTCTCACTGTTGGTGAAGACCTTACCCTGACGGATGATACGGAAAATGGTAAAGGTTCGCTGTCTGTGGGTAGCGGCACCAGCCTCAAGGTAGACGGCAATCTCGTTGCCGGTAATCTTGACCTGGAGTTCGGTGGTTCTGTGACGGTTGGCGAGAAGGCTACTATCAACAGCCTCATCAACAACGGTACATTTACCGCTGCAGATGCTGAGATTGCCGACCTGATTCAGGGAGATGAGGCAAGCTTGTCCGTTTCCGGTGTTCTTCAGATTGGCTCACTCTCTGGTGGTGGCTCTGTGAATGTCGATGAAACCGGCAGCCTTACTATCAACAGCAATACTGATTTCCACGGTGCCCTGAATAACAAGGGCGAGATGAACTTCGGTGATAATGAGGTAAGTATCAACGCTGCTCAGAATGCTGGAGAAACCGCAGGCGATATTATTGCCAATGGTATCACCATTGCAGATACAGCTGTTGGTGCTGACTACTCGCTGATTCTGGGCGATGTTGTCACTGATAAACTCACCTTTAACGCGGGTGCAGCAGGTTCTGCACCGCGTCTGAAGCTGGATAGTCTGACCGCCAGGACCGATGGTGGAAAGATTCAGCTGAGCATTGATGAATTGGATGATCTGAGTATCCAGGTGGGTAATTATCACCTCCTTCAGCTTGCAACGGGCATGAATGGTGGTCTGGCAGATAATTTTGACCTGCAGGCTTACGATATAACAGATACAGCCAATGAGAAGATGCAGGCCTTGTTGCAGAAGGGCTACTGGCTGACGTTCAGTGACACGGCTCCTGCCGCCGGCGCCGCGCTGGCTGCCAATGAATTGACCGATGTATATCTGAGCATCACAGAGCAGACGGATGCTCAGTCTACATGGGTTGTCGGTGATAATCAGACAGCTGTCGGTCTCGTGGTTCTGGAGAATGGAAGCCTCAAGTCCAACCAGGTGCTGGATAACGTGAGCCATGTGGTAGTGGAAGGTGAGCAGAGCATCGACCTGCGCGGTGTGATTCGTAACGCAACCCTGAACAATCTTACTGGTGATTCTCTCAGTAAGCTTGATATAACCGGTGATGCAGCTGCGCTTGATACCGTAGTCCTGAATAATGCAGATTACGATGGCCTGGTGAACCTGAGTGGTACAAGTGCAGAAATCACAGGTCGCATAGGTACCGCGGGTTCTATTGAAACCGGTGTTGCGCTTCTGAATAATTCTGTTGCTAACCTGAATGTGGTTGATTCCAATGTCATCTTGAACGGTGGTTCTCTGACCGGAGATTCGACCATGGACGGTGGTAATCTGCTTATCAAGACCAGCGTGGCAGATATCGCTGCTGGTAACATCGTCGTGAATACCGGTGACAGCGTGACGGTGAATGGCACGAATATTGTTATCGTGGCAGAATCTACAGATAGCCTGGTATTGAATGTGGATGGTGCTGGCAGCCATGTCATTGCCTCT
Source organism: Akkermansia sp. (assembly GCA_045646505.1). Lineage (GTDB taxonomy): Bacteria > Verrucomicrobiota > Verrucomicrobiia > Verrucomicrobiales > Akkermansiaceae > Akkermansia. The sequence goes on along the minus strand of JAZRKW010000071.1, from coordinate 46,966 downwards.
ATCGGTGATATTCGCGGTAACGCCGCAGATGTTACTATCGTGGATGAGAATAACAATGCCATCGATGCAATGGGCAAGTACTTCTCCAGTGTTTCACTGGAAGGTGGCCTCATTATTGCTGAACGCAATACGAAGTACTACACAGACAAGATGGGTGCTTCGGTGAGCGCCAACGGTGCAACCGGTCTGGCCTTTGCGGATGCTGTTCTGCAGGAAATCAACCCGCAGTCCACCGCGCCGAAGAGTGATCTGGCCGTTGTGCTCAGCATGCTTGATTCAGCCACAGGTGCCAAGGCCGATGAGCTGGGTGCCAACCTGGCTGGCGCCAGCACCGCTGTGCTGGGTATCGCCGCATTGAGCGATGTTGACCGCCAGTTGCAGGCAATCCGCAACCGCACGACGACAATGGGTGTGGATCAGAGCGTAGCTCAGGAGAGCATGCCCTTCTTCAATGCCTGGATTAACGCAGAGGGCGACCGCGCTGAACTGATGGACAACGGTACAGAAAGCGGTTATGAGCTTAACAGCTGGGGTGGAACCGTGGGCTTCGATGTTGACTTCTGCCCGACTGTGACTGCAGGTCTTGCCCTGACGGCCATGTACGGTGATCTGGACACCACTGGGGCTGATGTTTCTACCGGTGAGCTCAACAGCTACTATCTGACTGCTTTTGCGCGTTATGCACCGAGTGCCTGGACTCACACCTTTGTGGCTACAGTCGGTATGTCTGATATCAGTCTTGATCGCACGGTTGCCGGTGCAGAGGTGAAGGGCGAGACAGAAGGTATGAGCTTTGGTCTTATGTATGAGGTGGGCCGCGTGTTCGCTTTGAACGAAGACGCTTCTACCTGTCTGCAGCCTGTACTGAATGTGTCCTGGAAGCACACCAGCCTGGATGCCTACACTGAAAGCGGCAGCGATGTTGCGCTGAATGTGGGTGAGCAGACGCTCGATACTGTGACCGTGGGCGCGGGTGCCCGCCTGCAATCCGTTGTGGGTGAAAGCATGTTTAACCGCACCAGTATTCTGGAAGCCCGTGTGCTGGTCAAGGCTGATATGGGCGACCGCAGCGGCAGCGCCGATGTGGCTCTGACCCGTCTTCCCGGCAAAACTGCATCTGTGGACAGCGCAGAGATGGGTGCCTTCGGTGTGGAAGCCGGTGCCGGCCTGACCATCCCGATGGGGCAGGAGAGCGGCAGTATCTTCATGGATGCCTCTGTGGAGCTGCGCAGCGATTATACCAATGTGAACGGAACCATCGGTTACCGCTTGAACTTCTGATTCACAAAAATAGAATATGTCAGAGAGCCCGGACATTGTCCGGGCTCTTTCTCTATGGAGATATTCGTGATAATTCATCGTAACCGGCATTTTTTCAGGGGCAGCACCGGTGATAGAATGAGCGTTCGATTCGTTTTCCGGAAATCCTGACGGGTAATTCCGGAGTGAAAAAAAGGCACACGTGTCCCAGAGTTTGAGTACTAATCTCGATAAATTGGACTTTGGCGGGCTGAAAGCCCGAGGAATTTTGAGCCCGATAGGGCGACACAATAATAGCCCAGCGTGGAGCCGCAATGCGGCGGAACGCTGGGTAAAATGAAAAACATATCAGAACCCCGGAGCGTAGCGGAGTGGGTGGCAGAAGCTTCGGCTTAGTGTTTTAGCTGCGCTTCCCTGCCACCCCTCCACGTTGGTCGGGGTTCCGGTTATGTTTTATTCCAAACCCAGCGTTCTGCCGCGTTGCGGCTCCACGCTGGGCTATGATTCTGTCGCCCTTGCGGGCTCAAGTTTCCGCTCGCCGTTGGCTCGCCCAATTCCAATTTATCGAGCTCCGTACTCAAACTTTGAGACACGTGTGTGAAAAATCAGAAAAATAATGATAAAATGCCACCTGCATTTCAAACCTGCAGCCAGCAAAGCCGGATTCCTGTATCAACAGAAAACAAGAAGGGCTGCCAGTGTGGCAGCCCGATAGCAAAAAACTAACTGCGACGCTTGCGCAAAGCCAGGCGGCGAGAGCCCTTCCTCTTCACAGTACGCTTCTTGAAGCGGGAAGAGGCCAGTCTGCTGCGACGCGACCAACTGCGACTCTTGCGGGCACGATAGCGATACGTGGGACGCAGGCCATCCACCGGCAACTTAGCAATTGCCGACTTGGGGACCTCGATACTGCCTTTGCTCATATCGCGTTCTGCGGCAAGATAAGTTGCCTGCGTGCAGCTTTCGATAGCAACCGGCATACCGCGATGCACACGACCAAAAAGGTCAACAATATCATCACTCTTCATGCGGATGCAACCATAGGAAGCAGGCTGACCGATGTAGCGTTCCTCAGGCGTGCCGTGAATGTAAATACGGCGGCGGTGGGTCGAACGGTTATCGCTTTCCAGGCCGGCCAGCTGGATAACACGGGTAACAACGGGGTCACGCCCTTCAGCATCTACATCCACCACTTCGCCCGTAGGCTTGCACCCCTTGAACACCATGCCCTGCGGCTGGCCCTCACCATTTTTCTGAGAAACAGCGTGAATTCCCAGAGGTGTACGGTTGCTGCCCTTGGTATTACCTATACCAAACTTGGAGGAACTGATACTGTACTCCTTCACCTTCTTACCCTTCTTGAAAAGGGTCAGTTTCTGGTCGCTGAGAGTGACAGCCACGCCATCACGGACAACTGCCTTCGGCGGTATATCCTCGGCATAAAGCTTTTTCTCTCCCTTGAGCACAGTACAGGAGGTGAACAGAGCGCACACTCCCGCAAACAGGCAGAAAACAACGCTACTTGAAAATCTTTTATTCATAGATATTGGAACTGGAAGAAAATCTCTGTTATTACGCAGCCTTTGCCACACGTCGCTTCTGGATAGCGCCGTCAACCAGGCGGGCGATAGATGCAAAGCTCGTGTAGAAGAAGCCCAGGAACGGAGTCATCAACACAAAGGTCAGATAATCACCATTGTTCAGGTTCACATATTCCACACAACCAAAGAAAACAGCAAAGCAGAGCTCCAGCAGAGGAACAAGCACGGATTTGATAGCCTTGTACCCCTTGGCTCGCTTCTCAATAGAAAGAGCGCCCTGGCTGGATTCGCCGAACTTGGGAGTACGCACAAACTCACTCTGCTGACCAGCCATAGCCTCCAGCACAGCCTTCGCATTATTCACAGCCATACCGACACCCAGCGCCAGCAACGGAATAATAAGCGGGAACACCATGTACCAGCGGCGAGGACGCACAATTATCTCTGCCGTGACATAGAACATACAGACCGTGATAGTAGCAAAGAAGAACAGCGTGAAAGTGAGCAGAATCATCTGCCACTGGTCCCAGGCCCAATCCCCCGTCGGGGCGACCATGCCCGTGCAGACAGGCATCACCAGGAAGCACAGCAGAATGAGCGCCAGATAGGAATAATTGCAGGTAAGATGAGTCGTCGCTTCCATCTTGGCCTTGAAAGGAGCATTCGAACGCCAGATATCAAAAAGCATCTTGCGGCAGACCTGAATACACCCCTTGGTCCAGCGGTGCTGCTGTGCCTTGAAACCATCCATATCCACAGGAAGCTCTGCGGGTGTCTCATAATCATTAAGATAAACGAACTTCCACCCCTTCATCTGAGCACGATAGGAAAGGTCCATATCCTCAGTGATGGTATCATGCTCCCAGCCGCCGGCATCCACGATGGTGCTTTTACGCCACATACCAGCAGTACCGTTGAAAGTAAAGAAACGACCGGACCGGTTGCGGCAGGTCTGCTCCAGGGCAAAGTGTCCATCCAGGAAAATGCTCTGCAGGCGAGTGAGCATGTTGTAATTACGGTTGATGTGAGCCCAGCGGGTCTGCACCACACCAATCTGCGGGTCTGTGAAATACGGAACGCACACTTTCAGGATATCCGGTTCCGGACGGAAATCAGCATCCAGAATCAACAGGAACTCGCCCTTGGCCACGGCATCTGCAGCTTCCAGAGCACCAGCCTTGAAACCAGTACGGTCTTCACGGTGCAAGCACACAATATCAAAGCCCTGAGCACGGTAATACTCCACCTGCTGCTTGCACAGGTCGTAGGTATCGTCCGTAGAGTCATCCAGAATCTGGATTTCCAGTTTATCCTTGGGGTAATCGATTGCGGTCACTTTTCTGAGCAGACCTTCCACCACAAATTTCTCATTGAACATGGGTAGCTGGATTGTCACCATCGGCCACTCCTCCCACTGTCCCTTGGGCTGCGGAATATCCTTGCGGTGCTTGATGTACAGTATCACCATGAGCAAACGGTGAAACCCGTAGCCGGACATACCCACCAGAACAAGGAAATAGGCAACAAGCCAGAAGAAATTAAACCAATACTGAGAGGATTCCATATACTTTTTCGAGGTGAGACAGAAGAAAAACGAGCGCTCCGGCTCGCGTGTCATTTTTGCGTCAGCATAACGACTGACTCTTGACGTGCGCCGATAGTAATGTAAACTGGGTATTGAGTCAAGTCTAAATTAACCGCACAGCATTCAAGATGAAAATGCATCTCCGCTTTCTTCTACTCGCCACTTTCGCACTGGGTACCCCCCTGCTCTTCGCCCAGGAGTCCCCTGAATTCAACGACGATGCCGTAGACTCGGCATTTGACGGAATTCCGGAATATCTCACTCAGGCAGACCCGGACCGGCAGGAAAGAGAAGTACCCGCTTTGTTCCGGGATGATGCACTGCTGGACGACTCCCACTCCAACCAGGAGCTCGGTATCAATATCTACACCGCACCCTCCATCAGCAAGATTTTTGCACAACTGGATAACCTGCCCGCGATTCCAGAGGATTATGTTCTCCGCAACCGCCCGGAGCATCTCCCGATGGATGCCGGCAAACTTGCACTGCAAATGGGTTACCTCATGGCCGACGGTTTTATCGCTGTGCGCAGCGGTCACATGAACGACATTAAACCTATTGCGCTTGACCTTTCACGCTACGGCAAGGCAATCGGTGTCGGAGAAAAAATGAACTCATACTCCGCCAGCCTTCTGGAGCATGCTGAAAAAGGGCAGCTGGAGGAATTCAAACGCATACTGGCCTCTACCCAGGGAGCAGTGAACGAAGAACTGACAGCCCTGCGCGACCCGGATCTGGCACACCTGCTGGCACTGGGTGGCTGGGTGCGCGCACTGGAAGCCTCCGCGGTCGCAATCGAGCAGCGCTTTGACGCAGCACAGGCCATCATCATCTTCTATCCGGACGCTCCTGCCTATTTCAGCGAAATACTTGCAGGGCTGCACCCCAGCACAGCCAAGCGCCTGCATGTGGCAGAGATGCAGATTCTCATGAACAAGCTGACCAGCTGCATGACCCTCACGAGTGATGAAGCCCCCACGCCGGAAAAAGTAAAAATCATCAAAGAAACAGCTGCGGCTATTTCCACCATCGCTGTAGGCGCTGGTTATGAGCACTAAAAGCCCAAGTCTGCCGGTATACACCCCTCTGGAACTGCACCTCGTTATGTCCGGGGTGCAGGCTCAGAGGCGCCCGCGCCCCGTATACCGCACGCTGTTCCGCATCAGCATCACCAACACAGGCTCGCACCCAGTGCGCCTGCTAGGGCGCAAATGGACCCTGCGTGAGCGCAACGGTAATACGCGCATCATCGAGGCTTCCAAAGTTTTCAACGACTATCCAACCCTGAACCCCGGCGCCGTTTTTTCCTGCAGCGGCTGCCATGAATTTGACTCTCCTCCTGTGGCCATGGAGCTCCGGCTCTTCGGCACCGATGAACTGGGCACCCCCTTCATCTCAGCCCCGTTGAATTTCCCGCGCAGCTGCTTCCGTTGATATTTCCCCGCACTCACGCAAAGGAAACCACAAGAAGAAGTATGCCCACAGCCATGATTACCATTTGACACCTTGCACGTTGCGGTGTATTATCCACCGCGAACATGAACACCTACAAAATTGCAGTCCTGGCGGGCGATGGTATCGGCCCGGAAGTGATGACCGAGGCGCTCCGCGTGCTCGATGCTGTGGAAAAGAAGTTCGGATTCACCACCGAACGCACCGAATGCTTTGTAGGCGGTGCCGGTATCGATAACTGCGGCAAGGCGCTTCCGGCTGAGACACTGGCAGCCTGTGAAGCGGCAGATGCCATCCTCTTCGGCTCCGTAGGCGGTCCCAAATGGGATTCTCTGCCGCCGGATGAACGCCCGGAACGCGGAGCTCTGCTCCCCCTCAGAAAACATTTCTCCCTGTTCGCCAACCTGCGCCCCGGCATCTGCCTGCCCGAGCTGGTGGATGCTTCCCCGGTGAAAAACAGTCTCATCCCCGGCGGGTTCGATATCCTCTGCGTCCGCGAACTTACAGGCGGCATGTACTTCGGCGAACCCAAGTTCTACGGCGAACGCGATGGCGAAATCATCGGTCTGGATACTCTCATCTACAAGAAGAGCGAGGTAGAGCGCATCGCTCGCGTTGCCTTCGAAGCCGCCCGGGGTCGCAACAAGAAACTTTGCAGCGTTGATAAGGCCAATGTGCTGGCTTCCTCCGTCATGTGGCGCGATGTGATGAACACCATCGCCGCTGATTATCCGGATGTGGAACTCACCCACATGTATGTGGATAATGCCGCCATGCAGCTCGTGCGCAACCCGAAGCAGTTCGACGTGATGGTCACCGAAAATACCTTCGGCGATATTCTGACTGATGAAATGGCTATCGTCTGCGGCTCGCTCGGCATGCTCCCCAGCGCCTCGCTCAGCCACGGCTCCAACACCTTCTTCGGTCTCTATGAACCCTCCGGCGGCTCTGCTCCGGATATTGCCGGCAAGGGTATCGCCAACCCCATTGCCCAGATTCTTTCCATGGGCATGCTCCTGCGCTACACCTGCAAGGAAACCGCCGCCGCTGATGCTGTGGATGCTGCTGTTCGCAAGGTCATAGCCGCCGGCTACCGCACCGGCGACCTCGCCACCGGTGCTGAGGGCGAAATCCGTGTCGGCACCCGCGGTATGGGTGATGCTATCATCGCCGCTCTGTAAGAAAAATAAATTATTTTTCAATAATTCGCAGATTTTTCTTGTAATTATTCTAAAATAGATTATACTACGGCCATGACAACGATTGATAACCTCAAGACCGCCATTATCGGAGAAAGCACCGCCAGCGCCAAGTACGCCGCATACGCCACCCGCGCAGCTCAGGAGGGCTATCCGCTCATCGAAAAGCTCTTCGCTGCCGCCAGCCGTGCTGAGCGTATTCACGCCACCAACCACAACAAGGTGCTCGTGAAGCTGGGTGAGGCCCCCATCGACCTCGACATGCACATCGAAGTGGGCAACACCATCGAGAACCTGAAGGCCGCTATCGCAGGCGAGACCTACGAATTCACCGAGATGTATCCGCCCATGATTGCCAAGGCTCAGGAAGAGGAAATCTCCGACGCCGTGCGCAGCTTCACCTGGGCCAATGAGGCCGAGAAGGAACACGCCGACCTGTACAGCAAGGCTCTCGCCCAGCTCGAAGCCGGTGAGAAACTGGACCTGCCCGCCAAGTACTATGTGTGCCCGCTCTGCGGCGACACCTTTGCCGAAGGCACCGAGCCGGACCGCTGCCCGCTCTGCAACTTCCCCAAGGCTAAGTACATCGAAATCTAAGGTCTCGGACACACAAATCACAAAAAGACGCGCATGGAGGTTTCCATGCGCGCCTTTTATTATAGCGCTATTCATCCTTTCATTTCGCACGAAAATTGCGATTCGAGGCCGCAAATCTGTCGGAGCACGGGACTTCAGTCCCGAAAACATAAGCGGGACTAAAGTCCCGCGCTCCGAATAGAACCATACCTACTCGCCAAATAATCACTGCACCGTCGTGCGGTACTCTGCGCTCCGCAAAATAGCCTTCGCCTCACCCAGCAGGAAGAAGGAACCGCAGATGAGGGTGCCGGCGGGCATCTCGGTCAGGCATCCGGCCAGGGTGGCTGGGGTAGAGACAGGAGCAGCGGACACCGCACGCACCTTGACCGCCATCTCTGCCGGGGAAAGAATGCGAGGAGACTGCACCGGAGGAAGCACCCACTCACCTACAATGGGGGAAAGAAGTTCCAGCACCTCATCCAGCGCCTTATCGGCCGAGCCGGCGTAGATGCAGCGGGCTTTCTGCTCGCCATACGTCTCGCGCCAGGTGCGGGAGAGCACCTGCATGGCATGCGGGTTGTGCGCACCATCCATGATGACACCGGGCTGCACTTCCTCAAAACGCCCGGGCCAGCGGACCTCGGCCAGGCCGCGGGCTTCTTCCTCTGCGCTGCAGAGGAAATGCGGCAGCGCGCGCAGGGCCGCCAGTGCCAGTGCAGCATTGCGCCGCTGGTGGGCACCTTTCAGCCCGAGCGGCTGGTCACATTCGGCGGAAATCACACGGCAATAGGTATCCATGCGCTGCGCAGACTCATGAATCGCCCGCATAGCCTCCGGCTCCTGCGGCGCGGAGACCGCCGGGCGGTGCCAGGAAAGAATAGCGGCTTTCTCACCGGCCACCTCATACAGAGTCTCACCCAGATACTGGGTATGATCCAGGCCTATCGGGGTGAGCACCGCCACATCCTTGGACACAGCATTGGTGGCATCCAGCCGGCCGCCCATGCCGGTTTCCAGCACGATAAGTTCCACCTCCTGCTCGGCAAACCAGAGCATAGCCACCGCCAGCACCAGCTCAAAGAAAGTCGGGCACGGGTCCCAATCCTGCACAATGGAGCGCACCTTGTTGATAAGCCGCGCGGCATCCGCATCCGGGATATTCACCCCATTCACGCGGATACGCTCGCTGAACTCCACCAGATGCGGAGAAGTGAACAAACCGGTCTTGTACCCGGCGGCTCGTGCTACACTCTCGCAGAATGCGCAGGTGCTGCCCTTGCCATTTGTACCGGCCACATGAATGACCTGCGCCCGGGGATACAGCACACCACAGGCCGAGAGCAGGCGGGTCACACCCTCCAGCCCCAGCTTGATGCCGAAAGCCTGCGTAGAATACAACCAATCGAGGGCATTGACTAATGACGATTGACAATTGACAATTGACTGGGTCATGCGAAAGCTTATTTTACGTTCTTACGGGCAGTGATGGCACTGGCGGACATGATATTGCGAAGCTCGGCAGCTTCATTCTGCAATGGGATGACTCTCGCAGCTTCCACTTCTCCAGCCCGAATCAACAATTCCAGCCAATAGATTGCCTCGTCTGCTTCCTCCTCGCATATTTTAATTTTCGATACGAAATCAGCCGGACTCTTTGCGAGACTCGCAGCTCGATAATTGGCGCCCACAGAAGTGCCGCAACGCAGCAACTGCTTTCCTAAAACCTCTGCTACATTATGATGCCCCAAATACTGACAAAGACGAACAATCCTCAACCCAAAGTCAAGGGTTCGCTCCCGTAAATCACGCGCATCCATACCAATAGTCAATAGTCAATTGTCAATCATCAATACCTGTACGCTTCTGCCTTATACGGTCCCTCTACGGGCACGCCGATGTAGTCGGCCTGCTTCTGGGTGAGGGTGGTGAGGCGCACCCCGAGCTTGGCCAGGTGCAGGCGGGCCACCTCTTCGTCCAGCTTCTTGGGCAGCACGGTTACGGAAGGCTTGGCAGTTTCGCGGTCCTGCCACAGGGCAATCTGGGCCAGCACCTGGTTGGTGAAGCTGTTGCTCATCACGAAGGAAGCATGACCCGTGGCACAGCCCAGATTCACCAGGCGACCTTCGGCCAGCAGGTAGAGGCTGTGGCCATCCGGGAAGGTGTATTTGTCCACCTGCGGCTTGATGTTGGTACACACGATACCGGGATAGGCCTGCAGGCGAGCCACCTGAATCTCGTTGTCGAAGTGGCCGATATTGCAGACGATGGCCTGGTCCTTAATCTTTTCCATGTGCTCCAGAGTGATGATATCGCAGTTGCCCGTGGTAGTCACATAAATATCGGCCATGCCGAGGGTATCCTCCACCGTGAGCACTCGGTAGCCCTCCATGGCAGCCTGCAGAGCACAGATGGGGTCCACCTCGGTCACAATCACCTGAGCACCCAGCCCGCGCAGAGCCTGGGCGCAGCCCTTGCCCACATCGCCATAGCCGCAGATTACGGCTACCTTGCCGGCAATCATCACATCTGTAGCGCGCTTGATTCCGTCCGTCAGACTCTCGCGGCAGCCGTACAGGTTATCAAACTTGCTCTTGGTCACCGAGTCGTTCACGTTGATAGCGGGCACCAGCAGACGCCCCTCGCGCTCCATCTGATAGAGGCGGTGAACACCTGTGGTTGTTTCCTCGGAAACACCCTTCCACTCGGGCATCCATCGGTGGAACACACCGGGCTGTTCGGCAGCAATGCGCTTGAGCAGAGCCTTGATAACGCCCTCTTCCTCGCTGTCGGAGGGGGTGTTCACCCAGTCGGAGCCTTCTTCCATCTCATAGCCGCGGTGCAGCAGCAGGGTCACATCGCCACCGTCGTCCACCACCAGCTGCGGGCCCAGACCATCGCGGTGGCTCAAAGCAGCCCAAGTGCAGTCCCAGTATTCCGTAAGCGTCTCGCCCTTCCAGGCAAACACCGGCACACCAGTAGCTGCAATAGCAGCGGCGGCATGGTCCTGCGTGGAGAAAATGTTGCAACTGGCCCAGCGCACCTCGGCACCCAGTGCCACCAGCGTCTCAATAAGCACAGCCGTCTGAATTGTCATGTGCAGCGAACCGGTGATACGCACCCCGGCCAGCGGCTTCTGCTCGCCGTACTTCTCACGGCAGGCCATGAGGCCCGGCATCTCATATTCCGACACGGCAATTTCCTTGCGTCCCCAGTCCTTCAGGGCAATATCGGCCACCTTGTAATCAGCTGTAGAAGTCATGACGGCAGGCAGTTTACAGCGAATCAACCGCAGAGTCAAGCCGTAAGCCACGCTGTGAATTGCAAGAATAAATGCGACACATTCGAATAAAAGTGGAGGTTAAGCTGAGATTCTGTTAAAATGAAACGAATATACTTTGGCGAGTTGCCACGCAGAGCTTCCATCAAGTAACTTTCTTGGATATTTATTCATCCACATGGCCAGATGATCTAAATCACTCTGAGTAAGTGAGGATAGGTCAGTTCCTTTAGGGAGGAAACGTCTGATAAGCCTGTTCGCGTTTTCATTGCTACCACGCTCGGAAGCGCAGTAAGGATGTTTGCTCCAATGACCGAGATTTTACAGAAAAAACTTGCGCCGCCCCAATTATGGATTGACCGTCCACAATGCACTATGCTATAAGGTATTTACGCTCATCTCTAGCAAAGAAGCAAGAAAGATTGTCTTGTTCGCATCAAAAGGAGGGCGACAGCTCAGATTAAATACTATGAAAGCAAAAAAACTGATTCTTTCCATCGGCGCTGCTGTTGTTCTCATTGGCACCGCACTTGTTGTTTTACCAGAATTGAGTTCTTCATCCGGCAAGACGTATTCTCTTGCATTGGATGAATCCGAAATCATCAAACCAATGGTCATCTCTCCGGAAGAGAAGGCTGCAGCATTGAAACAACTGGAAGCAAGAGGGATAACCGCACCTTCTCCTAATATGATGCACCGCGCTTCTAATATGATGACCCGCGCTGCGCTTAACGGTGATAAGGAGTTGCTCAAACTTTACATCCAGGCCGGGACCGAGCCCTATTACAGTGATACTTATGAGAACATTGTTCACTTTGCTGCCATAAGCAAGGATATTGAGGTTACAAAACTTGTGCTGTCTATCCCGGGAATCCGCTTGCGCGAGGAACCATCTACCATGCTCGGTGAACCCATTGAACACGCCATAATGGAAAATAATAAGGCCGCTATCAAATTAATGGTCAATCACCCGAACTGGGGAAAAACCGATGACCAGCTTCATGCCATTCTCACAAATGACGCAAAAGCCCTGAAGGCTATCATTGACAAGAATGAATTTTATCTCAAGCCTGTGCTGCAGGCGCATCAGATGGCTGCTGCACTCGGTCATATCGAGTGCCTTCAGTTAATTATCGAAGCCATGAACAACAAGCAGTATAAGTACATCGGCCCTGAGGGTGCTTATACCATCAATTCTTGCAATTTCATTGAGAAGTCGGCGCTTCATTTTGCTATCAAAAATGGTCATACCGAATGTGTCAAACTTCTTCTTAATACTCCTGGTATCAGTCTTGACATCGGAATCATAACAGATAAAAACATAGAGTGGGAGTTTTTTAAACCACTTGAATATGCCACAAAGAAAGGCATGACTGAAATTGCAGACATGCTGCGCAACGCAGGCGTCAAGTAATTGATTCGCAGATTATTTGCATGTGCACATCCCCGCATCTCGTGGTGCGGGGATGTCTTTTTTGTAATTTTAAACAAATCTAAAAACTCGAACAAAACATCGGATCAGCGAAAAGTCATCCCCCCCCAATGGACAAGGTCAACACACAGGGGGGAGTTGGGGTGTGAATTGCAAGAATAAATTCGACACATTCGAATAAAAGTGGAGGTTAAGCTGAGATTCTGTTAAAATGAAACGAATATACTTTGGCGAGTTGCCACGCAGAGTTTCCATCAAGTAACTTTCTTGGATATTTATTCATCCACATGGCCAGATGATCTAAATCACTCTGAGTAAGTAAGGATAGGTCAGTTCCTTTAGGGAGGAAGCGTCTGATAAGCCTGTTCGCGTTTTCATTGCTACCACGCTCGGAAGCGCAATGCTGCTCCACCAGCGCGGAGCCGAACATGAAAAAGGTACCACCCTGCCTTTCCGAATCGAAAAACGCTGAAAACCTCGTCGGAGCACGAGCCTTCAGTCCCCCCTCAAATTCCAATCTGAGAAGGTCTAAAAACTCACTAAATTGGACTTTGGCGAGCCAACGGCGAGCGGAAACTTGAGCCCGCAAGGGCGACAGAATCATAGCCCAGCGTGGAGCCGCAACGCGGCGGCCTGCGAGGGCGTAGCAAGCGAGCAACGCGAGACGCGAAGCCCCGAACGCTGGGTTTGGAATAAAAAATAACCGGAACCCGGACCAACGTGGAGGGGTGGCAGGGAAGCGCAGCTAAAACACTAAGCCGAAGCTTCTGCCACCCACTCCGCTACGCTCTGGGGTTCTGATATGTTTTTCATTTTACCCAGCGTTCCGCCGCAACGCGGCTCCACGCTGGGCTATTATTGTGTCGCCCTATCGGGCTCAAAATTCCTCGGGCTTTCAGCCCGGCAAATTCCAATTTGTCAACAGAGGGGAGCTTGCTCACATGTGTCCCATAGAATATGAAAAAATAGCCCTGAACGACATAAAGGCATAGTGTTCTGTGTGAAAAATCATAATGGGGCATCACCCGCCTCACCATCGGCTGTAAGCATTCATTTGGAATTCTATCGGCGTAAGCCGCTAACTTCCAATTTGTCAATCGCAAATCCAAAATCGTAAATCCACGTGTACCAAATCTTTGGGACACGTGTGGAGCTTGCTTCCCAAGAGTTGATTATGCTTGAATACTTCACCAGTTTATGTTAGGATGCGACGTGATGAAACGCATCTATACACTGATGACGGGTCTGCTGGCCCTTGCGGCATGCTGCACGCAGGAGGCCCAGGCCGACCGCTATTCGGATTACTGGGCGCCAGAGAACATGGCCAAGCGCCAGTGTGCTTCCGTGCATCTTCACTATGGTCCCACCATTCCCAAACACACCGCAGCCTACCAGGAAGCTGTGATTGAAAAGAGCGCCCCCGGTACCTACTTTGCCTGCAACAACTTCGGCTGCGGCTACATCGGCGTGCAGGAACTTGGTCACAAGGACGAGAACGGCAACCCGGTACGCGTGGCTATCTTCTCCATCTGGGATGCCAAGGACTCCGGCGATAACCCCCACGCCGCGCCTGAAGAAGAACGCGCCAAGCTCATTCAGAAAGGCGAGAAGGTAACCCACCGCCGCTTTGGTGGCGAAGGCACAGGTGGCAATTCCATGCGTCCCTTCGACTGGAAGGAAGGTCAGGTCATCAAGACACTGGTGGTAGAACACGAGGACGGCCCCGATTTCCGCCAGATTGCCGGCTATATTTTCGACCCGGCTGAAAACAAGTGGATGCTCATGAGCTGCTGGCGCATTCAGGCGCTTAGCCGTGGACTTGGCGGCGGTTGCGGGTTCGTGGAAGACTTCAAGCGCGATGTGGTTTCCAAGACATTTGAACGCCGCGCCACGTTCGGTCCCGCCCTGCGCTGGGATGGCAAGCAGTGGCACACCGCCACCGAGTTCCGCTTTACGCGCGATGGCAACCCGCTCAAGGAAATCAACTGCCGATTCAACCCGGCGCGCGGTTACTTCTCACTGGCCACAGGCGGCACCATCAAGGAAGAAGCCGATTTCCCGGTATTCTCCTCCAAGCCCCTGCCCCAGCAACCCGCAGTGGTCACCCCCGGCGAAGAAATCATGAAGCTCATCCAGCGTCCGAAACTGGAACAGGTTCAATATAACAAATAACCACGGAACAATTCACCCTGCCAGCATGTAGAATCTGCTATTCTGCGTGCTGGCTTTTTTAATCAACACGCACATGAACACTCTCACTCACACCGCTTTCGCACTCTCTCTTGCAGCCGGCGCACTGCTCACCTCCTGCAGCCCCGCTCCGGCGCCGGCTCAAGGCAGCAGCGCCCCACTTGCAGCAGCATCCACACTCATACAGGCACCGGCTTCGCTCGAAGGCTGCTGGATGCGCCTGGATTTCATCTCCCCCATCCGTACTCATTCCTGGATATATTGCCACCAGGGCAAACTCTACACCCTGATGAATGAAAAAGATTACCCGGTCGGCACTGTTCCGCCCAAGCCCGCCAGTATCACCGAGAAAAATTATTATTCATGCACAGATGACAAGGGAACAGACTATTACAAGACGGAAGGAGTCCTCTACCATCCCTCCGGCAACTCCTTTGCTCTGCAATTCAAGGAATATTCCGGTAGAAGAACATATATCCTGACCAGTGAGATAATAAGCACTGGAGAAAACGATTACGACTATTCCTGCACTGAAGTTCCTGTGGTTGTGACACTGGATAAAACAGACGGGACCTCCATCAGCGGAAGCTGCAAGGGCTATCTCGTCGTCAGCGTCGGAGGATTCACCCCTGAACAGTTGTACCGAGTCACCATCTTTAAATAACCTTCACCTTACCTTGATTCTTATATGAAAATCTCCCGAAATATCACTCTTGCAGCTCTGTTTGCAGCAGGTGCCCTTATTTCAGCATGCAGCAGCTCCACCCCCGCTCCGGTTGCCGCAACACAAGCCATTTCTCCCCAGGCGCTTGGTAAAAGCCAGATTATCTTCTCCTTCGCCAACGCCACCGTCGCCGAAACAGAAACAGACATCGATAAAACAACCACCCGCGCCATACGCCCCGATGAATACGGCCCGGGCAACCAGTTGACCATTTCTGCCTTCCAGAAGAAGGACGGCTGCGTCTCCCTGGCCAAATACATCAAGACCGGTCCCAATACCGCGACAATCCGCATGATAGATGTCGGTCAACCAACCGCAGACATGGCAGAGGCGTACGCACCGATGCTTGATTTGACCAGTTATGAATTCCTGATAGAACGCCTTGGAAACGGTTTGGGGGATGGAAGCACCACATACGAGCTCACTTTCACCTCCGACACCACGGCCACAGCCACAGTCATCGAATGCGGCGGCACCTTCGAAAACACCATCACCGGTGTGACAGCCACTCTGGTTCGCCCCGCAGACGAAAGCACCCAGCAAACACCGGCTGCTGCTATCACGCCCCCGGCCTCACTCAACGGCTGCTGGATTCGCCTTGATCAGACCGGCGGCATGGCCAATAAAACACATTGCTGGTTGTACTGCCACAATGGAAAACTGTACTCAATGAACAGCGAGCACCCGGCAGATACGGTTCCCGCGAAACCCAAAAGCTTCAAATGCGAAGCTGTGGTCATCTGGAAAGATAACCTGGGGCGCTATTACAACGAGACAGACCAATTCAGCTACACTCCCAGCGGCAACACTTTCTACCTCCGCTACAATGTGAACACCATCCGCCAGGACTTCCACCTCTCCGGAGAGCTTCGCACAGAAAACGGCTCCTTCATCTACCCCCCGACTCCGGTTCTTGTCACACTGGATAAGGAAGATGCCATCTCCGTCAGTGGCACCTGCCAAGGGTACTACGGCGATGAGAGCGGTGTTTTTGAACCGACCAGAATTCACCGCATCACGATTTTCAAATAAGCCAGGTTAAAAAATTCTTTTCGGCTGATAAAAGAGCATTTATCCTTGCCATCTGCACCCCTGATAATTACAATATTGCTACTATGCTGATAGCCCCTTCCATGCTTGCCTGTGATTTCCGTCGCATCGGTGAAGAAGCCAACCGTGCCCTGGAGGCCGGTGCCGACTGGCTGCACCTGGATGTGATGGACGGTTCCTTTGTGGACAATATCTCCTTCGGTCCTGATATCTGCGCTGCCATCCGCTCAGCAGTGCCGGCAGATGCCTATCTGGATGCGCACCTCATGATTGACGCGCCGGATCACTATCTGCCCCGCTTTGTGAAAGCCGGCATGAACATGATTACCATTCATGTAGAGCGCGAAGGCGCTGTCGACCTGCACGCCACGCTGGCCGCCATCCGCGCCGCCGGCATCCACGCAGGTCTGGCAGTCAACCCCGCCACCCCGGTGGAAAAAGTGCTTCCCTACCTCGGCGAGCTGGATATGGTGCTGGTCATGAGCGTGGTGCCGGGCTTCGGCGGCCAGAGCTTCATGAGCGAAGTGCTGGACAAGGTGCGCGTGCTGGATGCCGCCCGCAAGGAACAGGGTCTCAACTTCATCATCCAGATGGATGGCGGTATCGGCGCTACCCAGGCTCCACTCTGCGCTGAGGCCGGGGCTGATTGCCTCGTTGCCGGTTCCTCCACCTTCAAAGCACCGGATATGGCAGCCGCCATCGCTTCCATGAAATAATGGACAAGGGCACACAAAGTCTGCTGAATGTTTTGCTGAGCGTGCTGGCACCGGTCATGGTGCTGGACCACTGCTCCGTAGCCGGGGATAAATTCTGGCAACTGGGCACCACCCCCGCCATGGTTCTGGCACTGGCGCTGCCGCTGGGGTTCGGTGCCTGGACCTTCATACAGAGCCGCAAGGTGGAACCACTCACACTCTTCGGGTTGCTCGGCACTATCCTGACCGGCGTGGTCACCATCTACGCTAACTCCGGGACAGGCGAAGCCATCCTCCCGGATACCCCGTGGTGGTATGCGGCGAAGGAAGCCGCCATCCCCCTGCTGCTCTGCGGGGCGGTCATGGTCACGGCAAAGCGGCAGGACTCCCTGCTTCGCGTGCTGCTCTACTCTGATTCCCTCTTTGATATCCGCACCATCGAAAAGCAGATAGCCGAAAAGAACCAGCAGACCGCGTATGATACCCTGCTCTGGCGCTCCAGCCTTTTCCTCGGACTCTCGCTGGTTGTTTCCGCCGTGGGTAATTTCATTCTTTCTCTCTGCTTCCTGCTTCCCGTGCTCGACCAGCCCGCCGCACAGCAGGCGCTGGAGTATAATTACGCCGTCGGGCGCATGACCTGGTGGGGCTACCTGGTCATCGGCGTACCGCTGCTGATTACTCTTGCAGGTGTCATCCGCCACCTCATTTCCCGACTGGAAATGCTCACCGGTCTGGACAGGGACCGCTTGATGCTGCGGTAATGCCCCCCTGATCGGGGCGGAGGGACTTTATCCCTCACCGGTTATGGTTACGGGACCAAAGTCCCGTGCTCCGATGCGTGACACTCACGGAGCAGTGCTCAGCAGCGGCACCACATACTTACTGCCCATGGCCAGCCAGAACGGCAGGGTCACAAAGGAGCAGAGCGTGGTGGCCAGCAGCACCTGGGCCCCCACATCCGGGCGACCGCCGAAGCGCTTGGCCAGAATCACGGGAATCACCGCACTGGGAATGGCGCTCTGAATCACCATGATGCGCTTGAGCAGCGGGTCCACCGGCAGCACCCAGGCAAGCAGAAGAATGAGCGCCGGAGCAATCAGGAGTCGAGTGATAACGCCCGCCGCCAGCATACGCGGCTGCCACATGAAATTGCGGGTCAAATCATAAAGCGAACAACCAAAGATAATCAGACAGATGGGCGTGGACACCGCGCCTATCATCTCCGCCGCCTTCATGATGGGCGGCAGCGCCACATACTTGCCCAGCCCCACCCAGGCAATGATGAGCGAAACCACCACAGCCAGCAGAGGCCCGCGCAGCAACATGCCGATGCGCAAATCCTTCACACCGCCGCACATGAGGATAACCCCCAGGCTCCAGATGAAGATTTCACAGCCCATGTTGTGGATGAAGAGCACGCCCAGTGTGGGATCGCCAGGGGCAGAAAAGAGCATCTGGATGATGGGCACCACGAAAAACACATAGTTCTGCACCCCCGCCGTGAGCGTGAAGGTTCGCAGCCCCGTGCCAATCTTCAGCCGCAGCACCCAGGCCACGGCGTATGCCGCCAGCACACCGACCAGCAGCTCCAGAAAACCGCAGAGAATCCCCTGCAGAGAGAAGCCGAAAGTGCTCATCACAGGATTCGCCTCCACCACCATATACTTCATGATACTGTGGAAAATCAGGCAGGGGTAGCCCACATCCATGGCCAGCTGCAGAATCACGCTGTCGTGTTCCGGGGCAATGGCTTTCTTATACCGCAGCCAGAAACCGATTCCGAAAAAGATGAATACCGGAATGGAAGCAAAGAACGAATTGAGAACGAGGTCAAACATGGTGGGAACAGGGGTATTCTACCACAGCCGGAGTGAATAGTGAATAAGGAATAGTGAATAGTCGGGATTTTTTGCGAAACTTCACCTGCGATTCAGCACTACCCACGCGCGCCGGAGAAGATAGCCACAGGAAACGGCAAGCATTGCCAGCCATGCGCTGCACCACCCCTGGTACTGCACTGCCATGGCAGATATAACCACAGCCGGTACCGTCAGGCTGCACAGCACAAAATGCAGCACGCTCCGCGGGCGGAGCAGCCCCCCGAACGCCGCATAGCACAGCAGCGCTGCCACCAGCCACACATAGCACCACATGCGATGCGGCTCCGCCTGTGCAGGGTCGGCTACCGTGAGCCAGCCGGCATGCGCCGCACCGCCCAGGCAGTACAACGAAGCCAGAAAAGCCAGCACACAGAATAATCTCCGCCACATGACCTTATTATATCCCCGTTTCAGGCCGAGGCAAGCCCGAAATGGCTTGCGCGAAGCGGTGCGGTGTGCGATACTCCCCACATGCAGCACGAGGTTCACGTTTGTTCCAATGGTTTTACCACAGTTGTAGCTCCGCAGAGCGCCTTTCCGCTGGTTTCCCTCCAGGTATGGATTGAGACCGGTTCCATGCACGAAGGGGAGCACCTGGGGGCAGGTCTTTCGCACCTGCTGGAGCACATGGTATTCAAGGGCACATCTGAATACACGGCCCGCCAGTTGAATGAACGAGTACCCGAACTGGGCGGCATGTGGAATGCCTACACCAGCACTGACCGCACCGTGTTTTATATCGATGGTCCCGCTGCGCACTGGCGAGAGTTTCTGCACCTGCTGGCCCAGCTCACCCTGCACCCCGCTTTCCCGCAGGATGAATGGGAACGCGAACGCGATGTCATCCGCCGGGAGATGGCCATGTACAACGATGACCCGCAGGATGCCGCCTACCACGCTCTCATCAGCACCCTGTTCAAAGTATCACCCCGCCGCATACCGGTCATCGGCACCCGCAGCGCGTTCGATTCACTGAGCTACGAGGATATGCTCACCTACCACCGCGAGCGCTATGTACCGGGCAACATGTTCCTCTGCGTAGCGGGAGATGTGAACCCGCAAGAGCTTTTTGATGCCGTGAACAAGGAATTCGGCAGTGTGCCGCCCCGCCCGGCAAAAACAGCCAATCTGACCACGGAACCCCGCCAGTGGGGCCCCCGCACCCACCGCCGGGAATTCGTCCAGCCTACCAGTACCCTCATGCTCGCCTGGCGCACCCCCACCTCAAACCACCCGGATGCCGCCGCTATCTCCATGCTCGGCTCCATTCTGGGCGATGGCCGCTCTGCCTGGCTCTACGAAAAATTCCACGATGAACTAGGGCTGGCGCATGATGTCTCGGTCATGCCGATTCCCGACAGAACCGGCGAGGGAGCCCTGGTACTGGAGTTCGATGTAGACCGCGACAAGCGCGACGAACTGCGCGATGCCGTGCTGGATTTCATGAGCACCCTTCCCCGGGCAGAGTTCGATGAAGCCCGCCGCCGCTCGCGCCGCATGATGCTCACCGGACGTCTGCGCGGGCTTTCCACCGTGCAGGGCGTAGCCAATGTTCTGGGCATGTCCTGGCACCTGAGCCGCAACCCGCACAGCATGGAAGAATGGGATGCCGCACTGGAACAGGTGACAAATGATGACCTGAGCCGCGCCGCTGCCACCTGGTTCACCCCCGACCGCCTGGTAGAGGTAAGCGTGGACCCCACCGGCAGCAATGCAGCAGACAATACCACCGCGGCAACAGCCGACAACAACGCCCCGACAGTTCACACCCTGCCCAACGGGCTGCGCGTCGTCACCCGCGTGGATAAACGCGTGCCCCTGGCCTATGCCGAAATCGTGTTCGGGGCCGGCAGTCAGACCGAAACCGAGCAGAACGCCGGCATCAATTCGCTGCTCTCCGAATGTCTGCTCAAAGGCACCACCACCCGCAGCGCCGAGCAGCTGGCCAACGAGGTGGAAAACCTGGGTGGCGCCATCTCCAGCGCCGCCGGGAACAACACCTTCAATCTCTCCATTCGCGGGCTGGCAGAGGATTTACCCACCCTGCTGGAGCTGCTGGCAGATGCAGCCCTGCACCCCACCCTGCCCGCCGAAGTGGTAGAGAACGAAAAAAATGCCATGGTAGCCGATATTCAGGATGCAGAGGAAGACCCCGCCGCCCTCGCCTTCCGCAAGCTGCGCGGTCTCTGCTTCGGCAAGGTCTCCTATGGAAACCACCGCGACGGCACTGTGGAAAGTGTGCAAAGTATCACACGCGACGCTCTGCTGGCCCAGCATGCCCGCCTGGTCTGCGCGCAGAATGCCGTGCTGGCTGTAGCCGGCGATATTGACCCCGCAACCGTGTCAGCCACAGCTGAAAAACTCTTTGCCGGCATGCCCGCCGGTATGCCCGTGGAGCGCACCGCCACCCCCGCACAGATGCCCGCAGATGCCGTCGTGACACTGGACAAGGAACAAGCCGTGCTGGCACTGGCTGTACCGGCCTCCAATGCACTTTCCGACACTGCCCCCGCCCAGCTTCTTTTCGAGGAATGGTGCCGGGATATGGCTGGTCCCCTCTTCGATGAAATCCGCGAGAAACGCGGGCTGGCCTACTACGCCGCAGCCTCCTCCCTGCTCGGGGTGGATGCCGGCTGCCTGTATTTCTACCTGGGCACCGCCCCGGAACAACTGGCCGAAACCCGCACCGTGCTGGAAGAAACGCTCAACGGCATCGCCCTGAATGGCATGCCCGCAGATGCCCTGGAGCGAGCCCGCTCCACTGCCCTCACCGCCCGTGTGCTGGCTCTGCAGAGCTGCGGCAAGCGATGCTCCGGCATGGCGGTGAACACCCTGCTCGGCCTGGGGGCAGATTACGATGACCGCGTGCCCGACCTTCTTCGCGCCGTTACCCCGGAAAGCATGAACCGCTTCCTCGCCACCGTTCTGAACCCGTCCGCCACCCGCACCTGGATTTCCGTGCGGCCCTGAGCTCCGGACAAGCTGCGGATATTACTCCCCATAACGCAGAAACGCTGAGTTTAAATCTACTTACCCGTTAGGCGGCAGACTCATAACATTTCTTGCAAACAAACAGCAGTGCGGGCATACTGAAAGCATGCCCGCACTGCACATGATAACATTCCGCTGTAAGGAATCGCTTTTTGAACGACTGGAAGAATTTGCCCGGCAACGCGGGCTGGACCGCACATCAGTGCTCAAACTCGCGTTGCATTACTACCTCAACTGTCTGAACGATCGGAGCTCCAATCCACGGAGCTGAGACCACGGAATAACCCACCAGCTGCCCCCAGCCAGGCGCCCTTGCCACGCAGGCGCGCCTGGCTGGATTGAGAGCGGAGGTCGAACGCATCGTAAGCGCCCTGGGTGCGGGTGCTATTGGCCTCCTGCAAGGCGGCATTGGTACGGTTATTGATATCGTCCTCCAGACGGGTAGCCAGATCACGCTCTCGCACAGCAGCTGTGCCGGAAGAAACAATATTGGACGCAGCAGCGTCTACCCGGGCAGATGCAAGCTGAGCCTGCGCATTGCGCTGCTCGCGGCGATTATTTTCCATGGCGGTGCGGGTAATAATATCGGCCTGTTGTCCGGCCAGGCGGCGGCGTTCTCCGGCAGCAGCGTTGAACTCGCGAGCCTGTCTGCGTTCGGCAGAAGCCTCCAGCACCTTTCCCGCCACAGTGGCGGCAGTTGTAACTAATGTTGCGGCAGTTGGAAATCCCATGTACCCGGTTCTACCGCAAATTCCCTTATCATCCAAGCGTAAAAACTCATGCGGTCCCGCGTTCCGGGAGAGAAACTATTCCGCACTGCGGCGGGCCGTAATTCTGACCGGCACAGGCAAAGGCATGGTAAGCCCATCCGCCACGGATTCACACAACTCTGGAGACAAGCCTGTAATCATGCAGCTGCATCCTAATTCGGCATGCACAACAGGTGCACTGACCACTGCACCATTCAGCAGAATGGCGAGTCGGTCGGTCCCCAGACTCATACTCCGGGTCAGACGGGTCAGAGTTTCGCTTCCTGACTGGGTAAACGTGACAGAGAGCGACTTCCTGATAGTATCATGTTCTGCCAGTTCAACATCCTGCTCCGTAATCAACAGCGATTCCTCCGCTGCCGAAGCCGGGCGCTGCACAACCAGGTATTCGAAATAGGAAGAGCCATCTTCCTGAGAAAACACCTGCTGCTCTACCAGCATATAAGCCGGCACCCCAAGCCGTTCCGGTAATTCCGGCACCTGGGGCGGCACCTCGTCCGGGTTGTGATTTTCCTCATAAGCCACCATGGCTGACTCATAACGCCCCAGCAAGGTCTGCACCTCGGCATCGCGCACCAGAACGGATGAATCAGGATGAACCCGCAGCAATTGCAAATTCGTGCGTTCATTCAACACACTTTCCAATTCATCAAGCGTATCGGTATATTCCTCCATGCTCTGAATCAAGCCACTATTCACCCGCAACAAATAATTCCGACCCTCGCGCCGCACCTGCACACCACGCAGCCCGACCAGTTCGCAACGGTACTTCACCGCCGCCAGCATACGTTCCTCTTCACGCCCGGTCAGCTCACGGTCGCATTGAGGCTCCAACACCAGCTCCCGAGCCGGCAGAGCAGTAGCAGCGGTTTCCGCTTGCGGACACCCCGGAAGCGAAAACAGTGTCGTTAAAATCCCCAGAAGAAGAGTAAGCAGAGACATAGCAGTCATTCTAACATCCTGTCCTCTGATTGCAAGTGAATTATTGCAAAAACACACGCACGCGCGTATAAAATGACGTCATGTATGCTTGACGCACGGCAAAAAACTGGCAGAATAAGGCGGTTCAACTATTAGCATCATGTTCCAGTTTCTACAGAGCATCATTCACACACCGGCGTCTTACTTCATCGTGGGCATTCTGCTCATCGTGCTGTTTTTCTGGTATCTGGCAGCAGAGGAAGACAAAGTGAAGCGCAACGCGGGCACATTCTTCATCATCGGTCTGTGCTCTTTCTCGCTGCTTTCGCTGTTCCTCAACGGCATGCACTACGGTATTGATATCCGTGGCGGCGTGGAGCTCACTCTCGAGGTGCAGCCCAAGCTGAACGACCGCGGCGAAATAGCACCGCCCAGCCAGGAAGACATGCAGCAGGCCTGCGATATTCTCAACGAACGACTCAATGCCACCGGTACCAGCGAAGTGGAAATCCTGCACTCCGGCAACAAGATTCTCATCCAGATTCCCCAGCAGGACAATGACCCTGAAAAAAACAAGGAAAAACTGGACGCCATGGTCAAGATGCTGACCAAGATGGCCAAACTGGAACTGCTGGCAGTCTACCCCGAATCCGAACGGGTCATCGGCGATGCTGAAACTTACGAACTGATTACGGCCTATGAGGAAAAAGTAGCCAGCTACGAAGCTGAGCTCGCAGCTGGCAACACCAAGGCTCGCAAACCGGCGCTTCCTCGCATTCCCGGCAAGTTCGGCCTGAATGACTACATGATTCTGCCCTATCCTCACATCAACGAGGAGACCGGCATGCCTGAGTTGGACAAACATAACCGCCCGGTGGTGGAATATATGGTGCTGCAGAAGCCCTACGCCGCCATGCAGAAGGATATGTACATCACCGGTAAGGAGGTTTCACGCGCTCAGCCGGACTATGTGCGTAAAGGCTATGTGGATGTGGTGCTCAACCGCACCGGCGCTGACCGTATGGGCCGCCTGACAGGCAGCATGCAGATTGGTCGCGACCGCCTGGCAGTGGTACTCAACAACCAGATCAAGTGCGCACCTGTTGTACAGGCTGTACTGCACAAGGATTTCAACATCAGCGGTCTGAACGGCAAGGGCGAACCCGAGGATATCTCCAAGGCTCTGGCAAACCCGCTTTCCAGCGACTTGAAGGTGGAAGGCCGCAAGGACGTATCCGCCCAGCTGGGCCAGAGCGCCCTGGAACAGAGCGGTATCGCCGGTCTTGTGGGTCTGCTCGGCATCTTTGCCTTCTGCTATTGGTATTATCGCTCCGCCGGCATGGTAGCTATGGTGGGTCTCACGTTCAACGCCATTGCCCTGCTGGGTCTTATGAGTCTCTTCGGCTTCGTGCTTACCCTGCCCGGTATCGCAGGTATCGTGCTGACCATGGGTGTGGCAGTGGACGCCAATGTGCTTATCTATGAACGCATGCGCGAAGAACGTGCAGCCGGGCGCCCCTTCCTGGTGTGTCTGCGCCAGGCCTACGAAAAGGCATTCTCCGCCATCTGGGACTCCAACATCACCTCTCTTATCACCGCCGTTATCCTTTTCTGGATTGCAAGTGGTTCAATCAAAGGCTTTGCCGTAACAACGAGCGTAGGTATCATTACATCACTCATCGGTGCAGTGGTCGTAACCCGAGTACTCTTCTTCTGGGCTGAACACCTGGGACTGCTCAAGGAATTCACCTTTGCACGCGCACCCTTCCAAGGCAAGGTATTCGACTTCATGAAGTACCGCAAGCATGCCATGATCGGCTCCTCCGTAATCCTTATCCTGGGGCTTGCCTACTCCGTATTCGTGCGCGGTGAATCCGCTCTGGGTGTAGACTTCACAGGCGGCACTACCGCTACCTATGTGGTGCCAGCCGATTCCAAGCTTGATTACCAGCAGCTTGAAAACTATGTGGAAAACATGCAGCTTTCCAAGAAAGCCTCGGCACAGCAGTTCACCTCTGCCACGGATACCAGCATCAAGATTCGCTGCGCTAATAAGGATGAAGCACTGCGGATTGACAGCGAACTGCGCACTCATGTACCGGGAGTCAAGGAACTGCAATCTCCTTCCATTGAAGAAGTGAGTGCCTCCCTGGGCTCTGCTTTCTTCAAGACTGCCATCATAGCACTGGCTGCGGGCATGCTCGGCATCACCATTTACCTGGCCATCCGCTTCGAATGGTCGTTCGCCATGGGTGCCTTCTTCTCCACCCTGCATGACGCCCTCGCCATCATCATTCTGGTAGTGGTGCTGGGCACAGAGCTGAGCATCATCCACATCGGTGCTTTCCTCACGGTGATCGGTTACTCAATCAACGACACCATCGTGATTTACGACCGTATCCGCGAGCACCTGCGTATGGCGGACCCCGGTGAAAAACTTATCGACATCATGAACGATGCCATCAATTCCACACTCTCACGTACGCTGCTCACCTCCGGTTCCACCATTGCAGCGCTCGTTGCGCTGCTGGCACTGGGTGGTCCTTCCATGTGGGACTTCTCCATCACCATGCTGCTGGGTATCTTCATCGGTACGTACTCCTCCGTTTACATCGCCTCTCCGGTGGTACTCTACTTCGATTCCCGCGGCGACCTCCGCAAGGAACTGCAGGAAGCTGAAGAAGCAGCCGGTGTCTAAAAACAACCAACCGCGTGTCCCGTGGCATTTTCCACACTCTGATTCTGCTCTGCGCCACTGCATTTGTAGCTGCCGTGTGGGGCTCCGTGAGCTGCGGTACACGCCTTGATTCCAATTCCCTGCCCCCTGAGGTGGAAAGCCACCTCAGGGGGCTTATCTATTTTCATTTTGCCATAGCCCAGCTTGCCATCATCAGCGCCATCGCACTAGTGTACTGCTACCACTGGAAATGGAAACGCAATTACCTGATAGTAAGCTACAATGAACACGGCACAGGACTTAACCCACCAGGTATACGCATGCCTCAGAGCCGGGTGTACCGCTGCCATCTGGGCAATCTGCAAAATACCGTACTGCCACCAGCAAACGCGCCGGTACTGGTGTATCCCATGTTCATGCTCAGCGGCACCAGCAGTGGAAGAAAACTGATTAAAAAACTGCAGGAAGCCTATGAACAGGCCGGACTGAATCCGCAACTGTATTTCCAACCTGTGCTGGGAGCCTCTCCCTGGCTGGCAGAGGCCGCCGTGCGCGCAATCCGCCCATTGCTGAGCCCGGACAGCGCCGTACTGGTGGTAGCGCATGATTCCACCCTGCCGGAACCGCCACCCGAGCCGGCACTCTTCTGCCGGAGGCTGCGGGAAAGCCTGCCGGACACAGAAATCTGCCTGGGATATTTTCACCAGGCTCCAGCTGCCCGGGAAATGCTTCAAACTATGAAAGCGCGGCGCATCCTGCTTCTTCCTTTCCTGCTTACAGAAGGTGTGCACACCTCCCGTGACCTGCCGACCGAAGCAGATGCCGCTGCCTGTGGCAAAACCATCGTCCGCCTTCCTGTAGCAGCTCAACTCCTCATCGCTACCCCATGAAACTTGCCCTCAAAGTAACGCCCGGTGCCAAAAAAAACGAAATCCTCGGCTGGGAGGATGATTACCCGCAAGTTGGCCGTGTTCTCAAAGTCAAAATAGCGGCTCCGCCTGTTGAGGGAAAAGCCAATAAAGAAATTGTGCTCTTTCTCGCCAAGGCTCTTGGGGTGACTAAATCATCAATTGAAGTCGTACACGGCACCAGCGGCCGAATCAAGCTGGTGGAAATTCCTGACGATACAGACCTGAGCAGACTGAACTGAAAAGTCCGCGCCGCAGCCACAGCAGCCAGGGCAAATTCCGCGTCGTTATGCAGAATTTTCCACATCGGAGCAGAATTATCTTGCAAAAATCTCAAAGCAGGTTATGATGAGTATTGCAGAACAGTGATGCCATTGTCACCGTCTGCACAGAAAACCAACCAAACCAATAGAAAGAGGTAATAACCATGCCGAGTGATACTAATATTACTGTTACGGGCCGTCATATTGAAGTGACTGAAGCCATCCGCGATTTCGCTACGAAAAAGATTGAAGCCATCCATATCGATTATCCGAAGATTGTGGAAGCCCGCGTAGTGGTGGATGTACAGAAGGAACGTCAGATGGCCGAAATTGTACTATTCTGCGCAGATCACATAACCATTCAGGCATCTACCTCCTGCGATGATTTGTATGCCGCCATCGATGAGACGGTGACCAAGATCATGCGCCGCATGCGCAAGCACAAAACCCGCCTCATGAAGCATTTCCGCCCGCACCGTTCCAAGAGCATCCGCAAGCTGGACGAGAAGGTATATGAGGAAGAGGTGCTGGATTACGATGTGGACACCGATGCACCGGAAGATCCGAAGCCAGTACGCATTTCCCGCGAGGGCTACGACCTGCGCACCATGTACAAGGAAGATGCCATCATGGAGCTGGAAATCTCCGGAAAGCCCTTTGTCCTGTATCGCAATGCCCGCCGCAACGTGCTGCAGATTGTCTACCGCCTGAGCCCGGGCGAATACTCCATCATCGAGCTGGGTAACGAGCTGAAAGCATAATTACCCTGCTTCAACAAACTCTGGCAATTTTCCGGGCCGTGCTGGCAACAGCACGGCTCGTTTTACCACCAC
Source organism: Akkermansia sp. (assembly GCA_045646505.1). Lineage (GTDB taxonomy): Bacteria > Verrucomicrobiota > Verrucomicrobiia > Verrucomicrobiales > Akkermansiaceae > Akkermansia. The sequence goes on along the minus strand of JAZRKW010000071.1, from coordinate 18,739 downwards.
AAAAAGGCAGCCAGGAATCCCTGGCTGCCGATATACGAGAAAGGTGCAGAATTCTCTTATTTTTTCTCCATCACCATCTTGCCCGAGCATTCGTGCCAGTGGTCATTACACTGAGCACGGAAACGCACCTCAATCTTTCCCTTGAGAGCGCGGGGCACTACAAACTCCACAGATTTAGTGTTCACATTTTCCGGGGTTGAAGCTTCAACCACAAGCTTGTCGTTCGCGTACAATTTATAAGCACGAGTCACCATACTGCCATCCTGCACGGGCAGAAGTGAGAAAGTATAAGTACCTGGTCCATCCACGCTGGAGGAAACATTCACGCGCCACTCCTTCTCAAAGCCGTGGGTCTGGTGTTCCTTATCGTAATAAGGTTCCTCAAACTCATAGTAAACGGAATCATCCCAGTAACGCACCCAGCGGGCAGCGCCCTTACCATATTCACTAGCCGGGTCAATTTCAACCACGCGGCGGTAACACTCCAGCATCTTCTGCTTGGCAGCCACATCCTTGGTAGAAGAAAACTGCTCACGGTAAGTATAAGCCAGACCGGAGGTCCACTGCTGCTGCAACTCCTTGTTGATGGGATATGCATTCAGGACCTTATCTGCAAATTTCTGAGCCTCGGCAAAGCGGCGTTCCGCGCCCTTGAGCGTGGCATCCTTCCCCTTACCGCCCTGAAGAACAGCATTGATTTCATCGTACATGCCCATGTGATCCATACCATAGAGATAACGGTAAAGAGTCTTGTGCTCCGGGTCTTTCTTATTCAGAATATCAATGAGAGCCCGGTTGCGGACGGCATCCGTATACGGCATCATGGCAAGAGCTTCAGCCGCGGCGCGAGCGCCCTCAACACCATCTGCTGAGCGCGCTTTCTGCACCAGCTTCATATATTCGGGCATCATCTTCAAGGTACGGTTCACCGCCACCTCCATGGCTGCAGCAGTCTGCACAGCCTTGCCCTGATAAATAGCCAGCAAGGTATCATCCGGGGCAAGCAGAACCGCCACGGGCAGATTCATAAACGCACCCACCGGCAGCAGTTTTTCTCGCTCAGACAACTCCGGAATCTCGCCGCGGCGCTCATCAATCTGACCCAGCACAACTGGCAGATTGCGGGTGGCCAGTTTGCGCCATTCCCTCACCAGCTCCGGGACTTCATGGTGCCAGTCTGAACCGTACCAGAGAATCAGAGCGGGCTTATTCAACGCTCTGGCATGAGAGCGGGCGTCCATATTCTGAGGAAAATTCAAAGGACTGCCCGGTGAAGCGATGGACGTTTCAGCCACGGCTGCAAGCGACTGGTCCTCCTCCTTCAAATCACCAATGAACGCAGACGCGGCCGATTTCACCTCTTCTGTTATCCTGGCCCAGTTTTTCTCCGAGTTGACGCGCACCGGCAGATACTCCGGGCAATAGTAGTACACAGCCCCACCAGCCAGTGCCAGCAAAATCAGAATTGAAAGGATTTTTTTCATAACGAACTTATAGAATTATCGGGAATAAATCACGAAATGAGAAAGGTGAGCATACCCGGCACTGTCATTCTGGAATTCCAGCTTCACCCAGCGTGCGCGGGTTCCTTCCGGGAACAGCGCCACCCATTCCTTTGGCATGTTCTCCGTTTCAGCGCGTTTGAACCAGGTGGCACCATCCTCACTGGTAAACACAACAGCCTTCTTCATGCGGTGTTCATTACCATCGGTCTTGCGGATGATACAACCGGAGGGGAATCCCGTTTCGGCCAGTTCCACAACAAAAGTCGGAGTCTGCTCCGATCCGGTGTGACACATACCACCCCCGGGCGTGGTAATACCCGCATGGCGAACTGGCGTATCATAACTGCAAGTAGAAGAGATACGAATCATCTCCGCCTTGAGCGGAGAACCCTGCAATTCCCCGGCCCGTTGCAGAGAGACCGGCTCATAAGCTTTACCTGCAAGCGCCAGAGCCCCCTGGGTAAGAGCCTGGAAAGCAGGGGCTGAGCGGGCCTGCTCAGCCGCAACAATCGCTTTGCCGTACGCAGTCATCATCTTATCGGCGCGCCCGGCTACGGCATCTTCACCAGCAGAATCCGGGGAGGCAGCCACAGCAGCGGCAGCGGCGGCAAATGTGCGATTAAACATTCTGCTACCCGCCTCGGTGGGGGTATAAGTCTTGACCGCCCACTCCAGCAGCTGACCGAACATAGTACCGTCACCGCGCTTCATGTGCTCTGTGAACACCACAGTAAGAAGAGACTCCCTCCCCTCATCCGAGCTCATGGAATCCGCCTGTTTCTGCACCAGTTCATCCGGTTTCAGTGCCCAGCTGGCAGGTGTGACAGAGAGCGCTTCATGTTGCTTTTTGTAAATATCCAGACGTTTCCTGTCGTCCATGGCAGCAATCGCAGTGCTCAAATCCGCCATGGCATCCATAGCAGCCATACCATGCCCCATATAGTGGGGCAGCATCTCAGTCATCAGATAGGTATAGCACTCATCCGGCTGTACACCGCGCTTCAACATGAGCGCATGCAGCCCGGCCCGGAAAAATGGATGTAAAGGAGTATCCTGCAACGCCATGCGCCACATTGTCTCTGCCTCGGCATCGCGCCCGACTGCCTCCAGCGCGCGTGCGCAGAAAGTCTTGCGATACGCATTCTGCACTTTCTCATCATCAGCAAACACATTCTCCATCAACTGATACGAAGTGGGAGCCTGCGCACCGAAAATATAATTATGCATACCACCATCCGGGCCGCCGAATCCGCCAATCCATTTTCCACGCTCCGGTCGCACAGCATACGCACAATGCCCGGGCTGGCCACAGGTATATGCCGGAATACCATGCGACATAGCGGCCACCGCCCCCAAATGCGACATGGCACCACAGACACCGCCATTGAGCAGCGTGCGCTCCGCCTCACTTTCATCACCGAAAGGCAGATTGTACGCACCACCCTGCACCGAATCACCGAATTTCGAAGTTCCGGTATAGGTAGCAGCCCAGCAGGAGATATCATATTTATCCCAGGGCATATTGATATTCCTGGCGGCAAACTCGTAGGAAGCGTCATCCCAGTCCTGCTGGGGATTAGCCACCACAAAACGCAGCTCCCAGGCTTTCAGGTTCGGGTAATTTTCATGAAGGCGGCCTTCTTCCTCCTGTTTCACAAAGAACAAATACCTGCGCACCGGATTAAACTTGGTCGGAAGCCTCTTGGCAATGGCCGGTTCGCGAAGAGTCTCGCCACCACCCCAGCAGGAAGCCAGAGCCACAGCCAGCGCCTTGCGCCGCACTTTTCCCTTTTCCTCACACCAGATACGGTATAGCACATCCATGCCCACCTCCGTATGATACGGCACCAGACCACAACTCAAGTAGATTTCCAGCCACTCGGCATCCTTGGCAAACGCCACCAGGAATCCGGCTTTCTCTTCATCCTTCGCAATCTTGCTCAGCACCTCCGCATCGGTGACACGAATCCATTCATGCAACATAGCCAGATGTCTGGTCGCAGAATCTTCCGGGCTGATATCAGGCATCAACTTCATCAACTTCACAAGCTCCACCTGAGCCCGGGCATAATCACCTGCCTCCATGGCTGCAAGCACAGGTCTTGGCAGGGAATAGGTGAATTTCGCTAATTTCTCCGTCAATTTACTCCTTACCGACTCCACAGGATTAGCAGCCTGTAGCGGCGACACTCCTGCGAGAACAGCACCAAGCATCAAAGCACATGCGCGTGTTTGCATGATGTTAAAATGCCCCAGAAGCCTGATAATGTCAAGACAAATGCTCTCAAGTCATACGTGTCCCAAAGATTTTGTAGAGAATAGAAATATCAGCAACATTTTGGAAGAATCCCCCCCCTCTGCGCAATAAATGGGAATTTGCCGGGCTGAAAGCCCGAGGAATTTTGAGCCCGATAGGGCGACACTTTCCATAGTCAGGGCGTGAGCCCTGGGTATGGTGTAATAATAAGACCGGAACCCCGCCAGCTGGCGGGGTGGCAGATTCGCATGAGCATTCCGTTTATGTTAAGCTTTAATTATTTGCATATCAACGCGCATCCATATCTGCCACCCACTCGCTCCGCTCGGGGTTCGGTTACTATTTCACTTTACCCCAGGGCTTACGCCCTGGGCTCTCTATTGAACTTACCGCCCCGCCAGTAGGCGGGGCTCAGAATTCCGCTCGCTGGCGCTCGCAAACTAATCGATAAATTCCCATTTAGTGAGTTTTTAGAAGTCCCCATATTTTCAGTATAAGGAAAAGCACACATAAAATATTTTAATACAAAAGGCCCTGCTCAGAACTTTCTGAGCAGGGGCTTTTTCTTGCGTAAATCGAAAGCTAAGAGTGCAAATCCATCGCTTTTCCCAGCAGCCGTGCCAGCCATTCCTCCCAGTTTCCGGCGCGCCTTCTGCCCAGCATCTGGAAATACAGTGCGTAATAATACGCATAACCCGCCAGATTTGCGCCGCTGCGTGTTGTATTGGACAGCACCCTGTCACTCATCCCGAACCCGGAGCCTTCGTTTGTACCGCCGGGTTTCATGCCATGGTAGTGAATAATGGCCGCTTCCGGATTGATTCCCCAGTATGGCTTCCAGTTATACTCCACCGGTAGCCAGGTCCGGTCTGCCAGACAATACTTATTCAGATACCCCTGGTCAAAGCCTCGCACCACAGTGCCATTCTCCAGGTCCTTGAATATCAGCTTGCAGCGGCGCCGCATATTGCGCACATTCAGCACCATGACCCCGGCATTGAAATACTGGCTCATATCCTGCGCGGGAGAAAACTCTCCGCAGGCTGCCAGATAGGCTGGCTTCGGCAAATCCTCTTCCCGTATATCCCGGGTAAACAGTACGTCAAGATCCACATACAGCACATACTCCGCCTTCTTCTCGACGAATGGAATATCCATCCGCATGAATGCACTCACAATCTTCTTCGGGTCCATCGGCCTCCCCAGAAAATCGTGGTCAAACAAACGGTAAATCTCCTTCTCATGTGAGAATTTATGCCGGATAATCTGAACCCCGTACTTGTTCAGCAGCCGGTAGCAACGGTGATTTTTAGGCCCGTCATACAGCACACACAGCTCCAGCGTGGTATTTAGCCGCGCCGATTTCAACGCTACCTCCAGCAAATCCACATAGACATTGGAATTGCTCTCCGGTGCAACTACTGCCAGATAACATTTCATGCCTTTCCGTTGGTGTTTGTAAAATGATGCCCTCGTTTTTTCTGTTCTTGACACTCTTGTTTACCAATAAAGAGATTGTATCTGTATTTGTTACTTGTCGACCTTGGATTCAATGTCGTTTAAACTAGCCAAACTCATATGACTTCGTCTTGCAACGCTTGGTTTATGTCAAAAAAAGTTATTTCTTTGTGTTGCTTTGATAATGAGGCTTAAGAATTCTGTGGTTTTACTGAAATGCCATCTTTTAACCATTTGATAAATTGAGTCAGGTAGCGCGTGCATGGTTTTTCTACCAGATGGTGTGCCAGCACACCGACAAGGCAGGAGATTGCAAATGCTATAGCCAGACTAAGTTCGACATTTTCTTGTATCCAGGTGGGATAATAGTATGTTACCCACTTCCAGACTGTAATCTGACAGAACCAATGTGTCAGATAAATGGATAAGCAGTAATTAGATAAGAGACTGAAGATGGGTTTGTTTGTAAGGCGAGATATGAGTCCGGCTTGCACGATAAAGAGCCCGATTAAGCCAACGTGACAAAGCGGCTGGAAAATCCAGTAGGAGGAGGCGTAGCTTTGATTAAAGCAGCTCACAATAATGTATGCCAATATCCCTATTTCAGCAAGACTGAATATGGCTGCTATAGAGGGTTTTATCGCATGTGAGAAAGAGCCGGGCTTGCATATATGGGCTAAAAGAATTCCTAAGCCCATACAGGATAACCCACGCAGTAATCCACGATTAAGTGGTAGACACTCCATCATGGGTTGTCGGTCGCCGCCCTTTATATTGGCGACAAAAATGAGTGTCAGAAATGTCAGGCATGCAACGAGCATGAGCATACGTCTATAGCTCAGAGTTTTGATGAGACCTAAGTAAAAGAGTGAACACCAGAACAGGATAGCTATATACCATGATGGAGCATTAGGAACATCGCCATAGGCCATACCGGTATTCTGTAACATAAAGACACCTAGGAAAGATTCCCATTCTCCTCCTGCAAGTATTCCACCCAGTATAACCAAGGGTACAAAACGTATATAGCGTTGTTGGGCGTATTCGAGCAGTTGTCGTTCAGGTCGATAGGTAAGCATTAACAGAAAGCCCGATAAAATGAAGAAAAATTCAACGCCTTGTCCGCCTGTGCTATGGAGTTTAAAGAGCCCCTTGCTGAAATGGAGATCCAAAACGCCTAATGTGAACAATATCCTCAGGAAATCCAGATTATGAAGTTTGCGGCGTGTGTGAGGGGGGGAGGGCTTGAGGTACTGGCGCGCCACTCACATGGGTAACACTTTTGTCCCGGGGGGGAAGCGTTGGTTTTTTATTGGCGAACATATCCCAGATGACGCAAAATAAATAGAAGGGAACGAATCCGATAAGCGCAAAATTAAACCATTGAATGGAGTAGCTTTTTGATTGAATATTAAGCTTTTCTTTTGCTATAATATACGGATCCCGATGTGTTGACCGGATTATTAAACCCTCTTTTGAATTATTTATACTTTGTATGTTGTGGGCAGTGAATAATGCTGCCGAGTTTAAAATGACATCAGAGTCTCTACCCTCTATACATAAATTATGAACTGTAACGTTTTCAGGAAATTCACCAAAGTCTAATCTGAAGCGCTTAAGCTTATTGGCTGGTACTTGAAAGTTTATTGTTTGTTTCCCTGGGATAACGCTTTTCTTGAGGGATTTTAGTTCTCGGAATGATTCATTGTTGTCCGCCCAGAATATTTGAAGGTTAAGATTCTTTGAGGCCGATACATTAAGTTTTACGTTAATAACTTCCGTAATGTGTTGATTATGAAATATAGCAAGCGAAAATATTGCCAGGATTAATCCGATTATATATTTGATAGGTGTAGATTTCATATAAGTTGAGAAGAGAAGTAAAATGCGTTGGTTTAATTAGCTTTTCAATAAAGATGTTATCTTTGTTAACTCCAAGATTAAAATTGTACGCGTACATGTTCAGTTTAGCAGAAGCCTTTTGGATTGTAAACAATTTTTCCTTTTGAAATTCAAGTAATTGGTACTTTTTACAGAAAAGTCTGTACATTGTATGTAAAATAAGATATACATATGTAAGCTGACTATAAATATGCCTTCGTCTTCAAATATTTAAAAATAGGAAAAGTTAATCAGGTACGTAAGGAGAAGAATAAATGAGCAACAAACAAGAGGCAGTCAAAATAGATGAGATAAAAAAGTCTGGTATTTTTGATGCTGAGTGGTACTTAAATGAGTACCATGATGTACGTAGAGCAAAAGTCGATCCAGTACTTCATTATTTAAGAAAAGGCGGATATGAAGGCCGTAAACCGTCCATATATTTCGATTCCCGGTACTATCTTAAGCATAACAAGGATGTGGCAAAATCAGGAATGTCTCCCCTGCTGCATTATGTTCGTTATGGCGAAAAAGGCGGCAGAAATCCATCGCCATGGTTTGATGTTCGGGCCTATCAGGCAAAGTATGGCCCAGTAGAGTCACCTTTGCGCCACTTTATTGAATATGCTGAAAATAATTTTGATGAGGTTATATATAAACGCTTATTCGGCGAAATGGAGGATTGTTTTGTGCATTATGTACAAAATTGTTGGAACTATCGGGTTTTTGATAAGAAGCAACCAGATGGGATAGACTGGAACGTTGTAAATGATATGTATTTTCTTATACCAGAAGAGAACAGGGATATTTTCTTTTGCGAGGAATATAAAAATACAACGTTGCTATTCAGTTGCATGCCAGTAACAGACGGTGTGTATACATGGAGAATAAAATTTCTTGAAGAACAACTCCAATTTGCCGGTGTCGAAAATATTTATACAGAAAATGCAACAGAACCTTCTCCAAATTTTTACAAGATTTTGCATTCATGTAAAACTATTATCATAAGCAGACCCAATGGCCGCACTGCAGAGATGATAGTCGGAGAGGCTTTGCGATTAAGGAAAAGATTAATTTTCGATATAGATGACTTGTATGATGTTGCGTATACGAAAGATTTCGGTTGCGTTCGTTCGAAAATACTCAAGTATGACAATATGGCCCATAATATCATCACACTATCAAGCATGTTTTTGCATTGTGATACGTTGATGGTTTCCACTCCTGTTCTCGCAGATAAAATGTCTCAATTCTGCAGTGATATTATCATACGTAAGAATGTAATTTCAGAATCGTTACTTAAAACAGAAAAAAATAGAAAAGATGGACCATTTTCTATATTATTAGCGTCAGGGTCATCGACTCATGACTTTGATATTTCTACAATTTATCCTGACTTAATTAACTTCTTACTCGGGCATCCGGAAGTAAAAATTACTGTATTGGGCCGTGCAAATGTTGATTTTTCCTATCTTCAAAACCCATGCCAGAAAATCGAGTTTGTCTCCTTTGAAAAGATGCTGGAGATTTATGAAGAAAATGACTTATTATTGATACCTTTGGCAAAAAATGTATTTAATGATGCAAAATCCAATATTAAGTTTATAGAAGCTGCTAGCGTCTTGACCCCGGTACTTGCACAGGATTGTGAAGAATTTAAGATAATTAAAGACGGAGTCACCGGGTATACTTATAGCGATGATTTTTACCAAAAACTCGAATATATATATTATCACCAGGAAGAAGCGCAGAAAGTGGGTATCGCCGCTAACGAATATGTGAGAGCGAACTTGACCACTTCTAGCTCTGTCGACAGAGAAATAACAAAACGTATAAACTCATAATTTTCGAATATATGTTATCTTCTATATCGCAAAATAAAATAACTGTACTGGTATATTTGCGGTGCGCATTTCATTTAACCATGTACGAAAAACTGTTTAGTGAGACGCATTATGACTATGTAATAGTTTCTGATAAAATAAGTCGTGATGAGATGCTGACTTCAAGCATAGCAGCGTTGCCGAATTGCTTATTCTGTACAAGTATTGACCAGATACTATATAAGTTAAACGCGTTTGGTTTATTCCTCACATCGGACGCATTAGCTACATCTGCACATAAAGAGGCCCTTCGTCTAGTATTGGCCTGCCACAAAGCAGGTATACCAGTAGTAGAACTGCAGCATGGACTTTTTACGTATGGTGATTATTACCAATGTTCATGCAATAATAAAATGGTACAACCAGATGGATTACCTTGCAGAAGTTTCAGAGACCATCTGCTTTCATTCTCTCCTGACTATGCTGAAGATGCAACGTGCATTGGATATCCAAAGTATCACAGCGATTGTCCCCCTTCTTACACGGGTAATTATACACTTATTCTTTCAAATCTGCATTGGGATGCATATACCCCGTTGGAACGGTATGCATTTATGTCATCAATCCTACATTTAGCGAATGATTATCAAAATGATTTATTTGTTTGGAGGTTACACCCTGGTGAATGCGCCTCTTTCCCAGGACGGAATATGCTGAATAGTCTTTTTAACATTTTTCCAAAAGCGAAAAATAACATACTTTTTACACACGAAAATCGCATCTGGTCACTAATTTCTGTTGATGATATCATACGAAAAGCAGGGAAAATAATCAGTACTATCTCAACTGTTATTCTTGACTGCGAAATGTATAATAAGAAGACCATGGTTTACAATGCACCATCAGTTCGCTTTGCGGTTGAACGGTTTAAAAAAGTGGAAAAGTTCTGTGATTACTCCACACTCAATCGCCTCTGGGGCGACTCAGATGCAGTGATTGAAACAGGTATGCTCTACGCGTGGAATAAAAAGAAGTTCGAGGATTTTGTTGAGGACAAGTACAAAAAGCCAAAAGACAAATATAGTGTTCTGGAGACTATATTCAGCTAGCCAGCAGAACCAAAAGCGAGCCACGACATTCACCAGTCTGCGAAAAAATGATTTACCCACCCCTAGATTGGGGATATCTCTACTCACATGTCAACACCATATTTAAAACAAATTAAGACACTTTCTAGGTCGCGTTTGTTTAAATCGAGATGGTATGCGAGACAATATATGCAGGATGCAAGCTTTAAAACGTGCTCCCCAGCGGAGCACTATCTAACGCAAGGTTGGAAAGAAGGGCATAATCCATCTCCATACTTTTCTACAAATGAATATCTAAGGACTTATCCTGATGTAGCAGAAGCTGGTATTAATCCTCTTCTACATTATATATACTCTGGCAAAAAAGAAGGCAGAAAAGCATTTCCTGCTGAAAATAATAAAATATTTGAAAGGAACGCCAACAAATGGGGCTTGCGTCAACTTGCAATCCGAATATGGGGTAGGATTAAGTATAGAAAAGAAATTAAAGCTAACAGCAGCGCCAAAATACTGGTTTTCTTACGCTGCGCTGATGTGAGTGCGTGGAAGATAGCCTGTACCTATATAGGAAATCTTCAACCTTATCTTTGTGATTATATCATCAGTTACTGTGATGATGCATTAACAAATAAAATCCAATATTGGATACCCGGTAATGGAAATAAACTCGCAATAAAAAAAGAAGGTAAAGGAACTCACTCCTTTAACTCTTTTTTTCGTTGTCTATCAGATATTGATTTATCCTCATATCAAATGGTAATGAGGATTGAAACAACCCCGCGTACAAACGAAGCACAAGAACTATACGGAAACATATATATAGGCTCGGAGTGGAACACGATGATTTGTGAAGGAGTGCTGGGAGGTAACCATGTACATAAAATGATTAGAATGCTGACAAGAGATGGAGCCGTAGGGTGCATCACTGCTGAAGAATTACTCGTATCGCCTTCGTTAGAACAAAAAACAGAACTCAACAACTTGGCAAAGGTACTATGTTTACCGGTCATGAATTATTCTTTGTTTGCCGCAGGCTGCACATTTGCGATGAGATGCGATCTATTAAAGAAATTCTATGAAACAATTAATAAAGCGTCTATTAATATAGAATATAACTCATCAGCGTTAGAAATATTGATGACTGCCTTCATTGAAAAACAAGGATACATTATTGAAGGCATGCCGACCGGTCATCCTCCTCGTTACGTCGAACGTGCATTTCATCATGTAAAATAGAACTGGCAGGTTCATACAAACGCAAGCACAATGAAACCCATCCTGGTACACATTCATGTTTTTTACTCTGATATGTGGTGGTATGTAAGACGACACTTACAAAGTCTGTTTACTTATCCCTGCAAAGTTTTTATCACTACCGTAAAAGATTATCCGGATATACGTGAGGATGTGACAAGCCTTGGTATCAACGCTCAGTTTATTGAGGTCGCGAACCGTGGTTATGATATAGCACCTTTCTTTCAAGTCATAAAACAGGTAAATCTTGATGATTACAGTTATGTTATCAAGATGCATACAAAGAGGGATATGCAGGGAAAACGGTTTTGGATTCAGGGATATGAAATGACAGGTGCAGCGTGGAGGGATTATATGTTTGATTTTCTGAAACGCGAGAATTTAGAACGCTGTATTCAGCGGTTTAGTATTGACGAAAAATTAGGAATGATTGGAAATTTCAGACTTGTATTGAACTATGAACCGGCAGAGGACAAGTGTTGGCAGGAGAGTATTCGTATTTTGAGAGACCAGTTAGGCTTGCCTTTAACAACTTATTCGTTTGTTGCCGGTAGCATGTTTATTTGTCGGGCTAGTTTGCTGAATCCTTTGAAGCAGCTTGATTACAATACGGATGACTTTGAGGAGCATAAGGCGCACAATGTAACAACCTTGGCGCATCTACTTGAGAGAGTTTTCGGTTTAATAATTTGTGCTCAAGGATATAAAATTGCAGATAGTTATACCCCCTTCATGAAAAGGCTTTCTGCAATATGCACCAAAAACGGGATCTGGCGAAACTGTCTTTGTCCTGGAAAAGAGTTTAGAAAAAAATTAAGAAATTTTCACAAATAACGGCAGATTATGTTCATATTAAAAAAATGGTACTGGGATTGGCACTGTCGCAAATATGGTAAAGGATTTTTCCCAGAAGGGTACATGATGCTCAACCCTGATATACAATTTCAGAACGTGCATCCATGGCAACACTACTTTCTATACGGGAAACAGGAAAATAGACCAGATGGTAATACTCCACCTGATTATTTCTCGAGGGAAGAATACCTTCTGTTAAATCCCGATGTCAAGGCCGCGGGTATGGATGCTTGGAAACACTTCGTATTCTATGGTAAAGCCGAAAATCGTTCGTATTCACACAATCAAGGAGCAGAAAAGATTCCTCAACATTTGATAGGAGATGTACAACGACCGGAATTAAGAGAGGTGTTCCGGAATCCTTTGATTGATACCGTGTACTTTTCCATCATTATGCCCACCTATAATCGGGCTCAGACAATGTTGAAGAGTGTGGATTGCATATTGAATCAGAGTTATAGGAAGTTTGAGCTTATTATCGCGGATGATGGTTCGACAGATGATACAGAAGCTGTTATACATTCACGTTATCAAAAGGAAATAGAGCAAGGGATTATTCACTACATCAGGTGCCCACACCGTGGAGTATGCGCAACAAGAAATGCCGCGTTGGCGGCAGCTCGTTATACATGGATTGCGTATGTTGATTCCGATAATTATGTCAGAAAGAATTTTTTGCAAACTTTTGTTGATGCAATTCATTCAGCTCCTGCTAAAAGCTGTTTCTATGCAAGGGCCCAGATTATTCAAAACGGAGTTCTATTGGGTAAGCCTTTTGATTATCAATCATTACTTCAAATCAACTATATTGATATGGGGATGTTTGTTCACAATATTTCTCTATACCGTAAATATGGTGGTTTTGATGAAAAATTGCGTAGATTAGTTGATTGGGATTTAATAATCAGATACACGCAGAGTGAGACTCCTGTATATATAGACAAAGTTGTTTTCGATTACTGCAATGCTTCAGACAGATCTGATAGAATTACAGTAAGTTCAAAGTTAGGAGAAGCTATGTCTCATGTACGCCAGAAGCATCGTGTGAAAAATGTCACAACCTGTATCACTGCATATAACCATGAGAAATATCTTCGCCAGGCCCTGGAATCGGCATTGATGCAGACTGGGAGTATCAATCACCAAATCGTTATCTTTGATGACCAGTCCACGGATGGTACCCAGAAGATTGGTGAGGAATATGCAGCCAAATACCCGGATAAAGTCCGCTATGTGCGTAATCAAACAAACCTTGGCATGGCCAGGAATATGAAACAATGTTTCCGTACGATTGATACGGATTTCATAGCCATTCTGGAAGGGGACGATTATTGGATTGACGAATACCGACTGCATAAGATGTGTACATTCCTGGATACCAATCCGGATTGTTCTATGTGTTTCAATGCAACGCTGATTTATGGTGAGAAGTCTCTCCGGTTCAGGGGTCTCAAGCGGCAGACGATTCTCCCTGAGAAGCTGGATGGTGATGATATTCTGAATTCTCACGCGCAGAATCCTTTTGCGAATTTCTCCAGTTGTGTTTACTGGAAAGATGTGGTTCAGACTTTACCCGACTGCTTGTACGAAGGTATTGTGACAGAAATGGCAGTGGGCCTTCATGCTCAGCGTTACGGTAAGGTTGGCTTTATCAATGAGAAGATGAGCGTGTACCGTCAGCATCCGGGTGGATTATGGAGTGGGAAGGATCCACGCCGTGCCATGGAATACCGTATCAAGGCCAGAGAAACGATGCTTGAGGTTGCGCCTGATGTGTATAAGCCCGCGATTCAAAGGATAATCAACAAGTTCCAGCTTGAATTAGAGCGCTTGAAATAGAATTGATAGTGCATAGTTAAATCTTTCAGGGATGGTAAATGGGGCGTTTCGAAAGATGTAAGACTGTGCCTTTCCTTAAGCAATAACTAAAGCCCGACTACTTTTCACAAGTCGGGCTTTGGTTGTTTATGGGGAGTCGCAGGCTCTTAACCGATGCGCTTGTAAGAGAATCCTTCTTCCGTGGCTTCTTCCTGGTCGTACAGGTTGCGACCGTCTACAATCAGTCTGCCACGCATGGTCTTGCGAAGCACAGCCCAGCTGGGGACTCGGAATTGTTTCCAGTCGGTCACAATGACCAGAGCATCGGCATCGATGCAGGCTTCGTACATGTCGTTGCAGAACGTGATGGTGTCTTCACCCAGTCGGCGCTTGGCTTCTGCCGTGGCAACAGGGTCGAATGCGCGCACGTTGCATTCATCCTCAAGCAGAGATTGAATGAGAGTGAGCGAAGGGGCTTCGCGCATGTCATCTGTGCCCGGCTTGAATGCAAGACCCCAGACGGCAATGTTTTTGCCTTTGAGTTCGGGCATAGCGGCCTTGAGTTTGGTGAAGGGGATGGTTTTCTGCTTTTCGTTGACATCTTCCACGGCTTCCAGGATGCGCATGCGGTAGCCGAGCTCGGCACCGCTGCGGATGAGAGCTTTCACGTCTTTCGGGAAGCAGGAGCCGCCGTAGCCGCAGCCGGGGTAGAGGAATTTCTTGCCTATGCGGTCATCGGAACCGATGCCGCGGCGCACAGCATCTACATTGGCCCCGACGAGTTCGCAGAGGTTGGCTACGTCGTTCATGAAAGAGATGCGGGTAGCCAGCATGCTGTTGGCGGCGTATTTAATCATTTCAGCGCTGGGGATATCGCAGATCTGGACGCGGTCACCGGTGAGCATGAAAGGGCGGTAGAGGTGGCGCATCAGTTTGGCGGCACGTTCATCTTCTACACCCACCACCACGCGGTCAGGTTTGGTAAAGTCCTCAATGGCGGTTCCTTCTTTCAGAAACTCCGGGTTGCTGGCCACACCGAAGGGCACGCTGACTCCGCGCTTGTCCAGCTCTTCCTGCACGGCTTTTTTCACCTTGGCCCAGGTGCCCACCGGCACGGTACTCTTGGTGATAAGAAGGGTGTATTTCTTGATATTGCGACCGAATTCGCGTGCGACTTCGAGAACATAACGGAGGTCTGCAGAGCCGTCTTCATCCGGTGGGGTGCCGACAGCTGAGAAAACAACATCTGCATCAGCGATACAGGAGGCAAGACTGGTGGAGAAAAGAAGACGCCCGGCTTCGGCATTCTGCAGGACCATTTCCTTGAGACCTGGTTCATAGATGGGCATGATGCCCTTTTTTAAATCTTCTATCTTTTTTTCATTCACGTCTACGCAGGTGACGGTGTTACCCATTTCTGCGAAGCATGTGCCGCTGACCAGGCCTACATAGCCTGTTCCTACCATTGCGATATTCATACGAATGATGCTGTGAGTTGTTGAAATCGACCTTACAGGATGTTCTTTGGCTCATCCTATTCTGTCAGGTTCATTCTATAATATTTATATTTTCAAAGTCAACCGTAATCACGTTTATTTGAGGTTGAGGTGTGTGATAATGGGAAAATGAAATGCGACGCTGTGAGTACACAAAAAAAGAGGCTTTTTCAGAATATGTGATGGTAAAGCGAATTCGACAGATAGCGAGGTAAAGCTTATTATTGAGTGAATCGTAAATTTCTTCGCTGTGGCAAAAATGGCGCTTTGTTAGCGAAATATGCTGGTAAAGTTCTGTGATATGGTGTAGGCTATGAGTTATCGATGAAACCGGTTTTGATTCACATACACGTGTACTACCCGCATCTCTGGACGGAGCTGCGGGATGCGGTGCAGCGCGTGGCGGAGCAGGGGCTGCCAATTCGTCTGTTGGTGACGTTTGTGGAGCCCCACCCGGAGATAGAAGCGGAGATTCCGCAGCTCTGGCCTGGTGCGGAAGTGCGCCTGGTGCCGAACCGGGGGTATGATATTGCGCCCTTTATGGAGCTCCTCAATTCGGTGAATCTGGATGATTTCAGTTTCATCATCAAACTGCATACGAAGCGGGATATTGAGCAGTTTGTGGTGTGTCTGTGTGTGGCTTCTCCTTACAATATGAACGGGAGCCGCTGGAGGGATGCGTTGCTGGCATTTACGAAGCCGGAGAATCTGCAGCAGAGCTTGCAGGCATTGCAGCAGGATGAAAAGCTGGGTATGGTGGCTCACCACCAGGTGATTTGCCCGAAGGTGACAAAAAGCGATAAGGAACAGTATAATACCTGGCTGAGTGCTGTGAAGCTGGTGCGGCAGATGGGCTTGCCGGACCCGCCAAAGCAACACTTCGTGATGGGAAGCATGTTCATCTGCCGGGCAGAGATGCTGAAACCATTGCAACGACTGGGCTTGAAAACAGATGATTTCCCGCCGCCGGATCCGGAGCATCTGCAGGAGACGCTGGCGCATGTGGTGGAGCGTGGCCTGGGGGCTGTGGTGACCGCGCAGGGGTATGAAATACGGGATGTGTTTACTCCGCGGGCGGATTATGTGCGTGAGTGCCTCTTAGTTCAGCTGCAGCGGCTGGGGCGTTTCTTCTTTAGCCGGAAAATAACCCGCAGCGGGAAATTGATTGTGAAGATTTGCAAAATCCCTGTTTATTACGCCAATGCCGGGAAATAAGTTGATCCCGCCCGGCAGGACTAAGGGATTTACGAATTACGATTTACGATTTCGAGTTGCGAGTTGCGAGTTGCGGAATTTCCGTATACAACATAATAAACTGTACAAACGCACGAAAAACTGTATAATGGGGTGACAAAGCTGGCGAACCAACCATCTGGAGCTCTATGTCCACCGCATCTACCACTACCCCGGCAGTTTCTGTTCTGCTTCCCATCTACAACACGAATGAGGTTCACCTTCGTGAGGCTATTGAGAGCATCCTGAACCAGACGTTCACAAACTTTGAGCTCCTCATTCTGAATGATTCTCCGGAAAACGCCCAGCTTGATGCCATAGTCGCCTCATACCAGGACGAGCGCATACGCTACCACCGCAATGACCACAATATGGGCATCAGCGCGACTCGTAACAAGCTCATTGATATGGCGCAGGGCGAGTTTCTTGCAGTGATGGATCACGATGACATCTGTGCTCCCACCCGCTTGGAAAAACAGGTTGCGTACATGACCCGGCATCCCAAGGTCGGGGTGCTCGGCTCACAGGCAGAATCCTTACCCCCCGGCAAAATTGCTCCCACACCGGAGTACGATATCGAAATCAAACTGGCACTCATGTGGGGTTGTGTCATCATACACCCCTCCGCCATGATACGCAGCAGCGTGCTCAAGCGCACCGCTGTGCGCTATGAATCGCACTACACCCCGGCAGAGGACCACGCCATGTGGTGCCGACTTATTCCGCATACTCGTTTCCACAACCTGCAGGAGAAACTGCTTACCTACCGGCAGCATAAGAAGAACACCTCTCACACCCAGCAGAATCGCATGCGTATCGCTGCCGAGGCAGTGCGAGTTCTGGCAGAACAGACTGCCCCGGGGCTCTACAAGGAATACCTCATGACTGCCCAGCAGATTACCCGGTTCAAGCTCTTCGGTTTCATTCCCCTGCTCAAAATCGTGCGACTTGGCTACCGCAAGACCGTGTACCTCTTCGGGCGCATACCGCTGTACTGCATCCGCACCAGCATCAAAATGTAACAAACCCAGGGGCTTTTGATTTACGATTTTGGATTTACGATTTACGAGTTGGGTTACTTGTAAAGCGATGGACCGTATTGTATTCAGTCTGTCAGGAGAAATCCACTAAATATGAGGATTTGCGATTCTGGATTTGCGATTTACGAGTTGGGTTACTTGTAAAGCGATGAGATATATTTTATTCATCCCGCCGCGAAAAAATCCGGAATGCCAATGCATGTTGTTTTTCGTAAAGTGAAAATAAATTATAATTCTTCCCGGCTGGATACCAGCGCTCCCTTGCAGGGTTTTATTCAGATAGAAAACGCCGCTGCCATCTGCCAGCGTTTGAGACGGTATCAGGGGGAGAAGCGGAACTAGTCGGAGCCGGAGACTTTAGTCCCTGGATTGTAAAAAATATTTTTCTTTTCTAAGTGGCACAGTGACGCGTACTTAGGGCGTGTCTGTCGAATATTCTCAAACTTTTTATCAAAAATGAGCTTGACGCGAAATCGTGTTTGTGATAAGCTCTGCCCACGCCCTGCTACAGGGCAGCCCGAAAGAGAAAGCACGAGGGTGCTCACTACGGCCGGGCAAGGCAGTTTTCCAAGTATGACTTTCCGAGGCGCCGGGGACAGCGGTAACGCAGTCCACTGGCTTTAACAACCTGCCAGGCGGGGCGCCGGAGAGGATAAAGAGAGGGAAGGAAAAGGTCGTGACGCGTGCCGTGGCCAACGCCGAGATGGGATTCTCAGGAATCTCGGAGCGGGGTAACACGGCACTGTCAGAATTGGAATGAGCTAAACAAAAAAGCCAATTCTGATGGTCCAGCAATTTCTTAAATTAATATTATGGAGAGTTTGATTCTGGCTCAGAACGAACGCTGGCGGCGTGGATAAGACATGCAAGTCGCACGGAGTACCTTCGGGTACTGAGTGGCGCACGGGTGAGTAACACGTGAGTAACCTGCCTCCAAGACAGGGATAGCCCCGGGAAACTGGGATTAATACCTGATGGTCTCGCAAGAGTAAAGCAGCAATGCGCTTGGAGAGGGGCTCGCGTCCTATTAG
>JAZRKW010000070.1:0-10070 GCA_045646505.1 Akkermansia sp. | reverse complement strand
CGCGCCAAGGGTTTCCGCGGTTTCCGCAGCAAACTCTTCCGCTACGCCAAGGATGCCGTCTACAAGGCATGGCAGTATGAGTACCGCGATCGCAAGAGAAGGAAGGGTCAGTTCCGCCGTCTCTGGACCGCTCGTATCTCTGCCGCTGTGCGTCCCCTGGGCCTGACTTACTCCCGCTTCATGGAGGGTCTCAAGGCTGCTAACATTGATCTGGACCGCAAGTCCCTCTCTGAGCTGGCTATCGCCAACCCGGAGGCTTTCAAGGCTGTTTTCGAGCAGGCCAAGAAGGCAATCGAGGCCAAGGAGGGTGCCACTCTCAAGGCGTAAACACCTTCGGCAAACGAAACATTAACTCCTTAATCCCGGCTGGTTCGGTACTCCCGACCAGCCGGACGTTTTTTTCACTATTCACTTGCCAGCAGGGCGCTGTTATGCTAAAAATAACCGCACATGGAAAAAACACTTTTTCAGAAGATAGCGGACAAGGAAATACCCGCCGCCATCGTGTATGAGGATGAGCTCTGCGTAGCCTTCCGCGACATTGCACCGGCAGCACCGGTGCATGTGCTGCTGATACCCCGCAAGCCGATACCCAGCATAGCCGCAGCCACAGCCGAAGATGCCGCACTGCTGGCACACCTCATGCTGAAGGTGGGCGATATTGCCCGGGCAGAAGGCATCGAGGAAGGCGGCTACCGCACCGTGATGAACACCGGTGAGAATGGCGGGCAGACCGTACCGCACCTTCACATCCATATCATTGGTGGGCGCTCCCTGCAGTGGCCCCCCGGTTAGTCTGCCCCGCCCTTTCACCACGTCTCTATTTTCTCCGGCGGCAATGCCCGCGCGACTCGACACAAAAGTACGCAGCTTCGAGTGGGTCGATACCCACACACTTGAAATCGAGCTGCCCGATACCCGGCTCCGTCTCAGCTTTATGGAGCCGGGGATAGTCCGTTGCCGTTACGTAACCCAGGCGGTGTTCGAGAATGTCCCCAGCTACGGTGTAGCGACGGAGTATAAGCCCACCTTTCCCGAACTGGAGGAGGAAGACACCCCCGGCTACCTGGCCGTGCTCACCCCGAGGCTGGAGGTCCGCATCCGTAAAATTGATGGTGGACTGGAGTTCTACGACCGCGAGGGCGGTCGAATTCTCTGCGCCGATGCCGAGGGCATGGGGCACCGCCGCTCCGACCGCACAGGGGATGATCTGGTATGGGTGCTCAAACACATGCCGGAGAAGGCGCACTTTTTCGGACTGGGGGATAAGCCCTGCGCACTGAACCTGCGCGGGCGCCGCCTCGATATGTGGGGAGCAGACCACTACAACTTCACCCCGGAGAGCGACCCGCTCTACAAGAGCATCCCCTTCTTCCTCTGCCTGAATCAGGGAACCCAGTACGGCATCTTTTTCGACACCACCATGCGCTCGTATTTCGATTTCGGTCGCGAGCGCGAAGACCGCATCCTCTTCGGGGCAGATGGCGGCCACATGGATTACTACTTTATCGCCGGGGTGGATGCGCTGGACACTGTGGCCACATACACCCGGCTCACCGGGCTGCCGCCCATGCCCCCGCTCTGGTCGCTGGGCTACCACCAGAGCAAATGGAGCTACTACCCCGAAAGTGCGGTCATGGCTCTGGCAGATAAGTTCCGCAAACACAAAATCCCGTGCGATGCCATTCACCTGGATATCCACCACATGGAGGGGCACCAGTCCCTCACCTGGAGCAAGGAACACTTTCCCGACCCTGCCGGTATGGTGCAGAAACTGGCAGATGACGGGTTCAAGATTGTCACCATAGCCGACCCCGGTATCAAGATTAACCCGGATAACTATGTGTGGCGCAGCGGTTTTGAGCGCAATGTATTCTGCCGCCGGCACGACGGCGCGCTGCTCGAAGGCAACGTGTGGCCCGGCACCTGCACTTTCCCGGATTTCACCTCGCCCGACACCCGCAACTGGTGGGCAGGACTGCTCAAGAAGCAGATTGCCGAAATCGGCGTGCGCGGCATGTGGGTGGACATGAACGAGCCCTCCATCTTCCCGGACCGCACCTTCCCGGATGACACCCGCCACGCATTCGACGGCTATTCCTGCTCCCACCTCAAAGCGCACAACATCTACGGCCAGTGCATGGCCCGAGCCACGCACAAAGGCATGCTCATGCACGCACCACAGCGGCGACCCTTTGTGCTCTCGCGCGCTGGCTTTGCCGGGCTGCAACGCTACGCTGCCACCTGGACCGGCGACAACAATTCCGACTGGGAAAACCTCAAAATGGCCAATCTCATGGTGCAGCGGCTCTCCACCAGCGGTGTTTCCTTCAGCGGGGCAGATACCGGCGGATTCCTGGGCCGCCCCACACCGGAACTCTTCTGCCGGTGGGTGCAGATGGCTGCGTTCCACCCCTTCTTCCGCTCCCACTCCAAAGGCGAATACGGCGGCCACGAACCCTGGAGCTTCGGCACAAAAACTGAGCAACGCGTACGCCTCGCCATCATGGAGCGCTACCGGCTCCTGCCCTATCTCTATACACAGTTCCACCTCTACCACGCCCAAGGGCTTCCCATCATCCGCAGTCTCGCGCTCATGTACCCCGAAAACCCGGATATGTACTGGCGCAGCAGTGAATTCTTCCTGGGCGAATCGCTGTACATCGTCCCCGTGCACCACCCCGGTGAAAACGGACGCTCCCTCTACATGCCCCCCGGCACATGGTACTCCCTGTGGACAGATACACCAGCCCCCTCTGCCGGAGAGGAAGTGTGGGTATCCACCACCATGGACCACATCCCCGTCTTTGTACGCGGCGGGCATCTCATCCCACGCTGGCCCGTGCAGCAGTATGTAGGCCAGCTTCCGGTTCCTCACGTCACATACGACCTCTGGTGGGCACCGGAAACCACCGCCACTTCATACCATTACGAAGATGCCGGAGATGGGCACGCCCACCGTATCGGCATGTACCGACTGCACCGCTTCCACTATACTTCCAGCCGCCGCAGCATCACGATCGTGCGCGAAGGCTCCGGCAACATTGACCCCAGCGAGGACACCGCCACTCTCGCCCTGCATGCCCTCCCCATCGGTGCCACTCCTGCCGTAGTGGCAGATGGCGCACCCTGCCCTGGCAGCTTCGATGACAGCCGCATCTACCGCGCCGAAATCCCCATCTACGCCAACCGCGTGCATATTGAGCTATGAAACAGGACACTCTCGACAAACTCGTCACCCGCCTTGACCACCTCGACCCCGAGGAACTCCGCAGTGTCTTCATGCGCCTTGTGAGTGAAAAAGGGCTGCTCCAGGATGTGTTCGATGCCCTCCGCGACGGCATTATCCTCTTCGACCCCGAGGGGCACGCCCGTTTTGCCAACCGCGCGGCAGCCGCCATTTATGCCAAGCCCCTGCGAGATCTGCTGCACACCCCCTTCGAAACCCTCACCGGCGGCACCTGCAGCTGGGAAGACCTCCGCAACAGCGGTATCGCCATCACCCGCGACCTCCAGGTCAACTACCCGGAACCACGCCACTATCACTTCCACATGAGTCCCATCGCCAGCGGCAGCGAATATCTGCTGCTCGTCCGCGATGATACTGAGCAGCACACCCAGGGCGAAGAAAACGCTGAAGCCGAGCAGATGAACCTCCTCAGCTTCATGGCCAGCGCCGTGGCTCACGAAATCGGCAACCCTCTCAACTCTCTCGGGCTCAACCTGCAACTCCTGCAGCGCAAACTCGCAAAATTGCCGGAAGCCGACAGTGCCAGACTCAGCCCCCTGCTCGAAAACGCGCTGGAAGAAACCCAGAGGCTCGATACCCTGCTGCACCAGTTCCTGCACAGCATGCGCCCCACCCGTCTGCAGCGCGAATCCCTCAACCTCAACTCTCTCATCGAACGCGTCATCGAAACCCTCGACCCCGAAATCGCACCTCGCGGCATCGCAGTCCACCTCGAACTCAGCGAATCCCTCCCCGAACTCTCGGCCGACAGCGCCCAACTCTTCCAGGCACTCTACAACCTCATCCGCAACGCCTACCAATCCATCCCCGGTGATGCAGACGGCGGCATCTACATCCAGACCGCCTACAACGACAACGATATCCGCATCGTCATCTCCGACACCGGCACCGGTATCTCCCACGAAATCATGGGCAGCATGTACGAACCCTTCCGCACCACCAAACGCAAAGGCAACGGTCTGGGCCTCCTCATCGTCCGCCGCATCATCAAAGACCACGGCGGCTCCCTCGGTTTCGCCTCCAAGGAAGGCACCGGCACCACCGTCACCATCACCCTCCCCCGCGCAGACCGCGTTGTCCGCCTCCTTCCTTCCTGAATCCGTTGTACAGCTGGTGGAGGAGAAAAAAACAGAAATTACTCAGCCACTATATAACCACGGCCATTGCAATCCGGGCAAGGCTTGTATTGAGGCGGAACGTACGGATTATCGGTGTCAACCAATACTTGAAAAGCCCTTCCCTGACAACCAGTGCATTGATACTGTACGGGGGATAATTTCGTGAACACCGGCCTCTGCTGAGGAACAGCAGGGGTCTTACGGGGTTTGTTCAAGTTAATCAAATCATCATAGGTCATGGGACGTGACTGGCAAGAGACCACCCCCACAAGCAGCAGAGAAAACAGAAGTAATAACTTTTTCATCATCGCAAAATTATTGAAATTACAAATATCCATAGAATCCATTACCGAAAAGTACTGGTTTTTCAAAACTTTTACCATCATATTTCTCTTGCACCGGAATGGGTGACACTGTATGAGTCGGGGAGAGATTCCTCTCGAGCTCATCGAGTTTACTCCAATTTGTCAACTTATTTGCATCCAGAATATTGTTATAATACCAAAGGAAATACGATGCGTAGTCCTTCGAATGAATAGCACTAATTTGCTCTGGCGAGAACGAACCTCCGCGATAAATATCTTTTACAAAAGAAAAATCAGAGTTAACCGCATGACCTTCAACGATAGATTTGCTCTGTGATGCATACTGTACATAGAACTCATAATATCTCGCCAAAAAATAACAGTGAGCTAATTCATGAGCGATAGTGCTGTTAAGTGTTTCTTCCCGCCGCCACTTAGTCATATCATCATAAGAATTCGGAATTTTTTCAGCATAAATCTGAATATTGCATGAAACCTTTTCTTTGCTCCGGGGACTGTAAACGGTGCCCAGGGCATTTCTATCTGTCCACCTCAGACAAATGGGAATCATAGATAAATCCAATTTTAAACAACCATCAATATGGTATCTTGCCGCCCGCTTTACCATGTAATCGTTGATAAAATACATGCGAGCACGCAAACCGAAATCATCCTCTTTGTAACAGGAAAGACGCATCGCAAGAAAACTAGGGTAAAAGCCCTCATATGAGTTATAGTTATTTGTATTCACATATCGAGACATGAGGTACTGGATAAACTGAATCGTCTGGCAATGCTCCTGAAATTTCTGTTGCATGAGGGGTGAGCTTAACGTCCATCTCTGATATCCTGCTACAGCTGATTTGATGCATTCAAAGGCATATGGTTTATTCCAACCAGCATTCCAGAGAGCATCAGCATCCCAATGAATAGCAGCTAGTTGTTCCCAAGCGGGGGCATATCCTGCCCGGGCCGATGACTGTAACCACTGGTATGCCAGATTGGCATCATACGGGTACCCATGCATGCAGTATGCGTAGAACTCAGCAACCAGAAACGCCGCGCGAGCATCGCCTTGTCCTGCAGACTTCATTACCCAGGTTGCCCCAGCTGAGTCATTCTGTGCAAGAAGATACTCTCCATAGAGTCGAGTCCCGCGAATATCTCCCATGTCTGCCAGATTTTTATAAAATTCGCCATCGAATACGTTCGCATTCTGCACACCATCAAGAAACGGAGGGGTACAGCGCTCAACCAGTTTTTTGTAATTCTGGTATATAATATCTCTTTGCCGCATAACGGATTGTTTCAAAGCCGGTAACTGAAACTTGTTGCTCGCCCTCATGTATGCCAAAAGCGCATCCCGAGTACTATCAATATCATCGGAATTATAGGAAGCATTCACCCGGGCCAGGTCGGTGTACATGATTAACTCACTCGCTTGAACCGGAAAAAATCCCCACATAAACAAGCAAGTCAGAACGATATGTTTGAATAAAGATACTTTCATTACGAAGCGTAAAACACTGGGTAAAAATAGAGTTGCAGAAATCACACCTGATGCGCTCAACCTGACTATGCCATAAATTGGACGGGATTCAAGGATTTTCCATCAGAAAATGCATATTATGTGAGAAGAGTAAAAAATTGCGCAGACTTCTGCGTACGCAGGGTGTATATTCAATTGACTTGCAAGGGTGGCTCCGGTACAATGGGGCGCAGATGAATACGGCTTTTGTTCCAGAGGATTATTTTGCGCGCTACGGGGTGGCAGATATTTTCGGTACCGGGGAGACGTGTGAGGTAGACCTGGGCTGCGGGGACGGCGGTTTCCTGCTGGCCATGGCAGAACACTACCCTGAAACACGTTTTCTCGGGGTGGAGCGACTGCTGGGCCGCATCCGCAAGGTATGCAATGAGAGCGCCCGCCGCGGGCTGAGCAATGTGCGCGGACTGCGGGTCGAGAGCCGCTATTTTCTTGAATGGATGGTGGCACCGGGCAGCATCAGCCGTTTGCATTATCTTTTCCCTGACCCCTGGCCGAAGGAAAAGCACCACAAGAACCGTCTGGTGCAGGATTCTTTCATACCGGTGCTGCACCGCGCTCTGGCGCCGGGCGGTGAGGTACTTTTCAAAACGGACCACGAGGAGTATTTCGAGTGGGTATGCGAACGAATGGATGCCAGCCCCCTCTTCCAACGCGAGGAGTGGAATGCTCCGTTCTATCCGAAAACCGATTTCCAGAAACAATGGGAGGCAATGGGTAAACCCATTTTTGCCGCCCGCTATGTAAAGAACAATGTCGTTTGATTTACACAAGGTAGACCCGAGCGGTGCGCGTCTGGGCACGCTGCACCTGCCGCATGGTGATGTGCCGACCCCGATTTTTATGCCGGTGGGCACCCAGGGAACCGTAAAAACTCTGCACCCGGAAGATCTGGAAGCGCTTGGCGCCCAGATTGTGCTAGGCAATACCTACCACCTCTGCCTGCGTCCGGGAGATGAGGCTATCCGCAACCTGGGCGGTCTGCATACTTTCACAGGATGGAACAGGCCCATGCTTACCGATTCCGGCGGGTTCCAGGTGTGGAGTCTGGCGCGGCTGCGGAAGATTACAGAGGAAGGTGTGCGTTTCTGCAACCATGTAGACGGCGCGTATATGATGCTGACCCCGGAACGCAGCATGGAAATCCAGGCAAATCTGGGCAGCGATATTGCAATGCTTTTCGATGAATGCCCGCCCTACCCCTGCGACCGCAAATATGCGGAAAAATCACTGGGGCTCACACTGCGCTGGGCTAAGCGCTGCAAGGCCTGGATAGATGAGCACCAACCCATGAGCGGCAACGGCTTACAGCAGCATTTCGGCATTGTTCAGGGCTCAGTATATGCCGATTTGCGCCGCGCCTGCGCTGAAGAACTGGCCGCTATGGATTTCGACGGCTATGCTATCGGCGGCGTTTCCGTTGGCGAACCGGAGGAGGAGATGCTGCGCGCCATTGAAAACAGCACCCCCTACCTGCCCCAGAACAAAGCCCGCTACGCCATGGGGCTGGGCACGCCCACTCAGCTTCTGGAAATGATAGAGCGCGGGGTGGATATGTTTGACTGCGTAATGCCTACCCGCCTGGCACGCCACGGCATTGCCATGACCCCGGATGGCCCGATTCATATCAAAAACCAGCGCTGGAAGGATGATCCCCGCCCGCTGGACCCGGAAGGACACCCGCATGTGACCCGATTCTCCCGCGCTGCGCTCCGCCACTTCTTCCGCGCAGGAGAAATGCTGGCTCTGCGTGTGCTTTCGTTCCAGAATCTTCACTTTTACCTGCGGCTCATGGCGCAAGCGAGAAGCGCCATTGCAGCCGGTGAATTCGCTGCATTCAAGCGCAGCTTCATCTCGCGATACCAAGCAAACGACATACAATGAACGCACTCTACATTGCCCAAGCCGCAGCCGGTCAGCAAGGTGACCCCATGAGCATGCTCATCACTTTCGGTCTTATCGGTGTGATTTTCTATTTCCTGCTTATCCGCCCCCAGCGCAAGCAGCAGAAGGAGCTCAAAGAACGCCAGGACAGCCTGAAAGCTGGTGATAAGGTGGTAAGCGCCGGTGGCATCTACGGCATCATCCGCGAGGTACAGCAGGACACCGTGAAGATGGAAATCGCCCCGAACACCATCATCAAGATTGCCAAGACCAGCATCGTGACCAGCGTGGCCAAGGACGGCAGCGCTGAGACCGATAAGAAGTAATTGAACCCCACACGAAGCACGAGGTGGGAGGTTCAAAGTGAGAAACGTGCGTCTGTACGCACAGAATTTCCACTTTTTACCTCACAGCTCGTGTTTTGTGTTATTCAGCATGCTCCCGTTCTACACCATCGCCCAGCTGGCAGAACTGCCGGAAAACGCCCGCGTGGGGGTCATCGGCAACCCGATTGTGCACTCTAAATCACCGCAGATGCAACAAGCTGCGCTGAATAACGCCAACACCGGGCTATGCTATGTGCGTCTGCTGGCAGACAC
Source organism: Akkermansia sp. (assembly GCA_045646505.1). Lineage (GTDB taxonomy): Bacteria > Verrucomicrobiota > Verrucomicrobiia > Verrucomicrobiales > Akkermansiaceae > Akkermansia. The sequence goes on along the minus strand of JAZRKW010000070.1, from coordinate 1,368 downwards.
AGAACCAGGAGGATTCGAACAACTACTGTCAGCACTCGCAACACGCGGATTCATCGGCGTGAACGTGACAGTGCCCTTCAAAAAACGCGCACACGATGCTGCCGTTTCCCTCGACCCGCTGGCAAAGCTGAGCGGTGCGGTGAACACCCTGGTGCGCTGCGAAGATGGCTGGCACGGCTTCAATACAGATGGTCCCGGATTTTCCCGCGCTATCGAAGAGCTTTGCGGCCGCCCTCTGCGGGAGTTACGTGTACTGATAATGGGAGCTTGCGGTGGCGCGGGCAGCGCTCTGGCCTGCCAGTGCGCATTGGAAGGCTGCCCCGCCCTCACTCTGATAAACCGCCCCCGCCCGGAACTGGAAAGTCTGGCTTCCTCCCTGTTGCAGCATACCTCAGCACCGGTTAGAACGCTGCACTTTGATTCACCCGGGCTGGCAGACGCTGTGGCCCAGGCGGATCTGGTGGTGAATGCCACCAGCCTGGGACTTCGCGAAGGTGACCCCATGCCCATTCCCCCGGAACTACTGAACTCCGGCCAGCTGGTGTACGATATTGTGACGCACGAAACCGCCCTGCAACGCGCCGCTCTCGAGCGTGGTTGCACCGCCGCCACCGGTCATGCCATGCTGCTCTGGCAGGGAGCCATTGCATTCGAACACTGGTTCAACACCACTCCGGATATTGACGCCATGCGCACTGGACTGCTCGGTATCAAAAACTAATCCGGGTAAACAGCGCCCCCTCTCCGCACAGCGCGCGGCGATACACGCTCTTTCTCAGCGCATTCCCCTTACCAAACTCACAAAAGATAAAATTGCCCCGCACTGCTGAGCAGGCGGGGCAATTTCTTAAGCTTTCGCTTGCAAACCCGGCAGGGTTTACTTGTTCATAGCTTCTTCGATAGCAACGGCCACGGAAACCGTAGCACCCACCATGGGGTTGTTGCCCATGCCGATAAGGCCCATCATTTCAACGTGGGCAGGCACGGAGGAAGAACCTGCGAACTGAGCATCGCTGTGCATGCGGCCCAGGGTGTCGGTCATGCCGTAAGAGGCGGGGCCGGCAGCCATGTTGTCCGGATGCAAGGTACGACCCGTGCCACCACCGGAGGCCACGGAGAAGTACTTCTTACCAGCCAGCGTGCATTCCTTCTTGTAGGTGCCGGCAACCGGGTGCTGGAAGCGGGTGGGGTTGGTGGAGTTACCGGTGATGGAAACGTCCACACCCTCCAGCCACATGATAGCCACACCTTCGCGCACGTCATCAGCGCCGTAGCAGTTCACCTTGGAGCGCTCGCCGTCGGAGAATGCCTTCTTGCTCACCACTTCCACCTTACCGGTGGCGTAGTCGAACTTGGTCTGGCAGTAGG
>JAZRKW010000069.1:0-6077 GCA_045646505.1 Akkermansia sp. | reverse complement strand
CCAGGTAAAGGGTGTATTCGCCGGTTTCCGGTGCGGTGAGCCAGGCAGAGTAGCGGGCTGCGAAGTGGTCCTTGCCCAGGGCAAAATCATCAATACGCGCCTTGACGTAGACGGAATCCGCCGGGCGTCTGTTACTTACATCGCTCACCTCCTTGACCTTCTCGCCCATCACGTTGTTCCAGACTTCCATGACCACGCCATAATTCGGGAGCTCTGGCGCACCAAAAGCCGCAACTCCGGCGGCCCACATCAGACTTGCAACAGGTAAATATCTCATCGTGGTTTATAAGTTGAAAGATGTTGTATCGTCTTCATTCTTACACAGAATGCATGCAATAACAAGTAATTTATGACTGTAATGAGGGAGGAAGAATGAAATGCGGCACTATGAGGGCACAAATCAGGTGATTGATAGGGAGCATCCGGCAATAAGCAGACTGCCGGACAGGCGTTTCTGTCGGAAAATGAAAAAATACGCCATTTCTCCGCAATTCGCTTGACATTTTGTCGGAAATGAGTAAACTCTCCCCACCAAAACGAAAAACCAAATTACTTTTCATCTGAATTATGGCTCACACTCAGTCCGCTAAGAAGCGTATCCGCCAGACGATCAAGCGCACCGCTATCAACCGTTCCATCATGTCCCGTGTTCGCACCCTCCGCAAGAAGGTTGCTGAAGCTGTAGAGACCAAGGACGCTGCTGCTGCCGCTGTTGCTTACAACAATTTCGCTTCCGCCATCGACAAGGCTGCCAAGAAGGGCACCGTGCCGGCCAACCGCGCCGCCAACTACAAGAGCAAGGCTGCCAAGGCCCTGGCTACCATCGCCTGAGTTCCTTTTCAGGTTTTCCGTTTTTGAGCATGGCGGAGTATCGGTTGAAGACCGATGCTCCGTCTGTGTTTCACTTTATTGTATATGCGCCTGGATTATAAAGAAATCGCTACCACTGTGGTAAATGACCCTACCAACTATAAGCTTTGCATGGTGTGTGGAGCTATAGTTGATAAGGCTTCTCCCACTTGCCCGGATTGTCTGGCTTACCGATTTGATGACAACCCGGCCACTGTGGCAGACCGTGCATTGGATCTTGCTGCAAAACCGCAGAATGCGGTATCGCATCACGATACTCTTGAGTAAATGAATAAGGCAGGTCGCAGCTGGCAGCTTGCACGCGGAGCCTGGAGCTTTCCGCAGGGCGGTGCCGTCATGGGGATTTTGAATGTTACCCCTGATTCGTTTTCTGACGGTGGCCTGTATTCCAGTGTGGAAGCCGCGCTGCAGCAGGTCCGCCGCATGTTGGCTGCCGGGGCGGATATGATTGATGTGGGTGGCGAGTCGACTCGGCCCGGGGCTGAAGAGGTGGCGGTGGATGAGGAGCTGCGGCGCGTGTTGCCTGTGATAAAAGCGCTCCGCGCAGAGTTCCCGGAATTGCGCCTTTCTGTGGATACCCGCCATGCTGCAGTGGCGCATGCAGCGTTGCAGGCGGGGGTGGATGTGGTGAATGATATCAGCGGGCTGGCAGATGCTGAAATGCGTCGTGTGTGTGCGGAGTTTCCCTGCGGTGTGGTGCTGATGCACATGCAGGGTGAGCCCGGGTCTATGCAGCAGAATCCGCAGTATGATGATGTCGTGGCGGAGGTGCGGGCATTTTTTGAAACCAGACTTGCTCTTGCGCAGGAATCAGGAATAGAGCTTTCGCGTATCTGCCTTGACCCCGGTATTGGCTTCGGAAAGACGGTGGAGCATAATCTGGCATTGCTCCGGAATCTGGAAGCTATCCGTGTGCAGAACTTGCCCATGCTCATTGCTCTTTCTCGAAAGCGTTTCATGGGGGCTTTGCTGGGGGATTCCTCTCTTGCCAGGACTCAGGCATGGCCGACCGTGGTCATGAGTTTGCTGGCTGCAGAGCGAGGGGCTGATATGCACCGCGTGCATGATGTGGCTGAGATATGTGGCGCTTTAACCTTGCGCCGGTCTCTTCTCTAATAGTTTTTGAGATTTCTTGCTAACACGGCAGAAGGTGGGTAGAATGCCCGGCATGCCGTATCTTGTATCTTTAGCTTTGCTTGTGGCGCTTTTTGCCTGGGCTGTCGGTGTTTATAATAATCTTGACCATTTGCGGACTGTGGTATGCAATTTCTGGGGACAGTGGAGCAGGGCAACTCATTATCGCAATGAATCGTTGAATGATTTTGCTGTGGTCTTTGCTGCCTTTCTCCCGCAGGATGCCTCTCTGCCTCGGTCGTTGCAGCACCTGGCGGCTGAGTCTGAGCGTTCGGTTTCGCAAGGGCTGGAGTTGTTGTGGAGTTCTGACTCCGATTCTCGTGCTGACGGGGTGGAAGATTTATTGCGGCAGGCTGTGGTGCAATCTGTGCAGCTTGTCGAGGAATCCTCTGTTATGCGCGAGCATGAACATTTGCAGCGGGTGTGTTCCAGAGTTTCTGTCTCGTTGTTCCAGCAGGACCAGGTGGCGGAGCTTTTTAATCGCGCGGTGCGGGATTATAACCAGATGCTCAAGTTGCCGTCAGCTCGTCTGCTGGCTCCTTTGTTCGGGTTTGTGCCGGCGCTTCCGTTGAGGCTTTCTTCAACGCAGAACGCCCGCAGCTCATAAGTGAGGCTGCGGGCGTGTCCGGAAAAATTATCCAGGGAGAGAACCTTAGTTCTTCGGGATTTCTCCATCCGGGTAAATCAGTTCCTTTGGCGCAGGAACGATGGATTTGATGGTCATCATGACCGGTGTGCTACCCATCTCGAGCGGCAGACGCAGCTTATCGCCCACGGAGTGGCCAATGAGTTTGGCACCAAGCTTGGAGCTGTAGGCGACGATGTTGGCTTCAGGCACAGAGTCCCAGGCACCCAGAATGGTGTACACCACGGTACGGTTCTTCGGGGCGCTGAAAGTGACCTGCGTGCCCATCCCGGTGGTGGAGCAGTCCACGTTGGCAAAGTCGGTCGGGTCGGCCTGAGCCAGCAGACGGGAAAGCTCTTCGCTGCGGCGCAGCAGCACGCGCTGCGTGGCCTTGGCATCCTGGTAACCGCCGTTTTCGCGGAGGTCGCCTTCAGCGCGGGTGATTTCCAGGTCGTGCTTGTTCTTGGGCAGACGGACGTTGATGATATCCTCCAGCTCAGCCTTGCGGGCTGCATAGGAGCGCAGGGAAACAAACATGGTCTGCTTTTCCTTGGCGTTGCGGCGATTCAGGGCAATCTCCTGCAGGGAGGGGTGCACTTTCATCATGTTTGCCAGCAGCAGGTTGCGGTCGAGGTCCGGCAGCACAGAAGAGTCGTACAGGGCTTTTGCGAAGGGGCGGGCTTCCAGTTCGGAAAGACCGCTTACCAGGTCGGGGGCAAGCTCTTTGTCATCCAGCAGCAGGTTGCGCAGGCGCAGTGCGCGGTTCGGGCCACCCTCGGAGCTGTCGCGTTCGATGGCGCTCATGATGGCGGCACCCAGCGGCATGAGGTTTTTGTTCACTACATCGGCAGCCAGACCCTTGCGTTCCTTGCAAATCCAGATGAGCACTTCCGGGCTCAGGCTCTGGCGGGAGATGCCATTGGCCAGGTCGTTGAAGAGCTGTTCCTTAGCACCCTTGGAGATGATGAAATCTGCCGCAGGCGCGGTGACCTTTGCGCCGCCGAACAGGAAGATGTTGGTGGCGTAAGGCAGCCAGCTCTCACCCATGGCTTCGGGCAGCGCATTGTACACCTCGAGCTGGCGGGCTGCGGCGAGCTCGCCGATGTAGCTTACCAGTTCTTCAGAAGTGATGGTCTTGAGCTTGTCTGCAAGGGTGGTGATTGTTTCTACTCCGCAGGAGGACAAAGCGGCATCCATGGCGGATTTGTCCTCCGGGGTGGCTGCTACGGTTTCCAGAATATCATCGCGGATGATGATGAGCTCCAGAACATGCTGGGGTTCTGTGAATCCGCGGGCGATATCCTCTTCCATGGACTTAATCAGCTTGGCGGTCAGTTCGAACTCGCCTTTGAGTACATCCAGCTTGGACAGATCCAGAATACGGACGCAGGATTCAAGGGATGTTGCATCTGTATAGTCGGACAGCAATGCTTCAGCTGCAGATGTTGCCTGACGAAGAACGATGGCTTCACCGCGCTTGGTGGGCAGACGGAAGCTGGGGTTATCCCGCATGGCGATGCGAGCCTTTTCCCACCAGTTCTTCCATTCGGCTTCGTCGATGACGCGGCCGCTGAGGAATTTCTCCAGGTCCTCGGGCAGCATGGGCAGCACATCATTGATGCCCTCGCGAAGAGAAATGTTCTGTTCAAGTACCATGCGGATGAAGTCGAGCATGGTGTCTTTGTCTGTGGCCTGCTTGGTGCAGCCTGCGGGATCGTCAAAGCAGGCAATCAGGAAGTGGCCTGCGGGAATAGGTGTCAGCTGATTGAAAGCAAGCTTAAGGCCCAGGATTTTACCATCGTTGCCTTTTTCAAAATTAATCTTAATCTTGCTCTTAGCCAGGGACCATGCTGCAACCTTACCAACGCCGTGCTCCTGGTGCATTACATAGTTGCCAGGGGAGAATTGGTCGAGGCGGGCTGCAAATTCAGCCGGAATTTTGCCAGCAGATACTAATTTTTCAAGGTCGGCATGCATACGTGAGTGACATGATACCATATCTTTGGTCAAGGTCAATCCCTGACAGCGATTTTTTTTGATATTTTTTTCATTCTCTGTGCGAGGCGCGTAGAATGGATGGCGGGGGAACGCCCGCCGTCAGGCGATTCTGCATGCCGGGTGCCGGGGAGGGAAGGAAGGTAAGATTGGAATTGACAGGGCGGTGGTGCTTTGGTACTCTGCGGGTATGATGATGCGTAACTATCTATTCCTGCTTATTTTTGCAGCCGCCCTGCTGGTGCCGGCCCTGGCGGAGGATACATTCGAGGATATGACCGAAGCTGCCGCCGATTCTGCCGGAGAAAAGAAGGACAGCCGGAAGAAAGCAGCAAAAGCCGGAAAGACAGTGCGCGGAAAGAAGGATAAGGCCGGTGCAGATGCCGCCGCCGGGGTGCCCGCCGTGGTGGAGGCGCTCAATAAGTTCAAGTTTATCACCGTCAAGCCCAACCTGAAGGCCGACTATTATATATATTTATATTCTGCCAGCTGGTGTGGATTCTGCCGCATGGCCATGCCGGTGCTGGTGGATGAGTATCGCAACATCAAGCGCACGCGCAAGGTGGAGGTGATTCTCATTTGCGGCGATAAGTCGGAAAAGGAGGCCAAGGATTACCTGAAATCCTACCGTCTGCGCGTGCCCTGCATGATGTTTGATGCGCTCAAGGCTACCCAGTTCCGTGGTCTGCCGGGCTGCGGCATGCCCGGATTCCCCGCGGTGAGCGTGGTCGATAAGGAAGGCCGCATGATTACCAATGTTCTGGGCGGCCCTCAGGTGAAGGATGTCCTTACCAACTGGAAGGAGTATACCGTTGACCGCCCCCAGGAGGAGGAATAAATAAAGCCTCGGTTCTCTTGTTCAGGAAAAGAAAAAGCTTGCAAATCAATGACTTGCAAGCTTTTTTTCGATATACGAAGTATAAGATTCGAACTTATGACCCCATCCGTGTGAAGGATGTGCTCTACCACTGAGCTAACTTCGCTTTGGTTGTGCTCCCGAATGGGTGCGGCAGAATATTACACGATGCGATGGCTGAATGCAAGCCTTTTTTTAAGATTTCTGCAACAAATGATGCTTTTTTGAGCAAGCGCTTGTGTAGATGATTGAAATTGCGAGGTTTGAGAATTCGGAAAAGAATCAGGGGAGTCCCCAGGATTTGCGGTAGCGTGCGTATTCGCTGCGGGGCAGGAGGATGTACACCGGCTTTTTCCGGGGCTGGAGTCGCGCAATGAAGGCGCGCAGATTCTCTTCGCTCATGCTGGTGCAGCCCGCGGTGGGGGCATCGCCCTCGCGGCGCCAGATGTGGAAGAAGATGGAGGAACCAGCGCCCACAATGGGCTTGCCCACACTTTCCGGGGTGTTGTGGTGCACCAGGAGCTTGATGCTGTGCGGGTAGTCATCCTGGCGCATTTGTTCATGCAGTTCCCAGGGGGAAGTCGGAGGCCAAGCGGT
>JAZRKW010000068.1:0-27639 GCA_045646505.1 Akkermansia sp. | reverse complement strand
CATGAGAGAGAGGCACGGGGTGGAGGTGTACTGGTAGTTCTTCTTGTCGATGAAGTCCCAGAGGGTGCGCAGGTCGAAGTAGAGACCGCGGTTTTCCACTTCGGCGGTGCGGTCGTAGGCTTTCTTGCTCATGGCGCAGATGGCCAGGCCGGGGGGCAGCGCCAGAGCCTTCTGGGTGGAGGTGATGAGTACGTCGATACCGAGTTTGTCGGTCTCAATCTTGGAGCCGGCGGCAGAGGAAACGGCATCCACGCACCACACCACGTCCGGGTACTTCTTCATGACCTCGGCGATTTCCTCCACCGGGTTCTGAATGCCGGAGGAGGTTTCATTGTGGGTCACGGTGAGCAGGTCGTACTTGCCGGTGGAGAGGGCGGCGTCTACCATTTCGGCGGTGGTGGGTTCGCCCATCACGCTGTCAAACTTGTCTGCGGGGATACCGTTGGTCTTGGCCATCTTGTACCACTTGTCGCCGAAAGCGCCGATGGAGAACACGGCGGCGCGCTTGGCGGTGCAGGAACGGATGGCGCCTTCCATAAGGCCGGAGCCGGAGGAGGTGGAAAGCAGAATGCGGTTTTCGGTGAAGAGAATCTTCTGCATGTTATCCGAAATGCGCTTCTGGATTTCAGAGGCTTTCTTGGAACGATGCGCAATCATCGGCAGGGACATTTCCTTGAGAATTTCCTCAGAGACGACGGTGGGACCGGGAATGAACAGTTTAATTGCCATAGCTGGTAAGATTGAGATTGTTTAACTCTGCCATTCTAGCATGTCCTGTACGCTAAAGCGAGCATAAAGTGTACTTGTGACAAAGAAGAAGATTGCATGAGCCGGGCACTTGAAGTATACTGTCCGTGTATGAAACCTGTATGCCGTATCGCTGTACTTGCGCTGGCTTTGCTTACTGCCGGGATATCCCAGGCTGCGCCCAAGGGCGGTGTTGTGAATCGTATTGCTGCCACGGTGAATGGACGCCCCATTACCTCCAGTGAGGTGAGAGCTCGTCTGGCTCCCTATTTCCGTGAACTTGTGATGCTGTACCCTCGCCAGGGCCCCCGGTTTAATTCTGAGCTGGTGGCGGCCAAGAAGTCCGTGCTGAATGATTTGATTGAGCGTGAACTGGTGTTGAGCGATTTTGAAACCAAGGGTTTTGTGATTAAGGAAGACCAGGTGGAGGATGAGATTAACCGCCGTATTCTGCTGCAATATAACGGAGACCGCAGCGAATTCCTGGAGAATCTGCGCAAGAGTGGGATGAATTACACCGAGTATCGCGATTCTGTGAAGAAGGAAATCACCGTTTCTGCTATGCGCGGTATGCGTTATGAACGCGGGATTCCCCCCACCCCGGATGAAATTCGTGAGGAATACAAGGCCACCAGTGCCGAGTATCGTGATATCATGAAGGATCGTATAACCTATAGCAAAATCTTCATTCCTGCCATGGACCCGGATGATCCGCTGTCAACCCCGGAGGAACGCTATAAGCTGGCGACTCGTCTGCGTGAGGATATTGAGAAAGGTACGGTTTCTTTTGCTGATGCTGCCAGACAGTATTCGCGCGATGCTCACGCCGAGGACGGTGGAAAGTGGCCTTCTCTGCGCCGCGATGAGCTGGCTGTGGAGTTTGCTAATGTGGTGTTTGCTGCCAAGCCTGGTCAGTTGGTCGGGCCGTTGCTTGACCCCGCCGGGTTCACGCTTGTGAAAGTACACAATAAGAAGCTTGCTGCAGCACCCTCCCTGGATACGCCCGAGGTGAAGCAGAAAGTGGATGATGCCGTGCGCCGTAAGAAGAGCGAGCGCCGCTACCGCCAGTGGGTGGACCGCCTGCGTGATAAGGCAGTCATTCGCACATTTATCTGATTGGTGTGATTGCTTTTCTCTGTAAGAAGCGCTGCTGTCGCATGATGGTAGCGCTTCTTTTTTTGCTGCCATCCTCAGCTAAGTTGGAGATTGACAACACGCAGAATAAGTCGTACAATACCATGGTAGAAATCATCGCTGGTTATGGCTCATAAAAAAAGAAAAATTCCTAAGCTTATTGTCAGGAAAAATGCTTTCAGCCGCTTTCTGGAGAAGAATTACGGCTATACTGAGGTCCGTCAATTTACCAGTCCGCAGAAATTTTCAAGCCGTCTTAATTCGATTTTTCTGGCTAAAGATGCAGAGGGAAATGATGTGTTCATCAAAGCATGCCGCTATGGTGACATGTGTGAGAATGAGTACCGCTGCAGCATGGAACTCTGGAAACATGCTCCGGAGAATTTTGCCAGACCATTGGCGTATTATGCTGGTAAGAAATTTTCATTTTGTAGCGCAGAGTTTATTTCGGGTGAGGATTTGCGGACGATTATGATGCGCGGAGATGAGTTGACTCCTGACCAGAAGAAACAGATTGTGGAAGATTTGTATACGATTGCCCAGGCTTTGTTAAAATCGGGTATCGTTCATCGGGATGTTGCTGCGAAGAATATGTTGTATCATAATGGGCGTGTGGTGTTGATAGATTGCCAGCTTGCTATCAGGAAAGATGATACGAAGGAAATAACCGTGTTTGACAATATCATGAAGATTTGTATGTGCCGGTGGGGGAACAAACCGGGACCGGATCTTCTGGATTGCGATGATTTTAAAGGAATTGATGAGGTGTTGCAGGCAATAGGTTGTGCGCCTGAATATCAGCAGAGATTTGATGCTGTCTGCTCGGAATTACACACGGTCAGGGACGGATTCAGATATGTTCATCCCTATCCTGATATGAGTGAGCTTAATCACTATATTCGTGTGTGCCACTTGCGCCGGCTCTTGCATCCTAAATCAAAGATAAGGGCGCGTTATGGCCTGGTTCTGGCGCAGTTGCAATATCTTAAAGCTCATCATCCGGATGCAGGATGATAAAGAAAAACGCCTGCTTCTGAGACAGGCGTTTTTTGTTTATGTGCGAAAGGATGACATTATGAGCATTTTGCGTTTTTAACGGCATCCTCCATCTTCTGGAAGAGTTCCCGCAAGCGTCGCTTGAGAATGCTCCGGTTTAAGGCAGGAATGACTTTTTCCAGATGCAGGTAGACCCATGGTTTGTAGTCGTTGTAGCTTTTCATGTCTGAAAACACAACGCGTTTTCTGCCGTTTTTGTTCTGGACAAGGAAATTGCACGGATTCGGATCATAGAGCGGGATGTTGTTTTGAATGACAATATCTGCGTAGCGTTGTAATTGCTCGATGATATCCGGGCTTATGTCTCCCTTTCTCATATCATCTACCAGCCAGGGGGAAACGGTTCCATCATCGTTGCGAATCAATTCGCAGACCAGACCTGGCCCCAGGTTTGTTTCTACGAGTTCCTCTTCGTATTCTGGTAAAAAATCGGCGAGAAGGTGCTTCGTTTTTTTATAGCCTTCAAGCTCGTTTTTCAGCTGCCATACATGGCGGTAGTTCATGGCTACCTTGACGCACTTGTTTTCATCGTCCGGATGATGCAGGCAAAGGCGCCGGGCTCCTTTATTGATGATGTGGGTGAGTTTTAACATACATGAGAAGTGTTGAGAATACAGGGGCTATCAGCGGATTGTCTTTTTGAATATGCTGCGCATTTGCCGGCACATCAGCCATTTGCCAATGGCTCGCCTGATGACGCTGAAGCGGTAGCGAAGATATTGCATAGCCGAGCGCTTGTTGCGTACCGGTGCGTTCTGCGTGGTGGGTGTTACAGTATTGCGCCGGCCACCGTCGTCAATGTCGCTTTGTTCGTTGTGTACATAGAGTGTGCTGACCAGATTGGGTACTACGCCGATGACCGGGATGTGGTATTGCAGCATAATGTCGGCCAGCTGGGTGTCGGCCCCCAGCCAGAAGCTGTCAAAATGCGCCAGAATTTTTTCAGCACCTGCGCGGGAATACAGATACCCGATGGCGCCCCACGGAATTTTCTTGGGGAACACTGGTTGAACCGGTGCATTTGCGATAGGCGGGCAGAGAGTATACAGTTTAGAGGGCTCGGTGTACAGTTTGCAGCACTCCCAGCCAGGTGTGCTGTTTATCAGGTACTTGATTCCAGGTAAGAAACCGGGTTCGAAGGTGGCATCGTCTTCCAGAACAACGGCGTAATCTGCTGTTGTTGCCAGGAATGTGCTGAGCGCCTTACGGTGGCTGTGTACACAAGCCTGCTCGTTGGGGGTGAGGTGGGTGAAGTACATTGATTCCCGCTTGCGAGAATTGTACATCTGCTTCTGTTCCTCGGTCAGGGTCTTTCCGGAAACGGCTTCGACAATCTGAACGGTTATGCCAATGTTTTCCCCTTGTTGCTGAATGTGCTTCCGGCGCTCAGTGGAGGACGGAAGGTTGATGGCGAGGTAAATGATGTTCGGCTCCTTCATGCGCGGAGGGTTAATCAAGTTTCCAGTAATCTTCAATCCAGGGGGCGGGCAGCACCTTGTGGTGTGCTTTGCCATCATCGAAGCCGACTACGGCCTGGTCAGGATCCGGGCTGCCATGGAATACCAGAATCCTGGTCTTGGGTGGTTTGGGGGCAACAAACAGGTTGAGCGGGAAGATGGGACGGCAGCAGCGCTTGTAGCTCTGCGCCCAGTCATTCGGCCACCAGTTGACCTTTTTCATGGCATAGGTGAGGAATGCCTGTTCGGTCGGGAACTGGGATTTATCATGAGCGCGGTCGAACTCGCGGATAAAGGTGTCGTAGATGTAACCGGACTTGCCTGCCTCAAAGCGGTATATGGATGAGTTGCCAATGTCGGGGCGTTTGCGGAAGAGGGTCTTGTGCCATTCAATCCAGTTGTGGATGATGCAGTTCTCTCCCGGTTTGTAGTCAAAGAAGCAGTCGATGTCATCCATGATGACGACATCAACATCCAGGAAGAGGGTCGGTCCCTTCAGGTCGGCGAATCCATCCTGGGTGATGGCCAGTTTGGAGAAAATGCCGGGCCAATGGCCTTCTTCCGTGTATCCGGGATTCGGGGGGAAGGGTTGGGCATCAATGCCTTCATCAAGTCCCGTGGGGTCATCCGTGACGCAGACAAAACGGAAAGGACGGTGCAGGTGTTTTTTGACGGAACGGTAGAGAGTATTCGTGTAAGCCGCGGGATAGCGTGTACCCCACTTCAGGCAGATGACGTTGCAGGTAGCATCTTCGCTCATAGTGTTATCAGCTTAACCTTATAAACATGATATGTCAAGAAATTTCGCCTGATTGCCAGGGTGCCGGAAGATAAAAAAACTCCGGGTGCCGCAGTGCAGCATCCGGAGTTGTTGAAATCGGGAGGTGTTAATCTTCGTATACTTCCTTTACTCGTTCAATGAGGGCGAAAGCGTGGCTGATCATGGCTCGTGTTTCGTTGAGCAGGGTCAGGTAGAGGATGCCGTTGCGCATACCGCTTTCATCTGTGGTGTTGTGCATGAGGTGGCGGGTAATGCAGTCGGCAAAGTCTTCGCTGAGCTGGTCGCGGTCTTCGAGAAGGGCATCAATGCCGGCAAAGTCACCAGCCTTGAGCATGTCGGTCAGATCCGGGTAGAAACGGCCGATTTTGTTGGTGAGGGCAAGCAGGTCGTCACCTTGTTCCTTGCTGAGTCCCTGGTGGTTGTTGTCGATGTGGTTATAGCTGGCTTTGACCAGGGTGAGCAGCCGCTCGCAGGTGTTGAGCGAGATTTCTGTGATGCGGAATACCAGCTGACCACGGTCTGCCAATTCCTTGGGCAGGGTGCGCAGGGTGGGCAGTACCTCGTTTTCGCGCAGGACTTCGAGGTCGCGTTTCAGATTGCGGCTCTTCTTGCGCAGGCGTTTCAGTGCTTCGCGGTCTTCATCCAGCAGGGCTTTGACCATGGCGTTGTAGATGCCGACCATGCGGCCAAGACGCCCGCTGGCTGCTTTGCCGAAGTCTTTGACTGCGGCATCGCTGTGCATATTGATGAGGCGGATTTCCTCCTTGGCGCTGTTAGTGAAGAAGGTGGACTTGATGAGGATGGCGCCGGCGATAACCAGCATAGTTACCATGCCCCAGAATCCGCCGTAGGCCATGACGATAGCCACAAGGAAGGCTGCAAGGCTGGCAGCCAGGGCGGTGAGAAGCCAGCCGCCGATGACGGTGAGCACGCCGGTGATGCGGTATACGGCGCTGTCGCGTCCCCAGGCGCGGTCTGCCAGGGAACTACCCATGGCTACCATGAAGGTCACATAGGTGGTGGAGAGCGGCAGCTTCATTTCCGTGGCCACCGAGATGAGTAGGGCTGAGACGGTGAGGTTGACTGAGCCTCGCACCAGGTCATAGATAGCGCCGGTTTCTTCTTCCGGGGCCAGCGGGGTGAAGCGCCTGGAAATGAAGTTCTGGATGCGCATGGGGGTGACGCGCTCGAAGAATCGCTTGGTGTTGAGTGTGTAGCGCACTATGGTGCGGGCGGCACTGCAGGAGCCGAAGCGTTCCTTGCCGGTGTTGGCAGAGGAGAGTTTAAGCTCGGTTTCCGTTACCTTGCGGGCTTTCTTGGAGAAGAAGAGTGTGGTGACCATGACCAGACCGGCAGCCACCAGCCAGAGCATGTTCACCTGCTGCTGCACATCGGCCAGGCCGCCCATCTTGAAGGTGGTCAGGTCGCCACCTGCTGCCAGGTGGGCTTCAGCCAGTTCCATGGAGGTCTGAGAGGCCATGAACACACCGATGAAGTTTACCAGGTCGTTGCCGGCGAAGGCCAGGGCGAGCGCTCCCGTGCCAGCCAGCACGGTGATACGCAGGGTGTTAATCTTGAGCCCATACTGCAGGATTGCGGCAATGATGGTCCAGGCAACAAAGGCGATGAGGACGGCGAGCCCGATGTTGGCGTCCACCATGTCCATGAACGGGCCTTTCATGACCGGACTGGTCTTGAGCCCCTTGAACACCGCAAAGTAGGAAATGGCCGTGAAGGCAAAACCGCACCACACCGGACCGATGATACGGTACATGCGTTGGTAGTGGAAGGTGTAGAGCAGACGGGCGAACCACATCACAAAAGTGCCTACTGTGAAGGCAATGGCCACCGAGCAGAAAATGCCGGAGACGATGAAGAATACTTTGTCGGTGTTGATGTAGTCAGCCAGGGAGCCGGGGGCATCGCCCATGCTGAAATAGGCCATACCCAGGGCAGAGCCCAGCAATGCGAACACCAGCGATACCGTGGTCGAGGTCGGCAAGCCGAGCGTATTGAAGATATCCAGCAGAATCACATTGGCCACCATCACTGCCAGGAAGAGCAGCATTACCTCATGGAAGGTGAACATGCTGGGAATGAAAACGCCACTGCGGGCAATCTCCATCATGCCGCTGGAAAATGAAGCGCCAAGCAGCACACCTGCGGCTGCTACGGCAACTGCGCCCGTGTAGGTGCCAGCTCGGCTGCCGATGGAGGAGTTCAGGAAGTTGCATGCGTCATTGCTTACACCTACCACCAGGCCGAAGACTGACAGCAGCAGAAGCATACCGTAAATCACGTAGTATGTCGTGTCCATATAGAGTTACGCTGACTCTACCATGTCAGGATGACAATTACAAGAAAAATCCCCAATCTGGCAAAAATGTCACATTCAGCAGGGTAAGTGTGTCAGCATTTGACAAAGTGAAACAGGTGGCGGTTTCCTTTCTTGACTTATGGTGCCCGGGGAGTACAATCCACGACAGTATGAACGCCGACTCTATCAAGTGCACGCCTTTGTGCGACAAGCACGTGGCTCTCGGAGCCAAGATGGTACCCTTCGCTGGGTGGAACATGCCTGTGCAGTACACAGGTATTATCGATGAGCACAACACCGTGCGCAGCGCTTGCGGTGTGTTTGATATCTCTCACATGGGCCAGTTCCTCGTCAGTGGCGAGGGGGCAACCGAATGGCTCAACACCATGTTCACCAATAATCTGAATAAACTGGTGGATGGTATGGGTCAGTATTCCATCATGCTCAACGAAAAGGGCGGCGTGATTGATGACCTCATCATTTATCAGCTCGGCAAGGATAATTTCTTTGTGGTGGTGAACGCTTCTATGATTGATGAAGACTACGCCTGGCTTACCGCCCACAAGCCCGAGGGTATTTCCCTGGTGAACAAGAGTGCCGATTATGTGGGCCTGGCAGTGCAGGGCCCCGCTTGTGAGGAGGTGTTCGCCAAGCTCTGCCCCGGCGTGGAGCTGCCCGTGCGCAACGGTATTCTCATGTTTGAGTGCGATGGCGATGCCGTGGTGGTGTGCCGCACCGGTTACACCGGCGAGAACGGCTATGAATTCTTCTGCCCGGCTGCCAATGGCGTCAAGTGGTTCGAGAAGGTGATGGACTGCGGCGCCAAGCCCTGCGGTCTGGGTGCCCGCGACAGTCTGCGTCTCGAGATGTGCTATTCTCTGAATGGTAGCGACCTTTCTCCAGAGAAGACCCCGCTGGAAGCCGGTCTCTCCTGGTGCTGTGACCTGACCAAGGAATTCATCGGTGTGGATGTGCTCCGCGCCCAGAAGGCCGAGGGCCGCCCCACCGCTCTGGTGGCAATCGAATACACGGGCAAGGGCGCACCTCCCCGCCACGGCTACGAAGTGCAGCTGCCGGATGGCACCCCCCTGGGCGAGCTCTGCAGCGGCGTGCTTTCTCCCTCTCTGGGCAAGGGCATCGGCATGGCTTATGTTCCTGCTGCTCTCGGCAAGGTCGGCACCGAGGTGAACATTATCGTTCGCAATAAGGCCGTTCCCGCTATCATCGTCAAGAAACCTTTCCTGAAAAAGTAAACCTCATACCCCCAATCATAAAATACCATGAGCAATCCCGTTGAATACAAGTACTCCTCCGAACACGAATGGATCAGCCCCATCGTTGACGGTATCGTGACCCTCGGCATCACCGACCACGCCCAGTCTGAACTGGGTGACGTGGTGTATGTTGACCTCCCCTCCGTGGGCGACACCTTCTCCAAGGAAGACAGCATCGCTGTAGTGGAATCCGTGAAGGCTGCTTCCGATGTGTACACCCCCGTTTCCGGTGAGGTTGTGGAGGTGAACGAGGCTCTCGACGCTGAGCCCGGCACCGTGAACAGCGACGCTACCGGCGCTGGCTGGATCTGCAAGATTAAGCTGGATGACCCCTCCGAGCTGGACGAGCTGATGGATGCCGCCGCTTACGAGGAATTCTGCAAGTAAAGCGATTTCGGGCCGCATTCCTCACAGCAGGGATGCGGCCTTTTCTGTTTTCTGATATCATAGCAAAAGAAAAATCATGATTACCGCACAGACTCCCTTTGCACCCCGCCACCTGGGTTCCGCCGGTGCCGAGCTGCAGGAAATGCTTCAGACTATTGGTTTCTCTTCCCTGGATGAGATGACCGATACCATCGTGCCGGCAGATATCCGCCTGAAAGCCCCGCTTGATTTGCCCGCTCCCATGGCAGAACAGGAGGCTCTCGATGCCCTGCGCCAGGTGCTCTCCGCCAACAAGCCCGTGCACAGCCTCATCGGCCAGGGCTACTACGGCACTTACATGCCCGCTGTCATTCAGCGCAATGTGTACGAGAATCCGGGTTGGTACACCGCTTACACTCCCTACCAGCCTGAAATCGCCCAGGGCCGCCTGGAGATGCTCATGAACTACCAGACCATGATTGCCGGCCTTACTGGTCTGCCTGTGGCTAATGCTTCCATGCTGGACGAAGGCACCGCCGCTGCCGAGGCTGTGCATCTCTGCGTTGATTCCAAGCGCAAGAGCGATACTTTCTTTGTGGCCGATACCTGCTTCCCGCAGACCATCGATGTTATCCGCACCCGTTGCGAGACCACCGGCGTGAACCTCATCGTGGGCGACTGGAAGAGCTTCGACCCCGCTTCCATCCCGACCGTGGCGGGTGTGCTGGTGCAGTACCCGGACAACGCCGGTTCCGTGGAGGATTACAGCGAGTTCTTTGCCAAGTGCCACGCCGCCAAGGTGCTCTGCGTGGTGGCTGCTGACCTGCTGGCTCTCACTGTGCTGAAGGAACCCGGTGCTTTTGGTGCTGATGTCTGCGTGGGCACCACCCAGCGCTTCGGTATCCCCATGGGCTACGGTGGCCCCGCTGCTGCTTACATGGCTTGCACCGATGCGCTGAAGCGCAAGCTGCCCGGCCGCTATATCGGTCTCTCCGTGGATAAGGACGGCAAGCCGGCCTACCGCCTGGCCCTCCAGACACGCGAGCAGCATATCCGCCGCGAGAAGGCTACCTCCAACATCTGCACCGCCCAGGTGCTCACCGCTCTGCTCAGCACCTTCTACGCCATGTACCAGGGGCCCGAGGGGCTGAAGCAGGTGGCTCTTACCGCCCATAAGCTGGCTGCCGGCTTTGCCGCTGCTGCCGCCAAGGCTGGTTATACGCTGCCCGTGGCCAATTACTTTGACACCGTTCAGGTAAGCTGCCCCGGCAAGGCTGCCGGGCTCGTGGCTGCTGCTCTGGAGGCCGGTTACAACATCCGCCTGGTGGATGCCGATACCATCTCCGTTTCCTTCGACGAAACCACCACCAGTCGCGATGTGAAGGCCCTCTGCAAAGCCCTGGGCATGGAGAAGCCCTGCTGCAAGTGCATGCCCGAAGAGCCCACCTGGGATGCTGCCTTCAACCGCACCAGCGCGTTCTGCACGGAGAAGTGCTTCAATCTCTTCCACTCTGAGACGGAGATGATGCGCTACATCCACCGCCTGGAGGCCAAGGACCTGGCTCTGAACGAAGCCATGATTCCGCTGGGCTCCTGCACCATGAAGGCCAACTGCGCCGCTATTATGATGCCCATCACCTGGCCGGAGGTTGCCACGCTGCATCCCTTCGCTCCGAAGGACCAGTGCCAGGGTATGCGCGCCATGCTCGAGCAGCTCAAGCAGTGGCTTGCCACCGTCACCGGTTTCCATGGTGTTTCCCTGCAGCCCAACAGCGGCGCTGCCGGTGAATTTGCCGGTCTGCTCACCATTCACCGCTACCAGGTGGCTCAGGGGCAGGGGCACCGCAACGTGTGCCTTATCCCCAACTCCGCCCACGGCACCAACCCCGCCTCCGCCGCCATGGCCGGCTTCGAAGTGGTGCCCGTGAAGTGCGATGAGAAGGGTAATATCGATGCCGAGGACCTCAAGGCCCAGGCTGAGAAGTACCGCGATAACCTGGCCGCCCTCATGGTGACTTATCCCTCCACCCACGGTGTGTACGAGAGCGGCGTGGCCGACCTCTGCCGCATCGTCCACGAGAACGGTGGTCAGGTGTACATGGACGGCGCTAATATGAATGCTCAGATTGGTCTCACCAACCCCGGCACCATCGGTGCCGACGTGTGCCACCTGAACCTGCACAAGTCCTTTGCCATGCCGCACGGCGGCGGCGGCCCCGGCGTGGGCCCCATCTGCTGCGCCGAGCACCTCACCCCCTATCTGCCGGACCACTGCATCTCCGGCGAGGAGCAGAAGACCGCTGCCGTTTCCTCTGCCGAATACGGTTCTGCCGCTCTCTGCCCCATCACCTGGATGTGGCTGGCCATGATGGGCCACGAGGGACTCAAGCTCTCTGCCCAGATGGCTATTCTGAACGCCAACTACATCGCCAAGCGTCTGGAGAACTACTTCCCGACCCTGTACTCGGGCGAGGGCGGTCTGGTGGCCCACGAGTGCATCCTGGATACCACCATCATGCTCGGCAAGAGCCACCTCTCCGTGGACGACATGGCCAAGCGTCTCATGGACTACGGCTTCCACGCCCCCACCATGAGCTTCCCGGTGCACGATACCCTCATGGTAGAACCCACTGAGTCCGAAAGTAAGGCTGAGCTCGACCGCTTCATCGAGGCTATGATTGGTATTCACGGCGAAATGACCGCCGTGGCCGAAGGCAAGGTGCCCGCCGATGACAACGTGATGGTGAACGCCCCGCACACCGCCCTGGCTGTGACTGCAGATGAGTGGACACACCCCTACACCCGCCGCGAGGCTGCCTACCCGGCCCCCGGCCAGCTCCTGCACAAGTTCTGGCCCGGTTGCTCCCGCGTGGACAACACCTACGGCGACCGCAACTTCTGCTGCTGCTGCGATACCCTCGCCCAGTGCGAGCTGTAAAGCCCAGTACCAGAAACCAGAAAATCACACGGCCGGGGAGCAATCCCCGGCCTTCTTGCTGCCTTTTTCTTGCGGAAACTCCTTTGTAAAAATGCACGTAGCTGAGCAAAAGTCCTTTGTAAAAGTGCACATAAACGGTCAAAAGTCCTTTGTAAAAATACATACAAATGGCCAAAAGTCCTTTGTAAAAGTGCATGCGAAGTAAATGCAAAGTGCTAAATACAACGAGTTATGCTGAAAAGACGACTTTTGTATTTTTGTAACAAGAAATATGTGCATTGTTCATTGACAAAATAGATGAATGGTGCTACTCTTGAATCAGCCGGGGGAAAGGAGGAACAACATGAACCGATGGTGCATACAAGAGCTGATAGAGTGGAAAAATAATCCACGTCGCAAGCCGCTTTTGCTGCTTGGTGCCCGCCAGGTCGGCAAAACATGGCTTGCCCGTGAGTTCGGGCGGAAGTACTACAAGAATGTGGTCTATGTTCGTTTCGACCGCGATGCTGAGGTCCGGCAGTCATTCGAGAGGGATTATGATATCCCGCGTCTGCTGGATACGCTGCAGGTGCGGAGCCGTACCCGGATAGTGCCGAGGGAAACGCTTATCATTCTGGATGAAATTCAGGAATGTCCCTGCGCATTAACCTCGCTCAAATACTTCTGTGAGGATGTGCCGGAGCACCACATCATAGCTGCCGGTTCGCTGCTGGGGCTTTCAGTGCATACCGGCACAGGATTCCCGGTTGGCAAGGTGGATCGCGTATACATGTATCCCATGAGCTTCACCGAGTTTTTGGATGCCACAGGCTTCGGCTCCTATGTGGATGTTATCCGGAAGCGAGACTGGAACACGTTGGATACCTTCCATGAGAAGTATGTGGATCTGCTGCGCCAGTATTATTTCGTCGGTGGTATGCCGGCGGTGGTGCAGACCTATGCGGAAACCCGCAATTTGCACGCAGTCCGGCGAGTGCAGGAGGCGCTGCTGGCTGATTACCGGAGCGATTTCAGTAAACACGCCACCGATGCCGAGACCCACTACATCACCCAGATATGGGACTCTATACCCGGTCAGCTTTCGCGTGAAGACAAGCGCTTCGTGCATTCAGAGGTGGGCGAGAAGGTGAGGGCTCCGCAGTTGCGCGGCCCCATCCGTTGGCTGGATAATGCTGCTTTGATTCAGCTGGTGTCTCGCGTGCGCAAACCGGAAATGCCGCTTTCGGCCTATACGGATGGCGCATTCAAGATGTTTTTTCTCGATGTTGGTTTGCTTGCCGCTCGGTGCAGATTAGCTCCCTCCGTAATCCTGGAATCAAACAGCATTTTCGGCCAGTTCAAGGGTGCTCTTACAGAACAGTATGTGCAGCAACAGCTCCGCGCAGAATGCGCCATAGCTCCCTACTACTGGGCTGCCGAACGCGCCCAGGCTGAGGTCGATTTTCTTATCGAGTCGGATTACAGGCTTCTGCCCATGGAGGTTAAAGCTGAGAGAAATCTGCAGTCCAAGAGCCTGCGCAGCTTCTGCAAACGCTATCAATTCCCCATGGCTGCCCGTGTGTCGATGAGCAGGCATTCTGTTTCTACTGTGCAGATTGCTCCTGGCAAGGCTGACCCGCAGGGCCACCAGTACACCCTGCTGGATATCCCCCTCTATGCCCTTGCCGCCCTCCCGCAGGAAATGGCAGACCTTTATGCCCGGTTGAATCAGGCGTAAAGTTGGCAGAATCCTGTTTTTTGGAATTTTGCTACATATCGTAACCTCTATATTACGAGTGTATTGTGTGGTGATTGAAAAAATCCGCAGTGAGACTGCTGAATTTCACAGGTTGATTGTTATAAGCTGATGAGTAATGAGTTTTGCCTGTCAGCTTGCTTATTTATACCCCTTTTTTCGGGGGCAAGTCCATAGTCCATGAATCATGGTTAATGTTCAGATTTCCCGGATAAAAACTGTGCATAATTGCAAGAAACAAAAGCTTAGTGTGTTAGATGGAGTTTATGCAAATTTAAGATTCAATTTTAAATTTGCATAAAGGTATACTAAGCCGCATATAGTAAAATGCTTGTAACTATGCAAGGCTTGTTTTACTCCAGCAGCCCGGGAATACCTTCATCGCTGCAAATGTCGACCCCTTGCAGCGTTCCCATGGCCGAACCTGCATAAACCAGGGCAGGGGATTTGCTGTCGCCCACCATGGAGACAAAGCTGCGGAGATTCTTACACATATCAGGGTTATAGGTAAAGGCCGATTTTATCTCGATGGGCTTGGGACAACGCTGCTGCTCCACTATCAGGTCAATCTCGAATCCATTGGAATCGCGGAAGAAGTATAAATCAGGAGACTCACCCTTGTTCAGCTGGCTTTTCAGGAACTCAGAGACGATATAGTTCTCATAAATATTGCCGATGAGCGGGTCGCGGCCTACCTGCTCAGCGGATTTGATGCCCAGCAACGAGGTCACGAGACCTGTCTCCGTGAAATAAATCTTGGGTGACTTCGTCAGGCGCTTGCCGTAATTTTTGTGGTAGGGGCGCAGCGTGAACACGATGTACGAGGCCTCCAGCATAGATATCCACTCCTTAATCGTCATGGAGCTTACGCCAACGTCTCCCGCCAGGGAGGAGTAGTTGACAATCTGCCCCACGCGAGAAGCCAGCAGCCGGATAAAGGTCTCGAAGGCCGAAACATTGCGCACGTTGATAATCTGGCGCACATCGCGCTCCACATAGGTGCGCAGGTAGTCCATGTACGCGCGCGTCGGTTTGAGCTTCTGCGCATGAACACGCGGCAGTCCGCCGTAAAACAACTTCTCATCGCGGCTCAGCGAAATACCGGCCCTCTGCAGCTCCTGCTGGCTCAGCGGTAGCAAATCAACCATGC
Organism: Akkermansia sp.; assembly: GCA_045646505.1. Lineage (GTDB taxonomy): Bacteria > Verrucomicrobiota > Verrucomicrobiia > Verrucomicrobiales > Akkermansiaceae > Akkermansia. The sequence goes on along the minus strand of JAZRKW010000068.1, from coordinate 12,684 downwards.
CCGAGCGCCCTGCCAGACTTTGCGTTATCGTCTCCTGCAGCTCCATCTGGCGGCTGCCGGTCAGAATGTACATGCCCGGCCTGTTCTCTCGGTCCACAATGCCTTGCAGGTAGCTGACGAGCTTCGGCGTATTCTGCACCTCGTCAAAAATGCAAGGGGCAGGGTGCTGCTGCAGGAATCCCCTCGGGTCGCTCTCAAAAGCAAGTCGGGAATCCGGATCCTCCAGACTCACATAATCGTAATCAGGAAACAAATGACGCGCCAGCGTCGTCTTACCAGACTGTCGCGGACCACACAGCGTCACCACCGGATACATACTGGCTGCCTCCAGTATGTTAGCACTAGCATCGCGCTCGATTATCTTCCTGCTTGCCATGCCCATACAGTAGCATTATTTTTATACAAATTCAAGATTCAATCTTAAATTTGCATAAAATGAACCAAGGGCATGAAACCGGATAAGTGGCCTTTCCTGCCGATTATGTGCAATTTTTGCCCGAAGTTCCTGCCGATTATGTGCAAAAGACTTGCTAATCCATCTAAAATGAGAGGGATAGAATAAATGGTGGAAAATAGGTGCGATATGAACATCGTGCCCGTAGAAGTCAAAGCAGAAACCAACACCAGGGCAAAGAGCTTGCTCAACTACTGCCGCAAGTATACGCCCCCTGTAGCTGTACGCTGTTCTATGAATGAATATAGCCTTTCGCAGCTCCCGACATCAGACGAAACCTCCACTTGCCTGGTAGACCTTCCTCTCTACGCCGTTTTCCTGATGCCCCGGCTGCTTAATCCTTGCCCTAAGGCTGAACCTGTGAGCTGATATTCTTTCTTGGAGATGCATCAAGAAATGACGAAACGATGTGGAATAGACTTTGTTAGACTTTTTTCTGCATCGTTTGTCGGTTATGGGGGGATTCTTGCTTGCTCGGAGGGGGCTTTTGGGGTAGACTACGCGCGTAGACGTGATAGTATTACCCTATGAACCCCGAACAAAAAGCAAGATTGCAGATAGACCGTCAGTTAGAAGTGTCTGGGTGGCGTGTTTCCAAGGACAAGGATGCTTGGCGTAATGGGGATGCTGTAGCTATTGAGGAATGGATATTCCCAAATGGTATACGGGCAGACTATTTGCTTTTTGTAGATGGTAAGGCAATTGCTGTTGTAGAGGCAAAACCTTCCAAAACCTTGATGGGAGGGATTCATCATCAGGCTGACCAATATGCTGCGTCTCTTGATGGTCTGACACCGGCTTGGCGACGTCCATTACCCTTTATATATGTGGCTAATGGTACGGTAGTGCTGTATGCTGACAGAAGAGATAAATACAGCCGACAGCGCCTAGTTTTTTCGTTTCATCGACCTGAAACATTGATGCGTTGGGCAAAAGAGGGGGATTCTACGCTGCAAAACAGATTGATGTCTTTGCCTGATATACCGTTACCTGCTGAGTTGAATTTGCGCCAGTGTCAAATAGAAGCAATAGAAAATCTGGAAGACTCATTTAAGGAGCAGAAGCGACGTGCATATTTGCATGTGGCTACAGGTGCGGGCAAGACGTACACTGCCTGCACGTTTTGCCATCGCTTGGTAAAATATGCTCGGGCTCGGCGTATATTGTTCCTTGTTGACCGTGGAAATTTGGGTGTGCAGGCGCATGGCGAGTTCGCTAATTGGCCTGTTCCGGAGACAGACCGTAAGTTTTCTGAAGAATATGAAGTCCTTCGTTTAACGCGAAATCGTATAGAAGGCAATCCCCGAGTGGTTATTTCGACTATTCAACGGGTTTATTCCATTCTGACACATGCCGATGATAATAGCGCGGACGACGATACTTTGTCGGAGAATGATACGCCGAAGGAAGCCGTATATAATGCAGAACTTCCTCCGGAATATTTTGACTTTATTGTGGTAGACGAATGCCATCGTTCTATTTACAAGAACTGGCGTAAGGTGTTGGAGTATTTTGACGCAACAATCATTGGACTGACCGCGACGGAAACAGCTTTGACTACCAGTTTTTTTGATAACAACCGAGTGGCCAATTATAGTTATGCTCAATCTGTGAAAGATGGTGTCAATGTCGGCTATTGCATATACCGCATTCGTACTCAGAAAACTGAATATGGTGGGGAATTGATTGCAGGAGGTGAATTCCCTGCCTTCAGAAAGGATTTGTTGACGCAGGTGCTTGACGATACGGACTTGGTAGAAAACATCCCTTACGAAGGAAAGGATTTAAATCGATTTGTGGAATCGGAACCACAGGTTCGTACGGTTATTCAAGCCTACAAAGATGCAATTTACAGAGATTTGTATCCTGAACGCATGACACCGGATGAGGAGTACAATATCAACTACATACCCAAGACCCTCATTTTTGCTCAAACCGATGCACATGCTGAGTTGATAACACGTGTCGTTCAGGAGGTGTTTGGACGTGGAGATTCATTCTGTAAGAAGGTAACTTATAGTGTTTCCGGGATTGATTCTCAAACTCTGGTCAAGCAGTTCCGCACTGACCCAAATTTCCGAGTTGCTGTGACCGTAGATATGATAGCCACGGGTACGGATGTAAGACCCTTGGAGGTTGTGTTATTCATGCGAGATGTAAAAAGCGCAACGTACTATCAGCAGATGTATGGTCGAGGGTGTCGCACTATTTCTGACCAAGATTTGCGGAATGTAACCCCCAATGCCCGCTCAAAGGATTTCTTTTACTTGGTAGATGCTGTTGGTGTGACGGAGCATACCATGGTAACTTCTCTTCCGCCTCTCACCACTCCGGCCACTGAATCACTTGAAATTCTGATGGAGAAGGCATACAAATGCGAGCTCGATGAGGATAAGTGGCAGACATTGGCATATCGTCTAAATCTGTTGGTGAATAAGAGTCGGAAGATGGGACATTTCAAAGAGATGGCATCCATACGATTTGATGAATCATATGGATGCAGTGATGATGTTATGGCTGTTGCAGAAGACTGTGGGTTTGGTTTGCCTGCTTTGGTGCAACGATTGCAAGCACATAAGAGCTCAGCGTATGCATATTGCTTCGCTCCCTCCTATCGCAATCAAATTATTGAACTGTACCGAAAAAATTCAATCTGGGTAGATACATCTCCAGATGGGCCTATTGAAGTAGGATTTTCAAAGGCTACTGCCGAAAAACTAACGCAGGATTTCCGTAATTGGATAGGTGCGAATAAGGACAGGATACATGCACTGCAACTGCTTTTTACTGTAGGTGAGAAGCAGGAGCCTTTGCTGCTTGCTGACTTGGAAGAACTGGTGGCTGAAATGAAAAAGGCAGATGCCCAGTATACGGTTGATACTCTTTGGCGTAATTATTCCATTCTGGTACCGGAGCGGTGCCAGAGGCTGGATGCAAAGGGTACTGTTATCGCGGATGTTATCCAGCTGGTTAAGTATGCTATGCAAGCTGAATCTGATTTGAAGAGGTTTAATGGAATTGCCCGACAGCGCTTCGAATTGTGGCTTGGTCGAAAGAAAAAGGCTGGTATTGAGTTTACAGAGGAACAGCGAAGGTTGTTGAATAAGATAGCCGAATTGATTGCAGAACACCTTACCTATGAGCTGGCTGATATCAGAGAGCACGATGGCGCACTGGTAGCGCAGTGCAAGAAAGCCGGCTTGTCCGGCTATGAGAAAGAACTTTATAACGCACTAGTAGCATAATGAGTAAAGAACAGGTAAATATTGGGGATAAAGTGTGGAAGATGGCTGGTGTTCTTAAGAATGCCGGTATTGCATTTACTGATTATGTGGCGCAGCTCACATATTTGCTTTTCCTCAAGATGGAGGCAGAAAATAAGGAGACCTATGGGGATGGCATTGCCATGCCGGAAGGCTGCTCTTGGAATGACTTGCTGGATTTGGATGGTCAGGAGTTGATTGATAAATACGAGGCAATGCTTGAAATGTTGTCTCGACAGAACAACATCCTGGGTGTCATTTATCATAAAGCGCGCAATCTGATTAATCTCCCTGTTCATCTCAAGCGAGTTATCGATATGATTGCCCGTGAGGACTGGTTGGCAATAGATGTTGACGTAAAGGGGCAGATATATGAAAGTATTCTGGATAAAAATGCATCTTCAGAAAAGGGAGCAGGTCAGTATTTCACTCCGCGAGCTTTGATTCGTGCCATTGTGGAAGTGATGCAGCCGACTGCTGCCATGAAGATACATGACCCATTTTGCGGAACTGGTGGATTTCTTCTGGGTGCGTTTGAATACATTAAGGAGCAAAAACCCGGCACTAGAGAGCTCAAGGAACTTAAAAAAGATGGCATCACAGGCAATGATTTCACTCCATTGATTGTGAGCCTGTGTTCTATGAATATGTATCTTCATGGTATTTTCTCTATGGAGGATGCCGAGGATAAATCTCTTTGCCCCATCCAATGTAGGGATACCTTGCGCTCACCGGAAGAGCGGGCCTTTGATATGATTCTGGCCAATCCTCCGTTTGGTACAGCGGCCAACAACATTGATGGAGAAAAAACAGGAGAGTTGACCGAGGACCGCTTCTTTGCCTCCACTTCAAATACACAGTTGAATGCATTGCAGCACATTATGGCCGTACTCAAGGAGACTGGCCGCGCTGCTGTAGTATTGCCTGATAATGTCCTTTTTGAAAGTGGTGCAGGCGAGCAGATAAGAAAGCGTTTGCTGGAACAGTACAACCTGCATACTATTCTGCGCTTGCCTACAGGGTTGTTCTACGCTCAGGGGGTAAAGGCTAATGTGTTGTTCTTTGACCGCCATCCGCTCGATAATAGAAAGCATCACACGCAACGTGTCTGGGTGTATGATTACCGAACCAATGTTAAGCATACGTTAAAGCAGAATCCTCTGAAACGAGCCAATCTTGATGAGTTTGTCTCCTGCTATTGTGCCGGTAATTTGGCTGCCCGAAAAGAAACATGGTCCGAGCAGAATCCAAATGGGCGTTGGCGTAGCTTCCCCTACGAGGAAATTGTTTTGCGCGATAAAACGAATCTCGATATCAAGTGGCTTAAAGAGGAATCCGATGATATTGAGGGGTCTATTCCGGAGCTTTTGAAAATGCTGGAACAAGAGTTAGCTAAGGAGCAAGCAGCATTTGACACGCTTAAAGAGTTGCTCAAAGAAACTTCTCTCGGTATCTGATTATGAGTGATAAAATCGAACAGATTATAGAAGCTCTTCGAAAAAAGATTCTGGAGTCTGCTATTCGTGGAGAATTGGTGCCTCAAAATCCAGAAGACGAGCCCGCGGCCAAGCTGCTGGAGCGTATTGCCGAGGAGCGAGAGCGACTGATTAAGGAAAAGAAAATAAAGAAGCCTAAGAGCACCTCTCACATCTTTAGACGTGATAGGCATTTCTATGAGTCCATAAATGGAGGGGAACCAACCTGCATTGATGACGATATTCCGTTTGATATTCCCGATAGCTGGGAGTGGGTGCGATTAGGTGAAATAGTAGAAGTCTTAGACTCTCAAAGAAAGCCTATAACTAAAAGAGATAGGAAGAACGGGGCTATACCCTATTACGGAGCGACGGGGATTCTCGACTACGTCAAGGAGTGGATTTTTGATGAACCTTTGTTACTGCTTGGAGAAGATGGCGCAAAATGGGGAGCTGGTGACAATTCTGCGTATTTAATTGAGGGTAAATCGTGGGTTAATAATCATGCTCACGTATTTAAGGTTTATAGTGAAATTGAATTGGAATGGCTAAAAATAGTTCTTAATTCTTTGGATTTAACAGAACATGTTACAGGGACTACTGTACCCAAGTTAAATCAAGCAAAAGCTATTTGCATTCTGGTGCCTATACCCCCCATTGCAATACAGAAAAAAATTCTTGCTGCTTTGAATGCCCAAATGAGGAATCTCGCTAATTTGGAGGAATCGAGGAAGCGCTACAAACGCATACTATCCGAAACCCCTACCAGCCTACGCCAACAGCTCATACAGTCGGCGATTCATGGACAGCTCGCACCTCAGAATCCAAATGACGAACCTGCCTCCGTTCTACTGGAGCGCATAGCTCAGGAACGTTCCGCGAAACTAGGCAAAAAAACGGCTAAATCAATGAGCCGAATCGAGAGGCGTGGTAGTAAGACCTATGAGCTCTTCCCTGATGGTTCGGAAAAGGATATTTCTGATGATATACCCTTTGATATTCCAGATAGTTGGGAATGGTGTAGGCTTTCATACATAAGCTATGGACTCCAATATGGCACAGCCCAAAAGTCTAATTCGACAGGCAAATATGCAGTCCTTCGAATGGGGAATATTCAAAATGGAGAGATTGACTTTTCTGATTTGGTATATTCAAATAATGATGCGGATTTTTCAAAGCTAGAATTGCACAAAGGCGATGTTCTATTTAACAGGACTAATAGCCCTGAATGGGTGGGGAAAACTGCAATTTTTAGAAATCACAAAACGCCTTGCATTTTTGCAGGATATCTCATCAGAATCAATCAAAGTGAACTAATAGACGGAGCATATTTGAATTATTTTCTTAACAGTTCAAGTGCGCGAAAGCAAGGCGATGCAGTTGTGTCGTTAGCTGTGAATCAGGCTAACATTTCAGGTAAGAAATTGTCGGATTATTTTATTCCCATCCCCTCACTTCCGGAGCAGCACCGAATTGTTGACAAACTCGATGCTCTCCTGAAATTAGTTTAATTACCAAGTAATGACCGTATCTACTATCTCTCGCTGCTCGGCATGCGAGCGGCGGAGGTAGATACGGGTAGTTTCTATATTGGAATGCCCCATGAGATCTGCCAGCAGGGCAATATCATTGTATTTCTCAATGAAGTTTTTAGCAAAACGATGCCGGAACGAATGAGGGTAGACGACCTGGGCGTCTAAGCCGTATTTAACGCCTAGCTTTTTCAATTTACTACCAAGTCCTGTAGGAGTCATTACCTTACCCCGTCTGTTTAAGAATATGAATCCGCTTTCTATTTTTGCCTCTTCTAGCCATTCGAGAGCAGACTTACGCAATGATTCCGGGATATATATGCGGCGTGTTTTGCCGCCTTTAGAATTGATGTCGAGATAGCCAATTCGTACGTGCTCCACCTTTATCTTCAGGAGTTCGCTTATGCGAGCTCCCGTAGCCGCTAGAAAGCGTACGATGAAATACCACTTCTTGCGTCCGTCTTTGAGTAAGGCTTCCCGTAGATACTCGTAGTCAGGTTGTGAGATTACGTTCTCCAGATACGGCTTTTGCTGGAGTTTTACATGCGCCAACTGCCATTCCTTTTTACCGAGGTATTCCAGATAGGCATTGATGCCGCAAATCCTGATATTGACGGTCTTTGTTTTGAAATTTTCAATGAGATAGAGCTTGTACTTCTGCAATTTATCGAGCGTTATTCGCCCGTACAGTTGCTTAAACTGAGCAACGGCATACAGGTACAAGCTAACGGTATTCTGCGCCCTTTTTTGAAGGTGCAGCCAGCTTTCGAATGTAGTCTTGGACATGCCCCTATTATATGGGCAACCTCCTTAAGGCTGTTACAATACGATGCTGTTCTTTGATGGGTGGTATAGGTATCAATAACTGGGCTGCTTTTTGTGCACTGAGCCCTTCTTTAGTTGCACCTACTTGCATAGTCATAATGCTTTTGAACGTCATCGGCGAGATTATGCATGTATGTAAGTAATCAAGCATGCTTTGTTCTACACAACGCAAAATTAGTACATGCTGATTAATGTTGGCTCTTTGCATCTCCTTTGGTATTATTGCACAGCGGCCTATTGAAGCCCCCGTAATGTTCAATAACAAATCCAAAGGTTCAACTCTGCTACCGGGCATTGAATCGTCTATACTTTCATCTATAAAGGCTACATTAGACAACCTCAACCCGTCATTGTACACGTTCTGTGAACGAAGAAACAATATTCCTTCGCTTTTATAGATTGCTCTACCTCCTTTAGGTGTACTGCCAGCTCCTATTTTAGAGCACAAATTGCCCAATCTAACCCATTCCCAATGAGCAGGTATTTCAATGGGAATGTCATCGCTTATATCCTTTTCCGAACCATCAGGGAAGAGCTCATAGGTCTTACTACCACGCCTCTCGATTCGGCTCATTGATTTGGCTGCCTTTTTGCCGAGTTTCGCGGTGCGTTCCTCAGCTATACGCTCTAATAGCTTACTAGCGGGCTCATCGTTCGGATTTTGGGGAACGAGCAGTCCCTGAATCGCCGCCTGTATGAGTTGTTGGCGTAGGCTGGTGGGAGTTTCTGAAATAATGCGTTTGTAGCGATTTCTGGAACTATGTATGGCTTGCAACTGCTGTTCCCTTTTTGTAAAAGCCTCCATTATGCGGACTTGCTCATTGGAGGGAGGTATGGGAATAAATAAGCGCTTCAGTTTTTCTGCCTTTATACCTTTAACTGTTGAGCCTGTTCCCTGAACATTTAGTTGGTGTCGAAATATTTCTGTTCTCATAAATGTAACGATTACCTCGTTGCTCAAGCAGTCTCTTTCACTATATTGTTGAAACGTAATAATTCTTTGCCCTGCACTAAATTCGTGTAAATTAGCTATTGCGACATTTCCAAGTGGGGCTTCTGTGGTAAACAAGATATCGCCCTTTTGTGAAATTCCTCGTGTTTGTCTAGATTCAAACTCCTCTCGTGAAATATATTCTTTACAGGAATAATCCAAAAAACCATCTTTTACATTTTTTGCAGTCACGAGAGGTACCCCAATACTTATTTTTGTAGGGGTTACGCCACGATAATCAATGAAATTATAAATTGTTTCCAATCTCACCCACTCCCAGCTATCGGGAATATCAAACGGAATATCGTCATCAATGCAGGTTGGTTCCCCTCCATTTATGGACTCATAGAAATGCCTATCCCCATAACAATTTCTAAGTGTGTCAAATTAAGTGTTTTGCAAGCTATCCGCTTGATTTTCTTCTACTCTTTGATAGAATGATTGACGAAGAATCTGATTAGCATCATGGTAAGTAATAAAGAGATTGATTTAGGGGTAATGACCCGAGTAGAGAACCTCCGTAGCATCTGGCCGGATGAAGCTCGTGATTTCACTCCATGGCTAGCACAGGAACAGAATCTGAAATTGCTGGGAGAGACTGTAGGTATTGACCTAGTGTTGGAAGAAAAGGAATCCTCTGTTGGGGAATATTATGCGGATATCTTCGCTAAGGAGGAAGGTACCAACCGAAAAATTATTATCGAGAATCAGCTCGAATCTACAGACCATGACCACCTCGGCAAACTCATTACCTATGCATCCGGTAAGTCTGCTGATGTGGTCATTTGGGTAGTTAAACGTGCTCGGGACGAACATCGTCAAGCTATCGAGTGGCTGAACCAGCGAACGGATAGTTCCCTTGGATTTTTTCTACTAGAGCTGGAATTGTGGAAAATTGACAATTCAAGAACAGCCGTTAAGTTTAATATAGTAGAACAGCCTAATGAATGGGCAAAATCAGCTAAGGGAACAGGAGCACAAAACGAACAACAAATGTTCCAATTAGAATTTTGGTCAGCCTTCCGTGATGCCGCCATGGAGGACAAAGATTTCATGCAAATCTTCAGTCTGAGAAAAGCATGCGGGCAAACATTCTACGACTTGAGTATTGGGAATTCGGGGTGTCTGATATCTCTTCGCGTAAGCACGCAGAAAAATCAAGTATCTGCTCTTTTATACATTAGCAGAGATAAAGAACTCTTTGCAGCCCTGCGTAAAGAAGCCGATACAATAGAACAGGAAATGGGATGCAAATTGGCATGGAATGAGAAAAAAGATTGCACCATCGTTTGCTCCCACAAAGGCAATGTACGTGACCGTGACACTTGGACAGAGCTTTTCTCTTGGCTGCGTACAAAGTCTCTCCAAATCCGCAAAGTATTCAAACCGAGAGTGGGTTAATTTTTATTAGCTGAACAAATCTGTTCTATGTCTATAGATACTGCAATATTACGAACAGCCGCAGACTCTGACTTTTGTACAAAGCGCATCATTTTGTATAAGTATATTACACCTGTAGCCCTAGCCGGATTGATACAACATGGTGACATTAAACTAACATATCGAAAAGATGCAAACGACCCATTCGAATGTCTCCCTGATGGAAATAACCCAGAGGATGATACCTTAGCTCATTTGGGTATATTATCACTAACTAGCAAATGTTTAAATCATCCAATGTGGGGAAATTATGCGGATAAGTACAGAGGAGCGTGCATTGAATTTGGGATTGATTATTTTTCAATAGAATCCCCAGAAAAGGCTCCTGAAAATAAGGGAGAAGAACTTGCCATTGATTCTATCGACTATGCAAAATTGGGTACAACGGCATTATTTTTCCAATATTGGGAGGACGGGGAACATAAGAAAATAGACCTGAGAGGCGGAGATGTCCTCCTAAAATGTGAATATACCCACGAAAGAAGCGACCCTCAAAATTGGTTTTGGTCTGGCACTCGTCAGCAAGAATTAGAGGGGCGACAAAAATGGTTTAGGCAAATTATCACGAAACACACAGACTGGCAGTATGAAGATGAATATAGAGTGACAATGAGACACAACAGATGCTCTCGCTTTAGTGTAGGTCCTCCAACTATGTATTTTACTAACGCCTTTACTCGATACATAACTAAAATAATACTTGGTCCTAAATGCGAGTACTCGCCCCTAGAGATAGCTTTCCTCATTTCTAAGAGGCGAAAGCAATTGGCGGAACAACTCTATATTCCAAGGGGTGTTAAAATAGTTAAAGCAAAAATACAAGAACGCTCTTTTGACTTAGAAATTCCCGAGTATGATGATTTGACTGGCAATTATCCAATAGGCGTTTTTTGAGGCTAAATGAAAATTACGAATTGTCAGATTTCGTAAAAGTTAAGGCCCCTGTTTTGCTGCTGCTCTCTTACTACACCCAGACAGACCAACAGAACGAATCCAAGGAGTGAATAATGAATAGTTCCGCCGCCGCCCTGGCGGACTATGGCGTGACAAGGAATAGGGACGAAGTGGGTGGTGTTGCGTGATGCAATGTTCTTGTAGGTCTGCATGCTATCAATTTGAGATAGGCGCAAATTTTATCAGTTTTGACACTTACATACGCCGGGAGGTTTATCTCAACGGGCAGGATTATCTGCTCTGCATGAAAGATATGCAGCGGAAGGGTATAGAATTGACATAAGCCACTGTCTAACCCTGCTTATTGCTCGGGCTTCGTGTTTTTACTGCCGCTCACTTATTGTGCCCAGACAGGTCTGTCTTCGCTAAAGCTACGCCCAGAAAAGCATTTATCTGGAAACGTGGGATAATCTGCCTGGGTTTGCTTTTATGACTTGCGCGGGGTGAGTTGCCGGCTGCGTGATTTCCTGCGGTGCAGGTAGAGGCGGCGGAGCCGGTATATCAGCATGGCGAGGGGGATGCTGATGGCTAATATGGCGACAATGATGGGCCCGAAGCGTTTGGGGGTGGCACGCATGGCCAGAATGGGTTGCTGCGGGTCGTAGAGTATTTCAATCTGTTCGCCATAGGAATAGGTGGGAGATTTGTCGCCAATCATGTCGAGCGTCGTGGTAGGGGCGCCTTGTTTTGTGGTGAAGATTATCTGGGAATGGTATAAGTCTTCTTCTTGGTTGTCGTATCCGGGGCGGTAGTATGTGTGCGTTATTTTATTCTGTTCGATGACGGTGGCGGTTGCTTTCTCGCCGTACAGGGTGAGGTAGAGCTCGGCGTTGATTTCTATTTCATTGATGATGCTGCAGATAAAGAAGCCGATAACGAGCAGGGGGGTGATCAGCTTAATGACTGAGGGTGGAGCGGGGGGCTCTTCGCGGATGATTTCTTCTGCCGGTAGTTTTACGCCGCAATGTTTGAGTGCTTCATCCAGTTCTTTTGCCTGTAGTGTGCCGATGAAGCCGGTCGGTATGCGCAGGCTGCGCCCCATGCGTTGCCAGGTAAAGATGTAGTCTGTTGAGCCGCGGAGGTTGCGGGTGATGGCTTGCACCATGTCCCGGGAGCAGGGGAAGTCTTTTATGTAGAGAAGTTTGTTGAAGATATGCCAGATGATGATGGCGCGCTGCTGCGTGAGTACATATATCAGTTGTCTATTGTACAGAGCTTTGCCGCTTGCCACGATAAGGCCGCACAGGGCGATTGCCGGTAGAAAAAGCAGTTCGTTCGTATTGAGGTCTTTCCATATAAAAGCCATGCAGAGTGCGGCGTATATCAGAAGCACGACAATGCTGCTGGCCATGATAATGCCGATGCAGTCGTCAAAAACCTGCTTTCTGCGTTCGCTCCATAGTATGGTTTCTTCTGGTCGCAGCAGGGAAGTGAGGTCATCGTTCTGCACAGGGTGTTGCATATTATGTATTATAGGTAAATCATGCGTGATTGTCAATGCCATCCCGGGAAAAGGAAGCGTGGATTCACACGTCTCCCAAAGATTTGGTAAGCTATAGAAACATCAGCAACATTTTGGAAGAAGCCCCTATCTGCTCGACAAATTGGAATTTGCCGGGCTGAAAGCCCGAGGAATTCTGAGCCCTCGGAGAGGGCGACACAATAATAGCCCAGCGTGGAGCCGCAACGCGGCGGAACGCTGGGTAAAATGAAAAACATATCAGAACCCCGGAGCGTAGCGGAGTGGGTG
>JAZRKW010000067.1:0-9233 GCA_045646505.1 Akkermansia sp. | reverse complement strand
AGTGTTTTAGCTGCGCTTCCCTGCCACCCCTCCACGTTGGTCGGGGTTCCGGTTATTTTTTATTCCAAACCCAGCGTTCCGCCGCGTTGCGGCTCCACGCTGGGCTATGATTATGCCGCCCTGCGGGCTCAAATTTCCGCTCACCGTTGGCGCGCCAAATTCCCAATTGCCGATTTGACGATGAAAGGCAAATTATGCCAACGCATAAAAATAGCCTGTTTTTGGAAAAAATCTATGCAAACCGGGAATCAAATTCCCGGTTAACATAAAACAGAAAGCTCGTTCTCAGGGGGATTCGGTTTCCTGGGAGGTGCAGGACTCGACCAGCCGGTAGGTGAGGCCGATAGGCAGGGACACAACCCCTATGGCTGCGGAGGCGCATGCGGTGATTTCTCAAGGTTCGGTCAGCCGTCACGCCCGGGCCCGTGGTAGGCCATGGTGTAAAACGCGCAGCCAGCCTGGTAAAGCTCCGCTCTGCGGGCTGAAACCAGGCTTCGTCCACCACCTGTTCATGGGAATCAGTTATCAAATCCTGAATTCTGCCTGCTCAGAAATTCCGGAGCTGCGGTGAGTATGATCTTACCTTGTTCGGTATTGATTTCGTCGTTTTCTGATTCCGTCACGATGACAGCCTTGCGTATGCCTGTTTCTGCTATGGCTTCGCACAGAGCACGCAGTTCGCGCTGGCGGGTATCGGGGGCATTCAGATTGGCGCAGACCTGAACCAGTAACTTTTCCTGAGTGTGGGGATGCACGGCAAGGAAATCCACTTCGTGGCCGGCCTGTGTTTTGTAGTAATACACTTCAGGAGTGTTTCGGCGCAGGGCCAGGAATACCATGTTCTCCAGCAACTGGCCTTGTAATTCGCTGAAAGTACCGCAAAGCGATTTCACCATGGCATGGTCGATACAGTATACTTTACGCATGAGCCGGAAACGCTCGCTGGCAGAGGCTGAACAGGCTGGGATGCAGAACAGGAAATAGGCATCCTCCAGCCAGGCGATGTATTGCTGAATGGTTTCTTTGCTGATACTGATGCCGCTGCTGCGGAAATCGTTGCTGAGTTTGTTGATGGAAAGTTGCGCCCCGATGCTGCCCAGCATGCGGCGAGCCAGTTGCTTCAGGGCGAGCGGCTGGCTTACGTTGTAACGCTCTACCACGTCGCGGTAAAGCAGGGTATCGAAATACTCCTGGTGCAGGCGAATCCTCCATGCTGGTGCTAATCCGTACGTTTCAGGGAACCCGCCCTCTTCACGGTAGGCTTCCCATGCATTTTGCACGGCCAGTTTGCGGTTGGTTCCATGACCGCTGCGGGGAATCCCCCGGCGTTCCAGGTATTCACCGAAAGAAAAAGGAAATAGCTCCCAGGAAAGTGAGCGCCCGCGCAGGGCTGTGTGGATTTCTCTGCTCAGCATAGCAGCGGAGGAACCTGTGATATAGATTTCACAGTTTTCCTCGCGGCGCAGACGCTCCACAAACAGTTCCCAATGCGGATGCATCTGGATTTCATCGAAGCAGAAATACACCTTTTCTTTCCCACGCTTATGTGGATACATGCTGTAGTATGCTTCGAAAAGCTCATTCCAGCCGGTGCTGCCCATGTCTGCCAGGCGCTCATCCGCAAAATTAATCATGAGCATATTCTCCCTGGGTATTCCCTGGGCGGCCAGCTTCTGGAATTGTTGCTGCATCAGAGTGGATTTTCCACATCTCCGCACGCCGACACAGACGGTTACTTTGTCCGCCAGTGCTGTCAGCTCCAGATCCCGTTTGCTGCCGCCTCGGAGTTCCTGCTCCTGACTGCTCGCTATCAGTTCTGTAAATATCTCGCGAAGATTCTGTCTCATGTCGCCTTTATACCAAATTCTTTACGTCGTAGCAAGAAAGAATTTGAAATTCTTTACGTCTGAGCGGCAAAGATTAGAAAATTCTTTGCGTCTCAGCGGTAAAGATTCTGGCCGGAGATACCAAAAAAAGCCCCTGCCGTGGTGGGCAGGGGCTTTGGGGAATTGTTTCGTGATTGGGCTTTAGAAGTTGCAGCGCAGGGCGGTGGTGTATTCCCAGCCGTTGTAGCAATCCTTGCCGTTCTTGCGAGCGGTGGTGTACTCTGCGCCGAACATGAGCTTGGCGGCATCCTTATACTTGGAGGAGGCGTACAGATTCACGCCGAAGTAGAAGGCGTGCAGACTGTCCACCCAGGAGGGGGAGGTAGTCTGCGTGCAGATGTAGCGGTCAGCCCCCAGCTTGCAGGCACCGTGACCGGTCATGCCGTTGTAGCGGAACACGAGGTCTACATTCGGGTGAATGGAGTATACCGGCTGCAGCTGGATGCCTACGTTGTTGGTGCCGTTACCGTTCTGCTGTTCGAAGGCAGCCACGGCATTGGCATTGAAGGTGAGCTTGTTGTGCTTGATTTCGTAGCCCAGGGAGAGCGCATCCTTGAAGCCGAAGCTGTAGTTGTTGGCACCGGGCTTGCGCTGGCCGTGGTAGGCGTTGTTGAAATCGTGCATGTATTCACCGGAGATGGCGTGGTAGCCGCTTTCGGTCACGTTGAACTTGTGCGTGGCGCCGATGATGGCGAAGCACTTGTCCTCCCAGCCGAATTCACCTTCAAAGCCTTCGTGGCGGGCGTATTCGTCCCGGTGAGACTGGGAATAGGAATTGCTGGCGCGGTCGTTGGCCATGACCTGCAGGTAGAGGATGTTCTTCTTATCCGGGGCGGTGTAGTTGAGTTCCACGCCCCAGTTGGTGTCCAGCCCGAACTGGTTGGCCACAAAGGAACGCTCCACGCAGGGCATGCTGGCGTTGGACATGCGGAAGTCTGTGGTGAAGCTGGGGGCGAACTTACCGGCGCGCAGGGTAAGCCCCTTTACGGCAGAGATGTTCTGCTTCAGCCAGATATCGTAGAAGCCCATGTAGGAGAAGTTGCGCTTGGTGCGGCCACCGGCATAGGTGAAGCGGGTGGGCAGACCGCCGATGCGCACATAGGTGTGGAACTGGGTTCCGGTGCGCATGAATACATTGGCACCAATCCAGTTGCGGCGGAATTCCTGGTTGAAGGGGGCTGCGCCGTTTTTGAGGTGCAGGCCAATGCTGCCATAGGGCTGGCCGCTGGCCATCTGCCACTGCTGGCGGGTGGTCAGCGCTACTTTCGTGATGAAAGTGTCTTTGTTTTCGTAGATCACCATAGCCTGTTTCACGGCATCCACCCAATCGGTGGCGGCGGGCTTGGTGTTCAGGGTGATGGCTTCGCCGGCCACAGCGCAGCCGGCGAGCACCAGGGGAAGGGTAATGGCTTTCATGTTGATTCTCAGCGCAGCTTGGAGAACAGGGTGGTGGTATCCAGTACGGGCATGTATTCCTTGTGGTCCAGCCCGGCGTCCAGCACGTAGAGGGTGAGCAGACGCTTTACTGTGGCCAGTAGTTTTTCCGGCTGCCAGGGTTTTTCGATGTAGTTGTCGATGTGGCCGTCGTTGATGGCGTTGATGGTGTCGGCATGGGTGGCCTGGCCGGTGAGCAGTATCTTGCGGGTCTTGCTGAAACGGCGGTCGGCGGCAATCTTGCCCAGCAGTTCGGTGCCGGTTTCCTCAGGCATCACCTGGTCAGAGATAACGAGGGCAATGTGGTCGCCGTCGTCATCAATCTGGTCAATGAGCTGCAGACAGTCTGCCACGCTGGAGGCTTCCTCCAGGCGCACATGAGAGGTGAGAGGGCGCAGATCGCGCATTACGGAATCCAGCACTTCCTGCTGGTCATCTACACAAATGATATTAAGCGTTTCCATGGATTTGAGTGGTTGGTAGGTTGATAGTGAAAGAGGTTTGCTGATCATTGCTGCGCACCTCGATAGTACCGTTGTAGCTATCTACGAGGCGGCGTACGATGGCCAGCCCGAGTCCGAGCCCGAAATCGAGGCCCAGTTTTTTGGTGGTGAAATTGGGGTTGAATATTTTATTGAGGTTATCTTCGTCAATGGCGGGGCCATTGTTTTCGATGCTCACGGAGATGTATTCCGTGGGCAGAAGCTGGACACCTTGCACATGACATGTGCGAGCTGAGATGCTGATGTGGGGATGCTCTGTGGCACCATGCTCCATGGCATCGCAGGCGTTTTTGATGATGTTGCTCCAGATTTGCACCAGCTCCGTGATATCGGCGGTGATACCGGGCATGGGCGAGAACTGCGTCGTGACATTCACGCGCTTGAGCTTGTTATGCAGCAGGTTCAGAGCATCGTTCACGCTTTGTTCCACGCTCACATTGTGCTCGCGTGTGCTGTTGCCGCCGCCCAGCAGTTTTACGGCACGCACAATGCCGGCTGCCAGTTTCGAGGCCATGCGCATATCGCGCAGGTCGTGTCCCAGCTCCCAGAAGCGGTAGTTTTTCTTCAGGTTGCGGATGAACTTGCCGGGTTGCTTACGGCCTTCTTCCGTATTGGGGAATATATGGGCCATCACCTTGGAGGCCTCCTGCGATAAATCGAGCTCGCGTTCGTAATAGCGGGCGGCGTTGCGCAGTTCCTGGGCGGAGATGAAAGAATCATCCTCGAACCCGTATGAGAAGAGCGTGGCGTTGTTCTTGTCGTCGTCTTCAAGGTATTCCTGCAGACTGTCGGCTACAAACTCGGTGCGGCGGGAGAGCACTCCCACGGCGTTGTTCAGCTCGTGGGCTATGCCGGCAGAAAGCTGAGCCAGCGAACTGGCCATCTCTGCCCGCTGCACAACGCGCAGGGCTTCTTCTTTTTCTGAGGTTTTGGTGAAGATACGGGAGTTTCGGGCGGCCAGTTCATGCACCAGCACGGGGATGAACTGGCGCTCGAAGCATCCGTATATCTCCGGCTCCACCACCTCTGTGGTGTCATCCACATAGGTGACCACGGAGTCTTCCAGCGCTACAATGTAGTTGGAGCTGTGGTAGGAGCGGGAGAAAAATGCCTGAACGCAGACGTAGGAGCCTTCCTCGGCGCGGAATACCTCGTAGCCGCGGGTGCTGGTTTCCACCGGAAGGTCGACTCCGGCGTAGGATTCAGCCCGGCGGAAGGCCGCAAAGCAGCCTTTTTTCACGTAGTACACGCGGTGGCACTCCTCGCCCTGGCCCACCAGCTGCTCGCCTTCGGCAAGCTCGATGGTGCGGCCGGGGTCGCTGAAGTACACCTCGTTGATGCGCTTCAGGGGTTCCTGTATCTGTTCAGGCAGTTGATACATTTTCTCAGGTTAATTTATCAGCCGAAGAAGCCGACAGCACCCAGCAGGTACATGAGGCCGATGGACAGAGCCAGGCCAATGAGGCACAGAATGGTGCCGGAAATAGCCATGCCCTTCTGCTCGATGTGACCGGTGGCGTAAGCCATGGCATTCGGCGGGGTGGAAATCGGCAGAGCCATACCCAGGGAGGATGCAAAGGCGATGGTCACCAGCAGACCGATGGCACCGGGGGCATCCATGGAACCGCCAGCCACCATGCCGGCTGCCACAGAGGCCATGATGGGCATGAGCAGAGCGGCTGTAGCCGTGTGGCTCATGAAGGTGGCCATGAAGAGGCAGATAAGGCTGGAACCCACGATGAGGGCCAGGCTGTCCCATTCAGCGAAGGGAATGGAGTTGATGAGGTCGTTGGCCAGCTTGGTTTCACCCAGGGCAACACCCAGGGCGAAGCCACCGGCTACCAGCCAGAGCACGTCCCAGCTCATGGCGCGCAGGTCCTTGGCCGTGATAACGCCGGTCACGGAGAACACAGCGATGGGGATGATGGCGACGCTGTTGGCATCCAGACCATGGTACTGCTTGGGCACTACCCACAGAAGAATGGTCACGATGAAGGTGATGTACACCACCCAGGCCTTGGGCGTGGTCATGAACTTGCCCTTCATTTCCTTGGCCAGATCCAGGGATTTCTGGTCAATCGGGAACATCTTGATGAGGATGACCCAGCCGATGAGCAGCATGATGATAACGAAAGGAATACCGAACATCATCCAGTCACCGAAGGTCACGTTCCAGCCGTTCTCCTGCATGAATTTGAGGGCGATGGCGTTGGGCGGCGTACCGATGGGGGTGCCGATGCCACCTACGTTGGCGCCAATCGGAATGCAGAGGGCGAAAGCGGCGCGGCCACGGTCTTCCGGCTTGAAGAGGGCCAGTACCGGGGTGAGCAGGGCCAGCATCATGGCGGGGGTAGCGGTGTTGCTCATGAACATGGAGAACAGAGCCGTCACGCTCATGAGACCCAGCAGCACATATTTCGGGTTGGTACCGAAGGGACGGAGCAGTACGCGGGCCAGGTTGATATCCAGACGGAACTTGGTGGCGGCATCTGCCAGGAAGAAACCACCAAGGAACAGGATGATGATGGGGTCTGCAAAGGTAGCAAAAATGCTCTTCTGCTGGGTCAGGTTGGTCAGGTCCAGCTTGGAGATACGCTGGCTCACCTCGCCCTCGTACAGGCGACCGGCAGCTTCCTTCAGTGCAGTGGCGGCGGCGGCATCAGCCTTTCCGCTTACCACGGGCTTCAGGATGGCGGTGTTGATGGTGCTGCGCACCACATCCGGGGTGAGATTGGCGGCTTTCTTGAGGGACTCTGACACGCTGGCCTGGGTAGCTTTCACCACCTCGGCATCAGCGGTGGGGCCGTAGGCATCTGCTACGATGGCAGCTACTTCCTTGCCGTCAAATTTATTAACTTTCAGGAAATTGAGCGAGGTGTTGGAGGTGCCCAGCAGCGCCAGGGTAATCACCAGCACTGAGGTGGTCCAGATCGGAATGACCTCCAGAATCCACATGAGGGCGGCAAACACAAAGAGGGCGATGACTCGCGTCTGAATCGGGTTTACCGGCAAGCCCCATTCTTCAAAGGGCATGAATAGCATGCTGCCGCTAATCAGCAGCACGACCAGCAATTTGATAATCGTTTTTGTTGCCTGAGACATAGCTGTTCGGATTTTGTTTTCAGCACAGACCGGGCGTGTAGCTACACTCCACCCCGCGCGCGAGCGTGCGAGAACGGGCTTGTGCTACCCCCTACTCTACACCAATCCTGCGTTGTTGGCAAGTTTTAGTTGGTAAAATTTACCCTGTTCAAATGTGGATTTGGCGGCTTATTGAGCCTGTTTCGGCCAGCCGATGCACTGGTGCACGATGACCTTGTGATTTTCCGGCAGACCGATTTCTTTCTTCAGGGCGTCCTTATCAATCATGGCGCGCACGACAGTGGAAAGCCCGCGGGAGGTGCAGTAGAGGTAGACATTCTGGTAGGCAGAGCCCACGTGGTTCTCGCCACCGCGGTCATCGAGGCAGGTGTAGAGCAGGTGCAGGGGGGCGGTTTTCACGAAATCCTGCCGCTCGCAGAGGGGGATGAGGTTTTTATCATTGATTTTAATCAGTTTGTGAGCCATACCATCGTATTCCCAGGTGCCGGTGGGGCTGAGCACAAAGAGCTGCATGTTCTGCAGGTTGCGCGAGGTGGGGATGGTGCGCTTGCCGTGCGGGCTCTTGCCCCAGGCTACCCACAGGATGTCGGCCAGGGTCTGGTCATCGATGGCGCGGGTGGTATCATAATCGCGGGCAGAGTGGCGCTGGGCTATGGCTTCCATGAGCGGCATGCCGCCTGTCATCACCGGTGCGGGCAGGGGTTTCACCTCTCCGGCGCCCCAGCATGGAAGCATGGCCCCGGCCAATACACAGATTTTTAAAGCTTTTTTGAACATATACTGCATTCTAGCATGCTTCCTGGCGGCCGCAAGAAAAAACAACTTTCGGTCTTGATTTACCCTTGATTTTTCGGAATGGGGCAGGCATTATTGCTGGAGCGGGCGTGTCTCGCATGTTCCGGCATGAAGAGGTTTTTTCTATTATTCTGGCTGTGGAGTCTGGGTTGTGCTCAGGCGGAAACTCTTTTTCTTCCCGGTGTAAGCAAGGAAAGCGGGTGGACTGATTATAACAAGAGTCTGGCGGTTCAGGGTGATGATAATCTATGCTGGGCAGCCGCGGCCAGCAACATGATTAATTACTGGCAGAGTCAGTATGTTATTCCGGCCGGGGTTCCGACCGGGGAGGAAATCTGGACTACGTTCAAGAATAGTGTCAATGCAGATATGGGCGGGAGTTCCGCAGGGGCCATGCAGTGGTGGCTCACCGGTTATTATACCCAGACAAAGGATGATGCCGAGTCTCAGCGGTACGCCGCTTTTGATATGGGGCATCAATCCATCACGAATGGGACCATAAACGGCCAGCAGGGCTTTAAGGGTTTTTACCGTTATCTGGAGGATGAGGGCAGCGGTTTCAAATGGTATGATGCCTCACTTGCCGGTTCGCCTTCGGCCTGGAAAGTGGCAGATTTCATGAGCCAGGTGGAAGCAAATGCCGGTGCGCTCGGAACCGCGAGCCTGACCCTCCGGAATGCCATTTCCGATGGTTCCGGCGTGACGGTGTCTATTTATGTGAAAAACGAAGGGATGGATATTCACGGACATGCGATTACACTCTGGGGTGCTGAGTTCGATGATAATGGTCAGATTGCTGGTTTATGGTTGACGGATTCTGATGATAATCAGAACGGGTACCCTGATGCCGGGCTTTTTTACGCTGCGCTGAGTGGTAAGCCGGTATCACTGACTCTTCCCGGAGAGGATAATGCTTCTGTGACGGGTGAATATTATCAACTGGTCTCAGAACACGGCTGGTATTCGGGCAATGGTTCGAAGACCATGTATCTGAACAGCTTTGAAATATTTGATGTGACTCAGTCAGATACCTGGGGGCTGCAGCACATACCTGAAGCGTCTACCGTTGCACTGGGGGTTCTGGCTCTGGTGGGGCTGGCTGTCCGGCGTCGGCGGCAGGGGCTTGCAGCGTGAATTGATTTTACCCGGGAATGCCCGGTGGTGCAGGGCACATGAGCCCCAAAGAATATGGGAAAATAGCCCTGAATGACATAAAGGCATGGTGTTCTGTGTGTAAAATCGTAGCGGGTATCACCCGCCTCACCATCGGCAGTAAGCTTTCATTCGTGATCCTATCGGCGTAAGCCGCAGACTTTCAATTCGTCAATCGTAAATTGGGTACTTCTAAAAACTCGAAACTAATCAACAAATTGGAATTTGCCGGGCCGAAAGCCCGAGGAATTCTGAGCCCGATAGGGCGACACAATAATAGCCCTGGGTGGAGCTGCGTCAGCAGCGGAACCCAGGGTAAAATGAAAAACATATCAGAACCCCGGAGCGTAGCGGAGTGGGT
>JAZRKW010000066.1:0-40830 GCA_045646505.1 Akkermansia sp. | reverse complement strand
TTAGCTGCGCTTCCCTGCCACCCCTCCACGTTGGTCGGGGTTCCGGTTATTTTTTATTCCAAACCCAGCGTTCTGCCGCGTTGCGGCTCCACGCTGGGCTATGATTCTGTCGCCCTTGCGGGCTCAAGTTTCCGCTCGCCGTTGGCTCGTCAAAGTCCAATTTATCGAGATTAGTACTCAAACTTTGGGACACATGTGCTTAATGAGGGTTGCGGGAAGTTTGTCCTTTACCAATCTTCGTCGTCTTCCTCCTCTTCCTCATCATCCTCGACCTCTTCTTCTTCTTCGTCTTCCTCCTCGTCTTCGTCTACGACAGGCTTGAATTTCTGGCGTTTGGGTTTGTCCGCCTTGCGTTTATTCTTTTTGGGTTTGGTCTCTTCCTCCTCCGCATTGTTTTTTTCTGCCTTCCGGGCAAGGATTTCCTTTGCCTTTTCGCTGTTGACCAGCCTTTCATAGCTGGCGAGAATGGCGGCCGCTTCCCATTCGCTGGATTCAAAGTCCGGGCACTTCAGTACCTGCCGGTTATCGTGATTCTTATCATACATGACGATAGAATCATTAATGTGGCTGAAATAGGCGAGAATATTGCCCTCGGCATCTATAGCGCGGAAGCTGGTGCTGGCATATTCCGAATTGGAGCTATTCGACAGAGCTCTGCGAACCTTACGCTTGTAGGAATTCAGAATCGGGCACTTCAGAGTGCATTGGCGCGCCAGTTTCCGAACATCCTCCACAGAGCTGTATTTGCTCTTTTTGTATTTCTGGTATCTTTTTTCATCCTCGTCACTGTAATTGAGGTGCATGATTATTTCTGCGCCTTTGTGGAATATCTTTTTGTGTGCCAGCCCCAGAAATTCCGTCTCTTTCCGGAATGCTTCCTTACTGTAGGTACTGCTGATGTAGTAGACATAGTACACCTTAGCAGTCTTATCGTATTTGCCTACGTTAAATATGTGGTCTTTATGCCGCCGGAGAGCTTCGATGGAGGCCGGGACATGGGGTAAATTTGACTGCTTTGTGGCGCCTGTGGCAGGGGTCAGCTGTAGCGTAAACAGGCAGATGAGGAATAAGATGAGAAAACGAAATGTGCTGAGCATGGCGAGAGAAAAGCCGGGTTGTTGGCGTTGGTGTATATTATTGCGTAGCTGGTGTTTTGCGTCAAGTAAAAAGAAAGACTGCATAAGAAATCAGCAGCATCCTGCGGAAGATGCTGCTGATTGAAAGAGGTTGCTTTAGAAAATAATCTGTTTAATTATCTTCGATGCTTGGCTCGTCTAAATCGCGGACGCGGCGGACTTTGGCCCCCAGAGTCATGAGTTTCTCGTCCAGCATTTCATAACCGCGGTCAATGTGGTACAGACGGTGAATTTCCGTGGTGCCTTCTGCCGCCAGAGCTGCCAGTACCAGAGCGGCGCTGGCGCGCAAATCACTGGCCATGACCGGGGCTCCGGAAAGTCCGCTTACACCGGTGATAATGGCGGTGCCGCTATCTACCTTGATGTTGGCGCCCATGCGCTTCAGCTCAGAGCAGTGCATGAAGCGCTGGGGGAAAATGGTGTCCTTCACCACGCTGATGCCGGGGGTCAGAGCGAAAAGTGCAGTCATCTGTGCCTGCATGTCGGTGGGGTACTCCGGATAAGGATTGGTGAGAATCTTGCCACTGCGCGGGTTTTCACCCGGGGCAACGAATACGGAGGTGCCCTCGTCGTTGTATTCGACGCGGTGACCGCATTCAATCAGCAGATCTGAGATGGCCTTCATGTGCGGGCGGTAGACTCGGTTAATCATGAGCCCGTCGCTGATCATGGCAGCAGCCACCATGAAAGTGCCGGCTTCGATGCGGTCGGGAATGACGGTGTGGTCGCAGCCGTGCAGTTTCTCTACGCCGTGAACAGTAATGGTGCGTGAACCGGCCCCTTCGATGCGGGCGCCCATCTTGTTCAGGAAATTGGCAAGGTCGACTACTTCGGGTTCGCGGGCCGCGGATTCGATGATTGTTGTTCCTTTTGCAAGCACGGCAGCCATCATTACGTTATCTGTGCCCAGCACTGTGGGGCCACTGTCGCCACGCATATCAATTGTGGTGCCGGTAAGCCCGTTCGGCGCATCGATGACCAGATTGCCGCCTTTTACCTGTACGCGAGCACCCAGAGCCTTGATGCCGCGGATATGGAGGTCTACCGGGCGGTCGCCGATGACGCAGCCGCCGGGCAGGGGAAGTATGCATTTCTTCATGCGGGCCATGAGCGGCCCCAGCAGACAGATGGAAGCGCGCATCTTGCGCACCTGGTCGTATGAGGCTTTGTGAGAGATACCTTCCGGAGATTCGATGCGTACGGTGCCACTGGAACGCTCAACGGAGCAGCCCAGCTGGCTGAGAATCTGCAGCATGTAATTGGTGTCGGAAACATCCGGCACGCGTGTGATGCGCACTGGCTCATCTGTGAGCAGTGCTGCAGCAAGAATGGGGAGAGACGCGTTTTTGGAACCACTGATATTGACGGAGCCGCTGAGCCTGGTACCGCCTTCGACGATGAGCTTGTCCATGGTGTGTGTGTGAGATTCTCTTGTTTTGGAAGTATGTTTTTACTCTACCATACCGTGTGTGAACTGGCAAGTAGAATCGGTTGACCTGTTGTAAAGAAATACGGTGTTATGGTGGCCATGTTATCAGAAAAGCCGCTTTCCAGCGTGGGAAAGCGGCTTCTGATAGTTTTTGCTTAATCGCAGGTTGCTTTACAGCAGGGAGAAAGCGATGTTGAGACCGGCGGTCACGATGGACACCATGCTCATGAGCTTGATAAGGATGTTCAGAGAGGGACCGGAAGTATCCTTGAAGGGGTCACCAACGGTGTCACCCACCACGGAGGCGTCATGCACAGCCGTGTGCTTGCCGCAGTAGGGAGCGTCGCCCGTCTCGATGTACTTCTTGGCGTTGTCCCAGGCACCGCCGGAGTTGGCCATGAATACGGCGAGCACGAAGCCACCGGCAAGACCACCGGCCAGCAGACCGAACACACCGGGAACACCCATGATGAGACCAGTAGCGATGGGAACGATAACGGCAATCATGGAGGGTACAACCATTTCGCGCTGGGCACCCTGAGTGGAGATAGCCACGCAGCGGGCGTAGTCGGCCTTCTTGCGGCCTTCGAACACGTCCTTGTCGCTGAGCTGGCGGCGCACTTCTTCCACCATGCTCTTGGCGGCGCGACCCACGGCGTTCATGGTAAGACCGCAGAACAGGAAGGAAAGCATGGAGCCGATGAAGATACCAAGCAGTACTTTCGGGTTCATGAGGGTTACGTCGAAAGCAGCCATGAATTCAGCAATGTTCATCTTAGCCACATCGGCGCTGTTCAGCACCTGCTCGCCGAAGTAGCTGGTCTTGAAGGTCTCACCGTAGTGCAGGGCAGCAATCTTGAGCTCTTCAATGTAAGAGGCAAGAAGGGCGAGGGCGGTCAGAGCGGCGGAACCGATGGCGAAGCCCTTACCGGTGGCGGCGGTGGTGTTGCCCAGAGCGTCCAGAGCGTCAGTGCGGCTGCGCACGTCGTCGCCCAGGGAGCTCATTTCAGCGTTGCCGCCGGCGTTGTCGGAGATGGGTCCGTAAGCGTCCGTTGCCAGGGTAAGACCCAGGGTGGAAAGCATACCCACGGCGGCGATGCCGATACCGTAGAGACCCATGCTCATGTTCTGAGCGGAGAAGGTCCATTCACCAGCAGCGCAGAGGTAGGCGCCGATGGTACCGAGCACGATGAAGAGCACGGGCCAGCAGGTGGAAATCATGCCCACGCCGATACCGGAGATAATCACGGTGGCAGGACCGGTGGTGGCGTTCTCAGCGATGAACTTCACCGGCTTGAACTCGAAAGAGGTGTAGTACTCGGTCACCTTGCCGATGGCGATACCCACCACCAGACCGATGACGATAGAGCCCCAGAGGCCCAGCCAGTTCTCGATGCCGAGAGCGTAGAGTACGCCGGCAGCAGCCAGGGCGATAAGCACGCCGGAAACATTGATGCCGAAGTTCAGAGCAGCCATGAGCTGGGTCTGGTTAGCCTCGGGCTTGGTGCGTACCAGGAAAATGCCGATGACGGAAAGCAGAGCGCCGATAGCGCCGATAATCATGGGAGCCATGACCAGCTGCAGGCCGGTCTCGTAGGCCCAGCCGGCGGTGGCAGCAGCGGCTGCACCCAGAGCGGCGGAAGCAAGAATGGAACCAGCGTAGGACTCGTAGAGGTCAGCGCCCATGCCGGCCACGTCGCCCACGTTGTCGCCCACGTTGTCAGCGATGGTGGCGGGGTTGCGGGGGTCGTCTTCGTTGAAGTGATACCCGGTCTTACCCACGAGGTCAGCGCCAACGTCGGCAGCCTTGGTGTAGATACCGCCACCCACACGGGCGAAGAGTGCCTGCAGAGAAGCGCCCATGCCGAAGGTCAGCATGATGGTGGTGATCTGGGTCAGACGGCTGATGCCTTCAGCGGCTACAAGACCGGTGTTGTCCAGAATCAGGTACCAGGCAGAGATATCGAGCAGACCGAAGCCCACCACGGTCAGACCCAGCACAGCGCCGGTACGGAAGGCAAGCTGAAGGCCCTTGTTGAGGCCGTCCTTTTCATCACGGCAGGCCTGAGCCACACGGCCGGAGGCGTAAGTAGCCGTCTTCATGCCGATGAAACCAGCCAGACCGGAGAAAATACCACCGGTGAGGAAGGCGACGGGAACAATGTTGTTCTGCAGACCATAGTAGGCCATGATGCCGAACACCACTGCGATAATCACGAAGAAGATGGAAACAATCTTGTACTGTTGTTTCAGGTAGGCCATGGCGCCTTCGCGCACGTAGCCCGCAATCTCCTTCATACGGTCGTTGCCTTCGTCGGCCTTCTTCATGTCGAAGAAGAACTTAGCGGCAAATGCCAGCGCGACGACGGAAGCAAACGGCACTATCCAGAATAATATCTCGGGGTTCATGTTCGTTTGTTATATTTGTTTTGGTGACTTTTTTGCAGGCACAAAAAAGCGCCACAGTCTACACTAAAAGTCCCCCCTTGGCAACCCGAATTTCGCTGCCTGATGAAAATATGACCCGAATTTTAGCCAAAAATAGTCAAAAAACGGGACGAATAAAAATTTGACCACAGTGGCGATGATGTGATAAAAGGAGATAATTGCGGTCGTAAGGAATTCTGCAGCATGAGAAGCAATGCCGGACTATATCTGAAAAATATATATGAATAAACAACTTGCAAGGGTTGCCTGGGCCGGGCTTATGGTGGGGGGCGCGCGGTGAATGAAGCTCGTTACACAAGGTTGCTGCCCCGTAGAAAGGAAAAATGATGAAGTCGCTTCAATTTATGGAGCGCTAGTTTCGGACATGGCTAACTTTTTGAAAAGTATACCTATCGGATTTTTCTTGACCGCGTGCCGCTAGCCGTGTATGCTGCATGGTAACGAACGATTTGTTTGATATTAATATGAAAGCAGTACTTCTTTTCCCCGGTCAGGGTGCCCAGAAAGTGGGCATGGGCAAGGACCTTTACGATACATATCCCGCTGTGCGCGAGATGATGGAAGCGGCTGATGCTGCGCTGGGTTATTCCCTTACGGACGTTATGTTCAATGGCCCGGATGAGGATCTGACCCGCACCTGCAACTGCCAGCCCGCCCTGTTCCTGCATGGCCTTGCGCTGTACAAGACTCTGTGCAGCATGGTGGATATCGAACCCGTGGCTGCTGCTGGTCTTTCCCTGGGTGAGTTCACGGCCCATGCCGCTGCCGGTACCTTCAGCATGGAGGACGGCCTGAAGCTGGTGCAGAAGCGCGGCGCCCTCATGGAGGAGGCCTGCCAGGCTGCTCCCAGCACCATGGCTGCCATGATTGGCGGCAGTGATGAAGCTGTGGCAAACCTGGCAGCCGAGTGCGATATCGACGTGGCCAACTACAACTGCCCCGGCCAGACCGTGGTTTCCGGCTCTGTGGAAGGTGTGGATAAGGCTGTGGCCGGTGCTAAGGCTGCCGGTATCAAGATTGCCAAGAAACTCAATGTGGCCGGTGCCTACCACAGCCGCTTCATGAAGAGCGCCCAGACGGCTCTGCGTCCCGAGCTGGAGGCTACACCCATGACGACTCCCGCCGTGCCGGTATACTGCAACTTCGAGGCGCGTCCTGTGACCGGGCCGGAGGACGTGCGCGCCATGCTTGGCGAGCAGGTGTGCGGTTCTGTGCGCTGGGCTGCCTGCATGCAGGACCTTATCGAGAAGGGCGAGCGTCTCTTCATCGAAATGGGCCCGGGCAACACTCTGGCCGGCATGATGGGCCGCATCTGCAAGGAGGCCAAGGTAATTTCCATTCAGGATGTCGCCTCGCTCGAAGCGGCCGTGGCCGAGCTCAAGGCCATGTAAAGCTTTTGCTGAACATTATTTCCTGATAGCAGAAACGCCCTGCATTCCGCAGGGCGTTTCTGCTATCAGGCTTCTGCGTGTGTGGGATTAAACAGGATGTCTCTGCAGATATCCGGTAACATAAAGGCCGCATAGAGTGGTAAATCAAACAGTATGGTGGTGGCCCCGTTTTCCGCGGTAATAAGATTCTGCGCCTGATCGTTCATGGAAACCCTGACAGCCATACGCGGGGTATATTTCCGGCAGTATGTCAGCAGACTTTTGGCTTTTGTGTTACTTTCTGCTTTAACTTCTATGGGAATTACATTGCCGCAAGTCTGAACGATGAAGTCAATTTCAGCTTTGGTACTATCTGATTGCCAGTAATGAGGTGTGAAATCTGATGAAGCTCTGATTTCCTGTTGCACGTATTGCTCGGAGAGCGCTCCTTTAAACTCCCGGAAGATAGCATTTTTTTCCAGAATCGTGGATATGTCCAGTTCGCACTTTGCACCAAGAAGCCCTACATCCAGAAAATAGAGCTTGAAAGCGCCATCCCGGTATGCTCCTATAGGAAGTGCAGGTTCGTTGATTCTCTCTACCTTGTAGATGAGCCCCGCGCGCTGCAGCCAGTCCATGGCTGTTTCCAGTTCGCGAGCCCGCATGTTGCTCTGTACTTCCTTATAGATAAAACGCTTGTTTTCTTTCGCAAGCTGTTGAGGTACTGACTCCCAAAGAAGCGATAATTTGGAAGCCAAGGCAGTAGGAACATGTTTGCTGAAATCATTGGCGTAGTTTTCCAGAATTTCGTTTTGCACACGACGTACTTCTCCAAAATCCTGTGTGCGCAGGAAAGTGTTTACTGCTTCCGGCATTCCACCAATGTAGTAATATTGCTTTAACAAGAAGCTCAGACGGTCAGAGATGAGTCTGAGACTGTCCCATTTTCGCTTCTGAATGAAATCTACATCAAAGTCGTTGCCTATGGCGGACATGAATTCTCTGAAACTCAAGGGATATAGGGTCATGGTGTTGACCTTGCCTACCGGAAAGCCTGTTCCATGGTGTTGCTTTACGCCAAGAAGTGAACCGGCTGCCATCACGTGATAATCTGGTAGATCTTCGCAGAAGTATTTTAATGAGGTCAGGGCTGCTGGGCATTCCTGGATTTCGTCCAGAATAATCAGTGTTTCTCCAGCCTGTACTTTTGTCTTTGTTTCCGCCTGGATTAGAAGCAGAAGCTCTTGCATATCGAAATTGCTTGTTTCGAATATGCGCTTCATTCGTTCGTTTCGGTCGAATCGGATGTACACCACGCTCTGGTAGTACTTATGGCCGAAATGCTGCATCAGCCATGTTTTCCCTACCTGTCTGGCACCAAGTAGGAGAAGCGGTTTCCTGACAGGGCTGAGCTGCCATCGTTTGAGCTCGGTTTCTAGTGTGCGTTCCATATGGATTCTTTGTTTCTAGACGTAGTTTACTTAATTTTAATGATAAATCAAGAATAATTCACGAAAATCGACCGAATGTTGGTGTGATTTTACACGAAAATCGACCGAATAATGGTGCTGGGTTGCACGAAAATCGACCGAATGCGGGAATGATGAGTATGGGGATTGCCCAAATATTTGTCATGGTGGCAGTTGCTGCCGGGAAATCCGGGGAGCTGAGTCTTGACTTCATGCCCGGGCGGGTGTAATTTGCAGGCATGTACACCAGCTTTTTTGATGCCTTTTCCATCGGTATTGGTCCGTCGAGCTCTCATACTATGGGGCCCATGCGTGCGGCAGCCCGATTTGCACGTGAACTGGCAGAGCGCGGGGTGCTGGAGCAGGTGGAGAAAGTGAAGGTGTACTTATATGGTTCGCTGGCGCTCACGGGGGTGGGCCATGGTACCCCCGGTGCGGTGGTGTATGGTTTGCTGGGGCTGGATGCTGAGAAGATGGAGATGTCTGCCACGAATGCCATTGCCACGCTGGCAACGGAGGGCAAGCTTCTGCTGAATGGTACACACCCCATCACTTTCAGCGCTATGCAGGATGTGGTGTTGGAAAAAGAAATAACTCTGCCGGAGCATGCAAACGGCATGCGATGCTGTGCGTATGACCAGAGCGGGCAGGAGCTGGCCAATGAGGTGTATTTTTCCATCGGCGGTGGTGCTATCCGCCGGAGTGATGAGATGGATGCTCTGCCGGAAGAACCGCTGCCGGTACCGTATCCCTTTGATTCCTGTGCTGAGCTGTTGCAGCACTGCAAGCGTGAAAATATGACCATAGCCGCTGTGGTTCGTTGCAATGAGATGGCTCTGCCGACCGGTATGGAGTTGCGCACGCGCATCCGTAAGATTTATGATACTATGGACAAGGCGATTGAGCGTGGGGTGAAGACCATGGGTGTGCTGCCCGGCGGGCTCAAGTTGCCACGCCGAGCCCCCCGCATCTACCGCCGTCTGGCGGAAATGTTCCGCGAGAATACGCAAGATGCCCTTACTATCATCGACTGGATTAACCTGTGGGCTTTCGCTGTGTCCGAAGAAAATGCGGCGGGTGGCCGTGTAGTGACGGCGCCGACGATGGGAAGTGCCGGTGTGCTGCCGGCGGTGCTGCGTTATTTTGAGCGCTTCGGGCGTAAGGATGCCACGGTGGGGCGTGAGCATGGTATCGAGATTTTCCTGCTTACGGCTTCAGCCATCTGTTCCTTGTATCGTGCCAAGGCTTCTATTTCCGGTGCCGAGGTCGGCTGCCAGGGTGAGGTGGGTGTGGCCTGCTCTATGGCGGCAGCCGGGCTTACCGCTGCCATGGGGGGGACTAATGAACAGGTGGCAAACGCCGCCGAAATTGCCATGGAGCATAATCTGGGGCTCACCTGTGACCCGGTCTGTGGTCTGGTGCAGGTGCCGTGTATCGAGCGTAATGCCATCGGTGCCGTGAAGGCGGTGAATGCCGCCCGCCTGGCTTTGCGCGGTGATGGCACTCATTTCGTGAGCCTGGACAGCGTGATTGCCACCATGAACGAAACCGGCCGCGCTCTGGCTGCCGGTTATCGTGAAACTGCCCTTGCGGGGCTTGCTACAAATGCATTGACCTGCTGAGCTGAGGATTACAGCCCTTCGCGCTGCATTATCTCGGCGTATATCTTATTGGTCACCTGGTCGTAGATGCGGCTTTCCTCCTCTGTGAGAATTGAGCGAAGTTCATCGATCGCTTTCTGCTGCGCCTGATCAATGGAGTAGGCTAATGCCAGGAATGATTGAGAAATGGTGACTAGTACTGCGCGTCGGTCGGTCGGGCTCTGGTGCCGTTCTACCATGCTCTGGCTCATCAGGCTGTCCACCATGTGCGATGCTGCTGAGGGTGACATGCCAACGCGCTCTGCCAGAACGCTCATGGGTATCCCTTCCGGGTGCTTCTGGGTGTAGCGCCGGATATTGGCTATGACTGCACACTGCCGTACACTCAGTTTGTACAGCTTCTTCCGGAGTGTATCTGTCAGTGCCATGGCTCCCGCACGGCCGATGAAATCTGTTATGGCTCGCATCTTGTCCACATGCGGAATTTCGTCGTATGTATCTGGCATGTCTGGAGTTTAGCATCTTGATGATGTCCTGTCAACTAAATCGTTATTTGTTGAAATATGAAATGATTGAAAAAGTAAAATAAAAGTCTTGACTCGTGTTTCGGTCGCTGGTAGAATGCGGTGCATAAACTTCATTATGTCCCTATGCAAACTTACCGTTACATTACTCGTTACAATGGTCAGAAAGGAACGCGTAACACCTTCTGCGGCTGGCGCCTGTGCATAACTCGCCAGAAGGAAACCTATGTTCGTTATTTTACTGACCGTGAATATGAAAGTAGAGATAAGGCTTTATCTGCCGCATTGCAGATGCGCGATGCTATGCTCGCCGAAATGGAATCTGGGGTGGATTTCAAGACTGTTTGCAGTCATTTCTCCAAGGCTGCTCAGAAGAGCAGCTGACGGGTGGGAAAAATACGTCATTGACCTTGACTTGGCAAGCTTCTCTGGTATACTTCTGTTCGATATGAAGCATGCTTCATAATTATTAGATGCAACCGAAATTTCCCAGAGATAAGCATCCGGTATTTGCCATGAAGATGGTGGTGGACCGTCTGGATACCGTGTTTGCACGATGTGTAGGCGCATTGCGGGTAACAGTCCCGCAATGCCGGTTGCTGATGTATCTGGACAGCCGGAGCGGTGAGGCGGTATCGCAGCGCGAGTTAGAACAGTATCTGGGGGTGAGCCATTCGACAGTGAAAGGGCTTTTGCAGCGATTGGAAGAAAAAGGCTATGTGCGCACTGCATTCGATAGTGCAGATGGCCGGGTCAAGAATGCTTATCTTACAGAAAATTTTTACCAGATGCAGCTGCAAGCGAAAGCCGCTCTTGAAGATTTTGAATTGCAACTGGTGAGGGGATTCAGCCCCGCAGAGCTGGAAAACCTGCGCAGTATGCTGGAACGAATATACCATAATACTTTAACCATGGACCCTGGCGGTTCGATAGAAAAAATCAATGAAGACGAGTAAGATAGTAATGATGGCTCTGGGCGCACTGGTGGCTGGTACTGCATTGGTGGCGTGTAAGGATAAGACAGGGGAGCAGGCAGGCCCGCGAGGTATGGCACCCATCAATGTGACGGTGATGCCGATGCAGAAACGCAGTGTGAATCTGACATCAACCTGGTTCGGGCATCTGCGAGGCGTGGATCAGGCTGATATCCGCCCGGAAGTATCAGGTCGCCTGGTGGAGCAGGTATACTGGCATGGTTCATTGTGTGAAAAGGGGGAGGTGCTTTTCCGTATCGATGACTCGAGCTATAAAGCGGCCTATGACCAGGCTGTGGCGAATGTAGAAGCCGCCAAGGCAGGGGTGCTGCAGGCTCAGGTGGCCTATGAGCAGGCAGAAAAAGATCTGGAGCGTTTCGCGGCATTGGTGAAGAGCGGTTCCGTTTCCGAAAAACAGTATACGGACGCTCAGCACGGCAAACGCCGCTGCGAGGCTGCACTGGCCATGGCCCGCGCGCAGGTGGCGCTGGCAGAGGCGGCGCTGGAGCAGGCTCAGCTGAATCTGGACCGCTGCACCATACGTGCTCCATTCAAGGGCCTTGCCTCCAGGTCCAATGTAAGTGTGGGCGATTTTGTGGCTGCCGGGCAGGTGGTCATGACCAGAATGTCATCGATTGACCCCATCCGAGTGGATTTTTCTGTACCCTCTCGTCAGGTGAATGAGCAGACTCAGACCGATGAATATTATGACATGCCGGACAAGATGAGCCCGGTGCGGGAGTTTGACCTTATTCTGGAAGATGGTACGGTGTTTGAGCACAAAGGCCGCGTGCATGCCGTGGATAGTGAAATCAGCCAGGCGACAGGTACGGTGAAGTTTGTGGGTTATGTGCCCAATCCCCAGCTCAAGCTGCGCACCGGTGCCGCCGTGCGTGTGCAGGCCAGAACCGGCGTGCTCCGGGATGCTCTGCTTGTGCCTTCCCGTGCGCTTATTTCATCTATGAACCACCGTTACATCTACGTGGTGGCACCGGATAATACCCCGCAGGCTATTGATGTGAAGCTGGGCAAGGAACTGGTGCTGGATATGCCGAATGGCGATGGCACAACGGTGCCCATGCTCATGCAGGTAGTGACCGGAACAGTGAAGCCTATAGCTGATACCCTGCGGGATATGGGTATTGAGAATGTGGAAGATGCCCAGGTGATAGTGGGGGGTGGTCAGATGGCCGCACAGTATTCCATGGCCAATGCCGCTATGCGCAAGGCCGGGGCTCAGGGAGGTTTCGGCACGGTGGTGCCGCGTCCTTTCATTTATGAGAAGCCCGAGACTACAGTAAACTCCGTGACCACCGGAAACGCAGAATAAATGCAGCTATGAGTCCGTTCTTTATCAAACATCCCGTTATCGCCACGGTTATTGCTGTGGTGACGACGCTGCTGGGCATGGTGTGCCTGGTGAATCTGCCTATTTCGCAGTATCCGGAAATTACGCCGCGCACCATCCAGCTTATGGCCATGTTCCCCGGTGCAGATGCCAAGGCTGTGGCAGATTCTGTGGGTACTCCGCTGGAACGTGAGATTTCCGGTGTGCAGGGCATGGATTACATGACCTCCGTTTCATCCAACAACGGTGTGTACTCACTACAGGTGGTGTTCAACCCGGATACCGACCCTGACCTCGACCAGGTGTTCACCAATATGCGCTATGGTCAGGCTCAGTCTCAGGTGCCCACGGAGGTGATTAACGCCGGTGTGACAATTCGCCAGCAGCCCGGTCTGCCTC
The DNA here is from genome assembly GCA_045646505.1 of Akkermansia sp. Classification (GTDB taxonomy): domain Bacteria; phylum Verrucomicrobiota; class Verrucomicrobiia; order Verrucomicrobiales; family Akkermansiaceae; genus Akkermansia. The sequence continues at coordinate 28,132 of JAZRKW010000066.1, read as the reverse complement.
TCATTATCTATTCCCTGTATTCGCCGGATGGCAGCTACAACTCTGTGGACCTTGCCAATTATGCGCAGGTGAAGATGGTGGATGAGCTGAAGCGAGTGGAAGGCGTGGGTGAAGTAACGGTGTATGGTGCCGGGCGTTATGCTATCCGCATCTGGCTGGATACTAACCTCATGACCCACTACAACCTCTCTATCGGCGAGGTCCGGGCTGCCATTGCTGCCCAGAATGCCACCAACCCAGGTGGTAAAGTGGGTGCTGACCCTGTGCCCGATGGTCAGGAAAAGACCATTGCTATCCGCACACAGGGGCGCTTGTCTGATCCATCGGAGTTTGAGAACATCATCGTGCGCCAGGTGGGGGATGAAATCATCTACCTCAAGGATATTGCCAAGGTGGAGCTGGGTTCTGAAAACTACTCTGCCACTGGTCGTCTGAATCGAAAGGTCTCTGCCGCAGTGGTGGTTTTCCAGACTCCGGGGTCGAATGCCATTGCCACGGTGGATCGCCTGCGCAAGACCTTTGAAAAGCAGGCAGCCATCATGCCCCAGGGTATCACGGGCGATGTGTCGCTGGATACGACGACTGCAGTGCGCTACTCCATTGATGAAATCAAGCGCACCTTTGTCGAGGCCATTGTGCTGGTTGCTCTGGTGGTGTTCATGTTCCTGCAGAACTTCCGCGCCACGCTTATTCCGCTCATTGCCGTGCCGGTGTCGCTTATTTCCACTTTCTGCGTGTTCCCCATGCTGGGCTTTTCGCTCAATACCATCTCGCTGCTGGGTATGGTGCTGGCTATCGGCCTTGTGGTGGATGATGCCATCGTGGTGGTGGAAGCTGTGCAGCACCACATCGACAAGGGGCTTAACCCGCGCATGGCATCATTTGCCGCCATGCAGGAAGTGAGCGGTCCTGTTATTGCCATTGCGCTTGTGCTGGCAGCCGTGTTCCTGCCTTCTCTGCTGCTGGAGGGCATCACCGGCACGCTGTTCAAGCAGTTTGCCATCACCATTGCCGTGTCCATGCTCATATCGGCGTTCAATGCACTCACGCTTTCGCCGGCGTTGTGTGCACTCATGCTGAAGCCGTCCAATCAGAGTCGCAGTATATTCAGGCCTTTCTACAAGCTGTTCAATATGTGCTACGACTGCACGGCCAATGTTTATGTGAAAATCTGTGGCGGCCTTTGCCGCAAGCTGATTTTCTCCATGCCGCTGCTGCTTTTATTCTGGGTTGCCATTGCGCCTATGTCGAAGATGGTGCCCAAGGCATTCCTGCCGGATGAAGACCAGGGTTTCCTGCTGGCTGCTCTGGTGATGAAGCCGGATACCTCTCTGCAGGTAGCTTATTCCGAAAATAAAAAATTCGAAGACGCGCTTTCCGACCCTGCGGTGAAGAACCTGACCACGGTGGTGGGTATCAATATCCTGAACAGCGTGCAGACCCCCGGTGCCTGTATTGCCTTCATTGAACTCCAAGACTGGAAAGACCGCCCCGAAACCGCGGCTGAGGTGCAGAAGCGCATTGAGGGGCGTCTGCATGCAGCTGCTCTGGATGGTATGGCCATGGTGCTGATGCCGCCAGCCATTCCCGGCGTAGGTACGGCCAATGGTGTGACCATGGTGCTCAATGACCTGGAGGGGCAGGGAGTTCCTTTCCTTCGGGAACAGGTGCTGCGTTTTGAGGAAGCTGCCCGCCAGCGCCCGGAGGTGGCCGTGTGCATGGATATGATGATGGCCGACACGCCTCAGAAGTTTATGGAGCTGGATAAGGAGAAGTGCAAGTTCCACCGTGTGGAGATTGCTGCTGCCAACAGTCTGCTGGCTACTTACAATGGCTCTTCTTTTGTGAACTTCTTCAATGCCTTCGGCCAGCAGTGGCAGGTTTATATGCAGGCTCAGGGTGCCGACCGTGTGAGTCTGGACAAAATGGACGGCTTTTTTGTAACCAATATGGACGGTGAACGCGTGCCGCTTTCTGCTCTGGTGAATATCAGGGATATTGCAGATACTGAGTTCGTGATGCATCACAATATCTATAATTCAGCCAAGCTGAATGTGATGCCGCGCCCCGGTGTCTCCACCCAGCAGCTCATGCAGGCCATGGAACAGGTGTATGCCGAAACCATGGACCCGGCCAAAATCGGCATGGATTACCAGGATATGTCCTTCCAGGAAAACAAGGTTCGCAACAGCACCGGGCTGTCCACCATCTTTGCCATGTCTTCAGTGTTTGCTTTCCTGATTCTGGTGGCTCTGTATGAAAAGTGGACTCTGCCGATTTCTGTGTTCCTTACCGTGCCTATTGCAGTGCTGGGGGCTTATGCCGGTCTGTACTGGATGGGGCTGGAACTGAACCTCTATGCCCAGGTCGGTCTGGTGATGCTGGTGGGCCTTGCTGCCAAAAACGCCATCCTCATCGTGGAATTTGCCAATCTTGAGATGGAACGCGGCAAGGAACTTCTGGCGGCGACTCTTTCTGCGGCCCGTCTGCGTTTGCGCCCGATTCTCATGACTTCTCTGGCTTTTATTCTCGGTTGTGTGCCGCTGATGCTTGCCTCTGGTTCCGGTGCCCTGGCTCGTTGCTCCATCGGTACCGTTGTGGTGGTGGGTATGACCGTGGCTACTGTTGTCGGTGTGTTCCTGATTCCTTGTTCTTACGTGTTTATTATGCGTTTGTTCCGTATTAAGTTCAAACTTGTCTCGCTGGAAGAGGACCCGGACGAAGCCGGCGCTCGTCGCTACCTTGCCGAACATAAGAATGCTGAATAAAATATTGGTTTAGAACTTGACAAACTCAACAAAAAAAGCTATTATAAAACCAACATGAAACGAACTTTTCTTCTCAGCATTGCAGGGGTAGCCGGTCTGGTGGCTTCCTGCACATTCGGTCCCATGTGGACCACGCCTGAGATGCCTGTCCCCGCTGAATTCAGAGGTGGCAGTGCCGGCGGCAGTACCATGGCAGATTTGCCATGGCAGCAGGTGTTGAATGACAATAAATTGCAGCATTTGCTGGATGATGTGTTTGCCAACAATCGCAATCTGGAAGCGATGATGCACAATCTGAATGCAGCCACGCGTTATATCACGATTGCTCGTGCATCTTTGTTCCCCTGGGTTAACTATATGGGGACCGCCAGCCAGGGAGCCAGTTCCCCCGCTACTGTGGGTATGGCAAATGAACATAAAATTCCCGGTGCCGCGGGCCTGAGCGCGTCCTGGGAACTCGACCTCTGGGGTAAAACCCGCAAGGGGGTGGAAGCTGCTGAGGCCAAGGCTCTCGCCACGGAGGAGCAGTTCAATAATCTTCGCCTTTCCCTCATGAAGCAGGTCGCCACTGGCTACTTGCGCCTTATCATGCTGGATGAGCAGCTCAAGATTTCCCGCGATGCCGTAGAGTCATATCGCGAATCACTGAAGCTCTTTGAGAATCAGCTTCAGGGTGGTGTTGCTGACCGGTTGCAGACCTCCTCTGCTCAGGCTGCTCTTTCTTCTGCAGAGGCGCAGATTCCGGAGCTTGAGATGCAGATTGCAGAGCTGGAAAACGGCTTGTCTGTGCTGGCTGGTCGTGCGCCTGGTCGTATTGCCCGTAGCGGCAGCATGCAGGCATTTGCCAAGGCCAGTGGTGTGGCCGCAGGTATTCCGGCAGATGTTATCGCCCGCCGTCCCGATATCCGCGCTGCAGAGCAGGACCTCCGCGCCGCGAATGCAGAAATCGGTATTGCCATTGCCAATTATTTCCCCAGCATCAGCCTTACCGGTCTGGCCGGTATTGCAACACCGGACCTGACTCATGGCCTTGCCGGTGGTGACAGAGGATGGGGCATTGGTGCCAACCTGACAGGACCGCTTTTCAATGCCGGTTCATTGCGCGCCAGTGAAGCCATGAAGCGCGATGCTTTCCTGGCTGCCAAGGCAACGTATGAGAATACAGTGCTTTCCGCTCTTTCCGAAATCTCTACTACTCTTGTGCAGCGCACAAAGCTCCGCGAGATTATGAAGAAGCAGGAACAGGCCGTGGCTGCCTACCAGGAAAGTGTGAAGCTTTCCAAGGCTCGCTATGCGCAGGGCCTGGCCAGTTACTACGAGGTTCTTACCGCCCAGCAGGGGCTCTTCCCTGCACAGAAGCAGTTGGTATCTTACCGTTATCAGTATGCGGCCTGTGTGCCTACGCTCTATACTCAGCTTGGCGGTGGCTGGCAGAGCCAGCAGTAACAATATCGGATTTCAGATATGCGTAAAAGCCCGGTGGAAAGTATCCCCGGGCTTTTTTGCCGCCAGCCCCTGATGCCTGGTGAATGAGACGTAATGGTAAGGAGCCTGAATTATTTACATGGCGTTTTTCCCGTTTGACCCGGGGCAGGGAGTGTGGTATTGTCTGGTAAACGGGTAATATGGAGGAGATATACACATTAACGCAGGATGTCACGGTAGCGGCTCCGTGGTTGTTGCCGTTGTTTTTCGGCTTATTCGGAGCTTGTGTGGGATCTTTCTTGAATGTGGTGATATACCGGATGCCCCGTGGCCTGAGCGTGAATGAACCGCGGCGGTCGTTCTGCCCGCAGTGCAAGAAGCCGATTCCGTGGTATCTGAATCTGCCTGTTCTGAGTTATCTGATGCTGCGCGGCCGCACAGCATGCTGCGGGCAGCACTATACGGCTCGTTATTGTGTGGTGGAGCTGGTCTGCGCCTTGCTTTTTGCGGCGGTGGCCTGGTATTTCTGCACAGATGATATTTTTACCCAGATTCTGCTGTGTGTATGGGTGGCAGCATTGCTGGCATGCTTCTGTATCGATTGGGAGCAGATGGTGGTGCTGCCAGTGCTGGCGCTCATAGCCGCGCTGGCCGGTGTGGGGGTGTCGTTGTTGTCTCCCTGGTTCAGTGGAGATGGAGTGGAACCTTTGGATGGGGTTCTGTCCAGCCTTTCCGGCGCTTTTGGCGGCTTTTTGCTGTTCCGTCTGGTAGCAGTTGCAGGTAAGTTCTTTTTCGGGCGCAGAGAACAGGCGTTCGATGCTCCTCAGCAGTGGGTGCTGCACCAGGCGGACGATGGTGAGGATGTGGAGATGCTTATCGGCACTGAGCGTCTGCTGTGGAGTGATTTGTTCATGGAGAGCAGCAACCGGTTTACGCTGACGGCGGCTTCTCTGGATGGCGGTGAGGCAGGAGAACTGGTGTTCTCGGTGGATTCTCTGACGCTGCCGGACGGTAAAAAGATTCTGCTGGAGGAGCATGAGAAGTTGCGCGGCTCTTGTCGTGGCTATGCTTCGCGCAAGGAAGCCATGGGCAGTGGAGATGCCTGGCTGGCGCTTGCGATTGGCGCGCTCTGCGGCTGGCAGGGAGTGGTATTTGCCCTGGTGGGTGGCAGTTTCATCGGGATTGCGGCGGCGCAGGTGGCGCGTATCCGGCGTGGCACGCCCATGCCGTTCGGACCAGCGCTTATAGCCGCTGCCTTTATCTGGTTGTTTTATGGTGTAGAGCTGGTTTCGGCTTATATGGAGTGGATCGAAAACCTGATTTGGTGAGTATGCCTTTGCCTGATTTTTCAACGTTTCCGCTGTATCTTGCCCCGATGGCAGGAGTGACCGACCCGATTTTCCGCACACTGTGCAAGGAGGAAGGGGCCGATGTGATGGTGACGGAGTTTGTCTCTGCCGAAGGGGTGCTGCAGGCCTGGAACCGCAATCGCCGTTATGTGGAGTTTGAAGATGCTCACCGCCCCCTCGGTATTCAGATTTTCGGCTCTGTGCCGGAGCATTGTGCTGCAGCTGCCCGTATCATCGTGGATGCCATGCACCCGGATTTCCTGGATATCAATGCCGGGTGCCCGGTTCCCAAGGTTGTGGGCAAGAATGGCGGTTCTTCTCTGCTGAAGGATTTGCCTCTGCTGCAGCGTATTGCTGCTGCCGTGGTGACTGAACTGGGCGAGGATTGCCCGGTAACCACAAAAATCCGCATCGGGTGGGATATGGAGCATATCTGTGCACCGGAGGCAGTGCGCCGCCTGGAAGATGCCGGTGTGCAGGCCATTGCAATTCATGGTCGAACCCGCTCGCAGCAGTATGGTGGTAAAGCTGATTGGGAGATGATAAATCATTGTGCCGGTCTGGTGAGTATCCCTGTGATTGGAAACGGGGATATCTGTACGCCGCAGGATGTGCAGCGTGCCCGGGAGACGACGGCTGTTTCCGCTGTCATGATTGGCCGGGCGGCCATGAATGCCCCCTGGCTTTTCCGCCAGGCAAAGGAATATCTGAGTACTGGTGTCGTGCCGGAACCGCCCACCCCACAGCAGCGTATCGCCTTTATGCTGCGCCACACCCGCATGGCTCTTGATAGCGCTCATTATGGTGATGAGCTGGTGACGATGCGCGCTATGCGCAGCCGCCTGCTGGCCTATGCCAAGGGTATACCCGGCACTAAAGCACTGAGGCCACAGCTTTCGCGTGTGGCCTCGTATGATGAGCTGTGCGCCATGCTGGCACCGCTGGGGTGAGTCATTACATCTTGAACTGCTCGCCCAGGTAAATCTTGCGGGTCTTGGGGTCGTTGGCAATTTCGTCGGCGTTGCCTTCCTTGATTACTTTTCCTTCGAAGAGAATGTAGGCACGATCCACGATGCCCAGCGTCTCGCGCACGTTGTGGTCGGTGATGAGGATGGAGAGACCATCAGTCTCGCGCAGGGAGGCTACAATGTGCTGAATGTCCTGCACGGCGATGGGGTCCACACCGGCAAAGGGTTCGTCCAGCATGAGCAGCTTTGGGTTAGCTGCCAGTGCACGGGCGATTGTCAGGCGGCGTTTTTCACCGCCGGAAAGCTGGATGGACTGACTTTTCCGCAGGCGGGTGATGTTGAAACGCTCCAGGAGCTCATCGCATTTTTCTTTCTGCTGCTTGCGGGTAAGGTCACTGCGTGTTTCGAGAATTGCCATCAGGTTCTCGTTTACCGTGAGCTTGCGGAAGATGGATTCTTCCTGAGGCAGGTACCCCATGCCGAGGCGGGCGCGCAGGTGCATCGGCAGCCCGGAAACGTCCTTGCCGCAGAAATCCACGGAACCGGTATCTGGTCTTACCAGCCCGGCTACCATGTAGAACGAGGTGGTCTTACCAGCACCGTTCGGCCCGAGCAGACCAACGATTTCGCCGGAGTGAACGGTAATGTTGACATCGCTTACCACCTGGCGTTCGCCGTATGATTTGCAAAGTCCTGTTGCTTTGAGAAGGATATCCATAATTACTTCTTAATCTTCTTTTGGTTCTGGTTATTCAGCTGGTTGCGCACGTTGGTGGCGTGTGTCTTGTGCTTTTCGCCGACCATCTTGACATTATTCTTGGCATCAATGCGGATTGCCGCACCCTTACCAGTGATGATATGTGTGTTATTGGCATCGCCCACGGTGACACGCTGCCCGCTGAGCACTTTCATGCCAGTAGCGGAGTCGATAGTGAGTAAATCACCTGTGGCGCGCAGTAAACGGCCCGTGTTGTCTTTGCCGGCCAGTGCCACGTTGCCTGCTGCGGTGGCATATTTCATGCCGCCAACCATGGCATTTGGGTTCTTTTTGCCAGCGGTGTCCATGGTGATACGCACCGGGCCGGTGCATTGCATAGAGCCTTTCTCTGTGCGCAAGGTGCAGCCGCGCGCTGTGGTGGCTTCTTTGATGCCATCGTAATTGAAGCGGAAGCCGGAAATGCCGGGTTTCTTTTCCTCATCTGCATGATTGGTGTTACCTGCACGAGCGGTGAGTGTAGCGCTCAGCGGCCCGGTCGTTGTCAGAATAGCCGTGGGGGCGTGCAGCTCCGTGGAGCTGCCTGTTTCCAGCCTGTCTTCGGCGCGAATCAGGCGCACGAAGTCTTTGCATCGGGCTCGTGTTGTGCCTTCATCGTTAATCATGGTGGCTTCAATCTGGGCGCCGTTCAGCTTCAGGTCACCATTCTGCAGTATCTGCATGGTGGCGTTTTTCTGTGCTGCCGGTGTGGCCACAATCCGGTTACCATTGTATACCGCTATGAGTTGTTTCCCGGTTTCGCCTGTAAGCAGGGTTTCGCCTGTCACCATGTCGGTCTCAGCGGTGGCGGCCTGCAGTTCACCTATGCGTTTGCGGGTACCGGGTTCATACCGGTGGGCGGTGATATTGCCGGTGGCTCTGGCTTTCGTAACTTCGCCATAGCGGGCAATGGCCAGATTCGGCATGCCGGGTTTCTGTTCCACTGCCTTGGCTCCTTCTTTGGGCGCAAGTTCCAGTTGGGCGGGGCCCGTGCAGCTGAAATCCATTTCAGAATCAGCCATGGAAATGCCTTTTTCTGTAGAGAAAATACCTGTGTCTGCCCGGAAAATGACATTGGCATTTGCTTTGAAAGTGCCTTTTGTCATCTGGCCGGGGGTATTGCTTTCTCTCTCGTAGGCGCCGTTGATGTTGTTGCCGCGCAGTTCGATATCTCCATTGGCAAGCAGGTGAAGCCCCTGGTCTGCGTATACTTCGTAGGTTCCGTACACCAGACGGCTCTTGCTGCCGATGATGGAGCATGCGCCGGTCTTGCCGTCGTAGGTCAGGGTATCACCTTCGGCTCGTACAGCGGGGCGGCCTTCGGTGGCGATGCCGCTCATGACCACGTTGCCCTTGGCTGTGGCCCGGTTGATTCCTTCGAAACTCAGCCCGGTGAACTGGCTCATGAAGCCTTTTCCTGGCTTTGTTTTTCCGCCGGAACCGGGAGTCAGTTCAATGCAGAGTGATTCCTTGCAGGTCAGGGCGCCTTCCGGATGTGAAAATTGTGTGCTGCCGGGAGCGTGCAGTGTGTGCGTGGCTGCGTGGTAGTATACGTGGCCGCCTTCTGTTTTCAATTTTGTTGTGCTGCCATCCTTGTCTGTCATGCACAGATCGACAACGCCGCCTTCCAGGAGAATATTTCCTTGTGGGTCTGCCAGAATGCGGGCCGGTGCATTTTTTTCAGGAGTGACTTTAACAACATTCTGCCCCTGCTGCAGCATGATTTCTTCCCCCGCAGCGGGAGAATAGAGGAAAATGGCGTTGTTGATGGTGTCCGCAACGGCATGGTACGTATTGATCAGGGCCGGTTCGGCTTTCGGTTCAGTCTTCAGGGCTGAACCGGAGGGCTCCGGAGCGACTGCGGCGGGGTGCGGAGCCGGGGTGGATTGGAGCCCGTCTGCCTTGGCTGGTTTCGGTGCTGTCGTCGTCGGCGCGGCTATTTTTTTTGTCGCTTCCTTTACTTCTGTTTTCGTGGGGGCAGGGGCTTCCTTGCTGCCGGGAAAATTCTGCAGGTAAATATGCAGCTGTTCCTTCGCATTGATGTTGGCGCGCGCATCTCGCAGACGGACATTGCCGATATACACCAGGCTGGAATCAGCGGAGTTGAAAAACAATCCTTTATCTGCCACGGCTACGGTGTCCTGAGTTTCAGGGATGACCGCTGTTTCTGAGGGAGCTGATAAATCTACCCCCAAGGCTATTAAATCAGCCTCTATCTGCTGGAACTTTGCCTGCCAGTTGACGGCTGCGCTGCGGCTTTGCTGCAAATCTGCCGTGTATGGAGTTGCTGCTGCACTCAGCACCGGTATCGCCATGGTGGCTATGATAGCGGCTTTAATCATTTTTTCTCGTCTTTCTTTTCATTGTACAGCTTGGCTGAGACCGTGGTGACCACTGGTCCATGCAGAAAGCCCTTGCTGGTTGCTGTGCTGAAAATGACACCTTTGCCTTTGGCTGAGAAACGGGGGTCAGTTACTTGCGCGTTGCCAGTAGTGCGCGCTTCCTTGGTGGCAAAGCTATAGATGACACTCCCGGCCTGGATGTCTGTCTGGTTGTTGCCTTCACCGTATAATGAGGCTGTCAGTGCTTCCAGAATAACGGTTTTTCGGTCCTTGACGACGAGCTTATCTGCCAGAAGCAGTGCTGTCACGCGGTGATTCTCGTAGCGTGGAATGGAAATGCCTTCCACGACAGAACCTTCCGGCAGAAATTGCAGTGCCGGAAACTCGTCTTCTGCAGTTGCAGCTGCTTTCTGCTGCCCCCAGCAGTGCAGGGGCAGCAGAAACAGAGAAAGGAGTGTCAGTGCCAGTCTCATTTAGATAGTAGCCATCTGCTGGCATGCCTTGCGCACCAGCATGAGGTTGCTGAGAATCTTCTCCAGGTCCTTCAGATATACCTGGTTCGGGCCGTCGCTCATGGCGTTGTCCGGGTCTTTGTGGACCTCCATGAATACACCGTCGATGCCCATGGTCATGGCGGCATTTGCAAGTACAGGTGCGAGTTCGCGGTCGCCGCCTGTGGCACCACCCAGACCACCCGGGCGCTGCACAGAGTGAGTGGCATCGAATACCACGGGGCAGCCGAACTGCTTCATCCAGTACATGCCGCGCATGTCGACGATGAGGTTGTTGTAGCCGAATGAGGTGCCGCGTTCGCAGAGCATGTACTTATCGCAGCCGAAGGCAGCCATTTTCTCGCAGATGTTCTTGCAGTCCCACGGGGCAAGGAACTGACCTTTCTTGATGTTCACCGGGCGCCCGGTCTTGGCGCAGGCTTCGAGCAGGTCGCTCTGGCGGCTCAGGAATGCGGGCACCTGCAGCAGGTCAACATATTGTGCTGCATATTCGGCCTGCTGTTCGGTGTGAACATCGGTCACGACCGGGCACTGCAGCTCCTTGCCGATTTCAGAGAGAATGCGGCAGCCTTCTTCGATGCCGGGGCCGCGGAAGCTCTTCACGCTGGTACGGTTGGCTTTATCGTAAGATGCCTTGAAGATGAACTGCACGCCAAGGCGGGTGCAGATTTCCTTGATGGCGGTGGCCATTTCCCAGGCAAAGGCTTCATTTTCGAGAGAGCACGGTCCGAGCAGGAAGAAAGGCTCCTGACCGCCGATAACTACGTTCTGGATGTTAAAAGACATGGTAAAAGTTGTTTCGACTCGAACATTATGCCCCAAGCTTCCCGCGAAGTCAATGAGATTTCTTTTGAAGCGGGGGTAAAAATGGTGGATAATGTACCTGCTTGTGATTTTGGGCTTGCATTTTAGTCTGGAACGTTGTAACGTACGCCGCCGCTTTCGCGGAGCAACCAGAATTTATCATGGAAACAACACGAATTCAGCGCGCCCTGCTTTCCGTATCGGATAAGACCGGGCTTGATAAGTTTGCAAAGGGCCTTGTTGCCCAGAATGTTCAGCTTATTTCCACCGGTGGTACCTGCCGCTATCTGATGGAACTGGGCCTGCCGGTTACCGAGATTTCTGATTACACAGGCGCTCCTGAGCTTTTTGACGGTCGCGTGAAGACTCTTCACCCCAAGGTGCATGGTGGTCTTCTGCAGCGTCGTGACCTGGAGGAGCATCAGCAGCAGGCCAAGGATAACAATATCCCCACGATTGATCTGGTCTGCGTGAATCTGTACCCCTTCGAGGAGACTGTGGCTAAGGAGGGTGTGACCCTTGCCGAAGCTATCGAGAAGATTGATATCGGTGGCCCGTCCATGCTGCGTTCCGCTGCTAAGAATTACTCCTCTGTGACCGTGGTTTCTGACCCTGCTGATTATGATACCGTGCTTGAGGAAATGGAAAACCACCAGGGTAACACTACTCTCAAGACCCGCGAAAAGCTGGCCGTGAAGGTGTTCATGCGCACTTCCTCTTACGATACCGCTATCTCCAACTATCTGGGGCACCGCGCTGAGGGGAGCACCAAGAATAACTTTACGCTGTCCCTGCCGTTCAATCAGACCCTGCGCTATGGTGATAACCCCCACCAGCCCAGCGTCATGTACGGCAACTTCGATTCCATTTTCACCCAGCTGCAGGGTAAGGAGCTTTCCTACACCAATATTCTGGACCTGGATGCCGCTGCTTCTCTCATCATGAACTTCCGCCGTCCCACGGTGGCTATCCTCAAGCACACCAATCCTTGCGGTGTGGGTCAGGATGATGAGGACCTGGTTGAAGCCTGGAAGCGCGCTTACCAGACTGATACACAGGCTCCGTTCGGTGGTGTCATTGTGATGAACCGCCCCATGACAGAGGCTCTCGCCCGTATCGTCGGTGCTATCTTTACCGATGTGATTATCGCTCCCGACTACGAGCCCGAGGCTCGCGCCATTCTTACCAAGAAGAAGAACTGCCGCATCATGCGTATCGATATGGATGCCTGGCGTGAGTTCTGCAAGGTGCCCATGGTCCGTACCGCTCCCGGTGGTCTCATGACTGTGAAGCGCGACGACGAGGTGATGGGCCTGGATAACCTGGAAGCCAAGGTGGTAACCAAGCGCGTGCCCACGGCTGAGGAGCTCGAGGCTATGCGTTTCGCCTGGCGTGTCTGCAAGCAGGTGCACTCCAATGCTATTGTATTCACCAACAAGAACGGCACCCTCGGTATCGGCGCAGGCCAGATGAGCCGCGTGGACTCCGCCAAGATTGCTGTGTGGAAAGCCGGTCAGGCTGGTCTTGACCTCAAGGGCAGCGTGATTGCTTCCGATGGCCTGTTCCCCTTCGCTGACGGTCTGCAGACTGCCATCGATGCCGGTGCCACGGCTTGCATTCAGCCCGGTGGTTCTATCCGCGATGAAGAGGTGATTGCCGCCGCTGATGCAGCCGGTATCGCCATGGTATTCACGGGTGCCCGCCACTTCCTGCACTAAAGCGCAAGATTTCAGTTCCCCGGTTCTGCAATCGGCAGGGCCGGGGTTCTTTTTTCAACAGTTTCAACTTATCGCAACTCTAAGTTCTTATCATGCATCTCGGTGTTAACATTGACCATGTAGCCACTCTGCGCCAGGCTCGCTATGCCACTATGCTGGATTCTCACAACGTAGAACCTGATATCGTGGCGGCTGCCAGGGCTGCTCAGGCCGGTGGGGCAGATTCCATCACGCTTCATGTGCGCGAGGACCGCCGCCACATGCAGGATGCCGATGCCTTCGCTGTGCGTAAGGAGGTGAATCTCCCGCTGAACCTGGAAATGGGGGCTACGCCTGCCATGCTGGAATTTGCGCTTCGTCTCAAGCCGGATTATGTTTGTCTGGTGCCGGAACGCCGCGAGGAAATCACTACCGAGGGTGGATTGGATGTAGCCGGGCATCTGGAGGAGCTCCGTCCGCTGGTGGCGGCTCTGATGGCCAATGGCAGCAAGGTGAGCATGTTTATTGACCCGGATGCAGAACAGGTGCGCGCCAGCGCTGCAGTGGGGGCGCCCATGGTGGAGCTGCACACCGGGCGTTTCGCCAATACGCTGGGCCAGGAGCGCGCGGCTGAAACGGCTCGCCTCGTAGCGGCTGCAGAACTGGCCCATTCGCTGGGTGTTGAGGTGCATGCCGGTCATGGAATTCAGGTGGGGAACCTGGCAGATCTGGCCGTAGTGCCGCACCTGACCGAGCTCAATATCGGCCACACTATCATCTGTCGGGCTGTTTTCACCGGGCTTACCGAGGCTGTGCGCGAAATGAAGTGCGCTATTGATGAATACAATTGGTAAGTAACTGTATTGGGTGCTTTTCAAGATGCGGTCGGGGCTGCCCGGCCGCTTTTTTTGTATTTCGTGCTAATTTTTTTGTTTTCATCTTGCAATGTATACTGAGCATGTTATCATGAAATCCTATGAATAAAACTCAACTCATCGACTGCATTCAGGCTAAACTTGGTGAAGGCGCAACCAAGAAGTGTGCAGAGGCGGCTCTCAACGCCGTTCTCGGTGCTATCAAGGATGCCGTTGCGACTGATAAGGTTCAGCTTGCCGGGTTCGGTACTTTCGAGATGAAGACCCGTGCTGCTCGCACTGGCCGGAATCCGCAGACTGGAGTCGCGATTGAGATTGCAGCATCTCAGACCTTGTCATTCAAACCGTCTTCTGTGTTCAAGTCTGCGGTCCCTGCAAAAAAAACATGCAGGAAAGGTGGATGTAAGAAGAAGTGAGGCTCTGAACATTGAGCCCGATTCAGCCTTGCTGTCCGGATGTTATTGCCGGATTGCGGGGCTTTTTTTGTATATTATCCTGACCGGAGGGGACTTTGTGATTTACATGCCAGGCGTAATATGGTAAACATATCTCGCTATGGACTTAGAGCAACGCGAAATAAGTGCAGAAACAATCTCCCCGTACTTTGAGCAGTACTTTGGTCACAAGCCTGAAGTTGTAGCCGCCTCTCCCGGGCGTGTGAACCTCATTGGTGAGCATACTGATTACAACAATGGCTTCGTGCTGCCGATGGCTCTCAATAACATCAACGTCATTGCTGTTGCCCCCTCTCCTACCGGTAAACACCGCTGGATTGGCGCTCTCGGTGAAGCTATGGTTGAGATTGATCCGGCAGATGTAACCAAACCTGGTGAACCATTCTGGAGTAATTACGTGCGTGGTGTTATCTGCATGCTGGAACGTCGTGGCATCAAGGTGCCCGCCGTGGATATGCTGATTGATTCCAATGTGCCCCGCGGTGGTGGCCTTTCCTCCAGCGCCGCATTCGAAGTCTCCGCATGCACGGCTCTGGCCGCTCTTTGCGGGGTAGAGGTGACTCCCACAGAACGGGCCCTTATCGGCCAGGCCACTGAGCACGAGTTTGTGAACGTGCCCTGCGGTATCATGGATCAGTTCATTTCTGCCAACGGGCGCAAGGACCATGCCCTCATGCTGGATTGCAAGGACCTTTCCTACAAGCTCATCCCCATGACCGACCCCGCCGTGAGCGTGCTGGTCATCGACTCCGCCGTGAAGCACTCCCTGGCCGATGGTGGCTACGCCGCCCGCCGCAAGAACTGCGAGGATGCCTGCGTCATCCTGGGTGTGCCCTCTCTGCGTGAAGCTACGCTTGAGATGCTGGAAGAGAAGAAAGCTGAACTCGGCGACCTCTGCTACCGTCGCGCCCGCCACGTCATTGGTGAAAACCTGCGCGTAGCTGCCTTTGCTGAGGCTGTGGGCAAGGCTGACTGGGACACTGCCGGTGTGGCCATGCGTGCTTCTCACGCCTCTCTGAAGGATGATTTTGAAGTATCCTGCGGTGAGGTGGACACTCTCGTTTCTCTGGCAGATACCATTCCCTCTGCCGCAGCGGTATACGGCGCTCGTATGACCGGCGGTGGTTTCGGTGGCTGCATCGTGGCTCTCGTGAAGAGCGAGGCTGTGCAGCAGGTGGCTGAGGAGATGATTGAGGCCTATCGCAATGCGCTGGGTATCGAGACAGACTACCTCATCACCCGTCCGGGCGAAGGTGCCCGTGTTCTTTACAAGGCATAAACAAACTGAATATCTTATGAAACATATACTGACAATGCTGGGCGCCCTTGCGCTCATGAGCGGCAGCGCCCTCGCTCAGGACGCCGCTGCTACTGCTCCTGCGCAGGACGTGCTTCCCCTCTGGGAAATGATTGTCTTCTGCGTGGTTGTGGTGGGTGTTATCGGTCTGGGTATCTGGAAAGCCAGCGACCCCGCCGAATCCGCCGAGAAGAAGGAAGAGAAGGGTGCTGCCGACTACTTCCTGGCCGGCCGTGGTCTGAGCTGGTGGCTCGTGGGCTTCTCCCTGCTCGCCGCCAACATCTCCACGGAGCAGTTCGTAGGCATGAGCGGCCAGTCTGCCGACTGGCTGGGTCTGGCCATCGCCGGTTATGAGTGGCTTGCCGCCATCGTGCTGGTTATCGTGGCCTTCACCTTCCTGCCCATGCTGCTCAAGCGTGGCGTATTCACCATTCCCCAGTTCCTCGAGGAGCGCTACAACGGCGTGGCCCGTGTGATTATGGCTCTGGTGAACCTGCTCATTCTCGTGGGTGTACCCACCGCCGCTGTGATTTACGCCGGTGCCAGCGTGGTATCCGTCTACTTTGACCTGTCCGTGCCCACCGGCTGCCTCATCATCGCCGGTGCCGCCACGGTATACGTGTATGTGGGTGGTCTGAAGGCCTGCGCCTGGACCGACCTCATCTGGGGTGCTGCCCTCATCGTGGGTGGTGGCGTGGTGGCCTACTTCGCCATCATGGCCCTGGGTGCATTCCCGACCCTGCCCGAGAGCGTGGTGGCCACCGCCACTACCACCGCCAACACCTCTGCTGAGGCTCTGGCCTCCACCGGTTCCCAGTTCTGCGACGGTCTGACCCGCCTTGCGAACCTGAATGCCGGTGATGTGGAAGGCGCCACCAATGGTATCGGCGGCAAGCTGCACATGATGCGCGAGGAGACCGACCCCGTGATGCCCTGGACCGTGTACCTGCTGGGTCTGTGGATTCCCAACTTCTTCTACTGGGGTCTCAACCAGTACATCATGCAGCGCACCCTGGCTTCCAAGAGCCTCGAGGAAGGCCAGCTGGGTATCGTGTTCGCCGCATTCCTGAAGCTCCTCATCCCCTTCGTGGTGATTATCCCCGGCATCCTGGCCTACAACCTGTACAGCGACAAACTGGCTGCCAAGGCCGACTCCAACTCCGCTGCCATCGTGCAGGCTGCTGAAGCCACCGGTAAGAAGGTGATCTACGACATCGCCGCCAGCCGTCTGGTGCGCGAGGATTCCGCTGCTTCCTCCGTGGAATACATCAAGAAGAACCTGACCGCCGCTGGCGCTGCTGACCAGATTGCCGCGGTGGACGCCAAGGCTGCCGAGCTTGCCGCCATTCCTGCCAAGGATATTGCTGCCCGCACCGCCAAGGCCGGCGAGATTCTCGACATCGACAAGGCTGCCACGGCTGCCGCCCGCGCCAATGTGTCCGAGTACACCGTGACCACCACGCTGGCCGCTTATCAGTATGACTACGCCTTCGCCACCCTGCTGCGCGAGCTGCTTCCCGGCACCGGCTGGGCCTGGTTCGTGCTGGCCGCCCTGTTCGGCGCTGTGGTGAGCTCCCTGGCCTCCATGCTCAACTCCGCCTCCACCCTCTTCACCATGGATCTGTACAACAAGTCCAAGGAAGTGGCCACCGGCAAGCCTGCTTCCGACAAGCAGCTCGTGGCTGTGGGTAAGGTGGCTGTGCTCGTGTGCGCCGTCATCGCCACCATCGTGGCACCCTTCCTGGACAATCCTGCCTTCGGTGGTATCTTCACCTTCATTCAGGAGTTCCAGGGCTTCCTGAGCCCCGGTGTGCTGGCCGTGTTCCTGTTCGGCTTCTTCGTGCCCAAGTGCCCCCGAGTGTTCGGTTGGCTGGGTATTCTGGTGGGTGCTGCGGCCTATACCGTGTTCAAGTGGGTTGCCATCTACAACGATAATGGGCAGGCTATCTTTGACTTTACCCGCGATTCCTTCCTCAACCGCATGGGCTACTCCCTCATCGTGGTGTGCGTGGTGGGTCTTATCCTCACCATCGTGAACCACATCAAGGGTGGCGAAGCTGTGGTGCTTGAGGATAAGGGCATCATTGAGATGAAGACCTCCGGCCGCGCCAAGGCCTTCGGCTGGGCCGTCATCGCCGCCACCATCGCTCTCTACATCCTCTTCTGGTAAAGAGCCGATTCACAAAAATCGATTTCATGCCCTCACCCGCTTGGGTGAGGGTATTTTTTACCGCTTACCGCTTGCGGCCGCGGGGGTGGAAGGTCTGGTGCAGCGAAACCAGGCGCTTCTGGTCCACGTGGGTGTAAATCTGGGTAGTGGAAAGGCTGGCGTGCCCCAGCATATCCTGAATCACGCGCAGATCTGCCCCGTTTTCCAGCAGGTGGGTAGCGAAGGAATGGCGCATGATATGCGGATAGACGTTTTCCGCTAATCCTGCTGCGCGGGCGCGTTCCTTGATAATCTGGAGAATTCGGTCGCGGGAAAGTTTTTCTCCTCGGTTCGACAGAAAGAGTGTATTACCGGCGTGTTTGCCGTTGCGCATCAGTTTTGACCGGGCATGTTGCAGATAACTGCGCAGGGCTTTTGCTGCTACGCCACCCAGAGGAACATAGCGTGTCTTATTGCCCTTGCCGGTGATACGCAGAAAGCTTTCCTCCCAATCCACCTGGTCAGCTTTCAGGTTGACCAGTTCGCTGACGCGCAGTCCGCTGCCGTAAAGCATTTCGAGAATGGCCCGGTCACGCGCTCCGTAGGGTATATCGCCCGGGTCGATGCTTTGCAGCAGGGCATTGACGGCATCTGCCTGCAGAATTTCCGGCAGGTGAAGCCCGGGGCGGCCGCATTCCAGCAGGGCGGCAGGGTTGGCAGGTAGCACTTTTTCTCTTGCCAGAAAGCGGAAGAACTGTCGCAGGTGAACCATGGCGACCCGGCAGGAAGAGGCTGCAAGTCCGCAGTCGCTGCGCAGCCAGCGGTGGTAGCCTGCCAGCACTGGTTCATCGATATTCTCCGGTGTGTGGTGGTGCTCCGAGCACCAGTCTGAAAAGCGTTCCAGAGAGTGCTGGACAGAAATCCGGTAATTGGTGCTCAGTCCCCGTTCTGCTGCCAGAAACATCAGAAAACGATTAATCAGCGGTGGAAAGGGGGAGCTCATGCTGTAAAAAAATCGGCAGACAAGCGCCTGCCGATCGGGGGAATGAAAGATGAATCTTTTATTGATCGCCGCCGGCTGGTTCCGGGAGCTCTGCCGTGGGGGTGGGCAGCCCGCCGTCTGTATCTTCTGTTGCTTTTTCCAGTTCTCTGCGGCGTGCTTCAAATTCTGCTGTCTTCTGTGATTTCTTGCTGACAATCAGCACAGGACGCCCTGTCTGGTTTGTCATGACGGTCTGTTCGCCATCGGCAGCTGTTTCCGGTGCCCATTCTTCTACCGGGGGCAGTGCTGCAGTGGGCAGCAGACCTGTGTCATCTGTCGTGGCCACGAGCTTGACCGGGTTTACCATGTCCGTCTCGCGGAGGAAGCCTTTGCTGCCATCGTCAATCTCCACAAAATAGTAGGCACCTTCGCAGGAGATGATTTTAGCTTTCTCCGTTGTAACCATGTTGCCCTTGGCTCCTTCATAGTATTCCGGGTTGCGGTTGAAGAGGAAGGCCTTTCCTTGCTGCACTTCCAGTTCTTCACCGTCGGCATACATGCCCTCTTTCACGTATTTGGCCCGGGCCTCAGCGCGCACGGCTTCCATGCCGGGGGGATCAAGCGGGCTGGGTTCCTGCAGGTAGATGGGGACATACTCGCCCGGCGTGGTAAGCCGTTCCATCACGCTGCATGAGCTCAACGCGACTGCTCCAAGTACGGAAAGAGTGAACAGATTCTTCATGCGCTTTATACTAACACCATTTCCTGCTATTTGCAAGAGCAAGAGAAAAAAATGATGAATGTTCTCACATGTGTCCCGAAGATTTTGGAAAAATAGTTCTAAACGACATAATGACATAGTGTTCTGTGTGAAAAATCGTAATGGGGTATCACCCGCCTCATCATCGGCGGTAAGCATTCATTCGTGATTTTATCGGCGTAAGCCGCTAACTTCCAATTCGTCAATCGTAAATCAAAAATCGTAAATCCACGAGTGCTTCGGGCCACATGAGGAATGTTCTTTTCTTGACTTTGCGCTTGTTATGCGGTACGGTGGCTGCACCATGCATGCGTGCTATGATTCATGGTGAGAGGTGCGTGTGAGCAGATGGTGATATCTCAGGAATCTCATGTCTTTATTCCAGCTTGTTACAGATTACAAGCCTTCGGGCGACCAGGAGCAGGCAATAGCCAAGCTTCTCAAGTCTCTGCGGGCGGGTAACCGGCACCAGTGCCTGCTGGGTGTCACCGGTTCGGGTAAGACTTTTACCATGGCGAATCTCATCGCGGCGCAGGACAGACCGGTTCTGGTGCTCAGCCACAATAAGACCCTTGCCGCCCAGCTGTACTCTGAGCTGAAGGCTTTTTTCCCGCACAATGCCGTGGAATATTTTGTTTCTTATTTCGATTATTATCAGCCGGAAGCCTATATCGCCAGTACTGATACTTATATTGAGAAAGATAGTGCGATTAACGAGGAGATTGACCGCCTGTGTCTGAATGCCATGCGCTCGTTGCTGCTGCGGCGCGATGTGATTGTGGTGGCCTCTGTTTCCTGTATCTACGGTCTGGGTGCGCCGGAGGATTACCGGAATCTGACACTTTCGCTGCATGCAGGGCAGGAGATGGACCGGGATGCCATGCTGGCGTGCCTGGCGGAATTGCTTTTTGAACGCAATGACTATGATTTTCAGCGCGGGCGCTTCCGGGTGCGGGGCGATGTGGTGGAGGTCTACCCTGCGCAGAGCGATGGTGAGGCTATCCGCGTGGAGTTTTTCGGCGATGAGATTGATGCCATTTCGCTGATTGATGCAGGAACCGGCCGCGTGCGCGAGCGTCTGCAGAGCTACCTCTTCTTCCCGGTGAAGCAGTACGTGTCGGCCCCGGAGAAGCGTTTGCCGGCGATTCAGAGTATTCGCAGAGAGCTGGCGGAGCGTGTGGAGTGGTTTGAGAAGAATAATAAGCTTATCGAGGCTCAGCGTCTCAAGATGCGTACGGATTATGACCTGGAGCTTATTAACGAAATCGGCTTCTGTAAGGGGATTGAGAACTATTCACGGCATCTGGCCGGGCGGGCACCGGGCAGTACCCCTTCCACCCTGCAGGATTATTTCCCGGCAGACCATCTGACTATTATCGATGAATCCCACGCCACCGTGCCGCAGATAGGTGGCATGTATGAGGGCGACCGCTCCCGCAAGCAAGTGCTCATTGACCATGGCTTCCGTCTCCCCTCTGCGCTGGATAACCGGCCGCTGCGCTTCGATGAGTTCATGAACCGTCAGGCCCAGCTGGTTTATGTTTCCGCTACTCCGGGGCCTTTTGAATATGTGAACTGCGTGGCGGGTAACAAGAACTATATTCCCGTGCTGAAAGCAAAACGCGGGAATACCCATGCCCGCAGCCGCGAGGCCAGTCAGGCCATTACCCGCGCGCCGGAAGGTTTCCGCGGCGTGTTCTTCCACCACCTCAGTGAGCTGCGTGTTCCGCCTCATTCCAGTGCCGCCCCGGTGGAGAGTTTCAATCCTGCCGGTCTGGCTCAGCCCCTCATTGTGGAGCAGCTTATCCGCCCTACGGGATTGCTGGAACCGAAAATCACCCTGTTGCCGCTCGATGGGCAGATTGATAAGACAATTGAGCTGTGCCGGCAGCGCGTTTCCGTGCGGGAACGTGTGCTGGTGACGACCCTTACCAAGCGCACCGCGGAGGACCTGACGGATTATCTCCGCAAAGTGGGGTTGGAGGTAGAGTACATTCATGCGGATGTGGATGCAATCGAACGCGTGGAAATTCTGCGGAAATTGCGCGCTGGAAAGGTGGATATTCTGGTGGGTATCAACTTGCTGCGCGAGGGACTTGATTTGCCAGAGGTTTCTCTTGTCTGTATTCTGGATGCTGATAAGGAAGGATTCCTGCGCAATGAAACCAGCCTGGTGCAGACGGCTGGCCGCGCGGCCCGCCATGTGCATGGCGAATGTGTGCTTTTCTGTGATGTCGTTACGGATTCTATACGTCGCCTGGTGGAGGAAAGTGACCGCCGCCGCGCTATTCAGGAGGCATATAATGAGGCTCACGGTATCATTCCACAGAGTGTGAGCCGTGGAGACCAGAGTACCTTGCGACTCTATACGCCGGATGAGGAACGGCCTGAGACTGATGATGATTTTGGTGCTCTCATGGCCGGGGAAGGGGATGCCGCTGCAGATGTTGCGGCTGCTATCTCTCGCCTGGAGAAAGAAATGCGCGAAGCTGCCGCCCGTCTGGACTTTGAAGTTGCCGCCGTGCTTCGCGATAAGATGAATTTGTTGAAGAACTCCAGACGCTGATGTGAGCCCATTCCCGGAAGAGCCGTTTTTGCTTGAAGTCCAGGAGTACTTTGTGTTATAGTTTCCGCATGTTCAGAAAGGCTTTCTATACATTGTTTGTCTGTGGCATTGTGCTGGGTGGCATGAGCTTTGGCCAGAGCGTGACTGTTTCAAATCCCGGGGTGTGGCCGGTGATGAAGCGAGCTAAATATAACCCTGCTGTTAAATTAGTCGTTCAGGTGCCGGATGCCAAATCCCAGAAAATGGACAAGGTGGAGATTGAGTTGCAGAATGCCGCTCAGGTGGCCAGAGTCACTTTGCGCGGGGCAGATGAGAAAGGTGGAACGAATTTCAAGAATACTGTGGAGTTTGGTTCGGCGGCACCTTCAAAAGGGGGTAAGGTTGTCATCAAACCCACGGAGCGATTGGCAGAAGGTTCTAATGTGCTCTGGCTGGATATCGAGCCGAGCGAAAAAGCTCTGATTGGTTCAGAGGTGACGGTGGAGAAGGTCAAGATGACTCTGGGCGGTAAATCCGTCGCCGCAGAGATGGAACCGGTTTCCCAGCGCATCGGTATCATGCTGGCTTTCCCCGGCGAGAAAGTGGGGCAGTTGAAAGGGGCTCCTCGCGATTGCGCCGCTTTCCGTATCCCCGGTATTGTCCAGACACGCAAGGGTACGCTTATCGGCTGTTTTGATGCCCGTTATGACAATGAAGTGGACCTCTGCCGCGATATTGACGTGGCTACAGTGCGCTCCACAGACGGTGGTCAGACATGGTCTCTGCCTGAGGTGAGCATGGATTCCGGTGAGGGTATGGCCAATGGCTGCGGTGACCCATGCATCCTCGAGGATAAGAAAGGGCGTATCTGGATGCAGGCGCTCGCCTGTCACTTTGCCCCTGGTGCCCGCGCCATCAATGCGTCCGGCACGGGTACAGACCCCTCCAGAACCGGGCAGTGGGAAATGGTGTATTCTGATAACGATGGCAAGACCTGGAGCAAGATTGTCAATGTGACCAAACAGGTGAAAAAAGATGAGTGGACCCTCATTCTCGCTGGTCCGGGTAATGGCATCTGCACCAAGGATGGAACGATTGTATTCCCCGCTCAGATCTGGCAGAATGGCGCTGACCCGGTGTGCCGCAGTACCATTTGTTACTCGAAGGATGGCAAGAAGTGGAAGATGGGTAATGGTGTGCCGGCAAAAAGCTCGGAGTGTCAGGTTGTCGAGCTGAAAGATGGTTCGCTGATGCTGAATTGCCGCAATGAGGCCTATACCGGTAAGCGAGTGGTGTATGTGACGAAGGACCTGGGCGAGACCTGGGAGCCGCATGAATCCGACCGTAAAACGCTCAATGATTGCACCTGCCAGGCTTCTCTGGTGGCTGTGGAAACAAAGAAATATGGCCGCGTGCTTCTGTTCTCTAATCCATGGATTCACGGCAGAAGCAATATGTCTGTCCGCGCTTCGAAAGATGAGGGCGTTACCTGGTCTGATGGTGTATTGTACGACCAGCGTGGCTGCATGGGCTACTCCTGTATCGCTCTGACTGACCCCGACCATGTGGGTATCATCTACGAAACCTGCCACACCAACGGCGATACCAACTACCGCGGTATCGGCTTCATCCGTCTGCCGCTGGAGACTGTGGTGACCGGGAAAGTGGTGCCTGTCAAGGCCCCGAAGCTGAAGGCTGAGGACTCTGCGAAGAATAAGAAGTCCAGTAAGGGCAAGAAAAAGAAGAAAAAGAAAAGCGCTGACGACGATATCAGCTGAATGAATTTCAGGGCGGTTTCCGGCAGGAAACCGCTTTTTGTTGCGGTGGGGGGCGGTCTCAGCCTTTTTTTCTTGAAGCTCCGCCGCAGGATGTGCTAGACTCACATATATGAATAGTAAGCTTATACTCGCTATGCTGGCCTGTGGATTGGCCGGTGCTACTGAACATTTTGAGAAACAGCCTGCCGGTGCATTCACAAAACTTGGCATTGAATTGGGTGAGATGACTGCCGCTGCCGGGCATGCTGAAATCAACCGTGGCCATGGGCGCAACAGCGCACAGGCACTTCGTCTGCTGGGCGGGGAGAAGCGTTGTGTACAGTTGCAGTTTGCGAAACCGCTGGAGGCAGCGGCACCCGCCCGCTGCTGGCTGGAGCGCTGGACGCGCCGCAATCCGTTCCTGTTCCGTATCATCGCCATCACCCCTTCTGGTGAGAGAGAGGTGTTGAAGCTGGATAAGGCAAACGTAGGCGGGTATAAGAATCTCCTGAAATGGGAGATGCCCGCCGGTTCTACTGGTCTGCGTTTCGAGTCCGATACGGCAGAGGGTGGCGGTGTGCTTATCGATGAACTGAGTGTCGAACTGGGGCCCATGGTGATTAAGTCTGTGGGAGTGCATCATCCGGGGGTGTATCCTATTATGAAGCGGGCGGTATTTAACCCGGCTTTCGCGCTGCAGGTGGATACAGAGGGCTCGCTCAACCCCAAATCGGTGCAGCGTGTGGTGTTCAAGGTATCTGACCCGGGACATGTGGCTGGTGTGACTCTCCGCAGCGGTAGTGAGGATGGCATGGATTTCAGCCATAGCACAGTATATGGAAAGGGTGTTCCCACGGCAGATGGTACGGTGATTATCCATGCCGATGCTGCTCTGGATGGCGGTACCAGCCGTTTGTGGCTGGATGTGCAGCCCGCCGGCGGCACTCCGGTGGGGTCCACCATCAGCTTCAGTGATGTCCGGGCCGTTATCGATGACAAGGAATACACGATTGATGCCGCTCCTGTGGTTCAGCGTGTGGGTACCATGCTGGCTTTCCCGGGTGATGATGTGAATAATCAGCCGGAGGGTGCGGCCCCGCGTCACTGCGTGGCTTTCCGTATCCCCGGCATCATCCGGACTGCTTCCGGGGCGCTTATTGCTTGTTTTGATGCCCGTTATCACCACGAGGGTGACCTTTGCGCAGATATCGATGTGGCAACGGTGCGTTCGACCGATGGCGGCCAGACCTGGACGATGCCCGAGGTGAGCATGGATGCCGGCCCCGGTCATGCCAATGGTTGCGGTGACCCCTGCATTCTGCAGGATAAGAGTGGCCGTATCTGGATGCAGTCGCTGGTATGCCATTTCAGCGGTGGTGCTTCTCTCTGGACCTCTCAGACCGGGTTTGACAAGAATAAGACCGGGCAGTGGGGTATGGTGTACTCTGATGATGATGGCAAGACCTGGAGCAAGGGATATGTGAATCCCACCCGCCAGATTAAAAAGGAGGAATGGACGACGATTCTTGCCGGCCCCGGTAACGGTATTGTACTGAAGAATGGCACCATTGTATTCCCTGCTCAGATATGGGACCGCGCTGCGAATCCCCGCTGCATGAGTACAATCTGCTACTCCACCGATGGTGGAAAGAACTGGGTTTACGGCACCGGCGTGCCTCATGCCACTTCTGAATGCCAGGTGGTGGAGCTGCAGGACGGCGCTATCATGATTAACTGCCGCAATGAAGCCTACCAGGGCAAGCGTATCGTGTATGTGACCAGAGACCTGGGCAGAACATGGCAGCCGCATGAGACGAATAACAAGAGCCTCAGTGAGCCGACCTGCCAGGGTTCCATCATTGCTGTGGATTCGCCGGAATATGGCAAGCTGCTCCTGTTCTCCAATCCGCGTATCAATGGCCGCAGCAACATGACGGTGCGCGTTTCCAAGGATGACGGCAAAACCTGGAACACCGGCTTGTTGTACGATGTGCGCCGCTGCTGTGGCTATTCCTGCCAGACTATGGTGGATGATGAGCACCTGGGCGTTATCTATGAAACATGCCACACCAACGGCAAGAACGGAAACCGCGGTATCGGGTTCATCATTCTGCCTATGGATGAGGTGATGAGCGCTGAGTAATTTCCTGCGTCAGAAAAAAGCAAAAGCCCCGGGGGATTCCCGGGGCTTTTTTTGAGTAAGGGGTAAAACGGCGTTTACTTAATCGATACGCGCACGTTCTGGAAGATGTACATGTCGTCCACGCCGCCGGAGAGATAAATAGCCTGGGCTTCATTCGGTGCAGTGAAACGCAGCCGCATGGTGCCGTTGCCGTATTCTTCTTCCGGACATGGGAAATAGGAGCTGGTGATGCTGGCTTCCTTATCCGATGTTTTCTGATAAGTGTAAGTTGTTTTTTCTTCGCCGTGTGTGGTGATGCACGTGTTTCCCTTGAAGATAAGCACTGAAGGCCAGCGGCCATGCTCACTATCCTGGTTAGGTTCGGGAGTGGCGCTTATATCCATGGTGTCGATATCGATATTTTCATTCCCGTCCATACCAATGCATCTTCCGCATGATTGGTCATGGTTCAGAACAAGGATTCTGCCGTCTATCGAGGCAGGAGATTCGACCGTGGCGGTGTTGATATAACCTGCAGGGGCCTGAGCCCCGGAGTTCGTGGAATCAGAGCTTGTGCAGGAGCTCAGGCATATAGCTGCAAGACAGCTTGCAATGGTTGCTGGTGTGTGTTTTGTGAGCATGTCTGTATCTGTGATTGGTAGTAATTGATTCTGAAACGGTTTCCCTTTACCCGCGGTCATCGCGCACGGCGAAATATTCCTGCACTGGTGGTAACTGTGAAAGCTGCGCAAGAACGGAGCATTGTCCGGCAGACATGCCGCTCTGCAGTAATACTGCATGTGCTTCTTCGCTGGAGCTCATGCAGCAGAAAGCGGTTTCATTCAGGTGGAAGGGCAGGGTGTCTTCCAATTCGATTTCCACTTGCTGCTCCAGACGGTGTGCATCATCAATGGTGCGTGGGAATGCTACCAGGAGTGTGTAGCGCGGCCCTTTGCCTTTTCCGTTTACTGTTGCAAGGCTGCGGATGCTGCTCAGCCAGTCTGTGTTATCGGCGGGGCCTGTTGCAAATCCCAGCGAGGCAAAGCGGTCGCCAGGCATCGTTCCCCGCGGGCGGATAGCATCGTACAGATGGTCATAATACTCACCGCCGATATAAAAATACTGCTGCCCGCAGGCCAGCGCCTGCGCTACCGTTTGCACCTGTTCTTGTAATCCCTTGACGGGTGAGCTGATATAGCAATGCGGCACGATATCTTCATCTGCCAGGTCAAGCCAGTCTGTCAGCTCGGCTGCAAGCCGTTGCTCATTGGCGGATTCGCCTGTGAAAAATGCGTAGGGTAGCAGGATACTGCCGGGTTTCCGGAGACAGTGCTTCTCCAGCCAGCCCAGAATATCCATGGCGCATCCGCTGCCGGTTCCACCGGCCGCAGAGAAAAAGACGTGGCATTCCAGCTGCCCGGCTCCTTCTACCATGGCGCTCAGTTTGTGTGTGACCGCAGCCCAGCTTTGCAGCAGCAGGGCGCGTCCGTACCGCCGCCAGCCATTTGCCCCTGGAAGCTTGCTGAGCGCTTTTTCTACCTCATACACCGGTGCCTGCAGTTGTTCTGCTATCTGCCAGCGCATGCCGGCCATGCATCCTTTCAGCTCCGGGTT
The DNA here is from genome assembly GCA_045646505.1 of Akkermansia sp. Classification (GTDB taxonomy): domain Bacteria; phylum Verrucomicrobiota; class Verrucomicrobiia; order Verrucomicrobiales; family Akkermansiaceae; genus Akkermansia. The sequence goes on along the minus strand of JAZRKW010000066.1, from coordinate 957 downwards.
CTGTTCCATTTCATTCAGAGAACGGGCTTCAGACCTGATGTTCAGAAACGGAATGCCGGTGCCCCATTGTTGCCATTCCGGCTGGCTGATGATATCTTCCGCTGCGTCAAGATACAAACAGGCCACTTCATCTCCGGTCGGGGGCATGCCGCCTTCTGCTACAGCTCGTCGCCATGCCTGCAATACTTGCCCGCCCACACCGCCGAGCCCGATGAGAAGTGTTCTTTTTTTCATGTCCCTGGTTAAATATCTGCTGCTTGCTTACTCTCCAGTATAGCATTTTTCCTGGTCGGGTCAATCATATAATATTGGATTCCTGTAACACCGCATATGTGTCCCAAAGATTTTGGGACACATAGATTTACGATTTTGGATTTACGATTGACGAATTGGAAGTTAGCGGCTTACGCCGTTAGAATCACGAATGAATGCTTACGGCCGATGGTGAGGCGGGTGATACCCCATTATGATTTTTCACACAGAACACTATGCCTTTATGTCGTTCAGGGCTGTCTTTCCATATTCTTTGGGACACGTGGATTTACGATTTTGGATTTGCGATTGACGAGTTGGAAGTTAGCGGCTTACGCCGTTAGAATCACGAATGAATGCTTACTGCCGCTGGTGAGGCGGGTGATACCTCACTATGATTTTTCACACAGAACACTATGCCTTTATGTCGTTCAGTGCTGTTTTTCCATATTCTTTGGGCTTCGCATGTGTAACATCACATGTGTCCCAAAGTTTGAGTACTAATCTCGATAAATTGGACTTTGGCGATTAGTTTGCAAGCGTCAGCGAGCGTCTATTGAGCCCGTCAGGGCGGCATAATAATAGCCCAGCGTGGAGCCGCCACGCGGCGGAACGCTGGGTTTGGAATAAAAAATAACCGGAACCCCGACCAACGTGGAGGGGTGGCAGGGAAGCGCAGCTAAAACACTAAGCCGAAGCTTCTGC
>JAZRKW010000065.1:0-33555 GCA_045646505.1 Akkermansia sp. | reverse complement strand
CTACTTGCAGGAGATGGAGAATATCTATAGACAGGCAGCAGACAGCATGTTTCTGGATTTCCGCACAGGAACGAGTCTGCTGTTCATTCTCCGCTCGATAGAACGTATCGGAGACCACGCAAAGCAACTTGCAATTCCGTCTTTCCACCTGCTCGAACGCTGATTGATAAACAATGCCTCCCTGTCATCACACACAGTTTGTACTGTGTGTGATTTTTTATCGTGTATACGTTGGCATAATGAGAGAATGCTCTGTTCTTCTGCTCGATAAATTGGAGATTGTCGAGCCGCATGCCAGCGGAACCACTCGTTAAGTAAATAAAGATATTGGAACCCGTGTTACTGGTTCCAATTATTTTTTGTTCGTACGAGGGGTTCCGCCCGACTGTGTCGAGCTCCACCCCGTCGCTATTGATATGTCACCCGCTAAAGCGGGTTCTGAATTCCGCTCGCCGTTGGCTCGCCAATTGCCGATTTATCGATGAGGTGCCGTCCATACCACTGAGTAGTAAAAGAAGTCCCCCGCAGGTTTTCCTGCGGAGGACTTCACTCTCTATATGAACAAAACGGGGTAGTCTTAAAGTTCCTGTTCTACCAGCTTCACCACGGAATCCGGCAGTGCCACGTAGTTGAGCTTTGTGGCGGTGGGGGCACCCTTGGTGTAGCACCACATGAAGTAGTTGCGCAGGGCTGCCTTCTTATCGGCAGGGGTATCCTTGCGGAGCAGCACGTAGGTAACACCCGTGATAGGCCAGCTGGTGGCGCCGGGCACATTGGTGAGCTCCATGTAGAAGCCGGGTGCGTTCTTCCAGTCGGCCGCAGCGGCGGAGGTGGAGAAGCTGGCCTGGTTCGGGGCTACATAGTTGCCGCTGGCGTTCTCAAGCATGGCGCAGGCCAGCTTTGCTTCCACCGCGTAGGTGTATTCCGTGTAACCGATGGCACCACGGGTGCGGGCTACATTGTTGCACACGCCCGGATTCTTCTGGCCGCCGATGCCCACCGGCCACTTCACCGAGGAACCCTGACCCACCTTCTTTTTCCAGTCGGCAGAAATCTTCGAGAGGTAATTGGTGAAGATGAACGAGGTGCCGCTGGAATCCGCGCGACGCACCACGGTGATTTTCAGCTTGGGCAGTTTGAGTTTCGGGTTCAGCACCTTGATGGCGGGGTCATTCCAGCTGGTGATTTCGCCCAGGAAAATGCGGGCCAGCACATTCTGGCTGAGCTTGAGCTGGTTGTCTTTCACGCCGGGGATATTCACGATGACAACCACGCCGCCGGTAAGCATGGGGTACTGTTCCAGCCCGGCTTCGTTCTGCTGCTCCAGCGTGAGGGGATTATCCGACCCGGCAAAATCCACCGTGCCGGCCTTGATCTGGTTGAGCCCGGCACCGGAGCCCATGCTCTGGTAGGTGACCTGGGTATCCGGGTTCTGCTGGGAGTAAGCGTAGGTCCATTTCTGGTATACCGGGGCGGGGAAGGAGGCCCCGGCGCCTGTGATGGTGGTTTCTGCCTGAGCAAGTGTGCACAGACCCAGCGCGGCGATAAACAGATTCTTGAACATAATAGATGTTTTCTATGGTTAAGTGGTTAGAGTTATCAGAAATCGAAGCGGACGGCAGAGGAGAGCTGCCAGCCGGTGAAGCCCTTGTTGCCCTTGGCATCAGTACCTGCGGAGTTGAGGTATTCGGCGCCAAGCATCAGCTTGAGCATGTGCGGGTTTTCCGGGCATACATAGTAGTTTGCACCCATGTAGAGCCCCTGAAGCAGGTCGCTCGTGCCGGAGTACGTGGAGTTGGTGGTGTAGTAGCGGCTGTCGCCCTTCACCGCGTTGCTGCCGCTGGCCAGCTGGTAGCGCAGCACACCTTCCCAGTGCGGGGAGAAGCGGTAGCTGGGCATGATGACTAGGCCGAATACATTTTCAGCACCCGCCTGGCCATCGTACACATTGAAACCGGCCAGAGCCTCGGCAAGCAGGGTGAGATTCCCCTGTTTACCCTCCCAGCTCAGGGCGACTACATCCTGCGCTCCGGGACCGGCGTATTCGGTTCCCGGGTGGGTTCTGCCGTCCTTGCGGAAGCTGTGCATGTAGTCCAGCTGCAGGCGGCCGTTGCTGCCTGTAGCGCGGGAGACAGACATGCCGAGGGTCACATTGTCATCGCTGTTGAACGAGGGTTCTAGCCAGGAATTATCGCGCTGCCCGTTCAGCCAGAGCCCGGCATTCCACCCCCATTCGGCTTTCTTGTCGGCATTGGCCACCGATATGCCGTAGAGCTTCTCGGCCTTGAGCTGGTTCACCAGGGCAGAGCGTTCCAGCGTAATCAGCTTGGCGCTGGAGGTGCGGTATTCGGCCATGTAGGCCGGTTTGTGCTTACCCAGCGTGAGCGTGACCGGCTTGATTCTGGTGGAGAGGGTCAGTTCATCCAGCGTACCTTCGGTGTGGGAGCGGTCCCATCCCCCGTCGCTGAACTTGCTGCGGGCATCGAGACCGCCGATATTCCAGACACCCTTGATGGTGAAGTTATTCAGCACTTTGGCCTGGGCACCCAGACGGAAACGCCGCCATTCGTTGTTGTCGTTGCGGTCTCCTTTCACGCGGTCATCGCCGCCGGCGGGGTCCAGATATCCCCACTGGTATTGCCCGCGCATTTTCAGGGTCAGTTCCTGCAGCCAGGGATTCTCTGCATGATCGCGCTTTGCGTCAAATACCTTGAACGCATCCTTCATGTGCGAGGCGAGGCTGAAATCAGATGCCTGGGAGAGCGGAGCGGCCCCGATGGCCAGGGCCAGTGCCATGATGGTATTCTTTTTCATATCGTATTTTTTTTTTGTTTGCTGTCAACCTGTGTTCCGGTTGACATCTTCAGTAAATCGCACACCCGGAAAATTTTCAAGATTTCCATGGTGAATCAAAAGTCACAGTATGTGTGACTTTTAAGTCACATTCGTTTTCTTGTATGTCTGCACCGGGAGGGTATAATAAGGCGAACAAGAATATGCCTGTACACATCACCATAGTTGAGGATGACGAGGATATCGCGGCACTGGTTGCCTATAATCTGGAACGCCAGGGCTGGAAATGTACGCTGGTGCACCATGGAACCGAGGGCTGGGAGCAGATCCGCAGCAGTCTGCCCGATTGCGTGATTCTGGATATGATGCTGCCAGGAATGGATGGTATGGAGATTCTGCAGGAAATGAAGGAGCATGATGCTACCCGGAATATCCCGGCCTTGTTTCTCACGGCCCGCAGTGAGTTGGATGACCGCCTGGAGGGGTTGCGGCTCGGGGCAGATGACTATGTGACCAAGCCGTTCAGCAGCAAGGAGCTTGTGCTGCGCGTACGAAACCTCCTCCACAGAGCCAGTAATGGTGCTTCCAGGGTGATGCTTCAGTACAAGGAACTGTGCCTCGATAAGATTTCCCACCAGGCTTCGCTCAGCGGGCAGAACCTGGAGCTGACGGCTGCCGAATTCAAACTGCTGGCCTATCTGATGGAACACTCCGGCAAGGTACAGGACCGCTACGACCTGCAGCATGTCATTCTGGGGCACTCAGATACCACACAGACCCGCGCGCTGGATACTCATATCAAACGCCTGCGCAAAAAACTAGGCATGTATGCCGAATGCATTGCCACCGAACGAGGCGTGGGCTATGCGTTCCAGCCGTTGGATTTTTGAGCCCGCTAAAGCGGGTTCTGAATTCCGCTACGCCAACTCTTCGACAATTGGGAACTTCTAAAAGTCAGCGCATCTCGATAAATTGGAATCTTTGGCGAGCCAACGGCGAGCGGAATTCTGAGCCCGATAGGGCGACACAATAATAGCCCTGGGTGGAGCTGCGTCAGCAGCGGAACCCAGGGTAAAAAGAAAAACATATCAGAACCCCGGAGCGTAGCGGAGTGGGTGGCAGAAGCTTCGGCTTAGTGTTTTAGCTGCGCTTCCCTGCCACCCCTCCACGTTGGTCGGGGTTCCGGTTATTTTTTATTCCAAACCCAGCGTTCCGCCGCGTGGCGGCTTCACGCTGGGCTATGATTATGCCGCCCTGCGGGCTCAAATTTCCGCTCACCGTTGGCGCGGCAAAGTCCAATTTATCAAGATTTGTACTCAAACTTTGGGACACGTGTACTTACCAGTAGTGCTCTGTGTCAAAAATCATAGTGGGGTATCACCCACCTCACCATCGGCAATATGCATTCATTCGTGATTCTAACGGCATAAGCCGCTAACTTCAAATTCGTAAATCGTAAATCCAAAATCGCAAATCATCGTGTTCCAAATATTTGGGATACGTATGAACATGATTAACCACACGCTCTTTTTGCTTGCGGGGCAGTCAGAATTTAGTATAATGATTCACGATAATCACCGTAGGACGGTAGGATATATATCTTTTTCACAATTTTCTATGAAACGCACACTTTTTCTGGTCAGCCTGCTTGCTTGCTGCATAAGCAGTATTGATGCAGCCACCTACACCGACCTTACCACCTCCTGGTGTGATGAAACCAACAACGTCATCTACAATGGCAAGGGTTACTTTGCCGTGGAGTCTCAAGCCAATACTTCGGTGGACATCACCATCAGCCTCAGTTCGCTGGTCAGCAATGTCAATTCTAACGACTACAAGACAGGCAACTATTTGTTACTGTGGGATTGTAATGCTGCAGACTATGGTCTGGCAGACAATGCAGATACTACTATGGATAACGGGGACCGGGTACCATACCTCTCAGGCTATTGGAATAGCGCTACCTGGAATCCAGCGACTAATAATATCTCATATGAAACACTGAACACATATGCAGTCAATGGTTTGGTTACTCTCAATATCACCAATAGCTCTTCAGATGGAGTAAAGGTGAGCACCAAGAACAGCGAAGGAACATCAGTCGATCTGTACAATGCAGGCAACCTTAAAGCCTCTGGCAACACTACGCTGAATGGGTATTATGTAAACCTGAACTATGTAACCTCCGTAACCCTTAACACCGCCTCCACTCTGGACACGGACTCCTATGTTCCCCCGCCAGATTACAGCACCACCTTCGAAAGCCAGCGAACCGATGGCACCAGTATTGAGCGCGTCACCTTTCTGGGCGATTCCATCACCCACGGTGTTAACGACCAGAGTTACCGCTGGCAATTCTTCAAAACACTGACTGATAACGGGATTGAGAATGAAATCGTCGGTCCGAGAGATGGATATTACAACACTCCCGGGCACACGGACGACGCCGGCACCAGTTATGGTGGCAAAGAGTTCGCCAATGTTCACCTGGCACAGGCATCGGGTCGCACTCACAACATCATTTCCGGCAGCACTTCGTATACCGTCAATGGAAACACATACTCATCCGGTGTGAACTATGGTGGTCACTCCACAGCCAGCACTGCAGAGAATTTCGACAGCAATACATGGATTTGCATGATGGGCACAAACGATTTGTTATCTGACACGCCCAATTCCGGTCCCACTACCGCACAATATGCAACCCAGATGCAGAAAGTACTGGGTGGCACGGTCACATACGATTCAGCAAACGACAAGTACAACTGGACCGCCAGTGAAAACTGGGGAACCATGAGTTCCATTGTAGACGATGTGTACACCGATGGAGATACGTTCTACATGCTTTCCATCACCCCCTGGGGAAGCCATGGAAACCACAACCGTGACATGGACCACTACGCCGGAGCGGAATTCAACCGCAACATGGAGGCATGGACCAAGGCCTATTCATCCCAGACAGGTAAAAACGTTGTCTTCGTGGATGTCACGCGCGGTATGATTGACCAGACCTCATCAATCAGATCTATGGGGCACGATGCATTCTTCAACAGCAGCTCTGACCGACTGCACCCGAACGACCAGGGCTCCATCATCATGGCTGGCAACCTCGCCCGAGCCATGGGTATCGGTGGCCGCACCGCCGGTCTGGAGCGCCAGGACACCAGCAGCTGGGATGGGGCCTCCATCGGCACCGTAGCCGCCGGCACCACACAACTTCTTGCAGAGAACGCATTCACGATGAAGGACGGCTACACCATCGATTTCTCCGCAGCATTCGGCAATGGCGCAGCAGATGGCTGGCTGACCGCAGATAATGCACTCAGCATTTCCCTGGGCGACGGCACCAACAGCGGCACGCTGAACCTGAGCGAAGGCTACATTATGTGGGGCACAGACGTCCTCTTCTGCTGGGATAATTCCACCCTGGCAGATGAAGGGAACCTGCGCGTAGCCTGGCACAATGGCAACACAGCAGACAATGTGCTGAGCGGTTACTATGTATGGCTGGACGATATGCTCATCGGCCAGGGGCTCACCGCTACGGAAGGTACAGGACTCAATGGTATTCTTATCTCAGCCTCCGGGACCGCTGGCACCATAAGCGGCCTGACCTGGGCAGACAAGGCCTATGCGCCGACAACTATAGGCAAGAGCTCGAGCGAATACGCCTATTATACCACGCAGGCCCAGTCCACAATCAGTGGTTTTGTGGGCAATACAGCCAGTGGCAAGAATTTCGCAAATGCTCCGGAGGTTGCACTCACAAGCTCCACGCAGATTGTGACCTCTGCCCAATCCCCCAGGACTGTCAAATTGACATCCGCAACCGGATGGACCGGCATGACCAGTCTTCAGAACAGCGGAGAGGTGAATGTGCAGCTCACCGGCAACGTGAACAATACCATTTTTGGCGCCATGAACAGCGCTACTGGAGCACGTCTTACCCTGGAACTGGTGGCTGGTTCCTCCATTGGCAACGGTACATACAACGGTCAGACCGCAGCCATCGCAGGTTCCTATGGTGGTGGCGATGCGGAGTCATTCCATGTATACCTGAACGGTGCCACCGTGGGCGGCGATGTCGTGGGCGGCGCCATCCACGGCGACGGTGTTATCGGCGACGCAAAACTCGTCTTTAACGGTGCTGCTGTGAATGGCAATATCATCGGCGGCTCGAAGGTCAGCGGAGGCGTAGTGGACAATGCCAGCATTATTGTGACCGGCGGCAAGATTACCGGCAATATCAATGCAGGCGGCGATGCCGGAACCATCGGCAACACCAGCGTGCTCATTACCGGCGGCGAAATCACAGGTAATATTACCAAGGGCTCCGCAACGCGCAAGGACGGTGCCACCGCCAGTGTCACCGTGGAAGGCAACAGCGCCAGCATCGGCGGCGACATCACCGCAGACAAGGTGACTCTGCGCGGCGTGACCTCATCTGACAACGAAAAGGGCTTCGATAAATATTCAGGTCTCATTACCACCGGCACATTGACACTGGACAATGTTCAGGTAGCACTGAAAGCATCTCTGAGTGAAAGCATCACCACTATCGAAGTAGAGAATCGTTCCAATACCAGTGTCGTACTGGGAGACTCATTCACCCTCAGCAAGCTTCAACTCGGCAACAATACCACCTTCGGCGCTTACAAGGATTATTCGACAGACAACACTGCAACAAGCACACTGCTCGTCACAACACTGGAAGTCGGCATGGGGGTCACTCTTAATGCCAACCTGGTATTCAATGAAAGCTCTGTATTGATACTGAATGACAGCCTCACCATGAGCAATGATGTGGCCATTTCCTCCGGCATGAGCCTGACTCTTTCAGACACCATGCTCGAATCACTGTATGGTGCAAATGGAGCAGCTCTCATTACCGGCGTGGAAAATCTCACCATAAACGGAGAATACATAGCTGACGGCACAACCATTTCTGCCAACGGGCTCTTCAATAATCTCACAGAAACACAGGCCTGCACCCTCTCGTACGCGGATGGCACCATCAGTCTCCATATCATTCCGGAGCCAGCCACCTCAACACTGGGTCTGGCAGCTGTGGCTCTTCTGGCCCTGCGGCGCCGCCGCAAAGCATAATCCATACCCCCCAACAGAGAAAAGCATCTTCCAGTATGAAACGGGGTCTCCTTCTTTCCTCACTGCTGCTCGCATCCTGCACCATCAGTCAGCAACAGCAGCATAACCGGGCAATGGCGGAGGCTATCCGCTTCAATACAGCCCATATCGACAAGCTGAGCGCAGAAAAAATCGAGCAGAACAGAACACTTTTCTCGGAGTACCAGAAGCAGATTGCGCTTGCCACCAAGGCCGCATGGGTGCGTGAACGTGGGGATTGCTGCTGCACAGGTGCCGAGCTCGACCCCATATCCCCCACTCCGCTTTCGCAAAAGGAATTCGCAAGTGTCATGAAGCTGCTTGCCAAGGCCAGACCAAAACCGGCACCGACGCGAGAGAGCATTGAGCCGGAGATGTTAGCCTCTGTCATCTGGGATGAAGATACAGGCTGGAAAACACATATTGAAATTGTGCCGCAACCAGTCATTATCCCATGGAACAATCTTATGATTGACAAGCTGCAACTGATGGATGCGAACGGTGAGGCGCTGCTCAGTATCTGTTTTGACCGGACTCGTGGCAAAAAAGACAAAGTAGAAAATTATATATACACCTCATGGGGGAGCATAGCTTCCCATTGGCGTTATCTGTGGGTGGAATTACCCGGCGATACCTATGCACAGTTCCAGAACCACCCTGCCCGTCTGCGATTCAAGAAAAAGGTGGATGCAGCAGACAAGGATTAAGTTTTATTTCGGAGAGATATTCACCTCCGGGGGCTGTGGCTCTGGTACAAACTGACTGGTCAGTGCCTCTACTCCACTTCTGATACTGTACACAATTCCGGCAACAGGCATCGCGAGCGCAAAGCCACCTATACTGAGCACCGTACAGGGGATATCAACCACTGCAAAACTGATACCAGCCAGAGGGTAAGCCCAGCAGGCATGCTTCGTTGTCTCTTCCTCCCCCATGAGAAAAACCTCATCCTTCATCAGAAATGCGGCATATTCATGTGACGGACGTTTACCGTGAGCTGGTTTTTCCTGCAGCCTGGCCATTCTGTCCCACAAATTAAAAGAAACCGTACATTCTTCCGGTTCAAAGACATCATCCACCCTGACCAGCTCACCACACGGGGGCTGAGTCATAACCCAGCTCCACAGTTTAAAGCCCCTACGCTTGTATGTACCGACCCTGCCTTCAACACAAGTATGGTGTCTCTCGTCGATAAGCAGAGTCTCTGTATCAATGGCAACGCCCTTGTGCACCCGCCCCCAGTCAGCAATGCGAGTACTCGTATGAAACTGGCAGCTTACGAGCGATGCCATCAGAATACAAACAGGCAGAAGCTTCATGATTCTCCCTTTCTGCGTTCACTTCTGAAATTCCGGGGGCGGACCGGGGTATCAGCAGCCCAGATACCACGGGCAGCCGTCCGGGCCCGGGATTCAGCATCGGCCAGTATTTCATCATGAGCTGCATAGTGGCGATAATGCCAGGCAAGCCCCTCTTTCAGCATAAAACGGTTCACATAGCGAGCACCGGCATATACCTTGCCCACATAGCGTCCGTACTGGTCAATATCCTGCACCTCCACACGGATTGGCCTATCATATACGAGGCGGGTGAGTTTCCTGCGGGCAGCCAGAGCAAATTCCTGGTCTTTTTCCGGCGCATCGATACCGAACAAACGGACTCGCACTCGAGCACCTTCCGGCAGCTCCAATAACAGAGAATCACCGTCTGAAACGCCCACGCAGATGCCTTCCAATACGTGCGGAAGCTGGGGAGATGATGAAGATTCAGGCTGCTCAGACATATGGTACATTGTACCAGATTTTCTAAACGATGCAAGAATCAATAGTTTTCGGCATAATGAATTAAAAAACTTGCCCGAAAACATATTGTCTGATAGGCTTTTGCTACGGTAACAAGCAGATGCGGAATACATGAAAGACTGTATCATTATCAACGATTTTGCCATGATATGCAACATGGGGAGCGATTCAGAAAACATACTGAATGCGCTCGATAATGGGTGCTATGGCGAAATGTCCCAGGTGGTGGTATCCGGGCGTAAGGTTCCGGTGGGCAAGGTAAACGAAACGCTGCCGGAGATTCCGGAACTCCAGTGGGCCACCCGCACCAATGCTCTTATTCTGCATGCACTGGATAGGCTTCGCGGGAGCTGGAACCATATCGCGCCAGAAAGGCTTGGCGTGGTCATGGGCTCAAGCAATTCAGGCATTCAGGAGTATCACGAATCGTGGCAGAAAAATGGGGTGACGGATATAGGGCTGCACCTGCTGGAGGTAGGTAATGTGGCAGGATTTGTGGCTCATGCAACAGGAGCGAAAGGCCCCTGCTATTCATTGAGTACAGCATGTTCTTCCTCTGCCAAAGCCCTGGCGAGCGCAGCGCGTCTGCTGAGAGCCGGTGTGTGCGATGCCGTGATTGCAGGCGGCGGAGATGCCTTATGCAATTATGCCTTGCAAGGCTTCAATGCTCTGCAACTGGTATCCGACACCCGCTGCAAACCATTCACCCTGCAAGGTGGCGGAGTGAACCACGGCGAAGGGGCTGCGCTATTTGTGCTGACCCTCGGGACTCCCGATCCGGGGGATATTCTTCTTGCCGGCTATGGAGAAACGGCAGATGCCTACCACACCACAACTCCGGAGCCGGGCGGCCAGCAGGCCACACGAGCGATGAACCTGGCCATGCAAATGGCAGGGCTGAGCTCCGCCGATATTGATTATGTGAATCTGCATGGTACCGGCACAGATGCGAATGACAGCATGGAACTGGATGCCATGCGCAGCACCTTCGGTGCAAAGCAGCCACCGTGTGGCAGCACCAAAGCCTACACCGGGCACACTCTGGGTGCCGCCGGTGCCTTGGAAGCAGGCATCTGCGCAGCACTGCTGAAGCGTGGAAATGGTCAGCTTCCCGCTCAGCCCTGGCTCGCTCAGCATGATGCCCCCCATGATATTAATTTCTCACCAAGAGCAGAGCGCCCGCTGCGTCATTGTCTGAGCAACTCCTTCGCCTTCGGCGGCAATAATATAGCCCTGATTCTTTCGCGCCATGCTTGATATACCAGTAGAGGAATTACTGCCGCACAGAGCCCCCATGCTGCTTGTGCAAGGGATTCTGGAGGCAGATCTGGAAAACGACAGCATCGTAGCTGCTGCCGTGTGCAGTACTGATGACCTTTTGTATGATGCCTCGCAGAACGGCGTCTATCCTGCGGCCTCAATAGAAATCATGGCTCAGTCCATCGGATTGCTTTCCGGCTATGCAGACCGGGTCAGGCAGCGGCCAAAAGCACGTATGGGCAAGTTGCTTTCTGTGAAACAATACCGCATTTACACTTCAGTTCTACCCGTGGATGTAACACTGAGAGCAGAGGCAAAAGCCATTATAAATGCCCCTCCCCTGGGGGTATATGAATGTAGGCTGAACCATGGAGACACCTTGCTGGCTGAAGCAGAAATAACCGTTATCAGAGAAGATTAAGGCGATGAAAGTAACCGTTTTTCACCAGGTGGCGTTTAATGAAATGGATCCCATGGGGGTGGTGTGGCATGGCAATTATGCCAATTATTTTGAACTGGCACGCTGTGCATTGCTCGACAAAATCGGGTTGAATTACAATGACATGAAGGAACGGGGACACTATTGGCCGGTCGTGAAGCTACGCTGCAAATATATGAAATCCGCCACCTTGAATCAGAAACTGGCCATTACCGCAGAGCTGAAGGACTATCATAATTCCCTGACTATGGGATTCACCATTCGTGATGCGGAAACCGGAGATATCCTTACAAAAGGCGAAACCATGCAAATGGCGGTCGATATCCGGACGGGCGGCACCTCCATTGTAAATCCTGATTATTTCATTGAACTGGTTACCCATGCCATCAACAGCGAGAATTCTGCATCATGACAACCTTTCATCCATGCATCATTATTCCCTGTTATAACCACGGCAAAGAATTGGCGGCGTATCTGCCCCGGGTCACTCAAAGCAGGTATCCGGTTATTGTTGTGGATGATGGGAGTGCTGAAGCGGAAGCACAGCTCATTCACGAAGTTTGTGAAGCAACTCAGGCGGTGCTGGTTACCATGCCGGAAAACAAGGGTAAATGGAATGCCGTGCTTACTGGCATGCAATATGCGTTGAACAGCGGATACACGCACGCACTGCAATGTGATGCCGATGGACAGCACCATGAATCCCACATTGCTTCCTTTATCGAGCTGGCTGAAAAAGAGCCTCATGCTCTGATATGCGGACAGCCTTGCTACGGAGAAGATGTGCCGGCGGCTCGCCTGTATGGCCGCCGTATCACTAATTTCTTTGTCTATCTGGAAACCGCCGGAGCATGCCGCATTGATGCTATGTGTGGATTCCGTCTTTATCCGCTGGAAAGGACGTTGAACATCATCCGGCGCCAGGGTATATCTTTTGGTATGGCCGGGGATATAGAAATCCTGGTGCGTTGTTTCTGGGATGGCATGCCCGTTCTGGGCCAAGAGGTAAAAGTATGCTATCCGGAAGGAGGTCGCTCCAATTTCCGCATGCTACGCGATAATCTTGTTATATCATGGGCACATACTAAGCTTTGCACAGCCGCTTTGCTGCACCCGTGGCGGCTGGTGAAAGCACATAGGCCACAGTAAGCCCCAGGCATATGGCAACGCCCATATCCTGAGTAACTGAGAAACTGGTAAATGCGAGCACTCCGAACATGGCCCAGGATGTGAGGAATGAGAGGAAGACCGCCAAGGCTGTCAGAGGATTTGCCTTGTCATTCACAGCACGGAAAATAGCATAGTCACAACCAAGCCCCAGCACCAGGTAGCAGGCCAGCACATGAAACAGCGTAAGCGGAATGCCCAGCAAAGCCAGCCCGCCAAACACAGTCAGGACACCTGCAACAACCGGCCCGCACATGCAGAACGCAGAGCGGACGCCGAAATGCAGGCTGAGCAGCACCAGCACGATAGCCATTACCAGCATCAGCAGGTAAAGAAGCTGCACACGCCACGATTCAATTTGCAGCTTCAGATCCTCAAAACGGTCAGCACGTTCCAGCCACGGAGGAGCAGGAAGAGACTGCAGAGTTTCGCGGTATTTGCCCGGCACCAGAACCAGCCCTGCACCAGGCTCCCACAGCGAGCTGAGAGAAGCAAAAGGGGAATCCCCGGCTAACATGAACTCCGGACGCAAGGCTCCAGGCCATTCTGCAGGCATATCAACCGGCACTTCATCACCATAACGTGTAATCAGCTCCCGAACGGCTTCTCTATTCGCCTTCTGCCGCGCAGCAGAAGGCACCATGGAAGCCATGCAGGTATAGTGTGAAATCCCGGCATGTTGCAACATATCCCCCAGTTGTTCCTGCCGCTGCAGGATTTCCTCAGAATCGGAGCCATGAACAACCAAGGTCAGTATACCCTGCTCCATGCCATTGAGTGCAGTCATCTGCTTTTCAGCGTTCAACAATGCAGGTGTGGGGCGATAGAAGCTCCGTAGATCATCACTCGAGGTCAAGCTATACAGCGTTATAAACAACATGCCCCCGGCCACACACCATGGTAGAACTGCCGGTATACGCCAGCGTGCTATCCTGCCACCGAGTCCGGCAGCTCCGCTTGCCAGTCGGATAGGCGTATGCTTGCAAAAAACGATGGGATAAAGCGTAAAAATAATAAGCATGGCAGAAGCCAGACCTGATACGGATAAGGTGGCAATCTGCCCCAGGAGTTCGACACCGGCAGCGTAAAATGTGGCATATCCCAGCGTACTGGTGGCCAGGCCGAGCAGAAGAGATTTGCGAAGCCTCGGTGCCAGTCCGGAATCTGCGGAATCATAATGGTCCACAAGATAATGCACCATATAATCTGTGGAAATACCCACCAGAGAACATCCGAATACAAGTGAAAGGATATGCAATTCGCCGTGAATCAGCACGGTAATCGCCACAGCCGGCACAGCTGCGGACAGCAGGGTGAACACCATCACTAACATTCCCCTCAGAGAAGAAAACACCCAGAGGAACAAACACACCACCATAATAATGGAGACAATGCTGAGTAGCGTCATGGCGCGTTGACTGGAAGAACTCGCCTGCCAGGTGTGTACCGGAGTGCCGGCAAGCAAGGCGCCTTCCCGCTGGCACAATTCATTCAGTTGTGACATCAACGCCTGCAGTTCATTCAAGGAATCAGCTGCGCTTTCTGGCAAAAGCAAAGGTAAATATGCATAATAGACACCATCACGGCACGTTGTCAGCACGCCATCCCGTGGTTCGAGCCCGTTCTGGCGCACCAGCGGGCTTTCCATCAGAAAAGAAGTAACAAAGCCGTAAGGCTCCGCATCCACCGGATATAAGGAAAGCGGCACAAAGCTGTACAGGTTAGACAAAGCCTCATCGCGTAAAGCTTCATGTTCTCCGCGAGCTATTAAGTCCCGATGCCTGTCGGATAACAACTGAAACCTGTACACATAAAGCATCTCCGCAACTTGTTGCAGAGATTTCTGGTCCGTCAGCGGCTGTATACCTTCAGGCAAGCTATTCCGGAGTCGCAGTGCGCGCTCCTGCACACGAGCTTCAGAGGCATCCTGAAGAAGGACATTGACCTGGCGGCTGCTTGCACGAGCCAGGGAATCCAGACTGCGGGCAGCTGTTCCGTCACCAGACGGCAGTAAATCATACAGACTGGTGTGAATCTGAACACCATGCAGCAGCAGGAAAAGTCCTGCCACCAGCAGAGCTGTAGCAACGAAACCGCATCTGAGCCAGGTTCTCATCATCGTACAATTCTGAATGCCTCCGTGGGCACCTGGTCGCTGTTCTTAATGTTTGAGAAGGTCACTTTGGTCCCCCCCTGGCGACCGGATTCATAATACACCTGCTGCAACATGCCGCGCTGAATCTGCAGCAGCATCCATTTCAAGTCATTGGAAGAATGCCGTGCTTTCAGTCCTACTACCAGCAGATGCTTATCCACATCCGTGCGGCAGGTAATGTCGAAAATCCGTTCCATCTGTTTCAGGAATGCCGGATTTAATTTCTGGGTAAAAGCCGCAGTCATGCGGCCGGAGGGCACGCCCTGCAAATCAATACGGCGAAGTTCCTTCCCCTTGGCATCATATTGACTCAACGCGGTCTCCGAGATAATCATGGTATTTCGAACAGGGTGTTCCGTACGCCACATCATCCCCTGCCCAAGGCGGAATTCAAAAGAGCCCCGGCTGCGAAGCACACGACCGGAAGGCAGGGTCCGCTCCATGATAAAAGAAGCCGTGGTATACGGTGCCTGGTGAACCCACGTCTGCAACGTGGGATAATCCTGCACTCTGTTGACCGGGAATTCAGGCATCGACTCTGTCGCCACGGCGACAGCACCTATTAACAACAATGAATAAAACAAACCTCTCATTTCCAGAAATTATAAAAATTAAACCAATTCTGCGGATATTGGCAGCACAGTCGCTCCAGCATTTCAGAAAAACGACACGCAAGGGACTCCGCTTTTTCCATCCCCTCCGCTGACAAGCACTCCACAGTTAAATCATAATTGCCGCCATTCTCTGCAAGGCAGAATGAGTACACCGGGCAGCCCAGCGACGCAGCCCAGCGGAAACAGCCACGCGGGAACCGCGCAGGTTGCCCCAGAAAAGGGAGAGAGTAATTGGCACGTTCATCATCTCTCCACACCCGGTCTCCAGCCATAACAACCATGGCACCCTGCTCCACTTTCTGCGCCATTTCAATCGAAAGCGCCGGTGTCAGTTCCTGAACAGAGTGTACGTAAGTCTCGAGCGATTTTCCACCAAAAAGAAGCTGCTGCCGGGCAAATGCTTTGGTGGCATCGGTATCCATGAATACATGAATCTCGCCAGGCATATCATCGCGGGTGCAATCAAACAGAACCCGAAGCATATCGAAACAGCCAACGTGAGAGCTGATACAGAAAACTCCACAGCCACGCCGGTACAGATCGGTAAGTTCAGCATAGGACTCCGGAGTGCGAACATGCACCTGGTTCATCTGGAACACCCCTGCTCTGCAGGCAAGGCGATCGGCCAGGGTGTAGGCAAACGTCCGCAGGTGAGCAAATCCGCTCAGTTTTTTTCCCCCGGTAAAGCGGCTCAAGTGTTGCCGATAGGAGGAAGATGACTCACGCGCTTTGCGTAAAAAAGGATAAGAAACGCCTATGATGCAGGTGATTAACGCCCGGCACACGCGCTGCCCGCAGCAACGGTACACCCACAGCAAAAGGCGGATTCCCACCCCGCTCACATGGGCTTCCTTGTTTACGCGAGCACACATTGCATCAGCGAATACTGATACTTACCCAGAGAGTGCCAGGAACGACGCACCTGCAGACCGGCTTCCTTCACACATTCCTCCATTTCCACAGCAGTGTAGAACTTACTGTTACCATTTGCCATGCAGGTAAAATAGAGTGACCCCTGCGCCAGGGAATAAGCGGCTGCGTCAAAGGTCTGGCAGTCAATAAACGGTTCTGAGATAAAGATGCTGCCGTCCGGCTCCAGTACAGCAGCTGCTTTCCGCAGGATGTGTACAATCTGCTCGTGAGAGAAACAATCCAGGAACTGAGACATCCATACCACGCTGGCGCCAGTCGGCCATGCAGCATCACTCAGCACATTGGCCTGCGCGTAGTGGCAGCGCTCTCCCGCCCATGCCATATTTGCACGCGCCATTTCCAGCTGTCCGGGTAAATCTACAATCGTCACCTGAGCCTCTGGCACCTGGCGCAACAGGCAACCCGCAAATTTACCAGTATTGCCACCCACATCAAAAACGTTAGCAAGGGAGGCGTTGCTCCGCATCAGCTCAATAGCCTGCGAGAAAAAGGCATCAGAGTAAAGGTGGTCGAAGCGGAACCAGCTGGTGCGCGCTGGCTCGGGCAAACGGGAAAGGCCCTCGTAAATGGTAGGCCAGTCACCAAAGACCTCCAGGCCTGTTGGCTTCCCCTGCTGGAGGGAATCGTAGAGTTTATCGGCTCCCAGATAGCAGACATCTGCGATAAAATCAAAGTTGGCGCGGGTCATCTCATCACTCAGCAGACAATATCCTACATCCGTCAGGGTCAGGATGCCATCCTCCGCCTCGTTGAGTACTCCTGCGGTTACTCCGGATTCGGTAAGGACATCTGCCATATACCGGCCATAGCGAGCAATGAGGTCTGCACGAGTTGCGGGCTGATGATGCTCCAGAAAATCCAGCATGCCGCATTTAAGCATGGCCCGGACAGCCTGAAAAGCCAAGGGGCCGAAAGCGATTTGCTGAGCAGCCGCAAGAGCCTGCACCATGCGGGGTGGATTGTTTCGTTTGCGCCGACGTGGTTCTGATTTCATAGTTGATGAAGAGCGAGTGATATGTAACAGAAATCCAACTTATTGTCAATCCGTATCTATTGCTGCATACATACAGAATAACATTGACACAAACGCGCGTTAGGTGATATAACATGCTCGCCCTCTAGACCGGGTTTTCTATTCATTCTCTGGTATCTTCTTTCATGTCACACACTTCTTCAATACCACAAAAATGGTGTCTTATCACTGGCTCCAGTCGCGGTATCGGCGCAGCCATTGCCCGCAAACTGGCAGCAGATGGTTATGCACTTGTCCTCCATGCACGAAAGAATCGTGAGGCATGTGAGGCTCTTGCTGCAGACTTTGCTTCCGGCGGCACGCCATGCCGTATCCTTATTTTCGATATTGCAGATAGAGAGGAAACCACACAGGTTTTGAAGGAAGATATTGAGCAGCATGGAGCCTACTACGGCATCGTCTGCAATGCCGGCATAACCGCAGATAGTCCCTTCCCGGCCATGAGCGGTGACCAGTGGGATGCCGTTCTGCGTACCGATCTGGATTCCTTCTATAATATACTGACACCTTGCGTCATGCCTATGATTCAGAGCCGGAAGGGAGGCCGAATCATCACCGTTTCCTCTGTGTCAGGAGTTGCCGGTAACCGCGGGCAGGTAAATTACAGTGCAGCCAAGGCTGGCATCATCGGCGCAACGAAAGCGCTCGCTCTGGAACTGGCTAAACGCAAGATTACGGTCAACTGCGTGGCTCCCGGGATTATTGAGACTGATATGATTGAGGGGCTGCCTTTAGAAGAAATGACCAAGATGGTACCCTTACGCAGACTTGGCAAGCCTGATGACATTGCCGCAACGGTTTCGTTCCTCATGTCAGATGGAGCATCCTATATCACGCGCCAGGTTATTAATGTGAACGGAGGTCTTGTATGAGCCGCAGAGTGGTCATAACCGGTATGGCAGCCATCAGTACGCTGGGCCGTACCCAGGAAGAGATGATGCAAAGCCTGAAAGCACGCAGGAATTTCACGCGTTGCATTGATGAGTGGAAAGAAATATACGGGCTGCGTTCATATCTTTTCGCCTCATTGCCCGATTACAAAGCTCCATCAGATTTCAACCGGAAACAAATGCGGACCATGTCCGGCGTATCGGTCATTGCCGTTGATTGTACGCGTGAAGCGTTGCGCGATGCGGGATTGGAAGGTAGTGATGTGCTGAGGGACGGGCGCACAGGCATAGCTTACGGCTCGTGCTCAGGCTCAATGCGCGCCATGAAAGGCTGTGTCACACTACTGGAAGAAAATAGCACCCGAGACCTAAATTCGGCCACATATATCAAGATGATGGGCCAGACGGTACCGGTCAACCTCTCACTCTTTTTCGGCACTCGAGGGAGACTGATTAACAGCAGCACGGCGTGTACTTCCGGCAGCATTTCCATAGGCATGGCGTATGAGGCCATTCTCATGGGGAAACAAGATGTGATGATTGCAGGCGGTGCCGAAACCCGCAATGTTGTGCAGACTGCTGTGTTCGATACGCTTTTTGCAACCAGCACACGAAACGACACCCCGGAAATCACCCCTGCTCCCTTTGACGTCAACCGCGATGGCCTGGTGCTGGGCGAAGGTGCCTGTACGCTCATTCTGGAAGAACTGGAGCACGCCAAGGCCCGTGGAGCGCGCATCTATGCAGAGATTGTCGGATTCGGGACCAATACGGATGGGGTTCACATTACCAATCCGAATGCAGCTACAATGAAGAACGCCATGATTGAAGCGCTTGACCAGGCCGGGCTGCAGCCGGAAGAAATCGGCTATATTGCCATGCATGGTACCGGAACGATGAACGGCGATATTGCAGAAGCGGAAGCAACTCGCAGCGTCTTCACCACACCTGTGCCAGCCAGTACATTAAAGAGCTACACCGGCCACACGCTTGGTGCCTGTGGCGCACTGGAGTCCATGGTCAGCATCATGATGATGAGGGACGGCTGGTTCCACCCCAACCTAAACCTCATTACGCCGGATGAAAAATGCCATGGAGTAGACTTTATCACCGGAGAGGGGCGATACATTGACACTCCGTACGTCATGAACAATAATTTTGCCTTCGGCGGCATCAACTCCAGCCTGATTTTCCGCAAATGGGTTCAGTAATGACTCCTTACCGCATCACGGCGGCTGTATTCTGCTCCGATGATTCGGTGCAGGTTCCTCGCGGAGTTTTCCCCGGTGCCCTACCCAGGCGAATGAGCAAGCTGAGCAAAGCGTGTATGTACTGTGTATCCAGTCTGGTAGCAAAGGAAGGAGAATCCATTCTTCAGCTTCCTCTGGTCTATGCCAGCCGGTATGGAGAACTAGACCGCACGCATGCGTTGTTTGGGGAGTTAGCCGAGTATGGAGAAATGTCACCAGCGGGCTTCTCTCTTTCTGTTCACAATGCTACAGCCTCGCTGCTTGGACTGGCCTGCCGCAATCAGAACAACAGCACAACTCTGGCTGCCGGGGCAAATACCCTGGCCATGGGTATTCTTGAAGCTTCCATGTTTTGCCGGGAAAACAGTGCATGCCTGATGCTCTATGGAGATACGCATCCTGAACTGTGCTCCGTCGCTTTACTAATCGAGCCCGGGGAACAGACTCCGATTCCTGAAACAATCAGCGATTTAAAAGTACAATGGGCCAGCAGCTTCCACCCATGAGTATGAGTACGAGGATTCGCTGTATCCTCGCTGTCATTGATTATTTCCTCTTTGGTCTTGGGGGCCTGTGCGTATCCATTATTTTACTTCTGCTCCGTCCGTTATTACCGAAGAAGGAAAGAGAACTCGGCAGCAAGTTTCTGCAATATTCATGGAAGCTCATGTGCGTGCTGCTGCATGTCACCTGGAATCAAAGGCTGAAAGCTCCGCAAAAAAAGGAATTAGAACAAATACGGGCATCTGTTATCATCGCAAATCATCCCTCGTTGATAGATGTGGTCATACTGACATCTATCATTCCGAAATGCATGCTGATAGTAAAACCGTCTCTCATGCGTTGGCCCTTTTTACGCCCGATACTGCGCCGGCTCTGCATTGTGAACGATGGTGATTCCACGGCTATGCTTGAGCAGGCGCAGAAGGCCATCAATGAAGGATTCAACATTATCATTTTCCCGGAAGGAACGCGTACTTCCCCAACCAAAAAGAACAAGCTTCACCGCGGAGCTTTTCACCTGGCGCATCGCAGTGGCGCTCCCATTATCCCCATACGGATAGACACCAGTCAGCCATTCCTGACCAAAGAGGTTCCCTGGTGGTATGTAGGCCAACACTGCCCTGTCTTCACGCTTACACTTCACGCTCCTATCCTTCCGGACACCTCCCGGCCCGCGCATCCGGAAACGGTACGACTCTGCCATCTGGCCGCACAGCGGCTGAAGTTAGATTAAGAACATCGGGGGATTTTGGCAGGTGCATACACGCAATCGTCCCTGTACCACCTTAGTAGCATCCTGATTGCGGAGGATTTCCACTGAAACAGTGTCCTGCTTGCGGGTCAGAGTTATCAGTTGCTCATGCCCCGGAAGCGTTTCTGCGGTGAATTTCAATCGCTCAATGCCGGTTATGAGCAGTCCCCAGTAATTCTGAATGAGGGTATTCAAGCTCTGCAAAATCACCACGCCGGGCACAATGGGATAACCGGGAAAATGCCCGGCCAGATATGCAGAATCCTTCACGTACAGAAGTTTGACAACAAGTTTCTCTGCAGACTTGAAAACCGGTATCATGACGGGCAGCTGCAAGGAACAACTGAACATGGATTCAACGGCGGCTTGAGTCACTTTACCCTGAGCATTGAAAGGCAGTTCGCCGACAATACGCCATTTACGGGGTAGCAACGTGTGTTCCACCTGCTGAGCCAGAATGGCCCGCATCGCTTTCCTGAATCCCGCATAGCCCTCCTGCCGCAGTAACTCCATACCGGCTTCGTCCGGAACCACAGCCACAGCCATGCGCGCCACACGCTGATAAGCCGGCACCAGCGCATATGCTTGTTTGACCAGGCAGCTCTCGACCAGACATTTCTCAACTTCGGTAAGAGATACTCGTTTATCTGCCAGCTTGACCACCCGATCTATGCGGGGCAGTAATCGGAAGCGGCCATCTGCCAGCAGCTCTGCAGAATCTCCCAATTTCGCCGAGGTTCCTGCGGGAACGGCCGGCGAAATCACTTCCATCCCCTGCTCGGTCAGAGTGAGCTGTACGGAGGCAAATCGTTGCCAGATCTGAGTCTTTAAAGGCTGTCGATAGGCAGTAACGCCTGTTTCCGAACTGCCAAAGATTTCATACACGTCTGCTTCTGTAACGGCTGCCACCCTGTCAGCCACCGCCACAGGAAGAGGCGCCCCGGCAGAAAGAAGGCGTACAGGACGATGCAACAGTGGCGTTAAATCCGTATTGTCTGCCCAAATCCTGAGGAATGCAGGAGTTGTAACCAGCCATGCCTGCTTACCCGATGAGACAAGAGAATCCACCCGCGCCAGCCATGGGGATAAACCGGCAAAAGAAGCGGTATCACTCACAATGCCGCGACTGAGCGGCAATAGCAAGCCGAATATGATACCGTATGCATGATGAAAGCTGACGGTGGAGAACACCTCAACAGGCTCGCCCTCCGGGAAAAGCTCTTCCAGCATGTTCAGTTCAGCTTCCAGATTGGAGAAATAGCGCTCAATCCGCTTAGGTTCACCGGTGCTGCCAGAGGTATAGAACACCACAGGAACACGTGACGAATCAACAGCGTGTAACTCAGCTGCAGTATTCCCTGGCTCCAGCTCATGAACAAAGACAGCACCCGGTTTTTGCAGTCGGACCCGGGTATTTTCACACAGATTGCCGGGGAGCACTACTCGCATTTCTGCATACAGACACGCAAGCAACCCTACCGCGAATTCGTAATTATCCTCAGAGTAAAGTACAGCCTCATTTGCCTGGCTTTTGCGTAAAGCAGAAACCAGACAGGCTACATCATCGCGGAATTGACCATATGTTACCGTAGTATCCCGTCGACGGAAAAGAAGAGTCTCCTCCGAAATATCAGACACCAGGAATGTAGAAGGAAGCTCCATCGTTTATATATTATTATGAATCATCACTTTGTCTCTTCTGCACATAGCGACGCACTACCCATTCTCCCCCCATCAGGATACCAATGAGAATGTAGGAAATGCAACCATTATACAAAGTCCACACCTGCCAGTCATCCAACCAAGCCGTCCAGGCAGACACGGCTATATTAAAACAGAAAAAAACAACCCATATCCACGTAACTTTCCGGCAATATGCTGCAACGTATGCTGGTAGCTCATCTTCCCTGTGAGCAAGCCGGGCAAACCGTTCCACCATGCTGGGCGGATTCACCAGCGTACTGGCAAACTGTGTAAGAAGCAAGGAGCTTATCAATATGGGATAAAGCTTAAAAAAGACAAGTGCATCAGTCCATGCAACTGCGGCAAACAAAACAAGCGCTGCACCTGGACTGACCAACTTACGCCACTGGCGGCTCTTGTACCACAACAACACACATACCGCAGCCAGTACAGGCAACATCCACAGGCATACGTGCTGCAGATGCATGCGGTTGCGTGAACTAATCAGCCAGTATATCAGCAGCGGATACAGAGCCGCGCAGCAGCCCCACAAAATCTTGAGAAATCGAATCATGCTCAGGCCTCTACAGCCTTGCAGATGACATCAAGCAGGCCACCGTAGTTGCGAACTTCCTTGAAATCTTCCGGAGACAGAGTCACGTCGAATTCCTTCTGCACCCGCACCACGATATCCACGGCGTCGATGCTATCCAGATCCAATTCTTCAAAGAGATTTGTTTCGTCAGTCAACTGGTGCTCAGAAAAATCGATAGAGAAATCATCCTCCAGCACCTGACGAACAAAGCTGTCTATTTTTTCACGGTTCGTCATAGGTCTTATTTATTCTGACTGTTCATGATAAAAGCGGCCAGAGTAGCCACAGTGGAAAAATGACGATTCACATCCTCTGTATCTTTGTCGAGAGTTACGCGATATTTACGACGAAGCATGGTGCTGATTTCCATGGCATCAATAGAGTCGAGGCCTAATCCCTCTTCCGTGAAGAGAGGCATATTCGGCGTGATTGTTACATCATCCTGCAAATCGGCAACATCCATAATCAGCTCCTGCAGCTCGGCTATCAGGGACTCCATCGCTTTTGTTTCGTCGTTGTTCATGAGAGGCTGCATTCTAACAATACCTTATAGACATGTCAATGCTTAGTCGTGCGTGTCTATTAAAAAACAACAACTATGAGTCAGGACTTCCATCTTATCATATCTACTTGAAGATGCCTCTCTATGAAGAAAGACTTCCGCCGCTCCTCCTGGATGGAAGAGCGGCGGAAAGGAATTACTCTTTCAGCAAATAAGGGCTTCATGGCCATCGGGTCGCGACGCACCTGGCCGATCTGGCCGAAGGCAGCGGCGGTCATCTCAGAGCCCATGGTAACACCCACGTACACGCCGTGGTTCCAATCCTTAGACTGGAATACGAGCGGCATGGTGGTAGCGCGGCGGCCACCGTCAAGTAAAAGAGAATTTACAAAGTAGAAATAACTCTTGACTCTGACTCCTTAACTCGGGTAAAGTGAATCTGCCATGAAAAACAGTTTTATCTTACTCTCCTGCTCTGTTCTTTTTCTTACAGCCTGTGCTAATACCAACGCCCCGGCAACATCCGGACTTGATGCCAGAACTCAGGCCCTCATCAATGAAAAACTTGCGCCCGACAGCATCTATGGGAAAAAGATATATTTTGATTATACGAAATCGTGGAAATGCGAAGGTTCTGATGGCCAACCCATTTCATGGGGAGAATGGACAAAGGATGATAGCCAAAACGACTCAACTCCTGTATTCAGAGAATTCAATGTCGCCTTTCCTTTATCCGTAAAAGAATATGAAGAAAACGGCGTTTGGCGCTACACCCCGACCGGCCCTAAAGAAGCACGGCTCGAACATTCTGGATTGGAAGGATTTTCAGAATTCAAATTACAATTTAAGAGCGAAACTTCTGGATATGCCACGATGGAAGGCAGCAGCGAAGGCGAGTTCTGGAAAAAAGACGGTATTATCTTCAGCATCCAGGAATAAGGTCTGAATACTATTCATACTCAACGCTACACAGCCCCTGACCTGATAGCGAGGTCAGGGGGTACTTTTCTCCTCATTTCCTCCTGCGGCGGCGCGCGCAGAGCGCTACCAGTGCCGCCAGGCTCAGGGTTGTCGTGGTCGGCTCGGGGACGTTGAAGTAGAGCAAATGGGAGGAAACATTGGTGCCGACGTTGGTAGCGGTCACCCAGGTGCCGGTTATCTGCACTCCATCTGCCCCCATCAGCTTGTAATCATTGTCAATATCACTGGCGAATCCGCTGTCCTGCTCCTCGAAAAGGAACTGACCGGAGCCACCGCTCACCTGAATGGCCACATACTGGGCACCGGCATTGTATCCCCAATCCAGGAAATGCGCCGACTGCTCCGTGAGCTGAAGAGTGAGCCCATAGCCCGTGACATCAGAGCCCGTGACATTCACGCCTTGGAGCTGATCCATCTGCAACACCAGCACCTTGTTCCCCGTGTCAGAGGTAAAGGTCTGCCCGGTGTTGTTGAGCGTAATCTGCACCGTGGTACCCACAGAAGTGGTGGCCTCATTTCCCGCCTCTGTGGGGAACAAGGGAGATTTCAGCTCTGCGGCAGTGGCCACAGTATCCGCCACCTCCGACCCTCGCACCACGGAATCGGAATCCACCACTACAGCCTCAGCAAGATTCAGAGAACAGTCCTTATGCAGCTGAACCAAGCTGTTGTGCAGCTCTGTCTGGTGAATCTTCAGGTTAGTTGCCGTCCCCGTGGTAGAAACAGCGGCATTGGTGACAACAGATGTCTCATCTGCGGTTCCGCCCAGCTCCACCTGCGTACCGGAATCTTTCATATTCAGGTTCGTGATGCTGGCCGTTTCAGCGCCGCGGTGCGTCACTGCTGTTTCCACGCTGCTCATATCCAGGGTCGTTTCTTCAGCGCTGGTGGTGTTCTTCAGCACGCCGCCAATCAACGCATGTCCGCCATCTTCCAGCGTAACCTTATCAACCTGGTATTTCTGGTCATTCGTAAATAGAGCATCCGTAAACTGAATGGCAGACTGATTTCCCTGCACATTCACCACCAGCTGTTCCTCGTAGAGCGGCGCCGGTTCGTCTGCACTGGCGGCAGAGGAATCAGATGTTCCGTTCACCTGCAGTGTGGTCATCGCCTTCACGGTGACAGAGCTGTCCCCAGAAAACTGGTGAAGATCACGGATGGCGGCATAACCCATCATGGAGCCAGTGCTGCCCGCGGAGCCATCTTTCTGTGCCGCCGCGCTGATGAGTTCATTATTGAACGTAAGTTTCACATCATGCCCTTCCATCTCGCTCAGCAGTTGGATAACATGGCTGCTGTTATAACGACCGAACACATCATTACTGGCATTGATGGTGGCATCCGGTGTGTAGTTGTGGGTGTTGATGGCCACCGAAGCTCCGGTGGCAATGTCGATGGATATAGGTACCTCAGAAGAGTATGATTTATCACCAGCCGTAATACTTGCTGTGTATGACCCATTGGTTTTCCAGTTGCCGTGCGCGGTGATGACAGCCCCATCTGTAAACAACACAAAGGCCGACGGGGCAACCACTTCAATAGACGTAGAAGAACCACTGATCACTTCCTTCAGACTTATCGGAATACCGGCGCCCAGATTTTTAAAAGCATCCACGACTCCGGCTGCGCTTAAGTCCGCATTATTACTATCAATGGACAGAATACCATTCTTACCCACTACCAGAGAGTGCGGATGGTCCGTACCCACCTCGCCCACGAGAATGTGAGTGGCATCCTTGGTTTTCAGGGTACTCGCCACCAGCGCATTATCTACCTGGAAATAGCCGCCCTGCACCTCCAGTTTGTTCAACATAGCGCTATTGACGGATTGTAACGAGCTTCCCTTCTTGAGAACATTCAGCTCACCAACGGAGCCGGCAAGACCATAGTGGTGAGCGACGTTTCCAATAGCTATTTGTTCCGCAGCTGCACCAACGGCAGCCTCCGTGGAAACGGCCTCAGCATACTCAACAGTCTTCTGGAAATCACCGAATCCGAGCACGCCATCGTAATCACCACCACGCTGGCCCTCAATCTCCAGGGTCACAGCTTTGTCATGGCTCATGCTGACCACAGAGGAATTGATAAGCTTCCCACCGTTTCCCGTGCCGGTCAGAGCGTCGATCAATGCCGTCTGGGAATCTGCCGAGTCAGCGCCACCCAGCGCATCCAGCGCCAGCACTGTGCGCTCTGTGCCGTTGCGAATGGACAAATCAATCACAGCGTTGAGCCAGTCGGCATCCGTCGCGGATTTAGTCGTGGTCATGATTTCCATCTGCACTTTGCCACCGGTGTCATTTTCTTCAACGCCCAGGATATTGCCATCCATCACGATAGTACCATAGAATTCGCTGGGGTTCAGCACTTTGAACACAGCGTAAGTATATTGACCGGAAGTGTTACTATGGCCATAAAGAGACACAACAGAGCCGTAATCACCTTTCAGTTCGCTCAACACCAGCTTCTTGTCATGAGCATTGGCTATTCTCGCATCAACTCGTTCCGTATCTACCCCGCCCTGGGCTCCGGTTTGCAACAACACATTCACTGTATTATGAATGGTGCTTGTATCCATTCCTTCCCCGACATAGGAGCTCAGCCCAGCAAGCCCGTACGCATCCCTGTCATCGCTGAAATCACCCTGCAGAATGGGAATATTCTGTTTTTCGGCATCGGCAAGGGTGGTGTTATATATGGTGATTTCACCAGTTCCCAACGCATTGTAATGCTGCATCACAATGCGACCACCCTCAAGCACCGTACCGCCTTCAAAACTATTATT
Organism: Akkermansia sp.; assembly: GCA_045646505.1. GTDB lineage: Bacteria > Verrucomicrobiota > Verrucomicrobiia > Verrucomicrobiales > Akkermansiaceae > Akkermansia. The sequence goes on along the minus strand of JAZRKW010000065.1, from coordinate 6,294 downwards.
TGTGGCGATGACTGCGGTACCATACCCCATCTTTCGCAGACTTGTGCTACTGCCTAAGAATGACTCATGCAACACATCGTCACCGGCTTCTGCAATGGAGCCGTCTCCGTCTGGTTTTGTATAGAAGTAATAGTTCGTATCATCATGTTCATTCTTCCCGACCGTGCTGACAACCCCATCTGTCACCGAGTGCAATGTATAGTCCGAACCGATAAAGATAGCTGCAGGGCGCACCGTACCAACAATCTCAACCTTCTGGAATCCCTCCACTGCAGCACTCTGACCATCAATAGAGAAACCGCTATCGTTCTCGGTAATCGGATTTCCTGTGTGCAGCTTATCGCCACGCACATGGACAGTCTCAGAACTCGTCAGCGTATCACTATCCACCCACTCCACAGGTTGATAAAGATTACCGAAAAGAGTCAGCAAGCCATCAACATACGAATCATTCTCTTTCCATTGATAATCTTCGTTTTTGCTACTCGAGGCGGTAGTCCAGACAAAGCCTTGTTCATCATTGGAAATGTAGCTGCCGTTCCTCTCAGAAACCATGCCGGACCAGGTGCGACGCGGATCACCGACCACATTCAGAGCCAGATACCATTTCGAATCACTCCCCTTTGCCTCCACCACTGACAACTTTCCATAGTAGCCAGCCCCGAGTGAAATAATCTGATTATTGAAAGAAGCATCTTGTGCACCAGAAGTGTTTTTCTGGATATTTATAGAACCAGCAGATGCAAGGTAGTATGTGAAATCTTCATTGTAATGTTCGGAGAGGTTGATATCACTGAAATTGATGGTGACAGCCGTTTTCTCCCAGAGAGAAAGCGTACCCGCTACATCCAGGATGGTCGTAGAAGAGCTCTTCTCTGTAGAAGGCATTATACCATGTATATCAAACGTAAGCATTGAGCCGACATCAGATGCACCCAGAACGAGATCGCCATCCACTATAGCCTGTTTGCTGGCAGATGAAGTTCTGACCTCAAGCTGTCCGGAACCCACCGTCAGGCTCGTATTAGTCACGCCGGAGAGCTTCTCCCAGGCATTAGTGCCGGTTCCTACATCGATTACGCCCAATCGGAGCCTGGAACCGGCATTAATTAACAATTTTCCGCTTACAGAAAGATGATTGAACCCAAGGGTTCCCTCAGCTATGGAAAGATTATATAACTTGGCCGAATGGATATATTGCGAGGCTGCGCCGCGCTTCTCCAGACTCAGATTTTCCACCCCCTTTGAACCTCCACCCACATCTGCCGGGTCTTTCGCCCCGATATACGCCTGCGTGGCATTCACATACGAATGGGCAAATCCCATGGAGCCAGAGAACACGTGCTCCGTATTAGACGAATCCTCTAACACCAGATTGGTGTAACCGTCGGTCACAATGCGGACATTCCAACGTTCATCAGCCTGTGAATAGTCTTTTTTGGCGCCTTCGCCATAAGAAAGAGTAAGCGGTTTTCCATTACTTTTTTCATCATACTTCCACCCTCTGTTCAGGAAATCTGCTTCCAGTGCTTTTAGTTTGATTTGTGAGCTGTTGCTCAGCAGCACAATATTATCCGATGTAACCGCCTTGTTTGGCTTCGCATCAGAAGCTCCCGAACTATGTCCCACTATACGATTCTCACTGACATCTCGGGTCAGATTCAGGGTAGCCTGAGAAAAAACATCATCCACAAGAGTCAATTGAACAGCACCCGCAAGTACTTTTCTTGACAGATCTTTTATCGTAGTGTTTATCTCATGATTCGTTCCCGCCTCTAACTCAAAAGAGTTAAACTCATTTTTGAGCTTGACAGTCCCGGTAAAGAAGCCATCCTCCCCGGCGTTCTGTCTGTTAACGGCAAAATCTGATACATAATTAAAAATAACACTACCATCTTCAGACTTGCTGAGGTAGGTATACCCGCGGAGCTCCAGCGTACCGGAACCGGTGACCCCGCCAGTCAGGTTCACCGTGCGCCACTCGCAAGGCAGCTTATTGTTGTCCGCATAGGAAGCGGTGCCGAATGAAACTGATGCCGTGTTCCCGGTAAGATTCAGTGCATTTCCCAGCGAGGGGGCGCGATATTCCGGATCTGTTGAGTTATAATTGACAATCAGCTTAGCTCCGTCGCCCATGGTGATGGCGCCGGTGCCGGCGGCGTTATCGCAGCCCAGGTAGAGCGATGTGCCGGCGGCCATATTAATGCCGCCGCTGAAGGTGTTGGCAGTGTTGAGAACCAGGGTGGCTGAACCTTCAACATTGATGGAAGTGGCGCCGCCACTGTAGTCTCCAATGGAGCCATGGCCAGTAAAGGCATAGGTGTATCCCAGCTCTTTGAGACTACTGGTACCGGGGGTAGTGCCCGATACGGTTATACTGCCAGGGCGCACCGTACCATCCAGCTGCACATCCCTGATGGCAGTGGTGCTGTTGAAAATCACATGGCTGCCATCTGTATAGACGGCATTCCCCTGCCAGGGAGTGGCGGCAGAGTCTCCATTTACCAGCCATTTATCATTCCCGGTGCTGCCGGCCCAGGTGAGTGACTGCAGCTCAGGCCCGGAATCGGCTACAGGAGAAGCTGCAGACCGCAGAGAAAAACTGGCACTGCGCATCATCATGAGAGGGGATGCCGGAGCAGCAGCTGTTGTCCCCTTCTCTGTTTCATCCGATTCCTTCTTCTCCTCATCTTGCTCATCCTCTTCGGGAAGGAGCGGCGATGCATCCAGGGAATCCTCTACCTTACCGGAATCCGGGGGCATGCCGGCAGAGCCGATGCCTGATGGCTGCTGCGGAGCCTTCCCGGTAAGCAGATTATCGGGTGCCTGAGTATTGGCAGATGAAATTGTGAGCGAAGGGGTGGGATTATTCGCTTGCTGGTAAACAGCTTTGCTGCGGCTCAGCCCCATGCCCCACGGGGCACAATACCCTACCTGCGGATGATTCACGATAAAACCACGATTCATCTTGAATAAGGCGTCTCGGTAGGCAGCCATACTCTCCTTCCCTAATTCAAGCGCATCCGCAAAGGTACGCATCAACTCATCCTGTACGGTGTATTGTTCCGGGGGCAGGTAAAGGCTGCTTTCGCGCAAACGCTCTGCAAGTTTTCTGAGCAACTGGCATCCTTCCTCACTTTCCAGGCGTGAATCGTTTTCTATCAATGCTTCCAGCAGCCATTGAGCATCTTCATCTGTCAATTCCAGGTCTGTTTTCCCATCAGCAAGCTGGCGCAGCATGAAATCCAGCCGTTTGCTGCCTTCACCGCCATTCGCACTCAACCGGGTACGGGTATACACCTGGGTCCAGGCTTCTTCATACGCAAGCTCGGGGCTCTTGCCTTCATCCTTGAGTCTGCGGGCCAGCTCCATGGCTTCCAGTCGCAAAGCTCGCAGTCGATTCAAGCGTGCCTGTTGAATAATCGCATGATTCTGAATGGGAAAAACATCTGAAAGCACCTCATCATACTTCTCCCCCTTCTCTCCGGTAACCTTGATGACGCGTGATGCATGAACCGGTTCCTGCTGCGGAAGAACCCAGTAGTAATTGCTCAGCACTTGTTCCTGAGCCTGCACTGTTGAGCCGATTGTGCCAAGTGCCATCAAAAAAAACGGCAGCCAGCTGTAACCTCTACCGCAATCACTTGCAGGAGTCAGCTGGTGTAATCCGGGGCGCTTGACAGAAAGTTTCTTCATTCAGGCAAATTTTTCATCGGGTCGCGGATTCTACCATAACAATTGAATATTTCAAGTCTTTCTTTATATTATATTTACAATTTTTCCAATAATATTCGTAACTCACTGTATTTACGCGGCTTACAAAACGGGGGGGGTAACACACTTACTTACAATTACATACAACTACCTGATATTTATTATATTACGAGTTTTCCCTCAAAACAGTCAGATTACAAGAATTACAAACGTATAAAATCTTACAAACAAACCAATATCAACCCGGCATAACTCTGAAAATATAAGATACTATACGTGCCCCAAAGATTAAATACATGAAGATTTACAAGTTTTGTTTACGAGTTAAAAATAAAAAATAAGCAGTTTATGCCGAATATCAAGCAGCCGGACTCTTATTGACGATAGCAGAGCTCGTAATACCATTACGCAGAAATTCATGCAGTACATGATGAATATACGCGGTTTTGTGATTTCAGATTTGCAGATTCACGCAATAAATGATGCGATGGCCTAATTGTTACGCACAAACACAAAAGCAAGCCGGGCGAGAGAACAGCCCTGGCATTGCCTCACCCACACTCACGCATATTCCTGCGCACATCAACCGCAGCACTCCTACTTCTTCTGCGGAGGATCGCAGTAATGGTTCGAGCGCTTGTGATTATGCCCTTTGTGAGAATCCTTGCAATTTCTATGGTAATACTGCTGCTCCGGTTCATCGAATGGAGAGCTTGTTTCCGTTTCTTCCGGAGCAGGTGCAGGAATGACGTCGAATTCCGGCATTCCGGGACGCAAGCGCGAGGGGGCCGGATTCTGCGCAATGCTGCGGGCAAAATCCGCCTTCATGAGCAGATGCCAGGCCACCGAACCATACGCATCCAGAGAGAAAGAGACACCGGGGGCATAGCCATCCGGGCTTACCATCCCCTCCGGGGCGGCATCCATGTAATCCACAGAAGCCAATGAGCGGCCATCCGCCCCCTCCAACACAAGAGATACCACATATTGCGCAGCAAAATCACCGGCGGGAGCCGACTTAACCGGTTTCAGCCGGGAAATGAGTTCCTTCATCTGCCTCATCTCAACCGCGTTCAGACGCGCCAGCTCCACCGGACGGCGAATACGGGCATGCTGTGACTCGGACAAGACAAGACGCATCCCCACACATTGTCCGGCGGCCACCTGCAGGCGGTGCAGCTTTCTACGATTCTGCTCCAGATTCGCCGTCTGCTCTGCAGCAGATTCCGCCACCACAGACGCAGCAATGTACACCGGTGCTGCACCGACTTCACCTGCAAGCAGGAAGAAGGCTAGGGCGCAGCAACGCGCGATACAAAAATTACATTGCCTTGAAGTAAGGCGTAATATCAAACCACTGTTCCACGGAATAGTGCTTGCCCTCATGCTCCACATCGATGATGTGCATATCATAATAGCGCCCATTCTCCTCGACGAGAGCCTGCATCTGCCGCTCACCAAGCCCAAGGCGTCCCAGTACCAGATATTCAAAGGAAACAGCGGCCCGGTCCTTGATGAGAATCTTCCACGCAGTTTCCTGCGTGAAGCCGGGGCCTCCCTTCAGAGCCTTCGGAAAATCGGTCTGCGTACGCGTTATAGTCGCCCTGTGCTGCTGAATCAGCGCCTGCTGCAACTCAGCAGGAGCAGGCGGCAACGGCGCAGGCTCACCCGAAGGCACACTGCTGCACGCAGCCAACAGCAAACCAACCATACAAAACAATCCCAATTTGATGCAGTTCCTTTTCATATCTCGATAGTCAATCTATCATAAACAACAGGAGAAATCAAGAGCGCACTTTTAATACACTACAAATTGCACATGGGGCCCAAAGATTTCACAATTAACTGAATTATCAACACCGTTTTGAAGCCTGCTCCCTCTTTATGCGATAAATGGCGATTTGGCGGGGGCTCAAATCTTTCGGAGCACGGGACTTCAGTCCCGAAAACTCAAGCGATGAGGGACTAAAGTCCCTTGCTCCGACAAAAACAGCTGCCCGACAAACTCCAATTTAACAGGATAAAGGCTCTGGAGCGCGACAATGATACTACCGGTGCTAAAATAGATTTCCGCCGCTCCTCCGGGAAGGAAGAGCGGCGGAAAAAGGGTTGCTTTTCAGCAGATGCTTACTTTAGAACTTAGCAAGCATAGCCTGGCGCTGAGCCTCGAGCTCGGCGGGAAGCTTGTCACCAACCATAGCGAACAGCTCAGTCTGAGACTCGAGCTCAGCCTTCCACTCGGAAGCGGAGATGGTCATGTTGGTGTTGAAAGCAGCCTCGTCGTAGTCCTTGAGACCCTCGGTGTCGAGCTCAGAGTAGGCGGGGGAGATACCCAGAGGGGTCTCTACGCCATCCACCTCACCGCGGCAGCGGCGAAGCACCCAGTCGAGCACGCGCATGTTGTCGCCGAAGCCCGGCCATACGAAGTTACCCTCGGCATCCTTGCGGAACCAGTTCACGTTGAAGATCTTGGGCAGCTTGCAAGCGCAGGTCTTGGTGCCCATATCCAGCCAGTGCTGCCAGTAGTCACCCACATTGTAACCAATGAAGGGCTTCATGGCCATCGGGTCGCGACGCACC
>JAZRKW010000064.1:0-22415 GCA_045646505.1 Akkermansia sp. | reverse complement strand
CGTAGCGGAGTGGGTGGCAGAAGCTTCGGCTTAGTGTTTTAGCTGCGCTTCCCTGCCACCCCTCCACGTTGGTCGGGGTTCCGGTTATTTTTTATTCCAAACCCAGCGTTCTGCCGCGTTGCGGCTCCACGCTGGGCTATGATTCTGTCGCCCTTGCGGGCTCAAGTTTCCGCTCGCCTGCGGCCCGGCAAAGTCCAATTTATCGAGCTCCGTACTCAAACTTTGGGACACATGTGCATAATTTCTCCACAGTCGCCGCTGTACGCTAGCATCAAGTCCTAAAAAGCGGACAGCATGAACAACCAAGATTAAACAAGGTGTTTTTTCAATTCAACGCAGCAAATTTCACCTTTCCTCTTGCGAAGTTATGAGTTCGGTGATAGAATGGCGCACAAATGGGTATGCTGTCAAACAGACTACGGTGGGGATGGAAAAGCGCACGCCAGTTTCTGGCTCAGGGCATGATTGACCCGCTGCCGGTGCGGCACGCACTGCAGGGATACACCTGGGGCAAGGCGGGGCGCGATTTGAAAGCCGCCACAGATGTAGCGCTGGTTGGTCTGCCGCAAGGCATGGCATTTGCCGCCATGGCCGGATTAGACAGCATCTACGGCATCATGGCAGCCACCGTGGGAACATTCATCGCACCACTGTTCACCCGCTGCAGTCTCACCGTGAGCGGTCCGAGCAATGCCACGGCATTCATGCTGGCCAGCTTCTTTCTGGCATCATCCCCCGGCATCCAGAGCCAGCCGCATATTTTTGTCCCGCTCATCGTCTTTCTGGCAGGGCTGGTCTGCGTCATCGGAGCTTTTGTGAAAGCCACCGAAATGCTGCAATTTGTAAGCCGCAGCGTACTGGTGGGCTATGTGACCGGAGCCGCTACCCTCATCATAGCCTCGCAAGCGCGCTACGTCATGGGAATCAATGATGTAGATGCCGGCAGCTCATTCTTTACCATGGCCAGCGCCATACTGAACAACCTGCACATGGTGCAATGGCAGCCGATTATACTGGGAGTACTGAGCTTTGCCCTGTTCATACCGCTCAAGAAATACCTGAAACGGCTGCCGACATTCGCGGTGATTCTGGTGGTCATGAGCACACTGAACTGGATACTCAGCCAGCCATGGACCGGCGCGCACTTTGCCGGGGTGCGCATGCTGCGCGACTTCACCATGAGCGACCTGGTCTGCCGGCCCCCGGCTATCTGGGAACTGCCGGGATACATCAACGAACTCATTCCGGTCATCGTCGGTATAGCTTTCCTTTCCACACTGGAACAGACCGTGATGAGCAAAACCCTTTCGGCCAAGACCGGCGAGCCGCTGAACCTGAACCAGGACACATTCGCCGTAGGCATGGCCAACATGGGCTCTGCGCTCACCACCTCGCTTCCCTGCTCTGCCTCGCTCACCCGCTCCATGCTCAACTACACGGCAGGAGCAGCCACGCGATTCTCGGGAGTCTTCTGCGGGCTCATCTGCCTGGGCATCACCTTTGTGCTGGCGAACTTCCCGCTCATATCAAAGATACCGCACAGCGTGCTGGCTGCGCTGGTACTGGCCAATGCCATATCACTGTACGACAAGAAACTGCTGCGCATCTGCTGCAGCTCCACCAAGGGAGATGCCTCAGTCCTCATCATCACCTTTGTGGCAGCGCTTCTCCTGCCGCTGCATATAGCAATCTTCGTTGGTGTCATCATTTCCGTATCTCTGTTTTTGCGCAAGGCCGCCAAGCCCGAACTGGTGGAATACACCTTTGACGATGCCGGCACACTGCGCGAACTGAACAAAGATGAGAAACGACTGCCGCAGATTTCCATCGTGCATGTCGAAGGTGACCTCTTCTTCGGCGCGGCAGATTTATTCCGCCGCCAGGTGGCCCGCATCGCAGAAGACCCGAGTCTGGCCGTAGTTGTTCTGCGTATGCGCAATGCCCGGAATCTGGATGCCACCTCCATCTGCGCACTGGAAGAACTCATCCGCTTCATCCGCGAAAAAGGCCGTCACATCATCATCTCCGGTGCAGGTCGCAAAGTATTCCGCATACTGAAACGCAGCGGCGTGCTTGACCTGCTGCAGGAAGGCTGCACCGGCAGTGAAAGCAACATCTTCCTCATTGAGCCGCAGAACCCGAACATGTCTACCCGCAAAGCACTCATGCGGGCTCAGGTTCTGCTCGGCACCAGGCAGGCAGATATCTCCATCTACACCACACAATCGAAATGAGCATTCCTCACGCACAGGAAATTGCTCAGGCGCTGGTAGACTGGTTCACCAGACATGGCCGCGACTACCCGTGGCGCCAGACCACTGATCCATGGGCAATTCTGGTCAGCGAAATCATGTTGCAGCAAACAACCATTGCCACCGTAATCATCCGGTATGAGGCATGGATGCAGCAATACCCCACCCCGGCGGCCCTGGCCACAGCCACAGAAGAAGAAGCCCTGCGGTCATGGGAAGGTCTGGGGTACTACCGCCGGGTGCGTGCCCTGCAGGCTGCGGCGCGTGCCATCGTGCAGCAACACAAAGGGATTTTTCCCACACAGGAAAGCGATATACTGGCCCTGCCCGGTATCGGCGATTACACTACAGGCGCAGTCCTCAGCTTTGCGTTCAACCACCCCGCACCACTGGTAGATGCCAATGTCTCCCGCGTGTTTGCCCGCTTATTTAACGACAAAACACCAGTGGATTCACCCGCTGGCCGCAAGCGACACTGGCAACTGGCGGCCGGACTCGTACACCCCACCAATCCCCGCGCGTACAATTCCGCCATTATGGAGCTCGGGCAGACAATCTGCACCAGTGGCACACCCCAGTGCCGCCACTGCCCGCTGAGCACCTGGTGCCAGGCCGAAACCCCGGCAAAGCTTCCCGTCAAACTTCCCCGGAAAGAAATCACCAACGTCGAGCACCATGATATTTTCAAGCTCAGCGCCGGCGGTCTGCTACTGGAGAAACAACCCGGCGGAAGCCGCCACCAGGGCATGTACCGGCTTCCCCAACGTCCGGCTGAGGCATGCGCCAACCTTCAGTTCATCACGAAGCAGAAATACAGCGTCACCCGTTACAAGGTAACCCGCCACCTTTATCTGGCAGAACAGGATACACCCGCACTCCCCGGTGAAGTAGTCATTCCGCTGGAGAAGCTTGAAAACACCCCGCTGGCATCACCCGACCGGAAAATCATCAACGCAATGCTGGAAAAAAACGCCCGGTGAGAACTGTTTCAGTTTTGCTGGCCCACGCAATGAATCAGGCGTTGGCAAAATAAATGAATCATCTACAAACCGGCATTTGGCGGGGGTCTTATCTGTCGGAGCACGGGACTTCAGTCCCGATTAAACGGCAGATTTGAAACAGCCCCCGCCCGGTGAGATAAGTTAGAGAAAGAGATTGCAAGAAAGCCGGGAATATGCTACAGTTCTCGCGCCGTCGTATGAGGGAAGAACTTTCAGCAAACGAAGAACTCGTATTCAACCATCAGAAACACAAGTTCATGGTGGGGCATGGTGTTGATGACAACAGACACCGCCACCTTGTAAAAGCCGGCACTGTGATTTTCTGGTATCTGATGGCACTGGTCATGATGGACTTGTGGCTGCTGCGTCTGCTGGGCTATATTGAACTGCCCTGGTAAAGGGATGCACCGATACCGGCTCCATTGATTTTCTGTGCATACAAAAATCCTCCCCTGGGCAAACAGGAGAGGATTTCAAATTCAAATCTGAAACAGATATTACAAGGGCAAGGGCATCACCTCATCATCATGATCAGCCGGGTCTTTCGGCGCTGAGGGGATTTCCTCACAAGCGCCATCCTTGAGCAGCACCAGCTCCGTTACAGGGCGGATTGGCGTGACCACATCCCCCAGATCAGCATAATAATGCATCTGCGTGAGACGCACCACCTGCCCAGGCTTCAGCTCTGCAAGCTTCCGCAGCATATCATCAGGCTGCCCGGGCACATCATTGCGGGCATCCACAACCAGCATATTACCAGCCTCAGCCTTATCATCTCCATACTTGCCGGGCTTTTCATAAGCCACATTGCTGAGCACGCGGAACCGGGCCACCTTCATCGCGTGGTCGCAGCGATCCGGGCACAAGGCCGTACGGAAATGGCAGGCACGCTCCTGCATACCCAGGAACTGAGCCGTCACCGTATTGGACGCAAGCAAATCAACCTTCTCCGGCAGGGGGGAAGCCACAACAGCGGGCAGCAAAGCTGCTATCATCAGAAAAAGTTTGTTCTTCATAACGGATACTGCAGGGTTTGACACTTATAAAGCGTTTTCTGTCGAAAAATTTATTTAATTTTTTTGCAAAAGACAGCAGAAACCGCCAGCGCCAAATCCATGCCCGGGCAGCAGCCGGTAAGCCGGAAAATCAACAAGCGCCGAACGGAATGGTGCCAGAAGCGGAACCTCCACAGCCGACCATCCCGGAATCCGTTTCAGGATATAGGCCATCACCTTTTCATTTTCCTCCGGGTCATAGGTGCAGGTGGTATAAACAATATGCCCGCCAGGATTTACACACTTCACAGCCGAAAGCATAATTCCTTTCTGACGTTTGGCATTGCCATTCACCATGGAGGCACTCAGGCAGCCAGGGTTGCTGATTCCCTTGCACAGCAGAGATTGACCGCTACACGGCGCATCCACCAGCAGCAGATCAAAAGTCTCGCCACTGCGTGCCCACTGGTCCGGGCGGTTGCCAGTCACGCGCACCTGCGGCATCCCGCTCAGCTCCAGATTCTGCCGCAAAATCCCCCGCCGCCCCGGGTGAACCTCATTGGCGGTGTGATTCTCTGCCCCGAATCTTGCAGCCATGAGCATCGTCTTCCCGCCCGGGGCCGCGCACATATCCAGCGATGAGGCCGGTTGCGGCACCACGGCCAGAGCAGCTGATTCCCAGCAGGATGACAAGTCCAGGGAATAATACAAGCCCGCGGCATAATCAGGGAAAGCTGTTGGCTTCACACCCTCTGCCGGCACATAGACACGCGGCGGCAACCATGGTGTCTGCAGTTCCTCGCAAGGAAACGGCGGCACATAATCCTGCGCGGCGCGTGCCGTGAGCACCACCGCTCCGCGCGATGACACACCGGCACGCATGGCACCCAGCAGAGATTCAGCCGCCGCCCCCTCCAGGCCCAGACGGGCGCACAATCTCAATTCACCTTTGGCTGCAGCTTCGCTCATGCTTTACCGCGAGTCTCCGCTTCCACCAGCGCCATTTTGGCAGCGCCGATAATACCTGCCTCATTGCTGAACTGAGCCGGCAGAATACGAAGTTTCGCATAATGCGGGGCATACATCTGCGCTTTCAGATACTTACGCAGCGGCTCAAAGAGCAGCTCACCGGCCTTGGCCACACCGCCACCGATGATGAAAGCGGCAGGATTCAGCAGGTAGTGGCAATTCAACAGACCAGTGGCCAGCTTGCGGGCAATATCATCCCAGAGGGCCAGCGCCACCGGGTCACCAGCCTTGGCTGCCAGCTCCAGCGGGTACGGCGCACAATCATCAAAACTCTTCTCCTGCCCGGCAGCAGAGTATGCGGCGGCGGCATCTTCCTGAATCCGCGGGTGGCCGATGTAGTTCTCCAGCGCACCATGATTCTGGTAATACCCCAGGCGGCCATTGTAATCAATACTCACATGCCCCAGCTCACCGGCAGCACCCAGAGAACCACGCAGCATCTGCCCATTGGCAACAATGCCGGAGCCCACACCAGTGCCCAGAGTCAGACACACCAGGTCGTTGAGCCCCTTACCGGCACCCAGCTTCCACTCGGCGTATGCCATGCAGTTGGCATCATTATCAACAGCTGCGGGCAGCCCCGTCATTTCCTCCAGCATATCGCGCACCGGCACATCATACCAGCCGGGCACGTTCGTGAGCGAATCCGCTATACCGCGGTCATGGTCCACAAAACCGGGAATACCCATACCCACAGCTTTCACATCCGGGTACCGGGCTATCAGTTCCTTCAAACGCTTGCCCACTTCTGCAAAAATAGCTTCGGGTGCCACAAAATCCTGTGTCCGTACCGGTTCAGCGCGTCCAATCAGCTCTGTTCCCTGAACTACCGCGAACTTGATGGAGGTTCCCCCCATGTCCACACCAATACTCAAATCATTCTCAGCCATACGTCGTTATTGTATCAAAAAAGAATATTCACGAAAAGAAAAAAAGGAATCTCAGCGGATAAAGTGAGTCCAGGCTCGTTCCTCGCCCAGTTCCGGATGAGCCGGACCAGCCGCGACACACTTCATCATCCAGGCCATATTCTGCCCCAGGTGGCGGAGTGTCTGCATCCCCTCGGCATCCTGCTGCACCTCGCCGGGGCGCATGCCGTAAATCATATTCCAGTAGAAAGAGCTCACCAGCGGCTGCTTGTTGTAGGTGATATACTTGTTGAGACGGTCAAGCGTGGTGCTGGCGCCGCCGCGGCGGGCTACAGCAATAGTGGCGCCCGGTTTGTAAGCCAGTCTGGCACCAGCGGAATAATACAGACGGTCCAGCAAGGCACAGAGTGCGCCATTCGGCCCGGCGAAATATGTGGGGCTGCCGATAACAATACCGCCAATCTCATCAAGCTGGTCATAGATGTAGTTGTAGAGCTCATCGTTCATGCCGCAGCGGCCGGTCCTGAGGCAGGCGCGGCAACCGATGCAGCCCTGCACTGGCGCTGTACCAATCTGAACAATCTCCGTTTCCACCCCTGCGGCATTCATGGCTTCGGCTACCATGGAAAGCGCCTGGAATGTGTTACCATTTGCATGTGGACTACCATTGATGAGAAGAGCCTTCATGCCCTGCAGTTTACCACGCCGCGCATGCTGACTCAAGGAAATAATACACAGACGAAGCACAGAGTTGACCGAGCGCGCCAGCGTATGCTATCATACGCCGCAAGCGTATTATGGATATGGACCTCTTCGAATTTGCCGCAGCCCAGCTGAAACCCACCCCGCAGGAGCGTTATGCCGAACTCTGCGACATTGTGCGCCACAACAACGAGCTGTACTACGCACAAGCCCAGCCCGAAATCAGCGATGCTGAGTACGATAAACTCTACCGCGAAATCGAGGAGCTGGAGCGCGAGCACCCCGAGTTCATCACGCCCGATTCCCCGACCCAGCGCGTGGGCAACGACCTCAGCGAGGGGTTCCGCAAGGTGACTCACCCTGCCCCCATGCAGAGTATCGACGACATCTTCGAACACAAGCCCGGCGAGGACGAGACCGACGCCGAGCTGGTGGAATTCTACAACCGCCTGGCTTCCAGTCTCGGTCAGCAGGCCCCCCGCGTCACCATCGAACCCAAGATTGATGGCTGCGCCGTCACCCTGCTCTACCGCCGTGGGCGGCTCGATTACGCCGCCACTCGTGGCGATGGCCGCACCGGCGACGATATCACCGCAAATGTCCGCACCATTAAGAGCGTACCTGTCACCCTGCCGGAAGGTGCCCCGGAGCTGCTGGAGGTGCGCGGCGAAATCTACATGCCGCTGGCAGATTTCGATATCCTCAACGCTGAGAGAGATGCCGATGGTCTGCCCGCCTTTGCCAACCCGCGCAACGCCACCGCCGGCACCATCAAGCTGCTGGATGCCGCGGAGGTAGCCCGCCGTCCGCTGCGCTTCCTGGCCCACGGCCTCGGGGTGTACGAAGGCCCGGCTCTGCGCACCACAAAAGATTTCACCGACCTGCTCGACCGCATGGGAATTCCCCGAAACCAGCCCGTCATCTACGCTGATTCGCTGGCGGAAACACGCGCCGCTGTGCAGCAGGTGAATATCCTGCGCCGTGACCTGGGTTACGGCACAGACGGCGCCGTCATCAAGCTGGATAACTTCCCGCTGCGCGAGTCCCTGGGCAGCACCGCCCGAGCCCCCCGTTGGGCAGCTGCCTTCAAGTACCTGCCCGAGCAGAAAGAAACCGTACTGCGCGGCATCAGCATCCAGGTGGGGCGTACCGGTGTGCTCACCCCCGTGGCCGAACTGGAGCCCGTGCAGCTTTCCGGCACCACCGTTTCCCGCGCCACCCTGCACAACCAGGACGAAATCGAACGCAAGGACATCCGCATCGGCGATACGGTGCTCATGGAAAAGAGTGGCGAAATCATCCCCGCCGTGGTGCATGTGGTCATGAGCAAGCGCCCATCCGATGCCGTGCCGTACAGCCTGTACGATGCCGTCGGCGGCGTATGCCCCAGCTGCGGAGCACCCATTGCACAGGAAGAAGGCCAGGTAGCCTGGCGATGCACCAATTTCACCTGTCCCGCGCAGGCCGCCATGCGCACCACCTACTTCTGCCGCCGCGAGGCGCTGGATATCGAAAACCTCGGCGGCACCGTGGCAGAAGCCCTCGTGAACCGCGGCATGATTTCCACCCCGCTTGACCTGTTCAACCTCACCGTCGAGCAACTCGGAGCCCTCAACCTCGGCACCGATGAGGAACCCCGCCGCTTCGGCGAAAAAAACGCCGCCAAGGCCCTTGCCGCCCTCGATGCCGCCCGTACCCTCCCTCTCGAACGATGGCTCACTGCCTTCGGCATCCCCACCATCGGCTCTGTCACCGCCAGGACCACAGCAAAATACCACCGCGACCTCGCGGAACTGGCTGAGGGTGATTTCCTGCAGCGGCTCGTGCAGCTTGAAGAAGGCACAGAGCAATACAATGCTCTCAATCCCAAAGCCCGGGCAAACAAAGGCGCAGACAAGGATGAATTGCTTGCGCGGCAAGCCATGCTCAAAACTGAACTGGAAACAACAGCCTCAGCCTACTCTGCCCGCGGCTATGTAGCGCTGGAAGCAGACGGAGCTAACAAACTGAAATTCACGAATCCCCTGGGGGCTGTCTCCACCCGCAAACTACTTGCCTATTTCCAATCCACCGCTGGACAGGCTGTGCTGAGTACCCTCCGGCAGCTCGGTATTAACCCCGCCTCAGCCGGCTTTATCGAAAACATGTCCAATCAGGCAGAGGGCCCGCTGAGCGGCAAGACCTTTGTGCTTACCGGTGCACTGAGCCGCCCCCGCCCGGAGTTCGAGAAAATGATTGCAGCCGCCGGCGGTAAAGCCACTGGCTCTGTCACTAAAAATACGACCTATCTCGTGGCGGGCGAAGGTGGCGGTTCCAAGCGCGACAAAGCAGCCAAACTCGGTATCCCCGTCATCGATGAAGAAGCCCTTATCACCCTGTTGGAAGGAGGTCAACTGTGAACGGACGCGCATTGATTTACGGTACGATTGCCATTGACACCCTCATTACGCCTGGTGGACAGGTGAACTCTGTGATGGGCGGTTCCGGCCCCTACGCAGCACTGGCCGCCCGGCTGGTCACGGACAAGGTGGACATGGTCGGTGTGGTGGGCGATGACTTCCCCGCCGCCTGGGAACAGGCGCTGGAGCTGCGCGGCGTAAGCATGAAACACGTGGCGCACGAGAAAGGCCAGACCTTCGCCTGGACCGGTCAGTACGAGGAGGACATGAACAACCGCACCACCGTGAGCCGCACCGAGGGCGTGCAGGAACACTGGGTGATGCAGCTCACCCCCGAGCTGAGCGACTGCAGTATCGCCGTGGCCACAAATGTGACGCCCCGCCTGCAGAACCGCATGCTGCAGCAATGCCCGAATGCGTGCTTCCGCATGGCCGATTCCATGAAGAGCTGGCTGGAGCGCGAGCCCGACTACGCAACCGAACTGCTCAGAAATGTGGACCTGATGCTCATGAACGACGAAGAGGCCCAATTCTGGGCGCAGACGGATGACGCTATTGAAGCCGGCGAGAAGCTGCTCGCTGCAGGACCACGCTACGCCATCGTGAAGCATGGCAGCCATGGCTCCACCCTTTTCCACCGCACGCCGGAAGGCGAAACCCGTATTTTCCGCTGCCCGGCCTGGCCGCTCAAGCACGCGCAGGACCCCACCGGCGCGGGCGATGCCTACATGGGTGCACTGGCAGGTTACCTCACCAAATGCCTGAACGGCGGCAACCCCGACTGGGAGGACATGAAACGCGGAGTCGCCATTGCTACGGTCATAGCCGCTGCCGTGTGTGAGAAATTCGGCACCATTTCCCTGTTCTCCCTGGGAATTCATGAACTGGCCCGCCGCATCGCAGCGTTCCGCGAAATGACCACCTGGGAATAAGCCCCGCAGCACCAGTCTCATAACTGCAATTTCCAGAATGCCGCAGCCTGTCTGCGGGTTATACCACGCAGGTTGATATAACGGCTCATCAACAAGCGCTGGTCGCGGTGCCCCATACTCAGCTGCAGCGCTGCTATATCCCGGAAATACTTGGCATGATAACTCGCAAAGGTATGCCGCAGCACATCCGGCACCCAGTGCTCAAACCCGGCAAAGCGCCGCAGCTCCAGCCAGCGGCTCCGCCAGTTCGGCGGGCAGATTCTACCACAACCTCGATACCGGACCAGCATCTGCAACAGCGGCGGAGATACCGGTATATGGCGCGCACCACCCGTCTTACTATGCCGTGCCGGTATACAGATTTCCCGCTCCTCAAAATCAATATCGCCCCACTGCAGGCGCGTCACCTCCTGCGGGCGCACTCCAGCGTGCAGCATGAGCCCCAGCGCCGGCAACGCTGCCTGGTGCGCCGGGTGCCGCGCTGCAGCCAACAGCTGTTGCACTGACTCAAGCGGCATGGCCACTATCTCCTTCTCCCTCACCACCGGGGCTTCTACCAGCTGCACCGGATTCTCTCCACACCACCCTTGCCGCCGCCCCACACTGAACACCCCGGACATGATGGCGCGCGCTTTACGCTGCTGGCACGGAGTCGGAAACGCCTGCTGCAACGCCTGTCGGCACTCCTGCGGTGTAAGCAGACGCAGGGCCCGGTTCCCCAGCCAGGGTACCTCCCGCATCATCCGCCGCATATAATACTCAATATCCCGCTGAGTGCGTACCGCCCGGTTGCTCTTGACCCGCTGCGTAAATGCCACAGCCTCGGCAAATGGTACACTGTGCTCCTCCTGCCGCAGTGATTCCACACCCAGTGTCACCGCGCGCCGGCACCGCAGAAAAGCATTCACCCCTTCCTCCACCGGGCCACAGCCCTCCACCAGCTCCAGCACCAGCCGCGCCGCATCCAAAAGACACAATCCACTTCTCCTCAATAAATAAACCGCTGCTCTGGTATCCTGCTTATTCATACGCTTTGCCAATGGGGGGATGAAATTCATAATTTAAACAGAGTTTTTGTCCTCGTACACAGTTTTTCTCGCGGAAAGATGAACCTACCGTAGTATCTTTCGGGTAATTTTTCGAAAAAAACGCTATAAAACAAGTAGAAATCACCGAATTTACTTGCCCCCCATTGGCAATGGGGAGTAGAATAACATCTGATGTACGAAGACAACGTAAAAAAGTATAAACAGAAGATGCTGGGGCAAGCCGCCCGCATTCAAAGCATCAATCTGATGGGAGCGCTGCAGCATTTGCAGTATACAAGCCCGGCAGAGTTTCTGTACATGCTCTTCACACTCACCAATGGAGAAGAGAGCCCGGAATACGAATATTTTGAAGAGAAATTATCCAGGCAGGGCAACGAGGTGATTGAGTTCACCGCTACCCCCTGGTTGAAGATAGGAGTCGCACGGCCGGACTACCAGGCACCGTATCCGCCTGAAGGAGTGATGTATTATCTTCTGCTGAAAGGAAGAGATATAGAACTCTACATAAACATGGCAGGTAAGAGATTCCTGCACCGGTGCTGTATTGACACGCTGCACGAGAACGGAGCCGTGCTTCTGGGTATGTTCGGGCCTCAGTTCATTCCTGAAAGCATCGCGGTTTACCTGATGAACAAATCCGGAGAGGACAACCTGGACGATATCTGCACCCGGTTCATGCCCTTCGATATCATGGACATGCCCCAGAGTGTGGAGACCTACGGTCTCCGTGATTTCACGTCTCTGGAAATCGGAATTCTGGATATACTGGGGTACTACAAATTCATGAGCGAGTCCTGAGACTAAGCACTGCAATATCAGGCATCTACAATAAAGGCAGCCTGAATGGGACAAAAAATATTGCATAAAATCAGAAAAAAAGGCTTGCAATAAAAAAAGAATTCCTGTAAAATGCGCGCACCCCAACAGGGGCAGACATGCGAAGTTAGCTCAGTGGTAGAGCACATCCTTCACACGGATGGGGTCATAAGTTCGAATCTTATACTTCGTATCTCACCGAAAGCCTTGCAGAGATGCAAGGCTTTTTTGTTTTACCTTGTACAACAAAGCGAAAGGTGATAAGCTGAACGCGAGCAGGAAACATATACACCATGATTAGATTTGCCTCGACCGACGCACGCCGTGAAACCGGAAATATCAAATGGGATTTACAGGGGCCTCTTCCATTCGGAATCGCCGATATGGACATCGAATCACCACCCTGTGTGGTGGATGCCCTGCAGAAGCGCCTGAACCACAAGTTCTACGGCTATGCTTTCATGACAGACGAACTACGGGAAGCCATCTGCGACTACCTGAAAGCCAACCACGGAGTAGAAGATGCGCGCCCCGAATGGCTGCATGCCCTGCCCGGCTGCGTACCGGCATTCACCCTGACCGCACGCGCCGTCTGCACCAGCCCGGAGCACGAAATCATGGTCTGCACGCCGGTGTATCCGCCCATGCTGCATTGCCATGAGGATGCCCATTGCTCCCTGCTGCAGGTGCCGTATATCAATACAGGCGGTCACTGGGAGTTTGACTGGGATGCCATGGAGGCCGCAGTTTCCCCGAACACCAGAATGTTCCTGCTGTGCAATCCGCACAATCCGCTGGGGCGCGTATGGAGTAGTGAAGATATTCTGAAGCTGGCCGAGTTCTGCGAACGCCATGATATAATCCTATGCTCAGACGAAATTCACTGTGACCTGGTGCTGGATGAAGACAAGAAACACTTCACCGCCCTGAATCTGTCCGAACCGCTGCGGCAGCGGGTGGTAATGCTGAGCGCCCCTAGCAAGACCTTCAATATAGCGGGTATCTGCTTCACCTATATGGCCGTGCCCAATGCAGAGCTGCTGGCCACTATACGCAAGGTACAGGGACACACCCTGCCTTCACTGAATGTGTTTGCCTACGCAGCTTCGCTGGCGGCTTATCGCGAAGGGTGGGACTGGCACCAGAAACTGCTGGTTTCACTGCGCCAGAACCGCCAGATGACGTATGACTTCATTGCCCGCGAAATGCCCATGCTGAAAATACAGCACATGGAAGCCACCTACCTGGCCTGGATTGACTGCTCTGCGCTTGGTGTGGAATCGCCGCACCGCTTTTTCCTGGAAAAGGCAGATGTGTATCTGGACAACGGCGCCAATTTCGGCGCACCTCAATGCGTGCGTCTGAATTTTGCCACCTCTCCGGAACTGCTTGCTACCGGTCTGAACGCCATGAAAGAGGCCATTCAGAAGCATTTGCAGAGACTGATTCAGATTGACTGATTCACGCAATAAATGATGCGTTGGCAAAACAAGCAAATCATCGACAAATCGGCATTTGGCGGGGAGCATATCTGTCGAAGCACGGGACTTTAGTCCCGAAAATTATGGAGCATTTAATCGGGACTGAAGTCCCGTGCTCCGAAAAAGTCCCCCGCTCCGAAAAAGTCCCCCGCTCCGAAAACGACAATCCCGGATTTGTCACTACCGCTTAATTATACCATTTCGTGATTGAAATTCGCAGTTTTCAGTGTTAAAATAAAACGGTATGAAAAAGTTTAAGATCGGTCTGGTAGGGCGAATCATCCTCGCAATGGTGCTCGGCATGTCTCTAGGCGGAATACTGCCGGAGAAAGTGACACGGGTATTCACAACCTTCAATGGATTATTCAGCCAATTTCTGGGATTCATCATCCCGCTGCTGATAGTGGGTCTGGTGGCACCAGCCATAGCAGACATAGGCAAAAAGGCGGGGCGCATGCTGCTGGCCACCACCGCGCTGGCCTATATTGCCACGCTGATTTCGGGGTTTGCCTCCTACTGCACCAGCGCAGGGATTTTCCCCTCACTTATCGAGGTGGGAGCGCTGACCCAGGCACAGGCACAGGCAAATGACGCGGCACCGTACTTCACCATTGAAATTGCTCCGCTCATGGGGGTGATGACGGCGCTGATTCTGGCTTTCATTCTGGGGCTTGGCATGGCAAATGTGCGAGGTATTGCACTGCACGGAGTATTCAATGACTTCCGCGAAATCATCTACCGTACCATCGGCAAAGTCATCATTCCCCTGCTGCCTTTATTCATCTTCGGCATTGCGCTGAATATGGCATACTCCGGTCAGGCGTTGGCGATTCTGACCGTGTTCATCAAGATAATCGGTGTGATTTTTGTGTTGCATATAGCCGTTCTGCTGTTCCAGTACTGCGTGGCGGGACTCATTGCACGGCGCAACCCGCTCAAGCTGCTTTTCCGGATGCTGCCGGCCTATTTCACCGCCCTGGGCACACAGTCCAGCGCTGCCACTATACCTGTAACACTTCGCCAGACAGTGGCCAACGGAGTAAATGCAGATGTAGCAGGCTTTGTGGTACCGCTCTGCGCGACAATTCATCTCTCTGGCAGCACGCTCAAGATTGTAGCCTGCGCCATGGCAATCATGCTGATGCAAGGCATAGCCATCGATTTCACACAGATGGCGGGCTTCATACTGATGCTGGGCGTGGTCATGGTGGCAGCTCCGGGTGTGCCGGGCGGAGCTATCATGGCAGCACTGGGAGTACTGCACAGCATGCTCGGATTCGGCGACCAGGAACAGGCCCTCATGATTGCCCTGTATATCGCCATGGATAATTTCGGCACAGCCTGCAACGTGACAGGCGATGGTGCGCTGGCCGTCATCATCAACCGCTTCTATAAGAGCTGATACGCCGATGAAAGCTTCCACACGCAGCAGAATTCGCTGGGGTATATTCTCCGCAAGCTGCTGCGTGTTTCTTTTGATTCTCACCTTCATTTACTTACAGATGACAGGAAACTTCCAGCAGGAGGGGGACCGCGTTTCAGCCGCCCGGGCCAGTGTATCGGCAGAGCTTGGTCCCCATTTCGGCAAGCCGGTCTTCATCCGCATCATCAAGGAAGACAGACAGCTGGAGCTCTGGCTGCAGGAACCGGACTCAGGCTGGCATATCCTGAAGGTTTACAATATAGCCGGGATGAGTGGTAAGCTTGGTCCAAAGAAAGCAGAAGGTGATAAACAGGCTCCGGAGGGGTTCTACAGAGTCTACCCACGCAGTATGAACCCGCGCAGCAAGTTTCACCTGGCATTCAATATAGGCTACCCGAATGCTTACGACCGGCATTTCGGCCGGACCGGCAGCGCTATCATGGTGCATGGCGGGTGGTTATCGGTGGGGTGTTTCGCCATGACAGATGCCCGAATCAACGAGATATACACCCTGGTGAATGAATCATTCAAAGCCGGGATTGAATATGTACCTGTGCAGATATACCCATTCAGGATGACCGCAGCACGCATGCAGGAAGAAGCCGAAAGCCCGCACGCAGCGTTCTGGCAACACCTGCTGCCTGGCTGGCAGCACACAGAAGATTCACACAGCCCCTACCCTGACACAGACTGCCACCAGCCCGCCACAGCTCATTGTGGCTACAAATCATAAAAGCCAGGTTCTGTGTAAAATATCTACAAGCAAACTGAAATATCATCACAAGCCCCTACCCTGACACAGACTGCCACCAGCCCGACACAGCTCATTGCGGCTACAAACCATAAAAAAGTCAGGTTCTGTGTAAAATATCTACAAGCAAACTGAAATATCATCACAAGCCCCGCCAGCTGGCGGGGCGATACTTTTCGTAGCCCGGGGCGTAAGCCCCGGGGATGCGGCATTCATCATTCCCGAAACCCCGCCAGCCGGCGGGGTGACAGATTACATTGGAGCGGGGTTCCTTTATTCAATGCAGATTTCAAAACTACCAGACTTACCCATCTGACACCCACTCGCGTTGCTCGGGGTTCAGATTGCTTTTTTCGATATAGCACGGGTTATTGAAAGCACCGTCCTCCAGGCTCTAATGATAGTTTCAGCAAACAACTCAAAAAGAATCATCTATGAATAAAATCGCAGACTTGTATTTTTTAAGAAAGCACCGGATATTTACCGCATCACAAGCCCCGCCAGCTGGCGGGGCGATACTTTTCGTAGCCCGGGGCGTAAGCCCCGGGGATACGGCATTCATCATTCCCGGAACCCCGCCAGCTGGCGGGGTGACAGATTCCATTGGAGCGGGATTCCTTTGTTTAGAGCTCATTTCAGGACACACCGGCTTACCCATCTGACACCCACTTATATTTTCAGATATCGCTTGCCTGTTAACTTTAATATATCTATCAAAGAAACGAAACAGACACTTACTGACTTCAAGGAGACATCGAGATTCTTGACCAGCGGCGCCAAATATGCTACATTTCCCACGCAATGGCCGATTCCCTCTACACACGCATGACGGATACCCCCGTCACGAGCTACGATCTTTCCCTGCGTCCCCCGGCATTCAGTGAATTCTGCGGACAGGAAAAAGTGAAGGAAAGGCTCATGCTCATGGTTGAAGCCGCCCGGATGCGTGGCGATGTGCTCGACCATGTTCTGCTCAGCGGGCCTCCAGGTCTGGGTAAAACCACCCTGGCTAATATCATAGCCGGAGCAGTCGGGCACAGATTGCACACCACCAGTGGTCCGCAAATTGAAAAAGCCGGCGACCTGGCAGGTATCCTGACCAATGTCGAAAAGGGCGATGTGCTCTTCATCGATGAAATTCACCGTCTGCACCCTGCCATCGAGGAATATCTTTACCCAGCCATGGAGGACTTCCGGCTCGATATCATCATCGACCAGGGACCAAACGCCCGCTCCATCCAGCTGAACTTACCGAAATTCACACTGGTGGGTGCCACAACCCGCGCAGGTATGCTCACAGGCCCGCTGCGCTCGCGATTCGGGCTGGTGAACAGACTCGATTACTATTCGGCAGATGAACTCTGCCGGATTCTGCACCGCTCGGCTGGTTTGCTGGATATCGACCTTGCACCAGCCGGCGCACTGGCAATAGCCCGGCGTTCCCGCGGCACACCCCGTGTGGCCAACGCGCTGTTGCGCTGGGTGCGCGACTACGCCCAGGTAAAAGCCAACGGACGGATTACCGACGAGGTGGCACAAGCCGCTCTCGGCATGATAGATATTGATGATGACGGGCTGGATGAGATGGATAAGCGACTGCTGGAAACCATTATCTACAAATTCAACGGTGGCCCGGTCGGTCTTTCCTCTCTTGCCGTAGCCGTGGGCGAGGATGAATCCACTATCGAAGATGTACACGAGCCCTTCCTCATCATGCAAGGATACATCAAGCGCACCCCGCGTGGTCGTGAAGCCATGCCCGCAGCTTATCAGAAGTTGGGCGCAGTTTTACCCGGGGGTCAGACCGAACTCGGATTATGAAAAAACAGCTACCATTTCTTGTTTGTCTCTGTCTTCTTCTGCTGGTAAGCTGCACGCAGCAGATAATGAGAGCGCAGGTACGGGAATCAAAGATAGTTGTTCTCGATATCGGTCACTACTACCACCCTGAGCGAGGCGGTCAGGGAGCACGCACACCGGATAACCGATACGGGAAGATTGAAGAATGCGAATACTGGTACCGCTACGTCGGGCACACAGCCAGAGTCATACGCGAGGCTGGTTATGAATGCAGGATATGCTGCCGGGGCTCCATGCCGACAAATAAAAAACTGGCAGCACTGGCACGCAGCAATCAGGTACACCATGTGAATACCCCTGAACCGAATGCCATCTATCGCTCCAAACATCACCCGCACCGCATGGCCGTCGGCATGCTCAGCACCAACTATGCCCTGGACCAGAACCCCGCCGCAGTGGTCTACCTGCACCACAACAGCATGACAAACAGCTGGATGGTCTACAACAAAGGCGCCATCTACTGCAATGAAGAAGGAACCGGACTCGGACTTGCGCTTGCAGATATCATTTCAAGCTCCATTTACGACGCTGGCGGCATGCCCAACAACGGAGTGCGCTGCGGTGTCATCATTCGCAACGACGGCCGCAAAGGTGGCGGTGACTGGCTGAATGCCTGCAACGAATCCTTTGTGCCGGCAGCCATCACAGAAGCGACATTCCTCTCCAACCCTGAACACGCGAAATTTCTGGGCAAGGAGAAAAACGCTATCCGATACGCAGAAACAATTGGTCAGGGCATTGTCAATTTCCTGAATGCCCGCTAATCTCAATCCAATCCAGACGGTTTGCCATCTGTGCGCAGTGCAATGCAGTCGGGAGAGCTAATTCATCGAGTGTTGCCTGCATGGCCGCAGCTGCTCTGGCGGGTGTATTGCACTCAGGACTGATATGCGCCAGCACCAGGTGCTGCAGACCGGAATGCCCGATAGTGCGGATAAAGTCACAGGCCTGCTCATTGGAGAGGTGCCCCCAGCGGCCGGAAATACGCCGGATGAGCTCCGGGGTGCGGCCACTGTTCTCAAGCATTTCCAGATCGTAATTGGATTCCAGATAAAGCCCCTGGACACCGCTGAGCATTTCAGGCATACCACGCATGATGATTCCGGTATCCGTCACATATCCCAGGCGGACGCCATCGCATTCAAACACGTAGCCGAAAGGATCAGCAGCATCATGACTCACGCAGAACGGAGTAACACTCAAGCCCCCCACCTGCACCGTCTGTCCGGGTTCCAGATAGGTGAAAAGAGCATTCGGTGCCATGCCGCGTAAATCTTTGGAAAGGTAGCGGCTGCAATAAAGCGGCAGGGGGCTTTTTTTGGCAAGCACCCCCAGACCGCAAACGTGGTCCTGGTGTTCGTGCGTAAAGAAAATACCGGAAAGCGCAGACTCTGACAAGCCGCACTCTGCTAATCCCTTGCGGATACGGAGCGCAGAAATCCCCGTATCCACAAGAACGTGGGTGCCACCGCCTGAAATAACGGTGGCATTTCCACGGCTGCTGCTGGCCAGCACTGAAAAGCGAATCATAATTGCGGAGTTACGGGAGCCAGTTTCACATCCTCCGGCATCAGTGCATTAGCAGGTTTACCATAAAGCATACCAGTCTGGGCTTCCAGGAAACGAGTGATATTCTTCACCGTATCATCGGAAGTGGCACCAGCTCCATTCTGCACCTCAAGCATGATACGCACGGCATCCTGCAGGCTGTTCACCGTACCTGTGTGGAAATAAGGAGCTGTCAGAGCCACATTGCGCAGATTCGGCACACGGAACATATCCTTATGTTCCTCTTTCTTTGTGAAATCCTTAAGCCCGAATGCACCTTCCTTATAATCAGAAGGTGCGGCCAGCGCACGGAGGTCTCCGTGTGTGTTGATGTATTCAAAACTGATGCCTCCCAGAGTCGGACCACTATGGCATGTGGCGCAGCCGAGTTCAACAAAGTCTTTCATACCGGCTTTCTGATTGTCAGAAAGAGCCTTTTCATCACCTTTCAGGTAGCGGTCAAAGGGAGAATCCGGTGTCACGAGAGTCTGCTCATACGCAGCGATGGCCGTCGTTATCGTATCGCCACTGATACCACGCTCTCCGAATACATACGCAAACAAGGCCACCATCTGCGGGTCTGCGCCCAGTTTATCTGCGATGATATCCCAGTCCGCCACGCAGGAGAATCCCATTTCCACAGGATTCAGAGGAGGGCCACCTGCCTGTTCCTTGAGGTCAGCTGCACGACCATCCCAGAACTGGCGGATGTTGCCGGCGGCATTCAGTGTGGTTGGAGCATTCACCCCACCCAGCTGGGGGCAACCGTCCGGCCCTGGCACACCTTCAGACTTCGGCAGGTTATCTGTGCCGCCTTTGGTCAGGTCATGGCAGGAAGCGCAGGATACTTTATTGTTCGTGGAGAGACGGCCATCATGATACAGCAGATAGCCAAGATAAATACGTGCGGCTTCCAGCTCGGTAGCGGGTGCCGCCACAGGAGAAACCGGTGCAAAGGCACGGGCCTGAGCCCCGCTCTCCTTATACTTGGCGCGGAGAATAGCTACATCCGTCGAAGTCAGACGTGAACCGAAATGGACTGTACTATACGAAGCCGGAGGCATGCGACGCGTGCGCAGCACATAATCCATCTTCAGGTAATCGACATTACCAGAACGCACTCCGGAATCCGGGGTCAGAGAGAACGCGCGTTTGGCACCCTCCACATGATCGCGCATGAGGCCAAAGGAGAAAAAGTTGAGGAGCTTATTGTAGGAAGCATCCTGAGCATGACAGGCTGCGCATTTCAAATCCAGCACCTTGGCAGCAACGGCATCTGCCTGAGCAGCATCCAGAGCCGGCAGTTCCGTGGATTCATGCATAGCATCCACAATTCCCTGCGATACATAGCCGCCCACAGTCGCAACGGCACCAGTAGCAGCAAGAATCAGAGCATATTTCCAGATAGAAGGTTTCTTGGTCATCTTGTTTTTCAGAAAGAGGTGAGCGTAGTCATTCTAACATAGCCAGCGCCACTGGCAAGAAGAAAAAGCTGCGATACACTTGTTATCATACAATTTTTGTGTTATATTAACCTCATGAGGCATTTCACGCTGTCCATTTTCATACTGCCCCTGCTCTGGCAATGCACCTGCCCGGCAGATCCCACCCCGGCGCAACATGCGACAGAACCACTTGCGCAACCGGTTGAAACGCCAGTCTCCCCGGCTCCAGACAAGGCAAACCAGAATAGCGGAATTCCGCAATACATGCCGCGCGAACTCTGCTATCTGGATGAAGTAGTGCCAGGCATCGCAGTCAATCTCCGCTACTGTGGAAATGATAATTTCGTGGGGCGGCCCATAGATGGTTATACAACGGGCAAACGAGCCATCCTGCGGCGAGACACAGCCGAATGCGTCAAAAAAGCCCAGAAAAAACTGGCGGCAAAGGGGCTGGGGCTGCTGGTGTGGGATGCCTACCGTCCCCACCGCGCCATGAAGGATTTCTACAACTGGTCACTCACAGACGAGGCATCTCAGAAAGCCAGATTCTTCCCGAATATCTCCAAACGTGGCATTTACCAGAACAAATACATCGGCCTCAAATCTGCCCACAGCTGGGGAACTGCGGTGGATGTCACCATCATTGACCTGGCCACCGGTAAAGAACTTGATATGGGTACCGGTTTTGATTTTCTGGATGCCAGCTCTGCCACACGCTATACAAAGCTTACCCCGGAACAACGCGCCAACCGGATGTTACTGCGCGATACAATGGACCGGGCCGGCATGCGGAATTACAAACGCGAATGGTGGCACTATTTCCTGAAAGACAAGGGTAAAGTAACCCGTTACGATTTCCCGCTCAGCGACACACTTCTTCCCAGACCATGAAAAATCTCTCGTTTTTCTATACACTTATTCTGGCATTTCTCCTGAGCCACTGCACGCAGCCAGACCTGATGGTTTACCCCGGAATCATGCCGGGTGAATTATGCTATCTGGATGAAGTTGCGCCAGGAATCAAGGTCGATTTGAAATATTGCGGAAACGATAATTTCGTCGGGCGGCCCATAGATGGTTACACAACTGGCAGACGTGCCATTCTGCGCAAGGACACAGCTGCAGCTCTGGCAAAAGCCCAGCAGAAGCTTCAGAAAAAAGGATACGGGCTGCTGATATGGGATGCCTACCGCCCCCACCGGGCCATGAAGGATTTCTACAACTGGTCGCTCACCCCGGACGACCGGATGAGAGCAAAATTCTACCCGAATATCACCAAGAGAGGCATATACGAGAACAAATACATAGGGCTGACCTCTGAGCACAGCTGGGGAATAGCGGTTGATATCACCCTCATCGACTTACGAAGCGGGCGGGAGCTTGATATGGGCGGCAGACACGACCTGCTGGATTCCAGCTCTGCCACAGAATATCCGGGGCTCACGCCAAAGCAACAGGCAAACAGACTTCTGCTGCGTGATACCATGGCAGAGGTCGGCCTGCGCAACTACAGCAAGGAATGGTGGCATTACTTCCTCTCCCCACCCGGCACCTGCCACCAATACGATTTCCCGCTGAGCGATACGCTGGCTCCGGCAAGATGATAAGCCGCAGTGGTCGCTTCCACCACATGTGTCCCAAAGTTTGAGTACTAATCTCGATAAATTGGACTTTGCCGGGCCGCAGGCGAGCGGAAACTTGAGCCCGCAAGGGCGACAGAATCATAGCCCAGCGTGGAGCCGCAACGCGGCGGAACGCTGGGTTTGGAATAAAAAATAACCGGAACCCCGACCAACGTGGAGGGGTGGCAGGGAAGCGCAGCTAAAACACTAAGCCGAAGCTTCTGCCACCCACTCCGCTACG
>JAZRKW010000063.1:0-2953 GCA_045646505.1 Akkermansia sp. | reverse complement strand
GTTGGTAGGACCAGCGTCCTCTTCCTTTTCGGAGCAGATGAATGTGCGTTCCTCTACGCGGGCCACGTCAGAAGGAGTAGAACGAGCCAGGAAGCAGCCGGGGCGCTTCTCGGGGTTCAGGCGGATGTAGGTGCCTTTCTCTACGAGCATGTCGCAGAGCTGGGTGTTCTCTTCCTCGGAACCGTCGCACCAGTAGACGGAATCGGGTTTGCAGAGCTGGCGAATCTGTTCGACCCACTCAGCAGCCTTCTTGTGAGTAGTACCTGTAATCATGGTGCCTGTAAAATACCACATCCCACGCAAACTTGCAACACGAAATTTAGAGTTTTTTGAGCATGGCTTCGCTTTTTTGCATCTCTGTCAGCGCCCCGGAACTTTGTCAGGCTCTGAAAGGCCGGAATTCAAACTTTCTGTCCCCGGAACAGCATACGGAATCAGCCCCCGGCTTACTCCAGGCGGGCAAACTGCAAGTGCATCCAGTCATAATTACGCTCACGCCCCAGCGACACAGCGCCGTGGCGTTCCCATATCTGCCACCAGGTTTCGCAATCTCTGTGCGAGAGAGACGCTCGCGGAGCCTTCATGCCATACGCATTGCTGCCCGGCGCAAAGTCCAGCGCAACTCCCCAGGCATGCAGCGAAAGTGTCTTTCCCGTGGCCGTAGGCCGGCAATTGTAACAACCACCGAACTGGTCAAGCCCCAGACGGCGGATTTCATCGATTCCATAATGCTCCAGCGCCTCTGCCAGGGCCTCACGCACATGCCGGGCTATGCACTTGTGGACGCGTATGTGCTTCACGGCTTTCCCTTCATAATACAGCTGATAGGGTGGAATGATACTCACCAGGTTATCCTCCTGCCCGGGTGCCCCGAACAAACTGCGGGAGGCGCGCACCGCTGACTGCGCGGGCCAGACGGGAATCTCCGGCAGCTGGAGAGCCTTGCAGATAGCCCCGATGGTCTCAGGCCCCATCAGGCCATCCTGAGTCACGCCAAGGTACTGTTGAATCCGGCGTATGGAAGTTTTCATTTTGCAGGCAGAGCAGATTTGTGTTCAATATAGGAAAGACGCGTATCCATGGCACGCAGCAGCTCGACTGTCTGCGCAGCCGTGGTGGCCTGGTCCCGGGCCAGCTGGCGGAAATCGCAATACACAAAGCACACCAGCGCAAAGCCGCCGAATGTAATAATCTCGCGTGTGTATTCACGCGTCAGAGTCAGGTAATCTCGAAATGGTTTACACATGACTATGATATACCCCCGGTAGCCGCCAGCGGGCAAGTCCATACAAATAAGAGGAACTGCTTTCCCGATGGAAAGCAGTTCCGGACACAAAGCTATATGTGCAATGCGAAGCCTTACATGCCAGCCGGCACAACAGCAGGAGCAGCGGGAGCAGCAGGCGCTGCGGGAGCGGCGGGGGCGGCAGGTGCTGCAGGTGCTGCAGGAGCGGCGGGCTCCACAGGCTGCGGGTTAGTGGTGGGCGGAGCCTCAGGCGGAGTGTATGTGTAGTACACCTGCCCGTCCACGCTGGCGTGGTACTGACCGCCGGGCACAATGCTGATGCCCACAGTCTTGCCGGCATAGTTAGCCGGGGGATTCACCTTGTAACGGCGAATCTCAGGCTGCCCCTCCTTATCCGGGTCGCGGACAATAACAGTAATCGGTCCCTTGATAGGAGCAGACTGCTCACAGGGAGCCACGGCACTGGCGCCACCCATCAACTCACCGCAGGGGAACTCACGACCGGCGGCGTCGCGGGCCTCTACCAGAATCTTACCGGGGGTCGTGTTGGTAATCTTCACCGAATAGCTCATCACGCCGCCGGGAGTCGTCGGCATAGGAGCAACAGCTGTCATATTCGGCACAGTAACAGCGGGCGGTGCAACAGCCTCACCACTGGCATAGACGTTACCATCCACACTGGCGTGATACTTACCGCCGGCAATGATGCTGATACCCACGGTCTGACCGGCATAGTAAGCAGGGGGATTCACCTTGAAACGGCGGATTTCCGGCGCGCCGTCCTTATCCGGGTCACGCACCACAATGGTGATGGGGCCTACAATGGGGTCTGCCTGTTCCAGCGGAGTGGTGGAACTGCGACCACCATCCATGAATCCGCAGGGATAAATGGCACCGGCGGCATCCTGAGCCTCCACAAAGATACGCCCGGGGGTGCTGTTCGTAATGCGCACAGAATAATTCATGGGCACAGCTGCACCGGGTATGCCCGGTGTCATCACTCCGGTGCCGGGCATCACCCCCACTGCGGCCTGACCAGGCATAGCGGTCTGGTGAATGTAAGTAGACGGTGCCGTGGGAGTAGTAGGAAGCATCGGGCTTGGTGTATGCGTCGGCTGCAGGGGTGTCAGCGCCCCGGCGGCAGCAGCGGCGGCCTGCCCCATGGCTGCCCCCATGGCAGCAGCTGTCTGCGGCTGTCCGTTATACTGGGCAACCTGAGAATCGAAAGCGGCATCCACACCGGCATTACCCACCGCAACGGCGGCCTGCCCGGGCAGAGCAAGATACTGAGCAGGCAGAGCAGCCTGCGGCTTGGTCACAACACTGGCACGGTTAGTAACCACAGTGTTATCCAGGTGTTGACTACAGGAGGCCACTGCAAGGGCAGCACTGGCCACGAGACAATGTTTCATCTTCATGCTGACACAGAAAATAACACAAATGACAAAAAAAGCAAGGAGAATGTGAGAAAATCAACATAATTTCCACACGTGTCCCAAAGATTTTGTAGAGAATAGAAATATCAGCAACATTTTGGAAGAAGCCCCCCCCTCTGCGCAATAGATGGGAATTTGCCGGGCCGAAAGCCCGAGGAATTCTGAGCCCGATAGGGCGACACAATAATAGCCCTGGGTGGAGCTGCGTCAGCAGCGGAACCCAGGGTAAAATGAAAAACATATCAGAACCCCGGAGCGTAGCGGAGTGGGT
>JAZRKW010000062.1:0-20305 GCA_045646505.1 Akkermansia sp. | reverse complement strand
TGTCCATCAAGCCCTCGCTCATTCAAACATTCCTTTGAATCCTGAAGGCTTGCTCTCATCTCACCTTTATGCCGCCCGCTGCGCGGGCTCCGGTCTCATTTCTCCGCAGGTCGAGGGGCTTGCGCCCCTCGCTACGATTATGCCGCCCGCTTCTGCGGGCTCCTATCCGCATACAATACAACTACGCCCGACCTCATCGAGGAGCACAGCCGTACCCGCTTCTGAGGGGACGAGCGGAGCTCCTCTTGTCAACTCTTTTCAGGTTCACATATGATTCGGGGCACACATGTTCCAAAAACATGGGAAAATAGTCCTAAACAACATAAAGGCATAGTATTCTGTGTGAAAAATCATAGTGGGGGTATCACCCGCATCACCATCGGCAGTAAGCATTCATTCGTGGATCTATCGGTGTAAGCCGCTAACTTCCAATTCGTCAATCGTAAATCCAAAATTGTAAATGCACGTGTGCCAAATCTTTGGGCCACGTATGGTTTCGGGTATCAATATCTGTCTTTATACTTGTCTCGCGTTAAATATAATGCTAGCATGCAACATCATCCACTCGACTATGGGAAGGTCATATACAAATATCAACGTGCACATCATCTTTCATACCAAGGAAAATATGTGCGTGATGAATGAAGAAGATCTGACTGAAATCTTCCGCTATATCGGAGGCATGGTACGGACCCTATCGGGATACGCATTCATTGTCGGAGGACGACCTGACCATATCCACCTCTTAGCGTCAATTCCCCTTACGATGAGCCTGTCCGATTTTGTAGGCAAAATCAAGTCCAACACAAGCCGATGGATCAAGGGACTGAATGCACAATACAAGGATTTCACCTGGCAAGAAGGCTACGGGGCATTCTCAGTCAGCGAATCAAACAAGGAACAGGTTCTGAAATACATCCTCAGCCAAAAGGAACACCATCGAAAATACACTGCTCACGAAGAATTTATTCATTTTCTCGAGAAGAATCACCTTCCCCCTGAGCGCTACCTGCAAGAACAAAACACACCTGAACAGTAATCACCCTCCGCCCTTGTCCATGCTCCCCCGCAAAGAAGATATCAACGTCTACGACTCGCTCGATGAGAGATATGCCGTAAAGGAATTCTATGGCAAAACCCGTGAGCAGATTTTCGAGGAACTCACCGATGGCTACCAGCACATGCAGGAAAGCCTGGCTTTCATGGGGCCTGTGGGGTTTGCCTACTATGCCCCCGCCTGGGAACGTCTCTTCACCCACTTCGAACAGGTCGAAGAGCTGGAAGTGATTGCGCAATGGACCAAATGCATCATCAGCATCCGCTGCAACAGTCTGGACACTGAGACTCCCGAGGCCGTTGCAGCCCTGCACCGCATGCTGGAGCTCTGCGAAAAGTTCTACCACTCCGATGCCTACCTCAACTACAACATCGAAGAAGCGCGCAT
Organism: Akkermansia sp.; assembly: GCA_045646505.1. Lineage (GTDB taxonomy): Bacteria > Verrucomicrobiota > Verrucomicrobiia > Verrucomicrobiales > Akkermansiaceae > Akkermansia. The sequence continues at coordinate 18,861 of JAZRKW010000062.1, read as the reverse complement.
GTATGGCTACGCAGAATCCCTGCTCTCCAGCCCACTGGATATGCCAGAAGTGAAAGTGGAGCTGAAGGAATGCACCAGACTGCGGAAGCAGTTGAATGCATAACAAAAAGCAGAAATAAACAGCCGCTCTTATATGTAATGTATTATTTGTAAAACAGGTGGAAGCTGTAGTTCCATTTGTAGCGTGGGTCTTTTGTCCCACAACGCTCGTATTTCGGGACTTCCGTCTACGCCTTTCAGGCTTCGCCGAGACAAGAAAGTCCCGTACCCCGACGGATATCTGTCCACGCTAAACGCTCAGGGGCGAAAACATGCTGCCCGGTCTGAATGTCCAGACCGGGCAGAAAATGTAGTTATCAGCACGCAATTACTTGCGACGACGACGAGCAGCAAGACCGCAGAGAGCCAGCAGGCTCAGCGTAGCAGTAGCGGGCTCAGGAATCACCTGCTCATTCACAGCGTATACGAGCGTGGCATTACCGTTCATATTGCCTTTGTAAGAAGCCAGTGTCTCTGTCTGTGCCCCCAGTTCAGCGTCGGTCCATGAGAGCGTGGGGGTCATAGCCTGGTCACCACCTGTTACGCTCAGGGTATATTGTACCCCCTTCTGAATGGTGGTGGCAAAAGTTACCTTATCGGTTGCATCACCAGCAAAGGTGAAATATGTGTCAGCATCAATACCTGTAGCATTATCAACAGTATCATAAGCGCGGCCACGCCCAATGGTCAGTGTCAGAGCTTCATCAGTACCACCCAGAACGATAGCATTGTAACCGAGGGAATCGTTGACGGCGGAACCACGGTAGAAGCCCACCACAGCACCACCCAGATCCATGCTGTAGTTATCAGCAAGCTTGAAGGTCAGCACATAGTCACCGGACCAGCAATTACCAGCATTAACGGGAGGAGTGGTAAACTCAGCCTCCATGGCGAGGTTGCCACCCTCTGCAGTCATGACCACACCGGCCAGAGCCATAAGTGCGATAAGTGTCTTTTTCATAGATATAATTTGATTTTGTTATTTGTTCTTACCAAGTCAGCGGGTATTCCTCGCGCGATGGAACGCTTCCCGATACACCTGACGCGCAGAGTATACAGCATTCTTAATGCTGATGCAAATCTAAATTACAACACAATTGAAATTTCTGCTCAAAAGTTGATTTTTTCTTGGCCTTTTGCCTTACTAATACAAGCTTTTGTTCGTCTGCCAACAATTTCAAGTGCAAAACGAGCCGTTTTGCGCCTCGTTAAGGAGCGCATCTCCGCTCTATCATAATCTGTTGTTTACATCAAGATACCTCATTCCTCATCATGCTCCTCCCTGTCTTACTGCAAAATGAGCACTACCGCTACAGCATTTGGAATGGTGTTTACTCTGCGCGTCAGGTATATCGGAGAACGTTCCGTTGCGCGAGGAGGTCGGCGCACGGGGCTTTCTTGTCTCGGCGAAGCCTGAAAGGCGTAGACGGAAGCCCCGAAATACAAACCGATGAGGGACAAAAGTTCCACGCTTCGACCACCTATCCCACACACAAAAACAGGCACTCTGCTCGCAGAGTGCCTGTTTTGCTATATAATATAAGAACGTTGATTTACTCCTGGAACATCTCCTCGGAAGCATCGTCAGCTTCCGGCTCCTCCGGAGCTTCCTCCGCCACAGGAGCAGCGGGGCGGTGACGGGCAGCCTCGATGAGGAACAGCTCAGCCACGCGGAAAGCGCGGCGGGAAGCCTCGGCCGCGGTACGGTCGTCCATGAGCGCCAGACCTTCCTCGGTCACTTCGCCCAGGAAAATCTTCCAGGCACGACGCACGAGTTCCTCCTTGTCCACCTGCGGGGTGGTCTGCGGCTGCTGGGGCTGCTGGGCGTTCTCGCGGTTGCGGTTGCGGTTGCGGCGGCGCCTGCGGCGGCTGTTGGAGCCGCCTTCGTTGCCGCCGACGGTCTCAGGAGCGGCAAAGCCGGGAGCCGGGGGAAGCTGGGGAGCGGCATCAGGATTTTCAATATCAGCAGAACGCTCGCTCTGAGGTTCAGCAGTTTTCTCTGCAGGTGTTTCAGCAGCAGCCTGCTGGGGACGCTCCTGCTGTCTGTTCTTCCGCTGCTGGTCGCGGCGGTCCATCTGAGAACGCTGGTGCTTCTGCTGAGGTTTCTCAGCCGCGGGAGCCTGAGTCTCTACAGATTTTTCCGCTGCAACAGGTGCAGGAGCAGACTGCTCAGGAGCCGGCGCCTCGTTGCGCTTTTTCTCAGGAGCCGGGGCAACAGGCTCCACCGGTTTCTCAACCGGCGCGGGGGTCTCAGTCACAGGTTTAGCGCTCTTTTTGCGGGGAGCACGTGTTTTTTTGGCGGGAGCTGCGGTTTCGGCAGAGGCGGCAGGGGCGCCGGCTTCTCCGCTCACCTGAGTGGCGGCCACCTTCTTGCGCGGAGCGCGCTTGCGGGCGGCAGGCTTCACTTCAGCTTCGGGCTGTTTATTATCTTCGGGAGCCATTGATTTATGGTTTGGTGTTTACTGTTTGAATCGGCGCGTCAGGATTGACACTGAAAGACCACGCAGTCTTGCGTTTTTTTCCTTCGGTGTCCTTCCACGTAACGTGCACAGAAATGTTTGGCATGTAGATGCGGCAAGGCAGCACCCACTGTACGGTGCGGGTAGCGTCGTCCACCTTGGCCGGCACACGCCCGAATCCGCTCACGGTCATCTGAACGGTTGAGATATCTACACTTTTATCACCGCTCATATAGACAGTGATTGCCTCCAGGTCCGGAGCGACGACATCCTGCGGCTTCGGGTACACGGCAAAAGGAGGCGGCAGTGCCCCGGAAGGCAAGGTGCCGGGACCGGTCCCGGCAGCACCCGGGGTACCAGGAGTCAGCTGCCCTGCACTGAAATCCACAGCCCGGCGGAAAATGGAACCATCATTGCCGAAAACCATGTACCGGTGAATCTGCAGGGGGTCCTCTGTCACAGATACCTTACCGGGCAGTACGGTGAACGCCGCCACGTATCCATAGCTGGTCAGGCGCTCAACCATGGGCGGGGTATGATAACCGCCCGGGTAGCAATATGTATTCACCGGGCCAAAAAGCTCACTGAGTTTCTTCTGCGACTCACCCAGTTCCTTATCTACCAGCGCAGCATAGGCCTCCGGGCCTTCGCGTTCTTTCTTCCGCCAGCTGCGAGGGTACAGATGGCTCACGGAGTGACTGCCGACCGTGCCGCCATTTGCCTGCATTTCTTTAATCATTTCCGGAGTCAGGCTGTCCCCTTTACCGCTGATATAGTTGGTATAAAGGAAAATGGTAAACGGATAGCCGAATTCCTTGAGCACCGGGAAGGCATCTGTATAAACACTCCGCCAACCGTCATCCAGGGTGATGAGAGCACAACGCGCCGGCAGGGTACGAGTCCCCAGGCGCCATTCCAGAAACTCCTGCATGCTGATGACGGTAATACCGGCACGACGCAGATGGGCCATCTGTTCCCGGAATTCGCTCGTGCGCATCAGCATCTGCGTCACCGGGGCTTTCATACTGAAATTGTGGTACCCCAGCACAGCAACCCGGGTCTGGTCTCGCGGCACGTCCAGGGCTTTGACCGGGGGCAGGTCTGAAGCCTGCGTTACGGGCTGCTGTTCCCGTGGCTCCTTGTGCCTCACACGGGCTTGTTTTTTCGGTACCACAGGAGGCGCCACGCGCTTGACTGCATCCAGAGTCAGCGGGTCCAGCTCCATAGGCTGCGGGTCAAACTCCTGGGCATACGTCACCATACCCATGGCCAGCAATAATACCCGGAACAAAGCCTTCATGCACGGAAGCCTAGCAGGATTCACACACCATGGCAAGTCTTTATTTCGTCACCTGCGCGCGCACGTAACGCGTCAGTATGCTGTTTACTCACCATTTTTGACTATGCAGAGCGCCAGAGCTGTGGTAGAATCACACGCAGATGACCATACCAGCCATTATATGCCGCCCGACCCGCGATACTTTCGTGAGATTCACGATTGTACTCCTGGCTTTCTTTGGTTTCGGGCTGTACTTTTTCTATGACGGAGCCATCGGCTACCGAAAAGCAAACGAGGTGTACTTCTCCTATCAGGCATTTGCCAGACTGGGTGCGCAAGCCAGCAAAGGGATTTCCTGGGACGCGAACGGCAACATGCCACTCATCCACGCCACAGTCGTCGGGGATGAGTTGATGATAGAAGACAAATACCCCTTGCCAGCGGGCTGCGACGCAGCGCGACAGCTCCCGGCAGAAGCGGCCGATTATGCAGCCATGCAGAAAAGCTGGGCCGACTGCTGGCTCCGCTACACGGAGCGCATGCATTTCCCCGTCAAACCAGCCGAACATCCGTTTGACACAGCTGCCATACGCGAACAATGGCTGGCCGGCAGCGTCTGCATGATTATCAGCGGCATTATCATTTTCCTCATCATCCGCACCCGCCGGCGAGTCATGGCGCTGCAAGGAGATATGGTAACCGCCGCCGGGCAGAATTTCCGCGTATCCGATATTTCCCAGTTGGATCTCCGCCAGTGGGGTAAAGGTTTCAAAGGCATAGCCTATGCCACAGTAAACGGAAAACGAATCCGCATGGATGGCATGACCTATGGTGGCTTTGCCCCCGCCGCCGGGCAGCCGGCCGAATGCTTCATGCAAGCACTCCTCGCCCAATATCAGGGTGAAATTCTGGAATATGAGCAAAAGGATTCCCAGAATCAATAAACAGCTGCTCTGCAGCCTGTTGACCAGCTTTCTGCCAGCCTCTCGACGCTGCAGCAGAAAGCTGCTGCATGCCCTGACGGCACGCCGTTTTGTCGTCACCTTGCTCATCATCATCATCGCCGGTGAACTGTCCATTCTGGGTGTGGGGGTCACGCAGCGGCTTGATTTATCCTACAAGCGCTCGCTGGAAGCCTCTGAGGCATTGCTGGCTGTCATCGAAGCTCGTGAGCTGGCCCAGCTGGGGCAGCAAACCGAAGGGTCGGCGGGAATTAGCGCCGTCAACGCCACCACGGAGCAGGATGAAGACGCACCGCCCCCACTGCGGGTACGGGATGTTGATACGATACTGGCCCAGGAAGGAGGTTTTGATTTTACTGACGGAACTCAGCAACAGGAACCGGCATCCGCAGCCGGTCCGGCAGAGTATGAAGCCACCAGCAAGCTCAGCGCAGAGGACAAGGAAGAAGTAGACCGGCTGATTCGCCAGGGTGTGGCGGCTCTGACCGCCGGAGATATGCGCCAATGCGTCCTTTATCTGGAAGAAGGTACCCTGCTGGCCCCGGAGCACCCGGCTCTGCTGTACTACTACGGCATGGCTTACGATAAATTACAAAACCCGAAAAAAGCCCGTGAATACTTCACCCGGGTTTTCCAGATGCGCGATAAGGCCGGCATATACTTCAAACGGGCCTCACACCGTCTGACCTATGGTTTCAACCAACCGGCAGCCATGAGAGGCAAGCTTTCATTCGGGCCGCACCAGCTCAAGCACAGCTACAGCCCGGAAACTGGCGAACGGGTGGATATGCTGCTCCCGGTACTGCTGGCTCCAGGTGAGGAACTCCGCACGGAGGACATCTACATCAACATCCAGTTCTTCGATATCATCAGCGGCCGCCGCATCGACTTCTCCCGCATGGCCACCCCCCAGCTTGCCTGGCAGAATGAATCGCCCAGCTGGGAAAACTGGGAGGAGAATCTGGTGGTATCCTACACTGTACCGCCGCTCACCCAGGAACAGATGGATGCCTATGGAGACCTGCGCTTCTACGGCTTCACGGCAAAACTTTATTACAAGGGGGAACCGCTGGACTGTCTCAGCTCTCCCTCATCTCTCATTCTGCAGGAACAACTGCTCAACAATAAACGCCGCCGCGAAAGCTACACCCCGACCAACACCCTGCTGCCGGATGACGGGCTGGTGCCTGATTATGAAGAAGCGATACCGGTCAGCGATTTTCTCCCCGAACACCTTTTGACCGAATGATACCCGTTTTTCCAGTATTACCGCACTCCCTCGGTGTCTATGCCCTCACCCGGCTCCTTGAGCTGCGCAAAAGCAGCGCGCTGTATGAAGCGCAGCAGGCTCACATGGACCGGGCTGTCATCCTGGAAATCTTGAAACCGGATGCCGACCAGACTGAGGAAGTCGCGTTCCTTTCCATGGCCCGCTACCGGGTAGCCAACAGCGGGCTTCCACACATAGCCAAGGTGTTTGAATCGCTCCGCGCAGACGGACTCTGGTTTCTGACTCAGGAACTTCCGCCGGGACGCTCTGTGGCCGATATCACCGCAGCACAGGAACCACTCAGCGTACAGCTGCTGTGCAGCATCATTTCCTCTGCCGCGGAAATGTACACCGGATGCGACAGCCTCAGACAACACGCCATGCCGCTGACAGGGGCATCCATCTACGTGGAAGAAAACGGGGCAGTACACTTCCTCTCCCCCTTGAACGAAGGGGCCGACGACAACCCGAAAGAACAGATGCAGACACTGGCCGCCATACTATGGCCTCTTTGCCCGCAGGATAAAACACCGGGGCTCGGGCGTCTGATGACCCTGCTGCAATGGCTTGCGGGATATGAAGGCACCTTCTTCCAATGGTCTGAAATTCATGAAATATCCCAGACTATCCTGACTCAGTTGCAGAGCGATTCCCGCCCGGAGCACGAGCAATCGGCCAGCAGCCGGCTGAAAGCCAGGCTGAACCAGCACCCGGGCTTCCGGAAATTCAAGGAATTTACCAGCCAATGGGGCCGCTATATAGGCGCTGCGGTTTGCACCATTGCAGCAATGACCGGATTGGGAACCCTCTTCGGGATGGCCGATTCGCAGACCATTCCGGCTGTAGGTGAATCTTCTGTGCTTTGCAACCAGGCAGGGCAGCATGTACAAGTCATGCGTTTCCCGGTTTCTGTGCAGAAATATGCAGAGTTCATGCGGCAATTCGACCAGCTCTCAGCCCCCGAACGCCAGAAGCTTCTGAGCCAGGCCGGCTGCGAGGATGCCCCCGACCTCACCCCGCTCAACTGGGAAAAGCAGCAGGACTTTGAACTCGCTCCCGTGACCGGTGTCAATTTCTGGCAGGCCACCTTGTGCGCACTCAGCCAGGGCGGGCAGCTCCCCACAGCAGCACAGCTCCAGACTATCCAGGCGGCCGGCGTTGAACTGGCTGAGATGGAATGGACCAGAGATTCCCAGGATTCCCCCCTGCCCGGCATTTACGAAGGCACGGCTTACCTGATGGTGAATCAACAAGGCATTCCGGTTCCTGTCGATACTCAGGAGTGGGGTTCCCCGCAGACTGGCTTCCGCATCACTTTCCCTGAAAACAATTAATCCCTAAACTTATGAAGAACATATACCACATTCTGCTCACTCTCATCTGTCTGCTTCTCAGCAGCCAGGCTTTTGCCCAGGTTGAGCTGCGGCTCCAACCAGTACGAAAAGATTTCATCGTGGGTGAAAATGTAGCCCTCCAGCTCACTATCATTAACCAGACGGATGCCTCTATCTCACTCAAAAATACACCGGGGCGCCCCTGGCTGAACTTCAGCATGACCAAGCGCAGCGAAAGCGGCCCAGTCACCCCGATAGCAACTGCCAAATTCCCGGAACTGGTACTCACCCCCGGTTCCACGCGCACTTTTGAATTCAATCTCAAAACCCTCTACAGACTGGGCACCGCCGGCAACTACGCCGTTGTGGCTACCATCCGCATGCCCGATGGCCATACCACCTACAGCTCCAACCGCGCGCTCTTCACCCTGACAAACGGCGGCAAAGTGCGCGATTTCAATATACAGGCCCGTGGGCAACGCATCACCCTGAGTCTTCGTCTGGCTGTCATCAACGGTAAGGAATGTCTTTTCGGGCAGGCCACCAACAAAGATACAAACCAGGTTATCGGTGCCTGCTACCTGGCCGAATACCTGAACTTCATGAAACCCAGTGTTCTGCTGGACAGCGCGCAGAATATGCACATGCTGTGCCAGTCCTCGCCGGATTTCTACACCTATTCCATCATGAACACCCACGGCGGGCGCTCCTCTGCCAAGCTTTATAAGCGGACGGGTGGCACGGTTGACCTCATCAGCACCGGCAAAGGCATTATCCCTGTGGGGGTCACCCCCTATGTTGCACCCAAGCCCGGCAGCGAAAAGGTTCGCAAGGCTTCCGAACGTCCATTCTGATTCTTTTACCATGTCTACTCCGACCATAGCTATCGTTGGCCGCCCGAATGTGGGCAAATCTGCCATCTTCAACCGCATGGTGGGCCGCCGCATTGCCATTGTGCATGACCAGCCAGGCGTAACCCGCGACCGTCTCTGTGCCCCGGTGCGTATCACGGATTTCGATGCCCTGGTGGTGGATACCGGCGGTATCGGCAGCACGCTGGATGACGGCTTTGCCGCCCAGGTGACCCAGGAGGCCGATATCGCCATGAACGCAGCCGACTACATCATGTTTGTCTGCGACTGCCGCGACCACCTCACCCCCATTGACCGCACCATTGCCGCCCACCTGCACAAAAGCAAGGTGCCGGTGCTGCTGGTGCTCAACAAAGCCGACACCGAAAAGCAGGAACTGAATCTGGGTGAATTTGCAGACCTGGGATTTGCCGATTATGTATTCACCTCTGCCGAGCATGGCCGCGGGTTCCCCCGCCTGGCTGATAAGCTCAATGCCATGCTTAAATCCCTGGGTGCCACGCCCAAAAAGGCTGAAGCAGCTGCCGATGCCACCCCGGAAGATGAACCGGAGCAGGAGGAGGTGACCAAGGACTCCCCCATCAAGGTAGCCATCGTGGGTCGCCCGAATGCCGGCAAATCCTCCCTGGTGAATGCCATCCTGCAGGATAAGCGCACCATTGTTTCCAATGTGGCCGGCACCACGCGCGATGCCATTGACGTGCCCTACACCCGGGAAGAGCAGAACTACGTGCTCATCGACACTGCCGGCATGCGCCCCCGCAGCAAGCGCGACACCTCCGTGGAGGTCTTCTCCGCCATGCGCAGTGAGCGCGCTATCCGCCGCGCGGATATCTGCCTGCTGGTCATCGACATGGCCGCCGGTGTCACCCAGCAGGACCGCCGCATCGGCTCCATCATTGCCGAGGAGAAGAAGCCCTGCATCATCATCGTGAACAAGTTCGACCTCTACTGCCCGGATGCCCCCATGAGCGCCCGCAAGGAGGCAGTGAAGGAACACATCAAAGAGAATCTCTTCTTCCTGGACTACGCCCCCGTGGCCATCGTTTCCGCCAAGGATTCCTGGGGTATCGTCTCCATCTTCAAGAGCATTGGCCGCGTGCAGCAGGGGGGTCTCAACATGCCCGGCACGGGTGAGCTGAACCGCCTGCTCCAGCGCGCCATGGAGATGAATCCTCCCGGCCAGCACCGAGTGCTCAAGAAGCGCCTCAAGCTCTTCTATGCCACCACAGCTGTCAATGAGAAGTACACCACGATTCCCGTGCCCACCTATGTGCTGTTCGTGAACGATAAGCGCCTGCTGGCCGACAGCTACGCCCAGTACCTGCGCAACACCATCCGCTCCCGCATCAAGGCCGCCGGTGTGCCCATCGTGCTCTCGCCCCGCTCCCGCGTGCGCAATGACTAATCATCAGGGGCGAGCACTGCGGTGCTCGCCCCACCTGCTATCCTCTATGAGGAAAATACTACTCTGCATACTTCTGTGCTGCCCGTTGCTGGCAGAAACCCTTACCGGCACCTGCAAACGCGTGGTGGACGGCGATACCTTTATCCTGGATGATGATACCAAGGTTCAGATATGGGGTATCGATGCCCCGGAAAAAGAGCAGGACTATGGTTCCCAGGCTACCGCCGCGCTTCAAAAAACCCTGACAGGAAAGAAACTTTCTCTCAACGTAAAAGAAAAGGACAGGTACGGGCGCAGCATAGCCGAGGTACGCGCCGGACGTACAGATGTGGCCCTGCTCATGGTGCGCGGAGGCTACGCCTGGCATGATGATTACAACGCCCCCGATGCCACCAGCCTGGCAGAGGCTATGAAGAAAGCGCAGAAGGCTGGCAAAGGGCTCTGGAAAGATTCTGTCCCGGTAAAGCCCTACCTCTTCCGCAAGGGCGAAACAGCACCGGAACCAGCGGTTGAAATACCCGCCGGCGAAGTGCTGTGCACCACCGTGCAGGACGGCGATACCCTCAAGCTGGCAGACGGCACAAGGGTGCGGCTCTGGGGAATTGATGCCCCCGAAAAAGACCAGGAATACGGCAATGATTCCCGAGACAGGCTCAAGGAACTCTGTGAGAAAAAGGCCGTGCGGCTGGAAATCAAAGATACCGACCAGTACGGCCGCAAAGTGGCCGTTGTCTGGATGGGCAAGAAGAACATCAACCTGCAGATGGTCAAGGAAGGGCTCGCCTGGCACTATGCCTACTTCGCGCCGGATGCCAAGGACCTGGCAGCCGCCGAAAAAGCCGCCCGCAAGGCACGCAAAGGCCTGTGGAAGGATAAGAACCCCATCAATCCCTACGATTTCCGCAAACAATCCCGATGAAACTGGCTATCATAGGAACAGGCAACATGGGCGGTGCCATTGCCCGCGGCCTCATCGTCTCCGGCACCTGGCAGGCCGCCGACCTTATCTGCACCGCAAAGTCAGATTCCGGTCTGGCTCGCATACAGGCTACCCTGCCCGGCGTGCAGGCCACCAAAGACAACCGACTGGCCGCACGCGAGGCTGATATCGTCCTCCTTGCCGTCAAACCGTGGCTTATGAGTGAGGTCATGGAGGAAATACGCCCTGTTCTCGACTTCAATCGCCAGCTGATTATATCAGTCGCCGCCGGCATCAGTCTGCAGGAAATGGAGTCGCTCCTTGCAGCACCTGGGCAGCCCGCCCTGTTCCGAGCCATCCCAAACACGGCGGTGGAAGTGCTGGATGGTGTCACCTTCATCTGCCAGAAGAATGCCACAGACGAACAGACCTCCCAGGTTCGCGATTTATTTGCCGCTCTGGGGTACACCATGGTCACAGATGAGCAGCACCTCGCTGCCGGCACTGCCCTCGCCTCCTGCGGCATCGCCTTTGCCATGCGCTACATCCGCGCTGCCATGGAAGGCGGCGTGGAACTGGGCTTCCGCCCAGAGGAAGCTGCCCGCATTGTGGAGCACACGGTGCACGGCGCTGCCAGTCTCCTGCTGCAGAGCGGTATGCACCCCGAGATCGCTATCGATAAAGTGACCACAGCCGGCGGAATCACTATCAAAGGTCTCAACACCATGGAGCGCAGCGGTTTCACCGCCGCCGTCATCGATGGGTTGAAAGCTAGCCGCTGACGATTTCCGCCAGTCAAAGCGAAACCAGCAGCACAACAAAAAATAAAATCAGTTTTATCTAAAAAACACTTGACGAATTCAAGTGCCGGCTATATACTGCGCCGCCCACAAAGACTGAAAGAACCGACCAAGCTTATGAAAAAAATCATCATTGCCCTCAGCCTTGCCTCTCTTACCCTTCTTAACAGCTGCCAGCAGACCGTAGGCTCACTTCACCACAACATGACTCGCACCATCGCAGTCGACAGCGAAGATGTGCGCCTGGTTGTAGGCCGAGCCAAGGGTTCAGACACCGGTTGCTGTCTTCTGGGTATTTTCCCTCTGTGGCTGCCCAGCAAAACCGACGCAATTGATGATATGTACGACTACTGCCGCGAGATTGGTCAGGCGCCTGAAGGCAAGTCCCGCACATTTGCCAACACCACGGTTGATACCCGTGCCAATTATTTCATCTTGCTGAGTTTCCCGACGGTGCGAGCTACCGGTGACCTCATCGAGTTCACGGAAAAAGCCCCGGTTCAGACAACTGAGGCGGCTCCCCAGAGCACCAATTATTTCAACGTTATCAATAATAACAACTATTGATTTTCACCCTACTACCCGAATACAAAAGAGCCGCCTGCAAACAGGCGGCTCTTTTGTTACAATGGTTGCAGGCAATTACAAACGGGAGATTGCCGAAAGAATGGCAGCGGGGTAAAGGATATGCTCCTGCACCTGAATACGGGCATGCAGGGTCTGCGGTGTATCATCCGGCAGAACCGGCACGTATGCCTGCATCAGGATTTCACCAGTGTCCATGCCGGCATCCACATAATGCACGGTGCAGCCGGCCTGCTTCACACCTGCGTTCAAAGCCTGGGTCCAGGCTTCCACGCCCGGGAACGCGGGCAGCAACGCGGGGTGAATATTCAGGATGCGGCGGGGGAAGGCCTCCAGCAGCGGGGCTTTTACCAGGCGCATGAAACCAGCCAGACAGATAAGATCGATATTGAGCTCCTGAAGCTGCTTTGCCAGGGCTTCCTGCACCTCCAGAGGGAACTTGTTCTTAAAACCGCCGCAGTCCATATATTCGGCGCGTACACCGTGCTGGCGCGCGCGTTCGAGGATGTAGGCATCCTCATGATCTGAAAGCACAATGACTACCTCGGCATCAAGACGGCCATCGGCAATGGCATTGAAAATTGACTGGCAGTTGGAGCCAGAACCGGAACCCAGTACAGCAAGGCGAAGACTCATAACGCCGCCCATTCTACCGGATATGCAAGATTTGTCAATGCAAAACGGGCGCGATTCCCAAGGGAACCGCGCCCGTTGAAAAGGGATTGTCTCTTTATCAGCTGGCGAGCACGATGGCACCGCCGAGCACCAGGATGGCGATAATCACCCAGAGGATGACGATACCGCGACCTTCTGCAGCCTGACCAGTACCCTGCAGGTGGCTGTACTTGCCGCGAATCTTACCACGCTTCATGAAGCCGTCGTAATTCTTCTGCAGCAGTGTTGCCTCTACCTGGCGCATCATATCCAGCAGCACGCCCACAAGAATGAGCAGTGAGGTACCACCGAAGAACTGAGTCACAAGCATGGGCAGACCACCCCACACGGAAAGAAGGCTCGGCAGGAAGTAAATCAGCGTCAGGAACAGGGAGCCGGAGAAAGTCAGGCGGGACATAGTCGCATCCAGGAACTGAGCTGTAGGAGGACCAGGACGCACACCCGGAATATAACCACCACTGCGCTTCAGATCCTCAGAAATCTGCTGCGGCTGGAACATCGTGGCCACCCAGAAATACGAGAAGAAGTAAATCATGATGGCGGAGATGATGTAGTAGGGGAAATCGTTCGGGGAGAGCCAGTTGGCTACCAGACCTACCACCCAGCTGTCCTGAGAGAACATCTGCTGCACCAGCATCTGCGGCAGTGCAAGAATAGCGGTGGCAAAGATAACGGGCATCACGCCGGAATAGTTGAGCTTGAGAGGAAGATACTGAGTACCACCCTGCATCATCTTGCCATGCCCCACCACGCGCTTGGCATACTGCACTGGAATACGGCGCTGAGCCTGGCTCACGATAACCACCAGGGCTACCACAAGCACCATGAAGAGGATGAGAGCCACCATACCCAGGGAGCCGAGCGGATTAACCTCTGTGCCCTTCATCACGCAAGTCTTCCATGCCACAGCAAAGGCACCGGGGAGAGCGTGAATGATGTTCACGGAAATGATAAGGGAAATGCCGTTACCCACGCCGCGCTCGGTAATCTGGTCACCAATCCACATGAGGAACATGGTGCCGGTCACGATGATGAAAATCGTGGTGAGGGTGAAAATAATGCCGGGGTTCATCACCAGGTCATTTGCATTCAGACCAATGGTGGAAGGATTGCGGAGTGTCTGGGTCAGGAAATAGCCCTGAATGATAGCAATGATGATGGCCAGAATACGAGTGTACTTGGTCATCTTCTGGCGTCCGCCCTCCTCACGCATCATCTTCTGCCAGGAGGGAAGCACCGCTCCCATGAGCTGGGTCATAATGGAGGCTGAAATGTAGGGCATGATACCCAGTGCAAAGATACCGCACTGCTGCAGACCACCACCGGAGAATATGGTGAGAATGGAGCCAAGAGCGCCCAACGGGCTGTCTCCTTCCTTGGAAGCTTCGGCCACGCAACGGGCAAGCTCAGTCACATCGACGCCCGGAAGCGGCAGATGTACACCAAGGCGCACGATAACTATCATGGCCAGGGTGAACAGGATGCGGCTGCGGAGCTCCGGCACCTTCATGGTATTCGCAAATGCTGAAATCATGGTTTCCTGGTTTGTTGAGATTTGTTTGAAGTCGGATGTGCAGCGTTCTCTGGTGCTACAGCCCGGCATGCAGCTGAAATATATGCACCATTCTGAGGTTCAAGAGAGTATAAAGATTTTCAATTACCCTTATCCCCTCTTACACAGCTGCCGGGCAGCGCTGCGCTGCCCGGCTCTGTGTCAAGTTTTGTCAAAGGCTCATGTGCTGAGCCTGAATCCTTTACTGGGCGCTGAGCACCGTAAGGGTGCCACCGGCGGCCTCGATCTTGGCAGCAACAGAAGCGCTGGCGAAATCGACGGTCACGTTCAGAGCCTTGGAAAGGTTGCCATTGCCCAGAAGCTTCACAGCGTCGGCCTGGCCCTTCACAAGACCCATGGCGCGCAGCTCGTTCTCTGTCACCGTTGCACCGGCTTCGAAGAATGCCTCGAGCTGGTTCAGGTTAACAATAGCGATTGTGGACTGGAAGCGGGCATTGTTGAAGCCCTTCTTCGGCAGACGACGGTGAAGGGGCATCTGACCACCTTCGAAACCGGGGCGGATAGTGCCACCGGAACGAGCCTTCTGGCCCTTGTTGCCCTTACCGCAGGTCTTACCCAGGCCGGAGCTTTCACCGCAACCGAGGCGCTTCTTGCGATGCTTGGCACCCGGGTTCGGCTGGAGATTGTCGAGAGTCAACATGATTCTTGAATATCTATGGTTGGTGGTTTAACTCAGATAGCAGCGTCCTTCTTCTTCTTGCCGCGGGCGGAAAGCACCTGGTCAGCAGTGCGCATGCCGAGCATGGCCTGCATGGTGGCCTTCACCACGTTAGCAGCGTTGGAAGAACCCAGAGACTTGGCGATAACGTTGCTCACGCCGGCAGCCTCAAGCACGGAACGCACCTTGGCGCTGGCCACAAGACCGGTACCGGAAGCAGCGGGCTTGAGAACAATCTTAGCGCCGCCGAATTCGCTGTAAGCCTCATGAGGAATGGTGTCGTTCACAACAACTACCTTCTTCATGGCGCGCTTGGCAGCGTCGGTTCCCTTGCGGATAGCGTCGGACACTTCGTTGGCCTTGCCGAAGCCGTAGCCTACCTTGCCCTTCTGGTCACCCACAACGATGAGGGCGGAGAAGGAGAAGCGGCGACCACCCTTGACAACCTTGGCGCAACGGTTCACGTACACAACTTTCTCCATCAGCTGAGGACCTTCCTCAACGGGAGTCTCGTTGCGGCGACCACCCTCACGGCGCGGGCCGCGGCCGGGACGGTTGCCATCACGACGGGGACCGCGACCACCGCGCTGCTGCGGGGCGGGAACAGCCTGCGTCTCTTCGGCCGGAGCTTTCGTTTCTTCAGTGTTCATTTTTCTATAAACCTTTCTTTTTAGAATTTCAGACCAGCCTCACGAGCGGCATCGGCCAGGGCCTTTACCTTCCCGTGGTAGAGGAAACCACCGCGGTCAAACACAACCTCAGTGATACCGGCAGCCAGGGCACGTTCACCTACAAGAGCACCCACCTTGGCGGCGGTCTCAAGATTGGCCTTCTTCAGCTCAAGCTGCTTGGTGCAGGCGCTGCAGAGGGTCACACCCTTGGTGTCATCGATCACCTGGGCATATACGTGCTGGTTAGAGAAACTTACAGCCAGACGGGGACGCTCAGGCGTACCGGCAAGCTTCTTGCGGATACGCATATGAACGCGGGCACGGATGGCTTTGCGATTGATAGTGCTCATATTCTTCTAATAAACTTTTAAAGGGTTTGAGATGATAATGATTACTTGCCAACGCTCTTGCCTTCCTTGCGACGGATGTACTCGCCCACATAGTGGACACCCTTGCCCTTGTACGGCTCGGGGGGATAGTAACCGCGCACCTCTGCTGCGAACTGACCGACAAGCTGCTTGTCGATACCTGCCACCGTCACCTTGGTGTTGTCGGCTACCGTTACGGTAAGACCGGCGGGGATGGGGTGAAGGATGGGGTGGGACTTACCGAGAGCCAGGTCGAGCACATTGCCCTTCACAGCGGCTTTCAGACCCACACCTACGATTTCAAGCTTCTTTTCGAAGCCCTTGGAAACACCCTCAATCATGTTAGCGATGAGGGAACGGCTCGTGCCATGCAGAGCGCGCACCTGACGGTCCTCGCTGGCGCGGGAAACTGTCAGCACGTCGCCTTCCTGAGCGGCGGAGATACCGGCGGGCATCGTCCACTTCAGCTCACCCTTGGCACCCTTGACGGCAACATCAGCACCGTTGATCGTCACGGTCACGCCGGCGGGAACGGTGATTGTCTTTTTACCTACTCGAGACATATCAGTATATCAGGTCAGGGGTTAATGTTACCAGACAAGAGCTACGAGCTCACCACCGATCTGCTGCTTGCGAGCCTGTGCGCCCGTCATCATGCCGCGAGAGGTGGAAACGATAGAGATACCAAGACCGTTCATCACGGTGGGAATCTCACTGGAGGGAACGTACACGCGACGACCAGGCTTGGACACGCGCTTTACGTCTGTAATGATGGATTTACCGTTGTTCGTGAACTTGGACTTGACCTTGATGGCCTTATCCTTGCCTTCACCAACAATCTCATAGCTCCAGATGTAGCCTTCAGCCTGCAGAATGCGGGCGATTTCAGCCTTGATACCGGAGTAAGGAGCGGTGAAACCCTCGTTGCGGGCGGCACCGGCGTTCTTCACGCGGGTAAGGAAATCGGAAATAGGATCACTTAATACTGCCATAATCGTAATTTAGTTAGGCGTTTTCTTCAGTCTTCTTGGTGGGCTTGCGGAAGGGGATACCCAGCTCTGCAAGCAGGTCGCGACCCTCTTCGTCCGTGTTAGCGGTTGTCACGAAGATGATATCGAAACCGATGTTACGCTTGATCTGATCCAGCTCGATTTCAGGGAAGATGGACTGATCAGGAATACCGATGGCATAGTTACCGCGGCCGTCAAAGGACTTGGTGGGCAGGCCACGGAAGTCACGGATGTTGGGGGCGGTAATATTGATAAAGCGATCGAGGAACTCCCACATCTGGGTGGAACGCAGCGTCACACGAGCGCCGAGGACTTCACCCTCGCGGAGTTTGAAGTTAGCCACACTCTTGCGAGCGTAGGTCATAGCCGGCTTCTGGCCGGTGATCTTAGCGATTTCAGCAACAGCATCCTCAACAGCCTGCTTGCGGTCGGGGTGCTTACCCATGCATGTTGTCACCACAATCTTTTCAAGACGGGGAATCTGATGCACGTTGGCATAGTTGTGCTTCGCCTGGAGGGCCTTGGTGACCTTCTCCTTGTAGTATGTAAGCAATGTAGGTGTGCTCATAATATTAGCGGGTCAGCTCTTGTTGTTAGTTAATTAGTTGATGGCTTAAGCGCGGAGTTTCAGCCTTTCGGCATCAGCTCACTTTCTTCACATTGGAGATGTGGATGGCGCCGTCGATTTCCTTGATGCCGCCTTCAGGATCAGCTTCGGTGGGCTTGGTAGCCTTCTTGAGGATGCGGGCACCCTCAACGGTCACTGTCTGCTTCTTGGCATTCACGGAAAGAACAACACCACGCTTGCCCTTGTTCTTGCCAGCGATAACTTCTACATTATCACCTTTCTTCACGTGGGTCTTCATCGTTTGTGTTTTCTTGGTATGTGTTAAGTCCACACTACACCTGTAGTGCGGGGCACCTACTATACGCTCATCCCACCGATGCGTCAAGCAAAATAATGAGACTTTTCTCGCTCAATGTGCATTTTTTTGAAAAACACGGCGGCGCGCACAGACAAAACGCCAGCTGAGCAGACCGGCAGTTATAGTGAGAGCCACTACAAAGCTCACCCAGGCACCCGCAGGGCCCAGCGCGGGAACTAAGTAATCGGTGCGGATAAGGACACATGCAAGCGGGGAACCAATTACCCAATAGGAGAACATATTCGCCCAGGTAATCGACTGCGTATCGTGGCAGCCGCGCAACAATCCACACATGAGCGCCTGCACTGCATCAGAAAGCTGGTAGATAGCGCAGAGCAGCAGCAGACCGGACGCAAGTTCAATAATAGCCGCATCGTCCGTATAGAGGCCAATAATCTCCCGGCGGAACAGCACTGTGAAAAGTGAAGCCAGCGCCACTACAAGCATGGTAAAGCTCAGACACGTGCGCACCAGTGCATCAAAGCGTGTTTTATCCTGAGCGCCGATATGATAGGCCGAACGAATGGACGCCGCAATACTCAGGGAAAGCGGGAAAGTAAATAGAACCGCAGAAACATTGATGGCAATCTGGTGAGCCCCCACGGCGAGAGCCCCCAGCGGAGCAATCACGAGAGTTACCACACAGAAGAAGCTCATCTCACAAAGCGAGGCTACGCCGAGCGGCAGTCCCTTGGTAAAAATATCGCGCACCACCCGCCACTCCGGTGCACGGAGTGCCCACATATGTGATACATTGCGAGCATAGCGGCGATCTGTATACATGATAAGCAGCAATGCAGCCGCCATCAGGTAATGTATAATAGTAGTCGTAAGGCCACAGCCGGCACCGCCCATGGGCGGAATCACCCCCCAACCGAACACAAATATATAATTAAGGGGTATATTCAGAAGCAGCCCGACAAAAGACACTATCATTGCAGGTCGAGTGTGGCCATATCCCTCGAAATGCCCTTGAAGTGCGCGCAACATCACACTGGAAGGCACAGCCAGGACCAGGTAGAATAAATACTCCTGCGCCACACTCACCATCTC
>JAZRKW010000061.1:0-4853 GCA_045646505.1 Akkermansia sp. | reverse complement strand
GGTACTTCACGGCTTCGTCCATGTTGCCGTCGCACTCCATGAGGGCCTTCTTGCAGTCCATCATGCCGGCGTCGGTCTTGACGCGCAGCTCTTTCACCATTGCGGGTGTGATATCAGCCATTGTCTTGGAATAAAGGGGTTGAGATTCAGGCGGGCTTGTTCTTGTTGATAGCCTCGACCAGCACGGAGAGTACCAGACGGATGGAGCGCACGGCGTCGTCGTTGCCGGGGATGGGGAAATCCACGGTTTCGGGGTCGGCGTTCGTGTCAGTCAGCACAATCACGGGAATGCCCAGGATGTGGGCTTCGCGGATGGCGATGTCTTCGTGGTCAGCACCGATGGCGATCATCACGTCGGGAGCGCCACCCATGTTGCGGGTACCCTGCAGGTTGCGCTGCAGCTTCTCACGCTCACGGGCCAGAGCGGCAAGTTCCTTCTTGGACATGCTCTTGTACTCGGGCTGCTTGTCGAGGTTCTCGAGGTAGTCGAGACGGGCAATGCTCTTCTTGATGGTGGTCATGTTGGTGAGCATACCGCCAAGCCAGCGGAAGTTCACATAGTACTGACCGGTAGCCTCGGCGGCTTCCTTCACGGCTTCCTGAGCCTGACGCTTGCAGCCCACGAAGAGAATCTTCTTGTTCTTGGCAGCAAGTTCACCAAGGAAAGCGCTGGCCTTGTCCAGGCACTTTTCGGTTTCTTCCAGGTTAATGATGTGGATGCCATTCTTCTGGGTGAGAATGTACTTCTTCATGTTCGGATGCCACTTGCGGGTCTGGTGACCAAAGTGTACACCGGCTTCCACCATCTTGGTAACGAGTTCGTTAATCATTGTATTTGTATATGTTGTGTGCAACCTTGCGGCAGGATGCACGAGGTTTTGGAAGGTGCTGCGCTTAGCCCTCAGCCCTCCGTTGTTGGTATTGCAGCATCAGCGGGGACGCAGAGAATACCCCCAATCCCCCCGTTTGTCAATGCAAATTTTGAAATTTTAACCCCGAATTCTCAATGATTAATGAGGTTATGGCACGCACTTTATCAGCACGTAATCCGGCTGCTTGTCTTTGGAGCGGCGCAGGTACTGGCTCAGGAAAAACAGGAAGCCCAGCAGCATGAACCCGGGCAGGTAGAAAATGCCGTAGTCCCGTATGGTGGCGCAGCCGGGATTATCGGGGTCGTAGAGAACCTCCACCTGAGTGCCGATCGGGTATTTCGGCTCGTTGTCAAAACCATAGAGGCTTTTCACCTTATGTTCCTGTCCATCGGGCGTGGTGAAGCTCAGCACTGGGTGGTGCACCGTTACCGTGCGGCGGGTCCACTTGCGGCCGCGGTGGTCGTTCACCTGCTCGTAGCTCACGATGCTGGCGGTAGTTTCCTGACCAGTCAGCAGCAGGTGGGTGCCATGTGTGTCCAGGCAGAGCAGGCTGCCCAGCCCGGCCATCACCGCCATGAAGAGGAGTTTCCCCGGCCTGCGCCTGGGTTCTTCGGCGGGATAACTGAAGCCCGGTCCTTTGCGGGTTTTTCCTTCAGCGGGAATCTCAACCCCCAGCTGCTCCAGCAGTGGAGCGGGGTCCTGCTCCGGCGCCAGGTTAATGAATCCGCGGGGGCGGTCTTCCTCAGCTTCGCATACCTGGCGGCCCAGGTAGTAGTCCACGTTTCCGTTGCTGCGGCGCTGCACCCGGCATACCATGTCGCGGCGCACCCGGAAAGCAATGACGGTGCAGGGTCTCCCCCGCCGCGTGGGCTGTTCGATGATGAAGGCCCGCCGGTTGCTCAGCACGTAGGAAATGCGGTGCGGGGCGTTGGTGCAGCTGTGCTCCGCCCCGGAGACGCAGAGCAAGGCCACCACACCCAGCACAAATGCCAGCGCGAAATCGCTACTCAGGAGGGCCAGGGCCAGTATGCCCAGCACCACCGCCACACACCACAGCAGCACGCGCAGTTGCGTCGACCCGCCCGTCAGCGGCTTGTGCAGCGACCAGAGGATTTCTTCACCCTTGTCCGGCTCAAAGGGCAGGGGATTATCCGGCCTTTTCATGATGCGGCGCTTTCTTTGCTGGAGCTTGCGACTTCAATGACCTTCATGAGCCGCTCCTCGCGCCAGAGTTTGTGTGATTTCCACACCTGCCACAGCGCCCAGAGCAGGGCGAGCAGGAAGAAGCCCGGACGCATGAGGATGCTGGTGTCCTTGATAGTAGCGCGGCGTGGGTCGGCGGCATCGTACAGTAATTCCACGGTGGCACCCGGTCTGCAGGCGGGTTGTTTGTCGTAGCCGGTCTGGCTGACGGTGAGGCAGTGTGCGCCGCTATCGGTCCGGAACATGACCACGGGGTAGTAGACAGTCACCTCGCGCCTGCTGCGGCGTCCGCCTCGTTCCTCGGTGCCCTGCTCATAGGTCACCACGGTGGCGGTGGTTTCCTTGCCGTGCAGGAAGAGGTCGGCGGCGTGGTTGTCGTAGTCCAGACCGAGTGCCAGTGCAAACAGGCAGCTCAGGAAGATATAGCCGGCAAAGCTCTGGCCGGCGGGGGTGGGGCGGGTGTATTCGCTGGTTTTGCGTTTTTTCTCCCCCTCGGCCGGGATACTGGCGCCCACCCGGGCAAATGCCGCTGCGGGGTCCAGCTCCGGCGGCAGGTTCCTGAAACCATTGGCTAAGGCCACGTACCCCCGGCGTTCCTTGCCCAGCAGGTAATCCACCGTGCCGTTGCGGTGGCGTTTTACCTTGAAAATCATGAGCGGGTGCACTTCGAAACTGAACACCAGGCATTTGCCGTCCGGTCTGGCCGGGCGCTCGATGATGCAGGCCCGCTTATTGGTGAGGGCGTAGATGGTTCGCTGGTTGATGCGGCGTTCTTTGATGAGAACATGAAGGCCCAGCACCAGCAGGAACAGAAATAAACCACCAAAAGCCGCCGCTATCTTCCCCGCATCCGTGATGCCGTATACGCAGAAAATGCCCCCGCATGCCGCGGTGAGCAGGAGCAGCACGCCGATAATTATCCAGTCGGTTTTCTGCGGGCGGCGTGGCATGGGGCATTGCCACAGGATTTCTTCAGCCTCGCCCAGTTCAAATGGTAAGGTAGTTTCTGTTTTTGTGTCCATCTCGGCGGCTGTGCAACCTTACTTTCTTCCTGCCATGCGGGCGGCCAGTACCAGATAAGTCACCAGCTTGGGTGTGGCGGCCAGAAGTTCCTGAATCTCAGCCGGGAAGGGAAGGGTGGTCACTGCCTCGGCCTGGATTTTGCCGCCGCCTTTCATGGCTTCGGTCACGAATTTCTGGATGACGCTCACTGCCTCCTTGTTGCCAAGCAGGGTTTCGAGCTCGTTCTTGATGCCTTCCGGGCAGTTAGTGCGCAGGTTGGCCATGACTTTGTTGCGGATGGCGACTGCCGCGAGATTCTGGAGAAGTCCCATAGTGTGTGTTTTTCTATTTGTATTTCAGTTGGTGAAAAAAAGGGGGGGCTGTATCTGTGTGAGATTTCTTCAGAGTTCAGTGTCTTCCTCTACACTGGATCTGGCCTTCTTCTTTTTCTTCTTTTTGTTTTTTGCAGCCTTTTTGGCTTCGGCTTTTTTCTTTGACTCAGCCTTTTTGGCTTCCTTTACAAGTTCTTTCCAGGTTGTGACCAGTTCCTTGCATCGGGTTGCTCCTGAATCGCCGTCGATTTTCTCTCCATCGGCCATAACAACCGTGATATTCGGTGTGCCGCCGCTGCCGGAACCAGGAACCACAGAAGAAACGGGAGAGTGACTTTCAGGGGTAATCATGGGAATCTGAATGTCTGTGTCCTTGGCCCATTTCTCGGCTGCTTCTGTGTTGGGGTCGCAGTTAATCATGATGATTTCAGCCCCCTTGTTTTTCATTTCCTTGTACGCTTCGTTCATATTGGGGGTGATAGTGCGGCAAAATCCGCACCGTGAGTGTGAGCGCAGGAAATAATAGACGTAAGCTTTTTTCTTCGGTTTTACCTTGGTCACAAATTTGACTTCCTTCAGCAGGTCAGGTATGGAAACGCTGGTTTCATCCTGTTGCTCTTCGGCTGCTTCATCCTGGGCATGCAGGGGTGCCGTCATCAGAAGCAGCGAACTGAATATCACAATGATTTTTTTCATCATATCTGCAGCGGGGGTGAGTGTTGCATGTATTGTACACTGATAAATGGGCTTTAGCAAGTGTTGAATACTATGTCTGTAAATAAATAGAAAGAAAGTAAGCCTTTTCTGGCGGGTTTTGAATGAATTGATTTGCTGAAAGCTTGCCGATTATTCAGAAAATGTTTATTTATTTATGAGTATCTGGCCGGATGGGGGTACCGATGCCACCATGTATCACATGATTACTGCGGCGGACCGATTCCTGCGCGTTCGGCATAGCGTTTCACGAGTATGGCGCCGTATTCCCGGGGTGTCATTTCCTGTTCGTATCGGGCGTGGTATTCATTCGATTCAATTGGTGTAAATTGGTTGCGCCAGTTGTATTCATGTGTTGTTTCATTGATGCTTTCGAGATTCAGGAAGTCGGAAATGCAACGTTGTTGCGCCGGGGTGAGTAGTTGCATCTGTTGGCGTTGGTATGCCACTAAATTCTCATTTTTGTGACTGATGCCCGGGTAGCACTCCACCACGGAGTGTAACGCGCTGGCATCATGAAGCAGTTGCGCCAAATCCGAGATTGTCGAGCAGTTTGCGAAGCGGCGGCGGAGCGGAATATTGAGCCCTGAGGGCGGTACTTTCATTAGTCAACTATGAATTCATTAAAACCTGTATTTTTATCAAATCGGATTTTTATGCGAGGCATTGACCAAAAATTTGGTCAATGCAAAGACACGACTTGGGAGAGGGGGAAGTGCATTGCCACTTC